>NZ_JBFTKN010000002.1:0-578661 GCF_056395965.1 Dyella sp. 05T440
GACCAAAGGGATCGATGTGGTCCCCGCATGACAGAGCCAGAGCGTTTGCCTGTCGATTCTTCACTTGGGAACCGACCAACTCATCATCGGACCGACGAGCCACTGGCGAAATGACGACTTTTTCAACACCATCGGTCGAAAGCGGACATTAACGACGGCTTCAAAACAGGGTGTAAGCGACAAACGCAGCACCCATGATGCAGAACAAGATCGCCAACATCGCGCGCCATTTCGCCGTTGAAAAGACCCGTGCGGCGAGCCATCCCGACCACAAGATCAGACCCAGGCCTATTCCCGAGAGCGCCCAGAAGCCCCTTAGCTTGAGGGCTACAACCTCAGCCGCCAGTCCGGGCTTCGGATCTCCTAGAAGAGAGGTCAACGCGAAGAACAGAAATACCCAGGAGAGCAAAGCCAGGGCGACTGCCGTGTTGGCACCTAATACACGCTGCATCGAATTGCTCTCCAGATGGCGAACGCCTTCTTTATGGCCGGCAGTGCCGCATCAGAAGCAGCCTTTGCCATGTCCGAGCAGCCATCCACATCCGCCAGGCAGGGCGTTGCTGCGAGTGCGGCCAGCGAGAAGAGAAGTGAATAGCTAGCTGAATTCATGCAAAGCCCTTCATTGGCACAGGCGTATCGTCCCTAGTAAATACTGCCCGCTTTGGGTCGGAAGCGGGCACTTCATCAAGCGTGTCTCGCCCGACGCCGCCCCATCAACCACGTACCCAGGGCAGCAAAAATCGCAAATGCCAGGGACATGCCAAGGGGGACAAGAACCGCCGCTTTTAGCTCGTCGTTCGCCGACCCACCAATTGCGACCGATGGCCTGCGTGGTAAGTAGCTCAGCACGGATTCTTCACCAATCTCCAAATGGCACGATTCCGAGTGACTGTATACGCGGTCACCAACTTCGTACGAAAAGTCGCAAGCACGATGATTTTCCGGGTGGATTGCCGTGACAGTTGCGCGAACGGGAACACCCTGCTCGCTAAGTCTGTAAAGATTTATCCAATTGTTCGGCGTAGCGTTGATAACGACGGCAAACGAAAAGAAGAAGAACACGAATACAGCTAGCCCCCTATTGAGCGGTGTCCACTTCATCGTCGCTCTCTCCCCTCAGAAAGTTTGGCAAGCGAGTCATTCGGCCCGGTATTATGGCTTCAGAGCCGGCAACAAGAGCGTCCGCTCCGGGTCGAAAGCAGACCTTCTACTTGGCTCGCTTTCGCCCTTGTTTACCCAGGATCGCAAAAAGCTCACCCATGGAGAGCCGGTCGTGCCAGATCTCCTCTAACGACAGGTGATGGACTCTATCCAGGTCGTTCGCGAGAACCTCAAACTCTAGCGCGTCGGGCCAGTCGCTCACGGGATAGCGAGCCCGATAAATGGCCAATAACTCGTCATCCGGGCGAAGCAGGAGAGCCTGCCGCCGAGGAATGGCAAACGCGGCGGCGAACAACCAAAGGAACTGCCGGATGTCTTCTTTCGGCGAGCCGGGGAACTCCCTGCGCCAAAGCTTCCCCATACATTTCCGCCCACGATAGAGCTCCATGCTCTTGTGCGATATGTGCAAGAGCAGTCCGCCGACAACGGAGGCGCCGATGATAACGAGCACAAAACCCACCATGTTGCCTCCTTGGCGACTATCCGCCGCGGGTCGAAAACGGAGCATGCAACAACATCAACTGCCCTCCGCACGTTCCTCAGGCGGCCCAAATGCGACGTAGCCAGCGATGAAAGGAAGAGTCCCTGCGAGAAACGAATAGAACGTCAGCTGATGCCATAGGGCCAAACCCGAAATCACGTACAAGATAGCCATGGCCAACGACAGAAAGAAACCAACAAGCGGGCGCCGCTTAAGGCAAATGATTGTGGCAATGCCCAAGAACCCACATGCCACCCAACCAACGTGCGCAATGGGCGCCTCGCCTCTCATGCGCTGTATGACTGGCGTCGAGCTGAAAATGTGGAAGGCCAGATCGAATCCGATCGCGAACGGGCCAATGGACATCCAGCCCACTAGCCACTGCCCTATCCATCTAGCCGAAGCTGTTGACCCTCTCATTTCCCCTTCCCTATAGGCCATTTCCGCCTCGAAGATCCTCGCACCGTCTACTTTGGATTTCGACACGCCGGCCGAACGATTCCAGCAATGTGTTGCGTCGACCGGCTGAAGTCGCAGTCGAAAGCGGACAGTTCAGTCTCGCATAGGACTGGGATCATTAACCCCCAAAACCTCGATAACCAGTAGGCAGTCGGCGCTGGGGACACCGCATGGGTTGCCACATGGAGACTGACCTTTTGCCCTATTTCAGTGCCGAAGTGCATCGAGAAGAAGTGCCACAGTCTTAGACGCCTTGTCGGAACAAAATCTTGGGTTGTCGACTTTGATTGTAACAATCTGGCCTTGCACAACCGCGTCCACCAGATCCGATTCGCCATCCATAACACCGCACGACACAGCTTTTCCGTTGTAAGCCTTCAAGACCTCAATGAGCTTTCTCAGTCGAACCAGATCGAGCGCCGGTTTCTCGGCTCCTAGATTGGCCGCTTTGACGAGCAACCTTCCTTGATCATGGGACGACTCGCTTTCGAATGAGCGCTGCGTGCGGTTAGACACAATAAATCCAGTGACCGCGCCGGACATGTAGTCGCGGGTCCAGACGCGGAGCTCAAAGTCGGCGGTCGACGTTAACGGTGCAAGCCAAGCGGCACGCGCGTATTCGCGCGCAGCGGGTTTGAGATCTTCCGGAAAGAAGCTGGAAGGCTTGCTCGCAGCATCAAAGGAAATGAACGCGAACAACAGAAACGCTAGACACCTCATTGACCGAGCTCCCCACAGCCCATCCGAGTATGTAGAAATCCTAACAATGTATGCCGGTCAAATTAGCGCGTCCAAGTCCGCTTTGGGTCGAAAGCGAACCTTTCGCCTCTACTCCAGCCCGAGGGCGACTAAACGTCCCAGGGGCTTCGATATGACAATCACCAGCAGCCCAAGAGCTACGTAAGCAGCGTTACCAAAGATTGTATGCGTTGGGTAGCGCTGAACTTCAACGCCAAGCGCCATCTCGATGAAGTACAGGCTCCAGCCAAAGGCAAAGAACGCAGTCCAGACGGTTCCTAAGAGCCGAAGAACTAGCGTGGCAATCCGCTGGTAGCTCGTCATAAGTCCCCCTGTCGACGATTTCCATGACCCTGACCGGCATGTCCACTCTGGGTCACAAGCAGACCGCGGCATCATCAGCCCTCTCGGACTGCCGCGAGCGCATATACCCCCAGCCCTGCCAACAGCCGCCTCCTAACTGCCACCCAAAGGCGTAGTCAGCTTTACCGATGAGTCGGTAAGGTGAACGGTACCGTCAGCCATGGCATCCGATGCCTGGGCATGCGCATCGGGCTCAGCTTCGCCAAAAGTCACTGCAGCGCGCGGCCCCGGGATGTAGACGTCCCAATCGCCCGGGCCGGGCTGCTTAGGCTCCGGGGTGCCATAGACGCGCCCGATGAAAGCGACGGGAACCCGAACCCACCAACCGGATCGGTTGACGAACTTGCCTGATGTCGGCACGTGCCATGTCCAGGACTTCAAAGCCTTGGTGGCGGCATAGCCAAGGTCCTTTCGAAAGCGCTCCTGAGCCTCGGCGGGTACTGCCGTGCGCAGATTCACCTGCTCAGCAATGGCCTTCTCGGAATGGCCGTCCTTTCCAACCAGGATCAACGTATAGACCGTGCCGCTTACCCCTGCGCTGAGCGATGTCCCGGGATATAGCGGTTGCACTTGTTTATCCGGCTTCACGGTTTCGTCGACGGATTTGAAGTCATCGTCAAACGAGGCCGAAACAATGCTTATCGTGTCGTGCTTATCGTCGACGGCCTTGGCCAGAAGTCGGATGGTCATTCGCTCGGTGATATCCACCGGCAAGGTCATGGCCCTTTCAAATGTCCAAGTGGGGATGTTTTTGTCCAGCAAGTCACGAACGAACGGCGGAAGCTTCGCTGCCTGGTCAATGGTGTAGCTATCCACCTTGCCCTCGGGACTGATCTTCACCGAGCCGGTCACCAGAGTACTCGCCACTACTTGCTTGCGCAGATCGCCTGCGTGGCCAGCAAACGCTGTCAATCCCAGGCACGCGCAAAGCACTGTCGCCTTCCCTATTCGCATACAAGCCCCCCCTGTTTATATATAGAAATTGTAACAATGGATCCCGGTCAAATCAGCGCACCCAAGCCCGCTTTGAGTGGGAGTCGGACACTCCCTTTCCGAAGCTCAACAAAGGGGTCAGCGCACTCTCTCTATAAGCTCGCTGAGGAAGATCCAGTTCGCGTAGCGAGAGTTCGGCCACGAGGCAGGACTAGAAAAGTGCTCTGACCCCTTTGTCCTCTTCAAGAATTGCAGGAATGCCGGCAGCAGCTTCCTCCGGGGAAATACCTGCGCAGGACACGGTGACACGATAGGTTGCTGCCATGTTCCCTCCGCCTACGGAAGTGTCCAACGCTGACCTGGGCAGCATCGCAAGCTCAGGGACATCGAGCAAGGTGGCGACGTCCGGAGCAAGAAGCCGAACGTCCATGGCAAACAGGCCCATCTTGGCTAAGTTGCGTTCGCACGGTTTGTACAAGGAGCCGTTGATGGAAGCCCAACAGGCGAGTAACCGTTTCAGCTGTCTCGATAGACAACTGGAATTGTTACAAACAACGACCGCATCACGGCCAAAAAAGCATCGTCCCTAAAAAGCGTAACGACGTCACATTTCTCGTTGGGCCGAGTTGTCCGCCGTGATGGCGCTGGCTATCGTCGCCGCGCGTGGTAGTTGGTACCCATGGGATCTCGAGCGCTCGCGTGCCTTGGACGGATTATTTCGTGCAAAGCAGGACCCGCATTCAAGGTCTTTGCTCTTTGGCCGATAGCAGCTTGCCGTCGATCTTTCCTTCGCGCAGAGAATCGTGACGGTGCGCCACCTTCGGTATTCCGGGTTTGTTGCACTAGCAACCAAGCATGCGCATCACTTCTACTGGGCCAAATTCTTGAGTGCTAGGGGGCATATGAGAATTTATATGGACACTCATCGGCAGGCGGGCTTTACGTTGATCGAATTGATGATCGTCGTAGCCATCATCGCGATCCTGGCAGCCATTGCGATACCTGCGTATCAGAATTACGTGATTCGTTCTCAGGTGATGGAAGGCTTTTCGTTGGCCGAAGGCCCAAAGCTCGCAGTCGCCGAGTACTACTACAACACCGGCACGTTCCCTACCACGGAAGCTGAGGCGGGGCTGCAGAGCGCCAATGCCTATGCCGGCAAGTACGTGGGCCGTGTAGATGCACTTTCGCGGCCCGGTAACGTTCTGGTGCACTTCGACAACACAGATGGGCAACAGGCCAACGCCGCCATCGCCGGCCTTCAGCTGGGGTTTGCCGCGGTAATCACCAATGGCTCGGTCCAATGGGTGTGTACCGACCGAAACATCAATGGCATCCCTCTTCAATATCTGCCCTTGACCTGTCGCTGATGCACGGCGAATAGTCGGCCTGGAGCCACGCTCGCCTGCCCAATAATGCATGGGCCCATGACGGGCATTCGGACGGCGTTCGCGCTTTCGCCCCGCGCCCAGGTGCGGCCGCCGTCCACTTCACCGTTAACCCGCGGGTGGCCTGTTACCGACTGCCCCGCGGGACTGCCTGGCGTGACCTCGCATAAGCCTGCTTCATCGCAAACGTCACCGGACTGAAGCACGCATGCTTCGCAGCCGCATTTGTCGGTGCAGCGGCACGCGCACAACGGCTGGCACGTGCATGGCACGGGGGCAACCTTCAAAAGTCGGGAAATTTGATGCCGCGCTCCACAGCCAGGCGCATTGTCTTGGCATCTGGGTGAGCGCCGCGGTGCACCAGGGCATCGACAATGCGCTGGTTCCTGCATGTCACGGCGCCGCGCAATGCGCTGTTGCCATTGGGCAGCGCAAAACTGGCATCGGCTCCGGCCTCAAGTAAAACGGCGACGTTTTCCGCCCTGTCCTCCCAGGCCGCCGCCATCAACGGCGAAAATTCATCTGGCTGCCCTGGATCGGGGCGAAGGCCGTGGCGCAAGAGCGCCTTGATCATCGCCGGTGAACCGTGTTGGGCGGCCTCATGCATCGCCATGCTGTCGGCGGCGTCTTTGCGCCACTGCGCTCCCCGACCGAAAAGGCTGTCCAGCAGCGGCACGTCGTCGGCAAGCACGGCTAACCCGAGAGGCGTTATCTCCAGGTCGCCGAACGGATAACTCTTGTTGGGATCGGGCAACGCAGCCACCAAGGCGGCGAGCCTTTTCCGATCAGGCCGCGAGGCGCCAGGTGCCGCGCCTCCACAGATGGTGTCACCCCGCATGTTTGCCATCGCCACGTCGTGCGCGGCAACAAGCACGGCCGGGTCACCTGCCGCCTTGGCCAGTGTGCTTGATGACGCGACGAGCAAGAAGAAAAACAGGCATTGAAGTCTGCGCACGCAATCCCCCTGGCTCACCCTATCCCCCTCGCCCAAGACCGGTCATGTCTCGACGGTCCGCTTCGGCTCGAAAGCAGACTTATTCACGAAACCCAGACGGGAAAGCGAATGAGCGGCTTCCACTGATCTTTGGCGCGGCGCATATACACATACAAACCCTGCCCGCAAAGGCTACCGCAGTGATGAGCCACGTAGACAACCGCGATTTCTCCATCCGGGGAATAGCCCGGAAGACTCACGGACGTCCAGCCAGTGGCTCCGGGATAAGATTCGTACAGCTTCTTCCAGGCCTCGTCCAACGATGCCTTGCCCGCCGCCATGGATTGACCGTCGAAAATCCGTTGGATCTCCTGCTCGCGGTGCAGCCGCACCCCCTTGCATTCAAGGCTTTCCGGCAACGAAGTTGCGGAGCCGCTTCTGCGTTTCAGGTCGGCAAAAGCACCTGACTCATCGATCGACTCCAGATCGTCGCTCCCCCTGGGGGCAACAGTCGTAGACGAGAGCAGGACGTAACCATCCTCGGCCTGGCACTGCGAACTCAGGGCGGCTCGCAAGACCGCCGCATCTTCTCGCTCTAATGTCTGCGCACTTGGGCCGGCCTGTGCTGACAGGCATGGCAATGCAACAAACGCAAAAGCTGCAACGAGTCGTTTGAGCATTTCTCCCCCCATGGCTTCCACTTGAAATGGTTGCAAACAGGCATTCCTGATAGTCCGTTTCGGATCGAAAGCGAACGTTGTCGCCCGCAGGTGACCTTGGTGGGTGCCCGCCCCATGCTAGCGGTAATCGAGGTGGGCGAAGGCCCGGGACGGCGTTGCCCTGGCGACCAACGTTCGTGCGTTTTCCCAAAAGGACTCTTAGACTGCCGCCAGGAATCGCCACGGAGCTCGATGTGATGCGATGGTCTGGCTACCTGGTTTCGCTTTGCCTGCTCATGGCTTCCACGATCGGAAGCGCACATGCGGTGGCCAGCCCTCCGCCCGACGCCAGTGTCGTCCTTGGGCATTCGACTGTACCGCTGAACGGCCCGTGGCGATTTCACCCTGGCGACGATGATCGCTGGTCCTCACCGGACTTCGACGACAGCGGATGGGAAACCGTTGACCTCACGCCTGCCGCCGGCGCGCATGATGGCGATGTCGGCCTGCCGGGTTACGTCACCGGCTGGAGTCAACGCGGCCATGCCCACTACACCGGCTATGCCTGGTATCGAATGAAGGTCGCAGTCGACAGCGATAAAGGTAGCGCACTTGCCTTGGCTGGCCCGACGCTGGTGGATTCAACGTATCAGCTCTATGTCGACGGAACGCTGGTCGGCGGCCCGGGCGAGTTCTCGCAGGCACCGCCCACGGTATTCGCCGCCAAACCAACTGTCTTCGTGTTGCCCACGTCACCATCGACTCAAACGCAGACCTACGTCATTGCATTTCGTGTATGGCTGGATCCTCTTGAAGCGGGTGCGGAGAGCGGCGGGATGCATGTTGCTCCCGTGATCGGCGCGGCAGATGCCATAGGCCAGCTCCATCAGACGCAGTGGTTACAGACGTTCAAGGGTTACGTGGTTGATGCGGTCGAGCCGCTCGCCCTGGTGCTGCTGGCGATCATGGTCGTGGGGTTGATGGCGAGCAGGAGCGCCGACAGTTATCGATGGCTGGTCGCCGCGCTGGTCTTTCTGGCGCTTCTTCGCCTCAATCAGGTGCTGTTTTTCTGGACGCCCTATCTCAGCTTGCGAGGCTACGACATTGCCGTCACCGTACTGCTGAGGCCCCTCACGCTGGCCGCATGGACGCTGGCATGGCGCGACTGGTTTGGCTTGAACCGGCACTCATGGCTTGGGCGCGCCGTCGGCGCACTCACGGTGGCTTATGTGGCCATTGCATGCCTCGGCCGCCCCTGGTTTGCGCCCGAAGCAACCCATGGCTTCAAGGCATTTGCCGGCATGATCATCGAAGGCCTGCGCCTGGTATTTGCAGCGCTTTACCTCTGGACTATTGGCCTTGGCGTGATGCGATCGGCCAAGCCCTCCACCTGGCTGGCCGCCCTTGCAGCGATCCTTGTGGGCATAGGCCTGTTCGCGACGGAGCTCAGCGCCGTAGGAGTGCCAGGAATCTGGTTTCCGTATGGAACGGGGGTGTCGAGGAGCCAATATGCCTACGCCATCTTCATCGCGCTGTTGTTTGTGCTGATCCTTGTGCGATCCGTTGGCTACGCGAAGAAAGTAAGAGTCGGGGCCTGAGTACCCTTTTCAGCCCCACCTCATGGGAGTGGAAGCACGGGAAGCGTCGCCCCCTTGCCCTTTATTCACCCGATATCGAGCGCTCTCCCCTTACAGCCGCGTAACGGGAGAAGGCGCATGTTGAGGGTGTGCCGAGGCACGGTTAGCCCCGCCTCGCGCCTCAGATTGTTTGCATGGCTTTGTAGTAGGTCCTCTGAGCTTTCTCCGCGTATGTCGGAGCCGCAGGCTAGCGCTTGCTCTTGACTTGCCAGCCGCAGGTCCACACTCGAGGCATCGCCATGTACAACCCCAATCAAGTGAACTCGCTTTACTTCTATCCGCACACGCTGCACTTCTCTCCCGTTCCGGAAGCGACGGACAGTGAGCAGCGTAATCGCTGGTTTCCGAGCTACAAAGCATCTGCCGCGAGCATGTGGGCAAAAACGCCGGTAGCGCAAGCCAGGCGCGCTCCTGAGCGCGATTCGCGCAACAGCGACAAAATTCGCCAGGGAATGGACGATGCCCGCATGGATGACGACGGTGCACCCATACAAGCGGCGCCCAGCGAGATTGCCGACGGGCGCTCAATCCTTGTTCAGTCGCCAGATCCCTTTACGCCCCGCTCAACCAAATAAGCACAAAGGCAATCCTCATGACCAGCATTTCGGGCAAGACCACCAACGGCTTTACGTATGAAGGCGACTACGAACACGCAAATCCGGATCGCGTCACATGGACTGCCATCTTTCGGCGCAGCGGTGTCTTCTTCGGCATGCGGCATGGTCGCGTCAGCGAACTTACGGGCGTCCCCGCCGGAGAGATCAGCGAAGCCGTCCAGGACGACATCGAGTTTGTTTGGGTCCAGGCGCGGTAACTATCCTGCAAGCAAGGCGCACGTCCAGTAGATCGCGATTGCCAGCTGCACGGCGAAGAAGAAAAACCGAACGTTGACCGCCAAGACACTCAAGGAGACCAGGTGAGTGATGGATTGGGCCATGCGGGCTACCAGAAGCCACGGGGCCAGCCCATCAGTAACACCGCTGCGGCCGGTCGCGATGGCCACGAGAAGAAGACCGCCAACCACAGGGAGACTCTCGATGCAGTTGGCATGCGCTCGCGCCAGCCGCTGCAAAAATGGCGAGAGGTTCGCGTTATCAGGCTTGAACTCGTTGGATCGGGCGCGCCCGGAGACAACCAGATAAGAGCGAATGCCCTCCATGAGCACGAGCAAGAAGAGTGTCCATGCGATGAAGAGCGTCAGTACCAGGCTTGATGTGCTCATCGATCAACCCTCCTGCGTGCTGAGGCGGACGAATGGGGCGTTCGGGCCAAGAGTATCGGCTACCGGGACTTCATGGATACCGGACCTCAGCCCAGTGCCGCCACGATGAATGTCCGCCAGGGGGCGGAGGCGCACGTCGCCCCTGTCAAAACTTCGCTGGATAGCTTTTGTGCTCCGGCCCCTCAGCCGCAGAACGCCAAGCGCAGGCCTGGCAACCACATCGACCCAGACACGGTCGACTGCAGCTTGACCTGCATCGACAGGGCACGAACCGGGTCTGCCCCCTGCGCATCACGAAGAACGAGGCGATATCAAAAAAACCGTCTGTCGAGGGATAGCGACACAGGCCCTCTTGGGTCGGGTCAAGATTCGTGGTCACGGCTCAGCCCCGCCGGCCGCTCTGCGCGAGCAGCCCATTGGTCCATCGCCGAATAAAGTTGACTCCACCACCACAGGCGATCTGGCGGCCCGACGGTGCGTGTCGAGGTATAGACCATGTGCTCAAACGCCAACTGCATCGTTTCCTCGGGCTCACCATTGCTCTGGAGCCTGAGCAGTTCTGCATCCAGGGACAAGAGTCCATCAGCCAGCTGTGATCGAGTAAGCGCCATGCAGTCTATCGCCCCCAGGCTTCAAGACAGATCGAACAAACCTCTTGCATGAGTCTGTTATTCGCCACGGTAACCCTGCCGCACGACGGCGCTTCAATGGCCGGCGCGTGTCGATAAGCGCCGCGACGGAATGGTCGGAAGCAATGCCCCCATCCCGCCAAGGCGCGGACGATCATCGCCCGCCGCCCCGGTTGATCCTTCGGGCCGCATCCACGACCGCCGCGAGGTGCTGTCTTCGCGACAGGATCGGAGGTGGCTTCGATGCGGGCGCTCCCAACAGGCGATCCCACACATCGCGCAGGTGAATAGCGAGCTGGCCGAGAGCACTCGCAGAACGGTGAGTATCGAGAGGAAAGTGGCCGGCCACGGCTATCGCCTAAAGGGGACCCTGCGTGCGCCGAGATGGCGATCCAGGTGAGAAGGCCAGCGAGGAGTTCGGGCGAAGCTCCCGCACCTCTCAAGCTGCGCTTCCTCCCGTTAGTGGCCAGTTAAGCCGAAGGCGGGCCTGCCGCAACGACGAATCGTCAGGCAGAGCCCCTTTTCAGCAGCATCAAACAGGGCCGCCCTACTTAGGCAGGCTGACCACTGCCTTGAAGCCGCCGAAGATCATGCGCTTGCCGTCAAAGGGGCACTCGCTGGCGGCGTCCATGCGCGGATCTTTCATGAATTTCTCCATGCCGGCATCGCGGGTGGCCTTGTCGGGCCATTCCACCCAGGAAAACACTACGGATTCATCCTGCGTCGCCTGCACGGCGCGGCGAAAATCGGTGAGCTTGCCATCGGGCACGTCGTCTCCCCAGCACTCCACCACCCGGATAGCGCCGAACTCCACGAAAATGGCGTCGAAAGTACGGGCGTGCTCGATGAATTTCTCGCGGTTGGCGTTGGGTACGGCGATCACGAAACCATCGATATAAGACATGACTATCTCCTTCGCGGAAGGGGTGGCCGGCATGGTCACCTACATGGATGCGACGAACGAGTGCTTGCGGGATCGACACGGGGCTACGGCCCCACGATTTGACGCTCGAAGAGCCTCCAGTGCCCCTCGGAGACCACCTCGACGGCACCGCCCACCACCTTGATGGCTGTCTCGTCGTCGAGCGCATACCCTGGCACCGGCAACCGCGCGGCCCACGTCTCGGCGTCGGCCATCGTGTTCTGCGGGCACATGGCGTTGTCCAGATGCGGGAAGATCGAAAAGCCGACCATGCCCAGCGCGCCATCACCGCCGGCGGTCGGCTTCCAGCCCACGAACCTCTCGCCCACGTACGGAGCCATCACCATGCTGCCGGCACTCAGCCCCACATAGACCGTCTCGCTGAGCGACGAGAACAGATCCGCCAGGCCGGACTCACGCATCCAGTGGTGCAGATACAGGACGTCGCCACCACACACCAGCAAGGCATCGGTTTGCCTGACCAAGGGGACCCAGTTCTCCTCGTCGATGCTGGGCAGCGCGGTCAGCTCAAGCATGCCTACGGACTTCCATCCCAGCTCGACCATGGGCGTGGGCGTCTGTCCGGCGATCTGCCGCCACGTCATGACCGCGGTCCCGGGCAGCATGCCGTACATCGCGGTGGGGATGCACAGAGCGGTCGATTCGGCGATGGGTTTGCCGAGCATGTCGACGAGCGCGTCGCGGATGCTCGGGTTGCTGACGCCGCCGGAGGTGAGGAGAAGCTTCATCGCGCTTTCCTTGTCCATCGAGAGCCGGGAACGGTCACGGCGAAGTGTGTGAGCGTTCGAACACTGCCGGATTCTTCAGCAGATGAGTCAATCACGGCGTCGCTGACTCGCACAAGTGTAGGAGCCAGCTGCCGCGGACCAGCAGGCTCGCGCGATGCTGGTCAGGCAACAATCGCCTGCGGATAGGGTTCAAAGTCGATGCAATGCTTCTCCGCACCGCCCCAGAATGCTTCGCGCACGTACGGGGTCAGCGGCAGGCGGTGGCGCAGACGCTAACGCGAAGCGCTTTGAGCAGGCTCACAATCGAAGTGGTCGATGATTTTGACACCCTCTTTTCGCCCAGGCTGGCTTCCGATTGCGCCGCTGACAATTCCCAGATGGTAGCGAAAGCTACAAAGCCGTCCCGCGCCTGGGACGCTCTGCTGTTCAGAGCCATATAGAAGATAGAGGTCGGAGGTTGTTCTGCCACCGTCGGCGCTTGTGGAAATTTCGATCCAAGCGCCTATGTAACCCGCGACAAGCGATGGGCGTTCCGAGACTTTAAGAACCGTGGCTCGAAGCACTGATTCATCCTTCGCCATTGACGTACCTGCTCCTGCGACGGCGAACATTGCGGCCAGAATTCCAGTTAGATTTTTCATGGCACAGGTGTTTGCTTTTGATCGAGTTTGCAGAGGGATTTTTCGAGCAAACGCGACGGAGGTAGTTAAATCAACCAATGGCGGTTGGACTCAACCGTCTCCGCTCCATTTATCGTGCGTCTGTCGTTAATCAACGAGGGGACGATAGGCACGGATCACCGGCTTCGCCCTCTCCAGATCGTACCGCGCCTGAAGTGCCAGCCAGTAGAAGGCGGTGGTGTCGAAGGCAAGGGAGAGGCGGATGGCGACCTTGGGCGTGATGGGGTGAGTCTCGGCGATGAAGGCTTTGATCTGATCGGAGGGTATGCCGCTGCGACGGGCGAGTTGGGCAGGGTTGAGGGCGCTCGGGATCAGGTAGGCGTGCAGCAGGATGTCGCCGGGGGCACGCAGGGGTTGCGAGGGGTCTACTTCCGAGTGCGGGGTGAGCTGGATCAGTTCCATGGTGGTTCCTCCCTGTCGGACACGGCTCCGCAGCGGCTCAGGCGCTTACAGCGCTCCGTGTCAGTGAATGCTTGGCAGCTTTGTCGGTGATCGCCCGAGTGCAGCGCATCGCCGTGCCGGCCGATGCGCTGAAACGGCGATCATCGGAAGCGTATGGTGTTCACTCGACGCTCGTCACCGAGCCGGCGGGCGTACTGCTGGAGACAGTAGATCGCCGTGCCCAGGCTGGCCGTGACGGCCACGGGAAGCGGCCATGGCAGCGGTTTGCCGGGGAATCCCCGCGCCTGCGCTTGGCGGCACTGCTCGCTGTCGACACGCAAGCGCGTGAGGGCCAGCACCGCCAGCGCGATGTCGCCGCGAGTGACAAGACGCAGGGGTTCGGGCCATGCCATCGACGTGGATGACGGGGCGTGAGGCGGAGGAGTGAGGGTGTCGTCAGGGGGAACGGACGAGCGAATGCGTACCGTATGATCGCGGATAGCCATGATCAACTCTCTTCAAGTTGGTGATGGTTAGCGGGTCGTGGGTGTTGGTGCACTCACGGCCCGCGCCTCATGACCTGGTGGTCATGGTCATTCGCGAGGCCGTGCAACACGGCAGCGCGAATGACCGACTGACCCTAACAAGCAAGGTTCGTAGCGTCTGTCAGGGTTGGGCGAGATGGATGTCCGCGTGGCCGCAGGCGAGCGTGAGGGCTCGGGGCTGACAAAATGTCAGCGCATGGTCGCCACTGGACATATCGGCCGCGATAATCGCTACCGCTCGAAATCCCCGTCAGCTTTTACCTTCGTTGACCACGTACGTATAGAAGCGCACTCGGCCGTCCTCCGGCACCTGATACACCCCTTGCACCTCATAGGAAAAGCCCGGGAACCGGTTGCAGCTTTCCTCGAAAGCCAGGAAGTAATCGATCATGGGTTGCGCGCGATCGTCGTAGCGCTCGCCCGGTATCACGATGCCGATGCCCGGTGGATAGATCAGCGCGAGAGTGGCTGCAATGCGACCCTTGACCTGATCCATGGGCACGAAATCCACGCGTCCGCTGACCAGCGCTTCATTCGCTTCGCGTGCCGACATCGCCTGCTCCGGGAACGATTCGTAGCGAAAACTCAGGCGCTGCAATTCCTTGACGTTCTTTGACGCATAGAACTCGTGCATTTCCTGCGCGACCTGACGCACGGTGTAGCCGCGATATCGCTCCTGGTACTTGCGGGACAGCGCTGGAAGCACCTGATCGAGCGGATGGTCTTCGTCATAGTGATCGCGGAAGCGCTCCAGTGCAGCGAGCAGCATCGCCATCTTGCCCTCGCCTACCGCAGGCGTCATCAGGAAGAGAATGCTGTTGAGGTCGTTCTTCTCCGGGATGACATGGTTCTCCCGCAGGTAGTTGGCGATCACCGTGGCAGGAATGCCGCTGCTGGCATATGCGCCCGTTCTCGGGTCGATACCGGGCGTGGTGAGCATGAGTTTGGTCGGGTCCACCATCGCGGCATCGGCACCCAGATGCCGATAGCCGTGCCAGGTTTCCTGCGGGTCAAGCTGCCAGTACTCCTGTTCCACAGCCAGTACATCGGTGGGCACGTCCTCCCACTTGACGCGTTCGCCCTGGTATTTCACGGTGTCCGGCACGAACGGGTTGAGGAAGCCGGCAAACCGCTTGCGTATCGCCTTCCTGGCCTCGATCCCCAGTTTCACCATGTCATCCCACAGCACGCGACCAGCCTTGTCGGCATGCATCTGCGCGTTGACGTCCAGGCTGGAGAACAATGGATAGAACGGTGACGTCGACGCCTGCAGCATGAACATCTCGTTGAACCGTTTATGGTTCACGCGAAACGGCTGTTCGCGGATATGCGCGTCGCGCACATGGATCTGCGAGGCCTGCGAAAAGCCGGCCAACTGCTTGTGAGTTGACTGGGTGGCAATGATGCCCGGGTCCTTGTCGGTCAGCGACAGGCTCATGCCGAAGTGATCTTTCATCAGCGGATGGAAGGCACCAAAACCGGCCCACGCCTCGTCGAAGTGGATGTACTCGCAAAGATGGCCGATCTTCTCCAGCACCTTCTTGGCGTTGTACACGGTGCCGTCATAGGTGCATTGCTCGATGATGGCAACGCGGATGGGCCGCTCGCGCTTCCAGGCATCGGTGTCCTTCAGGCGCGGATGATGCTTGATCTTGTCGCGTATCGACTCTTCATCAAAAGCAGCCCAGTCGATCGGGCCGACCATGCCGAATCCATTGCGATCGGCTTGCAGATAAATGGGAATGGCCCCGGCGAAAACCAGCGCACCGTGGTGATTGGACTTGTGGTTGTTCCGGTCGAACAGAACGATGTCGCGGCTGGTCAGCAGCGCCGTGTTGACCACCTTGTTCGATGCCGAGGTGCCGTTGAGCACGAAGTACGTACGATCGGCCAGGAACACGCGCGCCGCGGCCTGTTGCGCCGCCAATGCGGGTCCTTCGTGGATCAGCAAGTCACCCAGGGACACCATGGCATTGCAGATGTCATCGCGAAACACGTTCTCGCCCATGTGCTCGTAGAACAACCGTCCAGCAGGATGGCGCATGAACATCTGTCCACCCTGGTGACCCGGGCAGGCCCAGGTGCGATTGGCGTCGAAGTCGTATTGCATCAGCGTGCCGAAGAACGGCGTGAGCAGGCTCGACACGTATTGCTCCACCGAGGCCGCCAGGCGCTTCTCGTAGAAGTCGCGGCTTTCAAGATCAGCGATAACGACGCCATCCAGCGACTTCAGGAACGGATCGTGGAATGTCTCATCGTGGCGGTCGCTCATCATGAAGATGGGCATGCGCAGTCCACGCGCATCGCGGGTTTCGATAGCGACGGGCGCCAGTTCCCGCGACACCACGATGGCACCCACATCGGCACCGGATCGAATCGCCTCTGCCAAATCCCGCGGCGACACTACCGACGTGCGGAAATGCAGATCCTGCTCGATGACGCTGCTGACCTCCTCGCTGCGGTCACCGGCAACGAGGATGCGGAAATAGTGCGTGAAGGGGATGCTCATGGCGACCACTCCCTGGAAAGGGTGATGAAGGTCGAACGGCGTCTGCGGTGATTGCAGTTTCCTGAGAATGCAGTGGGCGTGTGCTACCCGCGCTGCACCAGCGATTGTCGGCGAGATAACGTGAATCGGTCGCGAAGCGATCACGACGCAAGCCGCGCTTGCGTACGATGGTTACCGACGTCGATACCATTGCGGAAACATGCACGCCAGAATGCCAAAGGAAATACTACTGAGCTGATACCACGCAAAACTACATAGGTAGGCGCGATGGTGATCAAGCGAAAGCGGGTTGAATCCAGTTGGCGGGAAACCTCCGTTACGAATCACCGAACCTCAGCATTGAGCCTGCACGTGACCTTCAGACCTGCTGCGGTCGGGGAAAGTACACCAGGGTTGGCGCATCGGCCTGGGCAATCTCGACGGTGACATGCGCCAATTCTTCATGGATGGACAAATGCCCGCGCACCAGGGCCGGCGTCAGGGGTGCGTCGGTGACGAGGCCCAGGATGCAGGCGTAGCGGCCTTTGCCCACCCGCCAGACATGGAGATCGCTAATGGACGTGCCCGGGAGCTTGTCGGTTACGACGTCGCGGATTTCTTCCACTACGGGCGCATCCATATCCGCATCGAGCAAGATGCGACCAGACTGCTTGAGCAGGCTGACGGCCCACTGAGCGACCAGGACGGAGCCAACGACACCCATGACGGGATCCAGCCAAGAGATGTTGAGAAATTTGCCACCCAGCAGAGCGAGGATGGCAAGCACCGATGTAGCCGCATCAGCAATCACGTGGAGATAGGCTGAGCGCAAGTTGATGTCATGGTGGTGATCGTGCGCGTGACCATGGCCGTGATCGTGATCGTGGTGATGACCATCTTTCAATAGCCAAGCACAAAGCAGGTTGACGAAGAGCCCCACCACCGCGATTGGAATGGCTTGGTTGTAGTGAATGGGGGCTGGGTTCACCAGGTGCTCGATGGATTGCACAAGCATCAGCACAGCCACCACGCCCAGTAAGAGCGCGCTGCTATAACCACCCAACACTTCGATCTTCCAGGTGCCAAAGGCAAAGCGGCTATCTGTGGCCAATCGCCGCGCCAGGACATAAGCCCCCGCGGAGACGCCCAAGGCCAATGCATGGGAACTCATGTGCCAGCCGTCTGCCAGGAGGGCCATGGAATTGAGCCAGTACCCGCCAACAATTTCTATCACCATCATGATCGCGGTGATGACGACGGCCCGAAGGGTGTTCTTCTCGGCAAGCGGATTGCCTTCGTTGAACTGGTGGGGGTGCTTGAAGGGCGATGGGTCAGGGATCGTCACGACGGGTATCTCATACATGGTATACCCCCCTATACTACGCGCATCATCAGGAGATCACCATGTCTCACACCATCCAGAACAAAAAGTCCTTGATCACGCGGGTGCGCCGCATCAGCGGCCAGGTGGCGTCATTGGAAAAGGCGCTGGAGGCGGATGCCGACTGCGATGCGGTGTTACAACAGGCCGCCTCGATACGCGGTGCGGTCCAAGGACTGATGAGCCAACTGCTGGAGGAACACCTGAGGGAACATGTGGCTGCAGCCAACCCAAAGGCGTTACGGGAATTGGAACCCGTGATGGCCGTGCTGCGTAGCTACCTGCGTTGATGCCGCTTCCATCGGAGCCTGTGCCCCAACTTGCGGACAAACCAGGGCCCTGCCAAACGGAAAGCAGTCGCTAAACAGGCCTTCCGCTCCCCAAAAGCTTCGGATCCCAACCCGCACGCTGAGCCCCGGCGTTGTAGGCAGTCCGAAAAAACGCCAGCAGATCGCCATCCGGATCGTTCGATTGGCGCAGGTCGTCGTAATCCAGGATGAACTCGCCCATGGCCGAATCCCAGCGGGCGCTTGCCGGGCTGATGGGTGCGCCTTCGATGCCTGCGGGCTGCGGATAGGCAAACGAATAGAACGCCGGCTTCGGGTACGCGGCACTGCCAGCCCACCAACCCATCTCGATCAGCTCGGCGTTCATCGCATTGCGGCGGATATAGTCGGACTTGGGCGGCGGCGCCACGGCCTTGCCGTTGTAGAGCACATCGCGGATATCGAGCGTTCCCCACATCAGGCCGATGGGTTGCGTCTTGCCCTCGAAGGCACCGCGGAAAACCTGCATCACGCGCTGTGTGCTCAGCATGATGCGCCACCAGTGATGGGCCAGGGTTGGCTCATACGGGCGAGGCTCTTTGTCCTGGTCAAATGGAATGGGGTTGGCCACTTCTTGTGGCATCAGGTTGATGGATACGTCGACGCCTACCTTGCGCAGCACGTCGAAGAGCCGTTCCACAAACTCAGCCACCGACATCGGCGCCAACTTGAAGCTCCCCGAGCTGCCCCAGCTGGTGACACAGATCAGCTCGTGCGCCATCAGGTCGACGTTGACCTCATACACACCACCCGCATAGTCGATCGGCCCCGTGGTCAATCCACGTGCGCTCATCGCCATCGCGATCGCGGACCACTGCGGCTGAAACGGTGCCTTGAGCTTCAACTTGCCAACGGCTTGCAGACCCATGTGCAGCAAGTACTGGGTACCGGCGAAGTCCGGGTAGGAAAGTTCGGGCCATGGGTCGCGATGGCTATCGTTCGTGGCAGGCATGGCAGCGTCCTTATCGAAGCGAAAGATGTCGACTGCAACGTGACGCCGCAGCCATTCCGGGCGCGGCTCGCCGAGCCCTGCCCGATCGACATCGACGGCGTGTTACGGCTCGCCGCCCTGCTCTTGCCACTGCTTGAACTTCGCGCACATGTCCTCGGTCCAGCGAGGCTCGCCACACGACGGCGGCGGCATGTGACCACTGGATACGGATTTGTAGATGGCGTCCGCATGCTGGAACACGCTGTCGCGGTCACCAAGGTCCATGCTCTTGATCATGTGAGCGACATCCATGCCCGTGAACATGGGGAGGATATCGCTGGCGAAACTCAGCTTGGCAGGCGTTGGCATAGGTCATCTCCCGGAGGGAACGCAGAGCACCGGAAACTCCCGGCAGTCCGCCACACGCTACGCCGTGCAACGTCAAAGAGCCGTCGCCTGATCGGTGGCCGCGCCTTGCGCGCGGCCACCCTCCCTCGGATTACTTGCCTTCGGGCACGAGATTGGCCAGCTTGCCCTTCTTGTCGAACTGGCAGCTGAAGTTCTTCTTGCCATCCATGCCGGCGTCGGCAACGCCGGTGATCGTGTAGCCAGCATCGGCAGCCTGCACCGGCTGCAGCTGGATATAGTCGTTCTTCACATCGAACTTTTTCGCCGCCGCATCCAGGCAGCGGGTGGTCAGCTTGCCGGGATCGGGGCGGTCCGAAGCAAAGGCGTGCGAGCTAAGGACAAGCGCTAGGGTAGCGGCCAGGAGCAAGGAAGCGTTGCGCATGGGTCTATCTCCGTTCGAGGCACGAGGCCGAAATCATTGTTACCGGAGTGTGCATTCCGTTTCCTTGCGGCAGGATGAATCGCACGCACAGATAAAGCGGGTCGCAGTCAGCTTGTGTCGTGAGCTGTGTGTCGAAAAATGGTGTAGGCAGGGCCACTGCCACCGTGGAAGCTATCGAAAATGCGATCTCATGCTTGCTACTTTCTGCCGGGAGAGGTGGCGGGAGTGGGCCCGATACGCTTACGTCCCCAAAAAAAAGGGCCGGAATCCCGGCCCTTCGTCTTCACGCAGCGATCTGGATGACTACAAGTACTGCATGGTAAACGTCATCGATGTATTGGCCGTACCGGGTGTAATGGCCCCTGTGCGGTAGTAGCGCGCCTTGAACGGAATGGTGTAGCTGCCGCCCGTGCTCTTGGTGTACCCGCTGAAGGACTGATAGCTGCTCAAGGGGTAAGCGGCGGTCCCGGCGGAATTCAAGAGCTGCACGGCCACGCCGGAAGCGGACGAGCTGCCATCCAGAGCAACAATCGACTGCGAGCTATTCACCAGGGTGGTCACCGGGTCGATGCGGTACTGAATAGCGTTCAATCCAGCAGGACAGTTATTGAGGCTGACATTGAAACTCACGGCAGTGGTCGTGGCGCCAACACTGGCCATCTCACTGGGCGAATGGGTACCTAGCGGCACCGTGACATTGGGCGTCGTGCACGCCAGCGAGACGATGGTGACGGGCGTGACCGCAAAGGTGTCAAGCTGGCTCGTCTGCGTCCCTGCATTCGTAACGGGCGCAAAGTTCAGGACGACGACGCCGGGTACAACGCCACCCGTGACAGTGGCTGTCTTGACCAGCGCAATGGCAATTTGCACGCCTTCCGTAATCGTACCGTTGAGGTGTGTCCATATGGGACCTTCATAGGTCGTGGTGAATCCGTTCCAAGCGGACCAACCGGCGTAGCTGTTGTAAATCGATCCCACCACGGCAATGCCCACGCCCGCCACGTTGGTTTGATAGACCGAGGCGGTCCCTGAGCCCGAGGGAATAGCGACTGAAACAGCCGTGGGCGAGGTGAAAGACATTACCTGGCCTTTTCCGCCGACGTAGCCGTCGGAAGCCGTGCAGCGATAGAGCGCGCTATTGCTGACGCTGTAGTACCAGCTGGTCAGCAGCGTTCCGACGGCCGCATCGCGCGGCACCGAAACCGTGCTTGGCAGCGTCACCGTAAAGGACTGGTTGCCGCCCGTGCACGATGATGAGGCTGCGAACGCGCGGCCTGTAAAGAGAGTCAGCAAACAGGCAAGCAAGATGAACTGCCTGCCGGTGCGCCATGTGATATCTGTTTTCATGTGATTGGCTCCAGCGGACCAGGACGTTAGCGACAAATCGCGTCGGTCGTTTCGATATCGGCACGCGAGCTCCTGGCACGCGCCGGCAACTGATAACTGACGCGACACTGCTTGGCCTCGTCATCACCCCAACGCACCTGCAACGTCCCGTCCTCTTCCGCGCCACGCACAAACAACTGCCCACCCTGACCCACCACGCCGATGCTCTGCCCATGGGCATCGAGCACTTCGGCGCCAAAGGGAAGCGCATCCCCATTGGGCTGCTTCGCATGGATCAGCACAGCGCGGCCGCTGGTGGTTTCGAACTTCAGCGGAATCACCGCACCCGCGCGCGGCGCCGTCTGCAGGCGGGTGGTCTGCAATTCCACATCGCTGGAGGTGCCCGCCGGATCGAGCGTGACGTCGTTCATGCGATACGGAATCAGGTTGGTGGCTACCGCGTAGCCGCGACTGTCCACGGTGGCCTGACCGCTGCTGCTGATCCGGGCACCCTTGGCATCCGGCGCCTGGATAATGCCGATGGGGCTGCTGAGATCCAGCTGCGGCGACAACGTGACGCCACCGCCATGCACCACCACACCACCGGCCGCACTGACCGACGCCTGCTGGTAATGGCTGGAGTACGAGTAGCTGCCGTTGAGGTTGGCGTACGGCGCCTGCCAGCCCAGCGTGCCGCTTGCGGATGTCTGCGAGCTGCTGTTGTTGTAATCGCTGTAGGTCGCGTTGCCGCCGTAGTTGAACTCGCTGTTCCTGCCGAACGTGCCGATGACGCCGACGCGGTCGTTGCTTCCCATGACGTCGTCATGGGTGGCACTGAAGGACAACTGCGGTGCGTTGCGCGAGGACGGCCCACCCAGCGGGATCGATACATTGACACCGAACTGGTTGTCGTAGTGCGAGCCGTTGTACATCGGGCCCGCCGAAAACGTGCGGCTGGCGGTGACGCCGAAGTTCACGCGCTTATACGTGTTGGTGTAACCCATCTGGTAGGTGGTGGCATTGGTCATGCCATTCCAGTAGGTGTTGCGCGAACCGTTGAAATACAGCTGGCCGTACTTGCCGCCAAAATCCTGGTTGACGGTGACGTTGAGGCGCTGCTTCTGGCGCATCGTGTTGAGCACATCCATGCTGGACGTGCGCATCGATGTCATCATGTCCTGCGTGAGTACCGCATCGCTCAGTGACAGGTATTTGCCGTTCGAGTAACGGTAGGACGCCAGCGCGAACGTGGTGCCCGAGGTGGCAAACACCTTGGAATAGGAGGCACGGTAGCTGTAGCCGGACAGCGACTGCGCACCCTTGAAGGTCGTGTGCGAGTTGGTCACGTCCAGCGCGAATGCGCCGATCGACGTGTTGATGGCGGCACCGCCCAGGTAGGAGTGGTACAGGTCGCGGTAGGTGGACTGCACGCCACCGTAAACCGTCAGCCAGTTATTGATGCCACGCTGGTACGTGCCTTCGACGAAGTACGGCTTGTCGTTGCGCAGAGCATCGTTGCGCACCTGTCCGTCCGTAATCGCCCATCGACCCACGCCCGGGCGCAGCAGCATCGGCACGGCCGAATACGGCACGATGAAGCTGTGCATGCTGCCGTCGGCTTCAAACACGCTTACCGTCAGATCGCCGCCGTAACCGGTGGCATACAGATCGTTGACCACGAAGGGACCCGGAGCCACCGTCGTCTGGTACAGCAGATTGCCGTTCTGCCGTACCTCCACGCGAGCCTGCGTGTTGGCGGTGCCGCGCACGGTCGGCGCGTAACCCTGCTGCGAGTCCGGCAGCATGCGGTCATCGCTGTACACGGTAAGGCCGCGGAACGGCGTGGTGTCGAACACGATGCCCTGGGTGTAGCTATCGCCAACGGTGAGCTGGGCCTTCCACGCGGTAATGTCGTGGGTGGCCGTGGTATTGACGTTGGTCCAGTGCTTTTTGCCGGTGCGCTCGTCCCACTGCACGTTTTCCTGGCTGCGCACGCGCCAGCCCGCCACATTCAGACCCAGGTTGAGGCCGAGATAGGCGTTGATGTCGTTGGAGCTGTAGCCGCTGGCCTGCGCAGGTGCAAACGTGCCGCGCTGCACCGACACGTACTGGCCAGCGGTATTGAGCATGTAGTTGCCCGAGGGAGCCGCCGTATACGTACCGCCAGGACCCGGCACGTAATACTGGCTGCCCTGCACCTGGAGCGGCGTGCCGTCTTCGGCCACGGCGGTGCCGTAGCCCGGATGGCGCGGACCGGAGTAGCTCTGGTTGAGCGAGTAAGCGTTGAAGTTGTAGCCGACCAGCAAGGCGGTTTCGCCCTGGTCCCACAGATCCGGACTCACATAGCCGCGCGCCTGGCGCTTGAGTGATTCCTGCGGGATGGATGCATCCAGGCGCAGCTCGCCTACGTCCATGGTCACGGTGGCGTCCGCGCTGATATCGCGGATCGACACGCACATGTTCTGCGGGTTGACTACCTGCGGATCGAGTGCGTTGACGTCCACACCCATCTGCACCAAGGTCGCGTAGTCGAAGCACGGCTGCGCCACCTGGCCGCTGTCCGCCGCGTGGAACTGGATGTTCTTGCGTGCGACGCGACCGTCATTGACGAACACGTCGACGTTGTAGCTGCCCGGCAGCACCGGATTGCCCTTTTCGAAACGCGACACGTCCACCGACTGACTGGAGGCCGTAAAGGCGCTGCTGAACTCGATGGCGCCCCCCGGATCAGCGGCAGGCTCCAGCGCGGGGGCCGCCGCCGCAGGGGCGGCAGCCGGGGCGGCAAGCACGGCGGCCGGCGCCAGGCCCAGCGCCAACATCACCGACCAGCTCAGAAAGCCTGGGCGCGGCATGCAGCGCGAAGCGGCTTCCTTCGCGTGCAAGGAATACATGGATGGGATGCTCGTCGCGTTCATGGATGTCACCGCGTTCCTTGAGACAAAAACTCCCCGCCGGGCGAGCCGCCGTTGCGGCGCCGGAGACAGTCTTGATGGGTCATGCCCTGTCGGGCGGCTTGCTGGATGTGGCTCTTGATGGTCCGTTGGAGCGCCGCGCCAAACCTGTGCGGGAAATGATCCAGATCCTTTTGCGTTGATGGGGATCGCGCTACGGCTGCACCGATAACATCAGAGCCGCCTTAAGAGGCCACCACTTCGTAGAGCCTGCAGCATCGTCTCGACTCAAGACGAACTGACCGGCGCCGCGCCCTGCCCGCCATTCGCTTACATCATCGAACGGTGCGGTCGCGCCCTTGCCGCGCTCTTCCTCCGTGGCGCGAAGTGCGCCGTTCACACCCAGGAGTCAGCGCGTGAAACTCATTTCATGTGGATTGAATCCACCGAAATCGTTGATGACGGTGACCACGAGTTTGCCCTCGGCATCGGGCGTGCCCGCAATCGGATAAGTGCCCTTGCCCTTGGCCGGACACATGCCGCCTTTGCTTACCGACGGCTGCTCGGGCGTGCCCTTGAACGAAACGTCGCTGAAGGAAATGTTGTACGGCGTGTCGTTGGTGCACTCCACGTCGTAGCGGTTGTCGCTGGACACCAGCCGCCAATGGAGCTGGTCGGGCGCGTCGTCCACCGAGCCCTGCAAGCCCTTGGGACGGTAGAACAACTTGAGGCGCGAACGCACCGCAAGCTGCATGAAGTTGTCTGATGCATCCGAGCCCGCTTTGGGCTTGGGCGGAATTTCGAGAATGTTGAGCCAGAACACCGTTTCGCGATCCTGGGGCAGATCGCCGGCGCCCGTGAACATGATGCGCAGAGTCTGGCCCTTGCTGGGATCGACGCGCGACATCGGCGGCGTGATCACAAACGGTGCCTTGCTGGTTTCGGCGCGCTCGCTGGCGTCGCCGGTATCGATCCATGCCTGGATAAGCCGTGCTTCCTTGCCGTCATTGACCATGCTCAACGAGACCTCGCGCTGATCGGCGGGATACACCACGCGGGTGCCGTTGATGGTGATGCCGGCATGGGCGGAGCCGAGGCTCGCGGCGATGACGGTCACGGCGCACAAGGCGCGGCTGAAGACATGCATATCACTGCTCTCTAGGCGGGAAACGAACCACACTTACCCGGATCGGGTTGAGCAAGACCGGCGAACCGGTCTTGCTCCTGAAAGCCCAAGAGCGATCAGTTGTACTGCATGGAGTACGTCAGGTACGTGGAGACCGCACCGGAGGTGGCGGCGCCACCCTTGGCGAGGTACTGACCCACATAGTTCAGCGTGGCGGTGTTGCTGGCGATGGTGGCAGCCGGCTGGTTGCTGGCGGCGATCAGCGTGGCGCCGTTGACGACAGCAGCGTTAATGTTCAGCTTGATCGGCTGGTTGTTGGCCGGATTCACCATGCGGACCTGCACGTTGGAAGCGCCGCCGGAGGCCTGGTTCTTCAGCGCGCCCGTGGCGGTATCCAGCGCCGGCGTCGCGGTCGTCTCGACCCACAGGGCAGCCGTCTTGCCGTTGGCGCAGTTGGTGCCGCCGCCAAGGATCAGCGAGAAGTTGGTGTCACCGGCGGTCTTGCCATCAGCCGACAGGGCCGAGGTGCTGACGGTCGGCAGGGTCACCGTGATGTTGCCCGTGCCGGTGGCTGCGCCGCCGCCAGTGATGGTGCAGGTGGTGTCGGTGATCTGGCCGTTGAAGGTGATGGTGCCGTCGGCAGCGGAAGCCTGCAGGGCAACGAGGCCAAACGCAGCAGCCAGGACAGCCGAGAAAAGGGTCTTCTTCATGAGTATTTCCTTGGTTTTATTGACGTCTTTCCAGGGATCAGCTGGAAGATGTGGATAGCCTCGCGATCCGATCTCCCCTGACTAGGGGGTGAGGCAGCTCGTCGACAGGAAGTCCCCGTGTTCGACGTGCGTATGATCGTGATGTCAGCTTCGCGAATACATCAGAGCACTCTCAAAAGCTCTGTAAGCTTGGAACTTTTATGTCACATCCCTTCCATGGCGCAGCGATGTGCTGCGGGGACGCGTTTAGCCATCCATCGCAATTCCATCTCTAGAGGTAGGATCGTTCGACGCATGTTTTTCGCCGATGCAGGAGCCATAGCTGCGTCGCATCCCTCGCCTATCGCGACAGGCACATGCAGGGTCGACACAAAATTCCGTGTCACGGATGACCACCGAACGCACATGATCGCAGCCGACTCGATATTTACAACGAGATGCTTCTTAGGCTGGCTCTGTCGAAAAAAACGCAGGGCGCGTTGAGTCCGTGGCGGCGAAGCGTGAAACGCAGTTGTGTGGCGGACGCATCGAACAACAACTGCAGCCTCATCCGCTTCAATGCGCGTGCCAGGAAAGGATGCCTGATAGAAATTCAGGCAAGCAGAAGGCGTCAGGCGGTGTAAGTACTACACGCTCATAGGTAGGAATTGCGGAACGCACTCGTCACTCGTTGCGAACGACGGCCTGCACTACCTGGCTTTCGGCGAGCAACAACTGCGTGTCGATCTCGGTACCGATGTCGCGAGCGAATTTCTCCACCGCCTGGATGGTGGCTGGATCCAGTTGCCTGGGTTGCGGATCGACCGCGCACAAGGTGCCGAAGAATTGTCCGTAGGCGCGGTAGATCGGCACGGCGATATAGCTCTCGAACCCATACAGCGCCGGCGTGGGGTGGTTCGAAAAAATCGGGTGCGTGCTCGCATGGTTGAACGTGACCGTCTGGCCATGCTGGCGGATGTCGTTGCAGATGGTGGTTTCCAGCACCAGGTCCTGCCCTGCCCGCAAGCCGAACTGGATCGCGTCGTACACCGCGCAGGCGGTCCATCGCGTATCCGATACCTTGGCCACGGTGACGAAGCGCATGCCGGTCTCGCGCGATACGGCCTGCAGTATCGATGCCACGCCGGGCATGCGTGCGATCAGGGCGACATCGCGACTGGTTGTTGCGTTTTCACCGGTAGCCAAGGTGGACCCGGGCGCCAGGCGCTCGCGCATGCGACGCTGCAGGCTCAGGCGCGACACGCGATGCACGAAGTCGCGCAGATCGCTGGTCACCGCGCGCAGCTGCGCGGCGGGGCCGGTCACCACCAACTGGCGGGCATCGATGCGCACGTCGTGCAGTTGATGCTGTGCCTTGAACTCGTCGACTTCGGCGACGAAGGCTTCGATCCAGTAGTGATCGGGGCGGGCGCTCAGGAAGGCGAGCATCAGCGGCTCGGCCTTGCCCTCACCATCGACGCACGGCGCCGGCAGGTCGAATCCGGCCACGGTGGGCGGCCAGACGTATTCGGATGCGTCCTGTGTTGCCATGACGTTGATGATTCCCCGATCGCCACCCCGGGCCAGTATGCGCCATGTGATGGCGATGTGACGCCCTACTTAGGTGTAATTCCGGGGTACTCAAAAGCGGGGGCGGCGCCAGGGCCTAAGTGGTGACAGCCGGCGCGGGAGCGGTCACCGGATGCAGGTCCTGCAACGTCGTCGGCAGCAGCTCGCTGATGGTCGGGTGGATGTGTACCGCGTGCGTTACAGTCCGGTACGGCGCGTCGGCGTACATCACATCGAGCAGGCAGTGGATGGCCTCGTCACCGCTGGCGCCGAGGATGGCAGCGCCCAGCAGGCGTTCGCTTTGGCCGTCGACGATGACCTTCATGAAGCCCAGCGTCTCGCCTCGTTCGATGGCGCGGCCGACACGTGTCATCGGGCGCACGCCGACCTGCACGTCGTGGCCCTTCTGCACGGCTTCGGTTTCGGTCAGGCCGATGCGCCCCAGGGGCGGGTCGATGTACAGCGCATAGGCGGGGATGCGATCGGAAATGCGGCGAGGCTCGTTGTCCAGCACGTTGGCGGCGACGATCTCGTAGTCGTTGTAGGAGGTGTGGGTGAAGGCGCCGCGACCGTTGCAATCGCCCATGGCCCAGATGCCCTCGACATTGGTGCGGCATTGATCGTCGACCACGATGTAGCCGTTCTTGTCCATCTTGACGCCGGCCTTGTCCAGGCCGAGGTCGTCCGTGTTCGGACGCCGGCCCACGGCCAGCAGCAGATGCGTGCCGTGCACCTTCATGCGCGGCTCGGCGCATTCGGCGATCACGCAGATCTCGCCCGCCGAGCCCTCCAGCTCGATGCACTCCGCGCCAAGATGCAGGGTGATGCCTTCGCGCTCGAGGATATCCACGACGGCGGCGGAGACATCCGGATCTTCGCGCGGCAACAGGCGCTGGCTGCGCTCCACGATGGAGACCTCGGCGCCGAAGCGGCGGCACATCTGGCCGAATTCCAGGCCGATATAGCTGCCGCCCACGATCACCAGATGTTTGGGCAGTTCCTGCAATTCGAGGATGCCGACGTTGGTGAGGTAAGGCACCCTGCCTACGCCGGGAAAATTCGGCTCGACCGCACGGCCGCCCACGTTGATGAAAAACTGGTCGGCCTCGATCAGCTCATCGCCGACACGCAGCGTCCGGGGCGATTCGAATTGCGCATGACCGCGAAACAAGGTGACGTTGGCCATGCCCGCCACCCAGTTCTCGACGTTTTCGCGCGAGCGCCCCGAGATGCCTTGCGTGCGCTTCCACACCTGGGCCATGTCCACGGTGATCTCGCCGGTGCCCACGCCGTAGTCGGCGGCGCGACGTCCCATATGGGCGACTTCTGCACTGGCCACCATCGCCTTGGTGGGAATGCAGCCGGTGTTGACGCAGGTGCCGCCCATCAGCTTGCGCTCGATCAAGGCGACCTTGCGGCCGGCGGCACCCAGGCGTCCGGCCAGCGATGGGCCGGCCTGCCCTGCCCCAATCACTACTGCATCGAATCGCTTGGTCATGATGGCTGCCAGGGGGAATCCGAAAAACGTTAGCGTGGCACCGTGACAGGAAAGGCCGCGTCAAGGCGCGCCATCTCAACCACCGTCATCCCTGCGAAGGCAGGGATCCAGTGCCTTCGCGCTTCGTGAGACGAAAGTCGCTGGATCCCTGCCTTCGCAGGGATGACGAGCAAAAAATCAGTGCGTCGCCAGGCGGACGGCATGGCTCGCCATGATGCGGTTCTCCTGCGCCGGCAGCACGCGTGTCTGCAGCGATGGAAAGCACGGAGCGAGATGGGCCTCGACGCTGGCGCGCGTCGGTTCGTCGTGTTCGCCGATGCCGCCGGTGAAGACCAGCAGGTCGACGCCGCCCAGCACCACCGCCATGCCGGCGGCCTGCCGCGACACAGACAAGGCGAACTGCTCCAGCGCCAGTGCGGCCAGCGGTTGATGCTTGGCGGCGCGCAGTTCGCGTACGTCGGCGCTGAGATCAGAAATGCCACGCAGACCCGAGCGATGTTCCAGCAAGTCGTTCAGCTCGCTCGGGCTGGCGTGCCCCTCGCGGAGCAGAAACAGCATCACGCCGGGATCGAGATCGCCCGGGCGCGTTCCCATCAGAATGCCGCCGGTCGGGGTCATGCCCATGCTGGTGTCGATGGACTGGCCATCGCGTACGGCGGTGAGGCTGGCGCCGCTGCCGAGGTGGGCGATGATCAACCGGACCGGCACCGGATCCAGCTGCGCGAGGATCGACTCGCACGAGAGGCCGTGAAAGCCATAGCGCTGCACGCCTTTTGCCAGCAAGGCGTGCGGCAACGGCAGGATGCGCGCCGTATCAGGAAGGTCGCGATGAAAGGCGGTGTCGAAACAGGCGATTTGCGAAGCCTGCGGCAGCGCTTTTATCGCATGCCTCACCCATCCAAGGGCGGCGGGAACATGCAGCGGCGCAAAGCTGGCGGCAGCTTCGATCTTGCGCAGCACATCGTCGTCGATCAGGCAGTGTTCCCGCAGCCATGGACCGCCATGCACGATGCGGTGAGCGACCGCGTCAATCGTGGTGATGCCCGCGAGCTTACGCAAGGCATCACGCGCTGCCTCATCGCCCTCACCAGCAAGCTCCCGCTCCACCGAGCGGGATCCGTCGTGATAGCGCAACTGCCGGCGCTCACCCCGTGTCTGGATCTCACCTTCGGCCACTGCTTGTGGCCGGTTCGAGTCCACCCGATAGATGCCGAACTTCAGCGACGAGGAGCCGACATTCAGGGTCAATACCTTCATGCAGGCTGCCATTGCCAGTTGAGGATGTCCGGCAGATCCACGCCGTGCTCACTCACGTAGAGACGATGGCGCTCGATATCGCTCCAATAGCGCTGTCTCGCCTCCGCGCGCATGGCCACGAGCCTGGGCACGCGATTGACTACATCCAGGGCGAGCTGAAAACGGTCGAGGTTGTTGAGCACCATCATGTCGAATGGCGTGGTGGTGGTGCCCTCTTCCTTGTAGCCGCGCACATGGATGTTGTCGTGGTTGTGCCGGCGATAGGTGAGCTTGTGGATGATGCCCGGATAGCCGTGGAAGGCGAAAATCACCGGCTTGTCGCGCGTGAACAGGCGATCGAACTGGTCATCATCCATGCCGTGCGGATGTTCGTCGGCGGTCTGCAGGGTCAGCAGGTCGACCACGTTGACCACGCGGATGCGTAAGTCGGGGATGCGCTGGCGCAGCAACATGACGGCTGCCAACGCTTCCACGGTGGGTGCGTCACCGGCGCAGGCCAGCACCACATCCGGATCGTCATCGCCGTGGCCGGCCCAGTGCCAGATGCCGGCGCCGGCCGTGCAATGCGCGATGGCCGATTCGATATCCAGCCACTGCCAGTCCGGCTGCTTGCCGGAGATGATCAAGTTCACATAGTGACGGCTGCGCAGGCAGTGATCAGCTACCGACAGCAGGCAGTTCGCGTCCGGTGGCAGGTAGATGCGCACGATCTCGGCTTTCTTGTTCGCCACATGATCGATGAAGCCCGGGTCCTGGTGCGAGAAGCCGTTGTGGTCCTGGTGCCACACATGCGAGCTGAGCAAGTAATTGAGCGAGGCGATTGGTGGTCGCCAGGCCATGGTGCGGGTCACCTTCAACCACTTGGCGTGCTGGTTGAACATCGAGTCGACGATATGGATGAAGGCCTCGTAGCAGTTGAATAGGCCGTGCCGACCGGTGAGCAGATAGCCTTCCAGCCAGCCCTGGCATTGGTGTTCGCTGAGCATCTCCATCACGCGGCCATCGGGCGCCAGATTCATGTCGGTATCGACGGTCTCGGCCATCCAGACCTTGGGCGAGACTTCGTAGACCGCTTCCAGGCGATTGGATGCAGTCTCGTCCGGACCAAACAGACGGAAGTTGCCGGTATCGCGATTGAGCGCCATCACATCGCGCAGCCAGCGCCCGAGATTGCGCGTCGCCTCGGCCTTGAGTGCGCCGGGGCGTTCGAAGCTCAGCGCATGATCACGGAAATTAGGCATGCGCAAAGGCTTCAACAAGCTGCCGCCATTGGCGTGCGGATTGGCGCTCATGCGTCGATGCCCGGTGGGCGGCAATTCGGCCAGCTCGTCGATCAGCGTGCCATTGCGGTCGAACAATGCCTGCGGTTGATAGCTCTGCATCCACTGTTCGAGGATCTGCAGATGCCCGGGCTTGGACATGTCCGACAGCGGCACCTGGTGCGCGCGCCAGGTGCCTTCGACCGGCAAGCCATCGACAAACGCGGGGCCCGTCCAGCCCTTGGGCGAACGCAACACGATCATCGGCCAGCGCGGCCGCGTGGCGGCGCCGGCACCTGCGCGACGGGCGCGACGCTGGATGCGCTGGATCCGCGAGAGACAGGCATCCATGGCCGCGGCAAACGCGACGTGCATCAGGGCCGGATCGTTGCCCTCGACAAAGATCGGGTCGTGACCGTAGCCCTGCAACAGATATTTAAGCTCGCGATCGCCGATGCGCGCCAGCACCGTGGGGTTGGCGATCTTGTAGCCGTTCAAATGCAGGATCGGCAACACCGCGCCGTCGCGCGCGGGATTGAGGAATTTATTGGAATGCCAGCTGGTGGCGAGCGGGCCGGTCTCCGCCTCACCATCGCCAATGATGCAGGTGACGATCAGCTCGGGGTTGTCAAAGGCCGCGCCATACGCATGCGACAAGGAATATCCCAGCTCGCCGCCCTCATGGATCGAGCCCGGCGTCTCGGGCGCCACATGACTGGACACGCCGTACGGCCAGGAAAACTGGCGGAACAACTGGTGCATGCCTTCGCGATCGCGACCGACGTGCGGATAGACCTCGGTATAGGAGCCTTCCAGATAGCTGTTCGCAACCAGTCCGGGACCGCCATGCCCCGGCCCGATCACGTAAATCATGTCCAGGTCATGCTGCCGGATGACCCGGTTCAGATGCACGTAGATGAAGTTGAGCCCGGAGGTGGTGCCCCAGTGGCCGAGCAGGCGCTGTTTGACATGTTCCAGCCGCAACGGCTCTTCAAGCAGGGGGTTGTCACGCAGGTAGATCTGCCCGACGGTGAGGTAGTTCGCTGCATTCCAGTAGCGATGCATCCGGTCCATCAGGACGGGATCGAGTGACGGCATGGCGCGCTTCCTCAGGTCCGGAACTCAAGGCCCCGGATCGTGCCAATCGCCGCGTGCAGGTGCCGTCATCAGCCGCCAGGGCATCAGGTCAGCGCACCATGGGCATCACATCGAGCTCGTTGGTGACTTCCTTGACGCCGTTCACCTGCCGCGCGACGGTCTCGACCCGCAGTGACTCGGTATCGTTCTTGACCGGGCCGCGCAGCACGATGGCGCCATCGGAGACAATCACTTCCACACGGTGTCCGGCATCGGAGAGCGACGTATCGTTCGCCAGCGCCTTGCGCACCGCTGCCTGCAGCTGCGCGTCGGCGGAACTGTGCACCTGCGATGCCGCTTCCTTCGGCGTTGCTGCCTGAAAAGCCATTGCCGGGCCGGCAGCGAGCATCACCAACCACCCCATGACATGAGCTTTCATACGATTGCCTCGTCGCGTATCGGGCCTGATCTGCGACTTTATTAATCGTCGAACGCCGTGAAACGCGCGTGCATTTTGCCTTTGGCCCGCGCGGGCCGACACGGCCACAGGCACCCGCCTGGGCGTAAAAAGAGACAGCCCCTACGTGAGGGGCTGTCAGACATCCTTGTTTCTTCTGTCCGTCCAGTGACAGGGCGCCATATTCACAGGATTTCGCTGACAGGCAAATCGGACGAATCTGAGATTGACATACCGATCTGCGATGAACGGGTCCGCCGCACGCCAGGGCCGCTTCTCGATCAGCCCCCCGATGCGCCCGGCCTCCTCATGACCGCCGATCCTGCTGTTGCCGGGCGACGCGTCGTGATGATCAGCCACTGACACCGTTGCTGAGAGTCCTCTGATTTACGCCCAGCTTTCGTCGAATCATGCGCTGCACAAACTACAGTGATCGCAAGATCATCACTGTGAAGTTGCGTCATGCCTCTCCGTATCATCGTTGCCGATGACCATCCGATCGTTCGGGTCAGCGTCATCGCGGAATCTCAAAAGATCGCCGGCGTGGACGTCGTCGCCGAAGCCCATTCGCCCCGGGAACTGCTTGCGACGCTGCAGCGCACGCCTTGCGACCTGGTCATCACCGACTTCAGCATGCCAGGCCCTGCGGGCGACGATGGCATGGAGCTGCTGGAGCAAATTCGCGGCCGCTGGCCGGACATCCAGGTGATCGTGCTCACCATGTTGTCGAACGCCGGGCTGCTCAATGCGATCCGCTCCAAAGGCGTTGCCGCCCTGCTTAGCAAATCGGACCGGCTCGACGACATCGCCAGCGCGATTCGCGCCATCAAGGCGGGCGAAACGTATATGAGCGCCTCGGTGGTGCGCCTGCTAGGCCTTTCCGCCGGCAGCGTGCGCGAGGACGGCCTGCTCGCCCTGACCGAGAAGGAAATCGAAGTGCTGCGGCTGTTTGTGTCCGGATCCACGATCTCGGAGATCGCCGCCAAGCGCGAGCGCAGCGTCAAGACCATCAGCCATCAGAAGATGAGCGCGATGCACAAGCTCGGCATCCGCAACGACCCCGAGCTGTACAACTACGCGCACGAACACGGGCTCGGCTGAGCCACGTGGTGACCCGCCGAGCACCAGGCTCGGCGGGTCTGCTTGCTTACTTGCCGAAGTCATACCCCACTTCGAGATATACCGAGCGACCCAGCGCGTTGTACAGGGTCACGTCGTAGTACGGCCAGTTGCCGTTGGTGGTGTCGGTGGGCGGACGCTTGTTGGCGATGTTGTTGACCACCAGCGAGATCGTCGTCTTCGGCATGATCTTGTAGTTCACGCTGCCGTTGAAGGTGATCCACGGGCCGATGTTTTTCTCGGTGCCGATGGAGTTCCAGGAAGTGCCATTGCGGATGCCGTACAGCGTGCTGCTCCACTTGCCGATATTCCAGGTGGCCGTGCCGCTGACCCTGCTCTTGAACTCGTTGGAGTTGGCGCAGCACAGGTAGTTGGTCACCGGATCGCCGGCCTTTTCCTGATAGGTGTGCTTGAGCTCGTCGTAGTAGTCCAGGCTAAACAGGAAGCTGCCGATCGACGACGTCTTGAAGTGATAGTTCAGGCTGGACTGGATGCCGGTCTGGTATTCCGTGGCCACGTTGATCGGATAGGTATCCACTTCCGATATGCCGCCCGGATTGACCGGATCGGTGGACGGCAGGCGCTTCACTTCGCCCAGCACTTCGCGACAGGTCGGCGAGTTGATGTCGAACGCTTGCTGGCCGTTCTCGGAGGTGCCGAGGCGGCAGTTGGCTTCCTGCTGCAGGATCTCGTCGCTGCTCAAGGTCACCACTTCGTTGGAGATGCGGATGGCGTTGTAGTCCACCGACCAGCTCAGGTTGTTGTCCGCCGTCGACCAGACGAAGCCGTAGGTGAAGGACTTGGCCGTGATGTCCTTGAGGTTGGTGTTGCCGGAGGACACCGCCAGCATCGACGTGCCCGACTGCGCGCAGTCGCCGTAGTTCTGCGAGTTGTAACCCTCCTGGCGACACTTGTAGTAGTCGGTCGACTGCGAATAGCCGCTGCTGTGCGAGGAGAACAGGTAGAACATGTCCGGCGCGCGGAACGCCGTGGCGTAGCTGCCGCGCAACAGCAGCGTGTCGATCGGACGGTATTCCAGGCCGAGCTTGTACGTGGCCTTGCCGTTGCCCGTGCCTGCGTAGCTGTATTTGTCGTAGCGCGAGGACACGTTGGCGATCAGCGACTCAAACAGCGGAATCCGCATTTCGCCACCGAAGGCGTACTGGCTGCGCTTGCCTGATGCGGTGGTGCTGCCGGTCACGCCGCGATAGTAGCCTTCGGCGGCTGCCGGGCTGGCCGAGCTGTTGTCGAATCGCTCGTTGCTGTTCTGCACGATTGCCGCAAAGCCCACGTCGCCCGCGGGTAGCGAGAACAGCGAGGTGGTGTTGGCGGTGAGGGTCTCGTTCTGCGTCCAGGCCATCGACTGGGAGATGTTGGGCGCGGTGAACTGATCGTACTGGGCACGCGTCAGCGGTTGATACAATCGATCTAAATTCGGCGCGTAAATAGCGTAGCCATTGGGGTCGGTGCCCAGCTGCGGCCCGAGGTAGTAATCGTCGATGCCATTGGCGGCAAGGAAGTCGGTCGACTTGCGCGTCACATTGGACTGCGAGCGGTTGTAGTAGCCGTCGTAGTTCCAGCTCGAATTGCCGATGCTGCCGCGCACACCCAGGCTCACGTTGTAGGTGCGGGTGAACACGTGCTGGTCCTGCGCATCGGAGCCCACTTCCTCGGGCGCAAAGATGCGCTGCCATTCCTCGTACTGGCCGCTGGTCTTGTTGTAGAACGTGTTGTTCCAGAACGGACTGCCGCCGTTGTAGGTTGGGTTGCTGTAGCTGTACAGCATGTCCGCATACAGCTCGGTGCTGTCGTTGAGGTGATAGCGCGCGAACAATGAACCGTTGGCTTCGGTGCTCTTGTTGGCCAGCGTGGCATAGCTCACGTTGTTCGGACTGCCGCAGTAATAGCCGAGATTGGAGCCCGCGCGGTAGCTGTACGCGGTGGTGCCGTTGTACAGATAGCTCAGCGGCGCGCAGGTGGCCGAGCCCGGATCGATGTAGTGCGGATTGTCGCCTTCGGCCAGACGCAGGAAGGTGCGCGAGGGCACGCCGGGCTTGCCGGTCGGGTCGTCGTTGTAGGAGTCGATGTAGCTGCGCTGATAAGCCCAGATCGGGTCTTCCTTGGACAGCTGCAGGCCACCGCTCAATTCGAAATCACCCCACTGGTGACCCGAACTCACCTGCAGGCGCTTGCTGGCGCCGCCGCCGTCGCTGTAGTCACCATAGCGGAAGCTGACGTGCGTGCCGTCGATGTGATCCTTCATCACGATGTTGACCACGCCGGCGATCGCCGCCGAGCCGTAGATCGAGGACTGGCCGCCGGTCAGCACGTCGATATGGTCGATCAGGCCCACCGGAATATTGGCGATGTCGGTGATGTTGTTATTGCCGTTGTACGCGAGCGGATAGCTCGCCATCGGCCGGCCGTTGAGCAGGGTGAGCGTGAAACTGGGATTGAGGCCGAACAGGCTGACGGTCTTGGCGCCGGGCGTATAACCACCGGTGAACTGCGGGTCCTGCACTGAACCGTTGGCAATCGGCAGCGAACGCAGCGCATCGAACGTATCGGTAAAGCCCTGCTGGTCGATGTCCTTGGCGGTGATAGTGGTGATGGGCGACGGGCCTTCGATCTGCGCGCGCGGAATCAGCGAGCCGGTCACCGTCACCGCTTCGAGCTTCTTGGTCTTCTTTTCGTCGGTTGCCGTCGCCACGGGCGGCGTGCTGTTGTCCTGCGCCGAGCTCGACTGCGCGATGGGCGCTGGCGCCGCAACGTCGTTGTCCCCGGCCAGCGCCTGTCCAATCGACAAGGCCAGCAAACTGACTGCAAATGCACTTACTACGTGAGCTTTCATAAACAGCGGTTCTCCCCGGAATGTGCTCACCGCCCCTCTAAGACGGCTTGCCAAGACAAACCTCGCCACCGTCTCTGGCCGACGGCAAAACGAAGACACAAAACTCCCCCTATGCCGCAGAAGTCAGCCTTCTGCGGTCCAGGCCTTTCCTTGCTGGATCAACTCAGGGCGTAGGCGCTAACCCAAGCCACTCCACCTCTGACAATGCAACGCCTTGCGATGCATCGACATGTTCCGCACGCCACCGGTAGTGCGCGTAATTCCCCTGGTGCGCCACACCGAATGCGCGCGTCTGTCGACGCCATGGAAATGCTTCGCCGCGACGTTCATCCAGGCTGACCCAGTGAACGCCATCGGTTGAACCTTCGAACTTCCAACTCTTGGGATCGCGACCCGCCTTGGCCGACGAGGTGAGCGTGTACATCGAAATCTCACGCGGCTGGTCGAGATCCAATTGCACGGTCGGCGACGAACCCTTGAGCGAAGCCCCGGTATCGGAGGTGTTGTCACTCAATGCGCGGGCTGCGCCGTCATCGCCTGCGACCACGACGTGCGCACCCTTGCCGTCGGCAAGATCGACCAGCGGCGCCGGCGCCTTCGCGCCCGACGTCTGCGACGGCAGTCGTGCTTCGCCGTCCGCACTACCCCACTGGGACGGTGCGGCGCCCATGCGGAAATCGAGCACCGCGCCGTTGACCAGATCGGCATGCGCAAGCCAGCTACGGTCGTAGGCCTTGCCGTTGATCGTCATGCTCTGGATATAGCGATTGCGATCGCTCACGTCCGGCGCGCGGATGTCGATGGTCTTGCCGTTGTCCAGATGGATGATCATGTGCGGGAAATACGGCGCGCCGATCGCATAGGTGGGCGTGCCCATGCGCAGCGGATAGAAACCCGCCGCACTGAACACCCACCACGCGGACATCTCGCCGTTGTCTTCGTCGCCCGGATAGCCCTGGCCGATCTCGCTGCCGATATACAGCCTCGACAGCGCATCGCGCACTTTGTCCTGCGTCTTCCACGGCTGGCCGACCAGGTCGTACATGTAAAGGATGTGGTGCGAAGGCTGGTTGCTGTGGCCGTACTGGCCCATGCGCACGTCGCGCGCCTCGAGCATCTCGTGGATGATGCCGCCGTATTCGCCCACGTTGAAATCGGTGCCGGCGCCGAAGAACGCGTCGAGCTTCCTGGCCAGGCCATCGATGCCACCGTAGAGATTGGCCAGGCCCTGCCCGTCCTGCACGCCTTCGAACGTCATGTTCCAGGCATTGGTTTCGGTGTAATCGCCACCCCAGGCCTTCGGATCGAAATGCTCAGCATCGACGCGCCAGGAACCGTCCGGCTTGCGGCCCACGAAGAAGCCGACCGCCTTGTCGAACAGGTTCACGAAGTTCAGCGAGCGGCTGTGGAAGTAGCGGGCGTCGTCGGCATAGTGCGCGGCATAGGGATCGCTCGCCTCATGCCCGGCGGCCAGTGTCTGCGCCAGTTCGCCGATGCCGAAGTCGTTGAGATAACCGGCCATCGACCACGACAGCCCTTCGTCGGTGCTGTTGTCGATATAGCCCTTGAACACCGAGCGCTCGATACCCTTGCGGCCTGCGCCGGGAATCTCGCTTACCACGGTCGCGTCCTTGAGGGCAGCCTGATAGAACGAGTGCACATCGAAGTTATGGATGCCCTTGTTCCAGGCATCGGCAAACGCGACGTCGGCGCTCGTGCCCACCATCAGGTCGGCATAACCGGGCGATGACCAGCGCGCGATCCAGCCACCATCGCGATACTGCTGCACGAAGCCGTCGATCATCTCGCCCGCCTGCGTGGGCGTCAGCAGTGCATAGGCCGGCCATGCGGTGCGATAGGTGTCCCACAGGCCGTTGTTGACGTACGGCTTGCCGGCAACGATGCGCGCGCCTGTCTGCGTCGGTGTATTGGCGCCCGTGGCTGCGGAGAACGGGCTGGCGTAGCGATAGTCCGGCTTTGCTGCCGTGCCGACGTTTTCGTACGCCTCGTTCGGATACAGGAACAGGCGATACAGGTTGGAATACAGCGTCACCTTGTCGGACGCGACGGCACCGGGAATCTCGATGTGGCCGAGCATCTCATTCCAGCGCGACGCCGCACGTGCCTGCACGCTGTCGAAGGTGTCGGTGTCGGCAATCTCCTGGGCCAGATTGCGCTTGGCCTGCTCCAGGCTGATCAAGGAGGTGGCGATGCGCATCGTCACCGTTTTCTCCGCCCCCGTGTCGAAGCCAAACCACGCGCCCACGTGATCGCGTCCCTGCGCGCTCAGTCGTCCGCTCTCGGTCACGGGCCGGTCGAAGCTGGCGTAGAAGAACAAGCGCGTGGCGCCCGTGGACAGATGGCTGGCCACATCGGAATAACCGCTGATGCTGCCGTGCTGCGGATCGAGCTCGATGCCCGCCTTGTCATTGCGGTTGTCGAACACCAGCTGCGAGCGATCGCCCTTGAAGGTGAAGCGCATCATGGCGGCGTGACTGGTCGGTGTCATCGCGGCGCTGATGCCGTTGTCGAAGGTGACCTGATACAGATCGGCGCGTGCGGTTTCGTGATCGTGGGTGAAGCTCAGCGAGCGCGCATCGCGATCGAGCGGCGGCGCACCGCTGGCCACGGCGGCCGGCATGATCTGGAAGGTCTGGCGATCGCCCATCCACGGGCTGGGCTCGTGGCTCAGCGCGAACGCCTGGATGCGCGGATGGTTATCCGGGCCGTTGCGGTCCTGGTACTGATAGATCCAGTCCGAACCGGCCTGCGTCGTCGGGGTCCAGAAATTGAAACCATGCGGGAGGGCCACGGCCGGAAAATTATTGCCGCGCGAGAAATGCGCGTTGGCGTTGCTGCCGCGACGCGTGTCCACATAGGTGTTGGGCGATGCGTCTGCGGCCGCAGGGACATCACTCAGCCGCAGGTCATCGATATAGCCGTGGAAAGCGTCCGTGCCCTTGGGCGCCGCTTCCACCAGTTCGATCGCGGCCACCGTCTTGCCGGCCGCCACCGCACCCACGTCGATATCGAGCGCATTCCACTGGTTGTCGTGCAACATGCGCGCAGCGCCCTGCGCGGACGCGTTCGCCGGTACACGATGCTGATCTTGGGCATGCAGCGACGACAGCCGCGTGCCGTCGGTGAACACCAGGTCCACGGCCACGTACTGCGCCAGGCCGCGCGCCTCTCCGCTCGGATCGGCGGGAAGCACCACATAGGAAAGATGCGAGTTCGCCGTCAGCGGCTGCTTGGCGTGAAACAGCACCGTGCGCCGCTCATGCGCGTCGCTGACCGCGTCCGCGTCGTAGCGGAGACTGTGCGTGCCAGTGAAACCGACACCCGGCTTGGAGGTGAGGGATTCCTCCTTGCCGGGGCCGGACACCACACTCATGCGCCAGCCTTTGACGCTGGCTGAATCGGGTTGGGCGTCGCCGGTTTCGAACGAGGTGGCAAAGCCCTGGGTCGGCGCGGTCGCTGCATGCGCCGCCGACGCAAGACCCAGTGCAACAGCGAGACTCATCACCTGACGACGCATACCTTGCGCCGCCGTGATGCCATGCATAGCCGTCCGCTTATTCATCCACGCTCTCCGCAATCCAGTCCGCCCAACATGGGGTGATGCATGCTCGTGCCGCTTACGCTTTCGGCGGCGGGAACGACGGCGGCGCCTTGGCGATATCGCTGCCCCAAGCCTTATTGGCCTGCGCACCCAGGGTAAATTCAAGCTTCCCGCCATGCTCGGCGAAACTCGCCGGCAACCACGGACTGTCGTGCGGCTTGCCGTTCACGCTCAGGGACTGCACGAACGGTGTCTGCGCCGAAGCCGATGGCGCGGCAATCACCACATCACCCTGCGTGCGATGAATCACTGCATGGGTGAACAACGGGCTGCCGAGGATGAGTTCGCCACGACCCGGAATGGCCGGATACATGCCGAGCGCGGACCACACATACCAGGACGACATCTCGCCCAGGTCGTCATTGCCGGGAATGCCTTCGGGCGTGTTCTTCCACAACGTGTTCACCACGATGCGCACGGCCTCCTGCGTCTTGGACGGCTGGCCGACAAAGGCATACAACCAGGGCGTGCCCACCGAGGGCTCATTGTCGAGTTCGGCGTGCAACGGGCCCGCTTCGGTCAACGCCCACTTGCCCTTGTCGTCGTGGAAGAAGCGATCCAGACGAGCCGATGCCTTCTCGATGCCGCCCATCTGATCGAACAGGCCACGCACGTCGAACGGCACCATCCACAGATAGACCGCCGCGCTGCCTTCGACAAAGCCATCGTCCGCCTCGGGCTTGAACGCGGGCCAGCTGCCGTCGGCATTGCGGTTCTGGATATAGCCGCCTTCCGGCGCCGCCTTCGGGTTGAACAGGTTGCGCCAGTAGCCGGCGCGCGTCAGGAACAGCGCTTCGTTCTTCTTGTCGCCGACACGGGCAGCAAGCTGCGAGAGCGCAAAATCCGCCGTCACGTCTTCCAGCGTTTCCGCCGCGCCGCCCCAGGCGTGCGAGGTGGTGGCGATGTAATGCAACTTCAGCCACTGGTCGAGCGACGGACGCTGGCCCACGCACTCCACGTTGCAGCCGTCGTCGGAGAGATCGTTGGCAGTCGTCACAGTCGCCGCCGTCAGCAGCGAGGCATACGCGCCCTTCAGGTCGAACTCGTGGCCGCCGAAGGCATCGATGGCAGCCAACGCGGGCACGGCCGGGTCGCCGCTCATCACGTGGGTGCCGCCGTTGTTGTGCGTCCAGCGATCCCACTCACCGTGGTTCTGATTGGCCTGGTTGAACAGCGACTGCGCGATATCGCTGCCCACGTCCGGATACAGCCAGGTGACCAGCTGCAACTGCGAGCGGTATATATCCCAGCCGGAGAAGTTGGCGTACTGCACGCGCTGCTTGCCTTCGACGCGATGCACCTGCTGGTCGAAACCGCGGTATTCGCCGTTGACGTCGCTGAATACGTTGGGGTGCAGCAGGGAGTGATAGAGCGCGCTGTAGAACGTGGTGCGCTCATCGGCGCTGCCGCCCGTGATGGCGACCTTGCCGAGCGCATCGTTCCACGCCTGGCGAGCCTTGGCCTGCACCTGCGCCACCGTCTGCCCCGCGGGAATCTCCGCCGCGAGGTTGGCCTTGGCGTTGTCGAGGCTCACATACGAAATGCCCACGCGAACGTTCACGGCGCCCTTGGCCGGATCAAAACCCAGCCACACGCCCGAGCCCTTGCCCGCGGTGGGGAAGCCCTTTGCGTCGTAACCCGTGCCGCCTTGCGCCGCGGTCTTGCCGGGCTGCACCTCGCCGTCATGCCAGGCACCCGTGGAGGCGAACGGCTGATCGAACTGCGCCACGAAGTACAGCGTGTAGTAGCTGCGCTGATCGGCCTTGGCCAGGTAGCCGCAGAAATTGCCGCTGGTGACCGAACCGGTGACGGTGTGCGTGGCGCGATCGATGCTGACGTTCGCGTCGCTGCTGCCCACTTCGGAATCGGAGGTGCGAATCAGCAGGTTGGCCGGCTTGTTGGCGGGAAACGCAAAGCTGCCGATGCCGCTGCGCGTTGCTGCCGCCAGTTCAACCTGCACGTCATTGGCCAGGCGCACGCGATACGCGCCGGCCGTGGCCTGCTCGTTGGCGTGCGTGTAGTCGCTGGCGTAGGTGGCATCGGTGAGATCAGCCGAAGGCGAGGCCTGCACGGCGGTGGTCACCGGCATGAAGGGCACATCGCCGCTCGCGCCAGCACAACCGGCGCCGGAGATATGCGTGAGGCTCAAACCGCGCATGCGCGGCGCGTCGTACAGATAGCCGCTGGGCGAGGCGGTACGTGTGTGCTTGCCGCGCGTGTTCTCCGGGCTCCACTGCAACATGCCGAACGGAACCACCGCGCCCGGATAGGTGTTGCCGCCATGGCGGCTGCCAATCAGCGGATTGACCTCGTCCGCCGGCTGACTCGCGCCCTGCGCCAACAAGGGCGACGCGGCCACCATCGACACGCCACACGCCAGCGCCGCGATCCACGCGCGACGAAGCCCCTGCCTACCCGACAAGCCCTGCCCCATGCCACCTCTCCCCGACGGGCGTTTAGCCGTCTTCACATATTTAGATCGATCTAAATTGAGCATCTAAAAAAAGGCCACGAAGTGATGGACCCGGTTCCCGGATGACAGCGACTTGTGCCTGTCCCCAACTCTAACCTGCTTTGCAGCCGGGATGCTTGCTGCAATGCAAAAGAGGTGCAGGGGGCGCACCCATCGCCTCAACTCGCATTGGCTTTATCCCTTCAGCCATCGCCGCGCCCGCTTGTCTGTGGGAGCGCACCCTGTGCGCGACAGCGACGCCTGGGTGTACCGCTTCGTAGGTTTGTCGCGCACAGGGTGCGCTCCCACAAAGAAGCCGACCGGCAAGATTGATCCACCATCCACAGACCTGCGCCTTCCCTTGTAGGAGCGCACTTGTGCGCGACCGCAGAGCTGGGGTGTACCGCTCCGTAGGTTTGTCGCGCACAGGGTGCGCTCCCACAAAGAAGCCGACCGGCAATGTTGATCCGTCATCCACAGGCCTGCGCCCTCCCTTGTAGGAGCGCACTTGTGCGCGACCAGCCAACGGAGCGGCAGGTCCGAGCGCTGCGGTCGCGCACAAGTGCGCTCCTACAGAAAAGCTGCCGGCCCGCGATGCCGGGCGTTGTTCGGCGCTTGATGTCGCTCTCGCCCCCGGTCCCCGTATGACGCGGCGGGCGAGTCAGGCCGCGACTACGCGACAGCCAAACACCAAGGCCCTGGACGGCCAGCCTTTCGGCTGTTGAAGAGCGCTTCCGCCGTACGCCTGGATGACGAGCAAGAGCCTTCACCGAGACACCCGCCACCACGCGAACGCCTCCAAGCCCGCACACGCCATTCATGCGAACACCCAAGCACCATACCCCTCCCGAAACATTGCCTCCCCACCCTTAGTTCCGTATCTTCGAACTACGGAACAGACGTTCCACCTCCCCCACTCCCCAAATCCAAAAGAGACCCTCCCCATGGAATACCGTCACCTAGGCGCATCCGGCTTCAAAGTCCCCGTGCTCAGCTTCGGCACCGGCACCTTCGGCGGCAAAGGCGAATTCTTCGGCGCCTGGGGCAACACCGACGTGGCGGAAGCCAAGCGCCTGGTCGATGTCTGCCTCGATGCCGGCCTCACCATGTTCGACAGCGCCGATATCTATTCCGAAGGCGCTGCCGAATCGGTGCTCGGCGAAGCCATCAAAGGCCGCCGCGATCGCGTGCTGATTTCGACCAAGGCAACGTTCCGTTCCGGCGACGACCCGAACGATGTGGGCTCCTCGCGCTTCCATCTGCTCAAGGCCTGCGACGCGGCGCTCAAGCGCCTGGGCACCGACTACATCGACCTGTTCCAGCTGCACGGCTTCGACGCAAAGACTCCCGTGGAAGAAACGCTGTCGACGCTGGACGATCTCGTGCGCGCCGGCAAGATCCGCTACATCGGCGTCTCCAATTTCTCAGGCTGGCACCTGATGAAATCGCTCGCCGTGTCCGACCGTTACGGCTATTCGCGCTACGTGGCGAACCAGGCGTACTACTCGCTGATCGGCCGCGATTACGAATGGGAGCAGATGCCGCTGGGCATCGATCAGGGCGTGGGCGCGGTGGTGTGGAGCCCGCTGGGCTGGGGTCGCCTCACCGGCAAGATCCGCCGCGGCCAACCGTTGCCCGCCACCAGCCGTCTGCACAAGACCGGCGACGTGGGCCCGCAGATGTCGGACGACTATCTCTATCGCGTGGTCGATGCGCTGGACGAAGTCGCCGCGGAAACCGGCAGGAGCGTGCCGCAGATCGCACTCAACTGGCTGCTGCAGCGTCCGACGGTATCGACCGTGGTGATCGGTGCGCGCAACGAGGAGCAGCTGAAGCAGAACCTCGGCGCGGTGGGCTGGAACCTCAGCAAGGAACAGGTGGCCAAGCTCGATGAAGCCAGCGCCGTGACGCCGGCCTATCCGTACTGGCACCAGGCTGGCTTCCAGGAACGCAATCCCTCGCCGGTGTAAGGCCAAACGCAAAGAGGCGCGCAACTCACTGCGCGCCTCTTCGAGTACAGCGATGCGAATGAATCAGCTTGCGTGCAGCGCCGCGTCCACCATCGCCTGCGCTTCTTCCAGCAATCGCTGCAGATGCGCCTCGTCCTTGAAGCTCTCCGCGTAGATCTTGTAGATGTCTTCCGTGCCCGACGGTCGCGCTGCAAACCAGCCATTGGCCGACGCCACCTTGATGCCGCCAATCGATGCGCCATTGCCCGGCGCACGATCCATCACCGCTTCGATCTTCTCGCCGGCCAGCTGCGTGCTCTTCACCTGATCGGGCGACAGCTTGGAAAGCCTCGCCTTCTGCTCCGTGTTAGCCGGCGCATCGACACGCTCTGACACCGGAGTACCCAGGGCGCGGGTCATCTCGCGATACAACTCGCCCGGATCCTTGCCCGTGCGCGCGGCGATTTCCGCCGACATCAGCGCGGCGGCGATGCCGTCCTTGTCGGTGCTCCACACGCTGCCGTCGCGACGCAGGAACGACGCGCCCGCACTTTCCTCGCCGCCAAATCCCAGCGAGCCATCGAACAATCCATCGACAAACCATTTGAAGCCGACCGGCACTTCGTAGAGGCGACGACCCAGCCGCTTCGCCACGCGGTCGATCAAGCCCGTGCTCACCAGCGTCTTGCCCACGGCGGCATCGCTGCGCCAATGCGGACGATGGCGGAACAGGTAGTCGATCAGCACCGACAGATAGTGATTGGGCAACAGCAGGCCGGTGCTGCGCGTCACGATGCCGTGGCGGTCGTGATCGGTATCGCAGGCAAAGGCGACGTCGTAGCTGTCCTTGAGGCCGATCAGGCGCTGCATGGCGTGCGAGGAGGAAGGATCCATGCGGATCTTGCCGTCCCAGTCCACGCTCATGAAGCGGAAGGTGTGATCAACCACATCGCTCACGACGGTGAGGTCAATGTTGTAACGCTCGGCAATCGGCGCCCAGTAGTGCACGCCCGAACCGCCCAGCGGATCGACGCCCAGGTGCACGCCGCTGCCGCGTATCGCATCGAAATCGATGACGTTGGCGAGGTCGGTGACATAGGCATCGAGGAAATCGTGCTGGTGCGTCGTCGACGCGCGCATGGCTTCGGCGAATGGCACGCGGCGCACGTCGCGCAAGCCGCCTTCGATCAGCGCATTCGCGCGCTTCTGCACCCAGCCGGTGATGTCCGTATCGGCGGGACCGCCGTTGGGCGGGTTGTACTTGAAGCCGCCACCGTCGGGCGGATTGTGCGAAGGCGTGACCACGATGCCGTCGGCAAAGCCGTGGCTGCGGCCGCGGTTGTACGTGAGGATGGCGTGCGAAATCGCCGGCGTCGGCGTGTATTCGCCGCCCTTGGAGACCATCGCCTCCACGCCATTCGCAGCGAGCACTTCCAGCGCACTTTCCAGAGCCGGCTGCGACAAGGCGTGCGTATCGATGCCGATGAACAGCGGGCCGTCGATGCCCTTGCCTGCACGGTATTCGCAGATGGCCTGGGTGATCGCCAGCACATGCCACTCGTTGAAGCTGCGCTCGAACGAACTGCCGCGATGACCCGAAGTGCCAAACGCCACGCGCTGACTGGGCACACCCACATCCGGGCGCAGATCAGCATAGGCATCACGCAAGCGGCCCACATCCACCAGTTGATTCTCAGGGACCAGCTTGCCGGCCAGCGGGCTGAGGCGGCTCATCGGCACGTCTCGGCAGTGACGGAACGGGCGAACGGGCACAGGCGGTAGGACATGGTCATGCGAGGGCGCATCCTGGTTCGACAGAAAGGAACCATTGACCCTCGCCGCAGCGTCGCGTGTCAAGAGCAAAACCGCCTGAAACGCCTATGCAGACGTGCACAACGGGTGAAACGACGCAGCATCGTCGGACACTGTTCAGCGCAGCTGGCTGTCCTTGCTGCCGCGACGATTATAGCCGCTGAAGGCGGCCTCTTCCTGGTCGTGCGCCGTCTGGCAGTTCACGCACAGGCGTACGCCGGGCACGGCCTTGCGTCGCGCTTCGGGAATGGCTGCGTCGCATTCTTCGCAATGAGTGAGACCAGGACCGCTCTGCATGCGGCTGCGCGCACGCTTGACCGCATCGTCCACGGTCGCGTCGATCTGGTCCTGTACGGCGCCGTCGCCGGCCCAACCTGTTGCCATCTCTTGCCTCCCGGGACCGTCGCACGCCATCGGCGCCGGCCCAATACAACGCTATGCAGCCCATCAAGATGGGGTTGCAGGCCACGTTCCCAAGCATACGCCGGGCCGGCGTTGTAAGGTCAGTCAGGTACCGTCGAGGAGCGCATATGCACGCTTACGATCTTGCTGGCTGGGGTTCGCTGCTGTCGGCTGAAGTGGGTGCAGCAGCGGCGCTGACCGGCCTGTTGTTTGTGGCGATCTCGATCAACCTGTCGAGCATCGTGGCCAATCCCATCCTGCCCAGCCGCGCCATCGACGCGCTGTGCAAGCTGGCCAACGTGCTGATGATTGCGTCGCTGGGCCTGGTGCCCGGCATCTCGGCGCGGCTGTTCGGCTGGGTGGCGCTGGCGATTGGCCTGGTGGCATGGTTCATCCCCACCTGGAACCAGTTCATGCAGCTGCGCCAGGCCACGGCCAACTGGAACTGGCGCGAACACAAGGACTGGATCCTCACACGCGCACTGATCACGCAGATCGCCACCTTGCCCTTCCTGGTGATGGCGATCTCCATTGAGCTCGGTACCGGCGGCGGCCTTTACTGGCTGGTGCCGGGTGTCCTGTTTTCCCTCATCGGCGGCATGTTCGGCGCGTGGATCCTGCTGGTGGAGATCCTGCGCTGAGTCAGAAACGCTTGCGCAGAAAATAGCGCGCGCCGCCCACCGGATAATCGGGAATCTCGCCGAACACGCTGTAGCCGAGTTTTTCGTAGAAACCGCGGGCCTGGAACGCAAACGTATCCAGCCACGCGCCGACGCAGCCGCGCTCGCGCGCGATCTCTTCCGCACGACGCAGGATCGCCGTACCCACGTCCTGCCCGCGCATGGACTCAGGAATGCCCAGCAGGTCGATGTGCAGCCAGTCCAGCGCGGTCTCGCCCCACAGCCCACCAATGGTGTGGCCGTGCTCGTCACGCAGCGCGATCACCAGCGGCTGGATGTCGAGCGTCGGTACCTTGCTGAGGTTGTAAGCGCGCAGCGGCGCCGCAATGGCTTCGCGATCGGCGGCATCGGGCGCGTGGACAGCGTGAAGTTCGTAGCTCATCGGCGCGTGGCATCCGGTGTCGCCGATGCCTGCGGCGGCGCGCTCGCCTGGTTCATCTCGGCAACGTCGTTGACGCCGTCGAAGCCACCGCCCAGCGCCTCGATCAGTCGGATGGAGATATCCGCCTGCTGACTTTCCAGCAGCGCCAGGCGCTGTTGCGCGGTCAGCAATTGCTGGCGACTGGTGAGCGGCGTGAGCGGGCCGCGCAGCCCACCCTCGTAAGCCTTGATCGCATCATCCCAGCTCTTCTGCGCATCGTCCGCCGAGCGTCGCTCCAACACGATCTGCTGGCGCACCGAAGTGAGCGCGGAGACCTGATCGGACACCTCGTTCAAGGCACTCACCAGCAAGCTGTTGTAACGCGCCACCATCGCGTCGTACTCGGCATCGGCGCCCGCCAGATGGGCGCGGCGACGGCCGCCATCGAACAGCGGCAGGCTTAGCGCGGGACCGAACACATACTGGCGTGCCTGCAGCGACAGCACGTTGGTGCTGCCGCCCACGGCAATCAGGCCGGCCATGGCGCTGACGCTGATATTGGGCAGGAATTCCTTCTTGGCCGCCGTGACGTCGCGGTTGGCCGCTTCGATTTCCCAGCGCGCCGCCACGAGATCGGCGCGACGTCCGAGCAGATCCACCGGCAATTTGTCGGGCAGGACGGCCGGGCCGCGATCGACCAGTTGCGGCCGCTCGATGCTCAGGCCGCGATCCGGCCCCTGCCCCAGCAACACCGAGAGCGAGCTGCGCGCTGCATCGATGGCGCGGTCGGCGGCCACCTTTTGTTGCTCGGCGCCGGCCGCTTCCGAATCGGCCAGATGCTCCTGCTGCGGTGTGCCAAGCCCACCGCGCACCAGCTTGCGCGTGATGTCGAGCGAGCGACCGGTGCGATCGCCTTCCGCATCGGCGACATCCTTCTGCGCAAACGCATAGCCGAGCTGCACATAGGCGCGCGCCACGTTCACCGACAACTCGATGCGCGCCGCATGTGCTTCAATCTGCGCGGCACGACTGCGACCCAGCGAGGCTTCCCATGCCGCGCGCTTGCCGCCCCACAGGTCCAGATCCCACGAGAAATCGGCGGTGAGCGACTTGCTCCAGGCAAACGTGCCAATCGCATATTCGGGATAGATCGGGTTCTTCTTCGACAGGTAGGCGCCGGTGATCGACGCGTCGAAATTCGACTGCGGCTTGCGCAGCGCATTGATGCTGTCCGCCACGGCCTGCGCCTGGCGTGCACGCGCCTGCGCCTGCTCGAGGCTGGGGTTGTTCTGCAGCGCTTCCTCGATCAAGGCGGTGAGCTGCGGGTCGCCATAGGCCACCCACCAATCCTGCGCCGGCCATGCCGTGGGGCTCAGCTGCACATCGGCCAGGCTGCGCTCGGCTTTCAGGCTGCCCGGTTCGGTCATGGTGCCCGTGGTGTGCAAGCCGCGACTGGTGGTGCAGCCGGCGATAACCAGGCTGAGTGCGATGGCGACAGGAAGGACGAGGGAACGCATGGCGGGATCATCCGAAAAGTGGAGCGCGGAGCTGCGCGTCGTCGCTGCCGACCCTTGGTGAATCGATGGCCGGCGCGTACGCAACATGCAGAAGCCTGCACGTGTGCGTCGATTATATCGCCCCGCCTCTAGCTCGCGCAGGGCTGCGAGGCAACGACAAACAGCCAGACAGGGGCGACTTTTGTCCAATTGTCAGATCGATGTCGCGCTCCACGGCGCTTGGCGTCGCGTGCATCGGCGCTTACGCTGCGTCTCTGTGCTCAACCTCAAGGATCAACGCCCATGTCCCATGTGTCCTCTGCAAGCATCGTTTCAACCGACAGCCACTACCTTCATCACATCGAAACCGCGCACTTCAAACTGGACACCGATGAGCCGGTCAAGCTCGGTGGACAAGGTGCAGCACCAGCGCCGTTCGATTACTACCTGGCTGCGCTCGCCGCCTGCACTGCGATCACCCTGCGCATGTATGCCGAACGCAAGGGCTGGGAGCTGGGCGAGTTCCGCGCCGAGCTGCAGCTCGATCGCGACGACGAGGGTCGCCTGCAGGTGATGCGTACGCTGCACGCTTCGGCCGCGCTGAGCGACGAGCAATGGGCCCGCTTGCTGGAAATTGTCGCCAATACCCCGGTGACCAAGGCGATGCGCGAGGGCGTGACCATCTCAAGTCGCCGTGGCGAGGCCGCTTAAGCCCCTGATTTAACGATCTGATCGCGAAATTGTGTGAACGCAATCGCAAGTATTTGCACTGCGTCACAATGCGACACCCTTCACCAGAACATCACCGGCTTTTATGAGAGAGTCCGCGCTGGTGTCACACGGCCGCGCCTGATTGCAGAGTGAAAACGTGGCGCAGCCCAACAGGTGATTCAGGGCGGCAGGACAACCGATACCCGACCTGGATGATGGGGGTGCCGGTGCACGACGATATTGCACCGAGCACATAAACCCTGGCCCACGAGAGCCAGGGGAGTCACGGCAGCCAAGGGGAAGAACAGCATGGGGGAAGCTATCGCGCCACGCGCCTGGGGCCGTCATGTGGCTGTTTGCATGGCGTACGCCGTCAGCTATGCGTTGCTACGCGACGTATCCGTCTCTCATTGGAATCTGCCTGCGGGCCTGCGGGTGGCGTGCCTGCTGTTGTTTCCCTATCGCTATTGGCCTGCGCTGCTGATCGGCGAAATGATCCCGGTGGACTATCACGCCTTTCATTGCATCGACGACTTCGGTTGGCGCTGGTCGGCCCTGGCCGCAGTGCCGCCGATCCTGCCCTTGATGGGCGCCGTGGCCTGGGCGCGCCGCCATGCACGTTTGTTGCTGGGCGCACACCAGATCAGCATGCCCATGCTGCTGGGCGTGATACTCGCTGGCGCCGTATTGACGGCGATCAGCAATGCGCTGGTACTGATGGCGGCGGAAGTGCCAGCCGGCGTCCCGCTGCCGCCGTTGGACATCCAGATCATCTTTGGCTATTTCCTCGGCAATTACCTGGGTGCACTGGCCATCGCGCCCACGGTGATCGCGATCTATCTATGGCAGACGCGCAGGCCAGCAAATCCGCGCGAAGCCGAACTGTGGCGCAGCCGCCTCGTCAAGGACACCTTGATCGGCGTGGTGACGCCGCTGCTCGTGCTGATGGGCCTGGTATTCAGCAGCCAGGGCGACAGCATGCAGGTGTTCCGCATCGCCATGTTCCTGCCGGTGGTCTGGCTCACCTCGCGCCACGGCTGGCAAGGCGCGGCGCTGGGCGGCACGCTGGCGAGCCTGGCGGTGACCATGACCTCCTCGATCGTGCGTGATCCGGGCGTCATCCAGGCCCAGGCGCTGATCGCGTTCGCCATCACCACCCTGCTTATGCTCGGCTCGCGCATCGCCCATCAGACGCATGCGGAGCACGCCACGCAGATGGATACCTTGCGCGGTTTTCAGCTCGCCCAGCAAGGTCTTTACCTGGAAGAGCTGCGGCTACGCCAGGCGGCCGACACGCTGGAACACATCGGCGTCACCATCCGCGACAACCACAACCGCCTGCTGGACCGTCTTCGACATGTGCTGCCCACCAGCGAAGAACGCAGCTATGCCAAGCAGGTAGCGCTGGCGCAACACGAAATGCATCGCCTCGCCAATGCGCTGTATCCACGCGGCTGGCGCGAGCGCGGCGTACCGGCCACGCTGCGCGAAGGGCCGTTTGCGCAGGCCATCCAGATGGCAGGCGCCACCTATCAATGCGAACTCTCCGGACGCGGCCTGAGCCAGCTCGCCCCCGATGTGCATATGGCGCTGTATCGGCTGGCCTGCGAAGTGCTGGTCCACGTGCTGTCACGCGGCCCCATGCAGGATGTGCAGCTGCAGCTGCGCGGCGGACACACGCGCGGCCGACGCTGGGTGGTGATGCGCCTGGTCGGCAGGCGCGGCATGGGCGACGCGACGCCCCATGCAGAGCTGGATGAGGAACCCTGGAAGCAGGCGATGACCCTGCTGGGCGCCAGCGGGCTGGGCATCTCCTCGATACGCGATCGCACGCATATCTATGGCGGCGATGTGCATCTGCGCGACATCGGATCGAGCGTCAGCGTGACGTTGCTGCTGCACGATTCGTTGCGCAGCAGCGCGATCCACCACCGGAGCGCTTCGCGTTAGAAGCGCTCCGGCAGGGTTTACTGCAACATCAATTGGCGCGCGAGCTGCATTCCACCGGATCGTGGCAATCACCGGACGAGGTGGTCGCGTTCTTGGTGGTCGCAGGAGCCTGCGGAGTCGCTACCGCATTGGTCGACGGCCCCTGGAAGCGCGAGCTGCATTCGACCGGATCGTGGCAGTCGCCAGCGGCGACATACGTCGCTGTCGAACCATCGGCTTGCGGCGCGACCAGCACTTTCACGGTGCTGTCCTGATAGACGATATCGCCCTTGGTATTGCCGGACGCCGGCAGCGGCTCATCAGGCGTGGCCACGCGCGCAGCATCGGAGCCCACCGGCAAGGTGAGGAAGCTGCCCGAGGCCGTGGCGAACGCGGCGCGCACCTTGCCGCCCAGATCGTTGATCTGCACATAGCGCACACCGTTGCGCTGGAACACATAGACATGCCAATGCGGACTGGCGCTGACGTCGGTGGCGTTCGGCCAGGACTGGCCCAATCCACTGGACGGCAGGCTGTTGGCGGCCATCGCGCCCATCGATGTCAACGACATCGCCAAAGCGCCCAAGGCCAACCAACGAAACCGACGGCTCGATGCATGATGCATATGTTTTTCCTCCATGTTGATCCCCTATTCCGAGATGCCGCTGGCATCACTCAAGACCGATCATCACTGGCGCAGGCCGTTGCGGCGTATCGCCAGCCGGGAGACTCTGCACCAGAGCCCATATGGGCGGTAAGTGCCGGCAGAGCGTCACGCGCCACGCTTTGACGCGCTCGGTTGCCATGCATTCATCGGTTTCACGGATTCGTCACAATGTCCCGCTAGCTTCGGGCGGACATCCTGGCTCATCAGCCGACGACCGCGTCGACGGCGCTGCGAGTGCACGTGACCGCCGATTCCACCACCGGGCTGGCGCAGTTGTTCGAAGAACAACACGACACGCTCAACCGTTATTTCCTCAAGCGCACCGCGCACGCATGGGATGCGCAGGATCTGGTGCAGGAGCTTTACCTGCGCCTGCTGCGCACCGACCGCAGCGGCGCCGAACTGATCGAGAAGCCCGAGGCCTATCTGTTCACCGTCGCGGCGAACCTGGTCAAGGAACACGCCGCGCGCAAGCAGCGCAGCCCCAAAACCGGCGCTGAAGTGAACGACGTACTCGAGCGACTGTTCACGCCGTGCAACGCTGCCGCCGACGTCGATCGCGATCTGCGTCGCCAGCGCCTGGCCGCGGTGATCATGCGACTCACGCCCAAGTGTCGCGCCGCCCTGGTGATGCATTACCGCGATGAGCTGGGCTATCGCGACATTGGTGAACGACTGAATATTTCCACCCACATGGTGAAGAAGTACATCGTCAAGGCGCTGGCCGTATGCCGCGTCGGGATGGCGCGCTATGACTGAATTCGCCCGCCACCGCGAAGCCGCCGAGCGCCAGCGCCGCGCCACCGAAGAAGCCGCCAGCTGGTACCTGGATCAGCAGGAAGGTTTCGACGAAGCGCAGCAGCAGGCCTTCATGGCATGGCTGCGCGAGTCGCCGCTGCATGTCACCGAATATCTTGCGATGGCGCATCTGCACGGCGATCTTGGCGCCGCCAGCGCGCTCGATCCATTGAACCAGGCGGAACTGTGCGAGCTGGCCGCGGATGACACCTCGGTGGTGTCTCTGCCTGTGCCGCGTCCATCCAAGGCGTTGCCCAACGTACGGCCGCGTCCGCGCTGGACCGCGTGGCTCGCTCAAGCAGCAGCCCTGGTCATGTTGGTGGCCACCGGCGGCGCGGCCTGGCTGCAGTCCGCGCCGCAAGCCTGGGATAGCTACGCCTCGTCCAATGACGCGGTGCGCAGCGCCACGCTGGCTGATGGCACCGACATGCAGCTCGATCGCGACAGCGTGGTGATCGTGAGCATGGATGCCGGCTCGCGCCGCATCAACGTGCTGCGCGGCGGCGCCTTGTTCGACGTGGCGCACGATCCAGCCCGCCCGCTGCGTGTGCGCCTGGGCGCGAACGAGCTGCAGGACATCGGCACGGTGTTCGACGCGCATCACTCCGCCGACGGCGGCCGCGTCACCGTGATCAGCGGCAAGGTCAAGTTATGGCAGCGCGATGAAAAGTCGTGGGCGCCGGAGGGTTTTGCAGTTGCCCGGTCGCCCCTGGCGGAACTCACCGCCGGCCAGGAAGCGACCATGCACATGGATGGATCGCTCGACGTGGTCGATCACCACGCCGATCTCGCGCGCAGCACGCGCTGGCTGCCTGCGGACATCCATTTCGAAAGCGCCAGCGTCGCCGAGGTGGCCCGTCGCTTCAACGCCTATAACAGCCGCCCGCTCGTGATCGAGGATGCGCGCATCGGCGCCACGCTGATTTCAGGGCGATTCCACGCGCGCGACATGGATGCCTTCGTGGCGTATCTGCAGACCTTGCCTAACGTGCAAGTGATCCGCAGCGTGGACGATGTGCGCGTCGTGCACGCGGTGGCGACCTTGTCGCACGTTCGCGCTGTAAGAAAAAATTCATGAAGAAAGCGGTACCCAATGGCTCCGCTCGACACTCGTAGTGAGTCATGCCGCGGCGAGGAGTGACCTCCTCCCGCTCACATGTCACTCCATCGAAGGTCAGACGCACCATGCGGAAACTGCTTGCTCTCCAGATCGCGCTGCTGCTCGGCAGCACCTTGCCCGCCCATGCCTTCGCCCAGGCGCCAACCTCATCGGCAGCACCGGCGATTGCGCCGATGCCGCTCAACCAGGCGCTCGACCAGTTCTCGCGCAGCACCGGCTTGCAGGTGGTGTATGACCCCGCCGTTGCCGACAGCCTGCGCAGCAGCGGTGCGGCCGCCGGCGTTGACGCGAAACAGCAGCTGACGCAACTGCTCAAGGGCACGGGCCTGAGCTATCGCTACGTGACGCCGACCACGGTGACCATCGTGCGGGACCCCAATGCGGGAAAGGCTCTGGCCGCGGACGCTGAGGCGTCGCGCGGCCTGCCGCCGATCAACACCAACGACGGCACGCGCGACCTGGCGCCGATCAGCGTCCGCGCCAACGCCGTGGATACGCTCGCACCCAGCGCCGCGCCGCTCGATGCCACCCAGCCGACCTCGGTGATCGATGAGCGCTTCATCCGCGACGGTCTGCGCTTCAATGCCAACTTCGACGACATCATCAAGTACGCGCCCAGCGTCACCGTGACGTCGCCGGAAGGCCCGGGCCTGGGCAAGAACGAAGGCATCAGCATCCGCGGTTTCCAGGATGGCCAGTTCAACATCACCTTCGATGGCATTCCGTTCGGCGACGCCAGCGACCTGCACCACACCACGTCGGCCTATTTCAATAACCACGTGCTCGGCCAGGCGGAAATCGATCGCGGCCCGGGTGGTGGCTCCACCATCGGCAACGCCACCTTCGGTGGCACCGTGGGCCTGCGTTCGCGCGATCCCAGCGATGTATCGGGCATCACGCCGTATCTCACGATCGGCAGCTGGAATACGCGCGCCGGCGGCGTGAGCGCGGATGAACAACTGGGCGACCACACCAGGCTGTTCGCCGATGTGTCGAAGGAATCGAGCGACACCTACCTCAAGGGTACCGACGACAAGCGCGAGCACATCTTTCTCAAGACCATCACCGAACTCGGCGCGAACACGCTGCTGACGTTTGTCACGAGCTACAACCGCGAGCACCAGAACACCGTGCAGGGCGCGACCAAGCAGGAGATCGACGAGTTCGGCTGGCGCTATGGCCTGACCAACGATCCGACCCTGCAGTCCTACCAGGGCTATAACAACGCGGCGTATTACTCGAGCTTCACCTATCTGGGCGTCACCAGCCGACTTGGCGAGTGGGACGTGGACAACAAGGTCTACCTCAATACCTTCGATCACTGGGCGCGCAAGACCAGCGACGCCAGCGACAATAATCCCGCCGACAATGGCGTGACGTTTTACGACGCCAACGGCAAGAAGCTGAAAAAGGTCAACGCCGACGTGCCTGGCAAGCTGTCCGACTCAGGCTTTCATGCGTTCGGCGATGTGCTGCGCCTCGCTCGCGACCTTGGCCCCGGCTCTCTGCAGACGGGCGTGTGGCTGGAGCGCAGCCTGGACGCGCGCTACCAGTATCCGATCGACGAAACGACCGGCCAGCTGACCGGTACCAAGTACGGTCCGACCTACAACTATCTGCTGGACGACCGCACCGATACCGTACAGCCCTATCTGCAATACGACTGGAACATCACTGATCGCTTCACGTTGAGCCCCGGCGTGCGCTATTCGGAAGTGACGCGTCAGCTCGATGCGCCGCTGAACAAGGTGTCCCCGCCGGTGCCGTCGTATGCCCAAGCCACCTATCACTCCACCCTGCCCTCGCTGAGCGCGCACGAGAAGATCAGCGACGAATGGAGCGCGTATGCGCAGGTGGCGAAGGGCTTTCTCGCGCCGCCCATCGATGTGATCGAAGTGAACGGCTCGCGCAGCCTCAAGCCCGAGCAGACCACCAACTATCAGCTCGGCACTGCCTACGCCACGCGTGAATTCACCTTCGGCGCCGACGTCTACTACATCGACTTCTCCAACTTCCTCGCCACCACCGAGGTCGCCACCTCGAACGGCAACGAGAGCACCTACATCAATGCCGGCGGCGCCATCTACAAGGGTGCGGAAGCCGAAGCGACTTACGCGCTCACGCAGACGCTGAGCCTGTACGGCAATGCCAGCTACAACAAGGCGACCTATAAGAATTCCGACGTGCAGGTAGCCGCCACGCCCAAGGTCACCGCCGCACTCGGCCTGCTCTACAGCAGCCCCCTCGGTTACTTCGGCTCGCTGATGGGCAAATTCGCCGGCGAGCAGTACGGTGTCGACAACGTGACCGACAGCAACGGCAATACGATGTTCAAGAACGACCAGCGCATCGGCGGCTATTTCACCACCGACGCCGCCATCGGCTATCGCGCCGCCTCCGGCCCGTGGGGCGCCAAGGGTTATTCGGTGAGCGTGGACATCAATAATCTGTTCAACGTGCACAAGATCACCGGCTATGCGGGTACGCAGGCAGTCAGTGGCAATCCGCTGTTCTTCGGCCTGCCCGGCCGCGGTGTATTCCTCGACCTGTCGGTGAAGCTGTGATGGGCGCGACGCGTACGCTGCTGTTGCGCGCCTGCCTGCTCGGTGCGGCGCTGGCGGGATTGCCGGTGCTCGCGCACAGCGAGGAAGTCGCCGCCCGCATCATCGTGCTGCGCCACGGTGTGCGTTCGCCCACCAGCTCGCCGGATGAACTGGCGCCTTATGCCAGTCGCCCGTGGAAGGCGTGGCCGGTGGCTCCCGGCGTGCTCACCGAGCACGGCGCGCAAGGCATCCGCGCGCTCGGCCAGCGCATGGCGCGCATGCTGACGGCCGATGGACTGGGCCACGGCAGCTGCGATGATCCGTGGCTGGTGATCGCCGACAGCACGCCGCGCAACCGCGCCAGTGGCGCCGCGCTGGTGCAGGGGCTGCAGCCCGTATGCCACGCGGGCTATCTCGCGCTGGCGCCGGAGCAGAACAACGCGCTGTTCCACTTCGTCGACAAGTCCGGCACGAAGGACGATGACGCGCCGGTTGCACCGTCGCAGTGGCCTGCGTCCGCACTGGTTGAACTGCAGTCCGTGTTGTTGGGCTGCCGCGGCGATGCCTGTCTGCAGGACGCGGGTAAGCAAGGCCGCAAACTCTTGCTCGATCCCGCGCATGACGACGACGCGGCCCACGCCAAGTCGCTCAAGACCGCGGGCAGCCTCAGCGAAAACCTGATGCTTGAATACGCCCAGGGCTTTGCACCGACGCAGGTGGCGTGGGGCAAGGGCGATGCCGCCACGATTGGCCACATCATCACGCTGCATAACCTGCAGTTTGCGTTGGCCAAGAAAAGCATGCCCGCCGCAGCGAAGGCCGGTTCCAACCTGCTGGCCCATGTCCTCGCCACCTTGCAACAGGCGGCAGGCGTCAGCACCGCCGTGGCACCACTGGCACCGGTCAAGACACGCACCATCCTGCTGGTCGGACACGACACCAACCTGGCCAACCTGGCCGGCGTACTCGGTGTCGACTGGCACGACGAACGCCAGCCCGACGATTACCCGCCCGGCGGCGCCCTGGTGTTTGACCTGCTGAAGCAGGAGGATGGCTACGCGCTGCGCGTCTCCAGCTGGATGCCCACGCTGGCGGCACTGCGCCAGGCGGACTTCCGCAGCGAGAACGCCCTGGTCCGCCACGCCTTGCCCCTGACACCCTGCCACGGGCTGGACAGCTGCCCGCTGGCCACCGTCAGCGCATGGCTGAACAGCCGACTGGACCCGGCATCGATCGATCCGGCGATACCTGCCATGCCGGTCAACCAACCCTGAACGGAAGGCCGCTGCCCGACGGCAGCGGCCTAAACCTTCGTGCCCTCGCCGGCATCGGATCGTCCGTATGCGCGCCGCACCGGTCGCGCCCGGTCTGTCGAGGCAAGGATGAGAATCGCATTGATCGTGCTGTGCTGCGTGGCGGCCCTGTGGGGCGCGCCCGCGACCTCTCAACCGGCGCCAGGCAACCTGACCGTTCATTGGGACGCCGGCGCGGCCGACTGCCAGGCCCACCCGCCCCGCCCGCTGCAGGTCCACCGGTACGACGAGCGCACTTACATCCTGCGCGAGAGTCTGTGCCAGACCTACGAAGGTCCGTTCATCTACCTGCTGATCGGCTCGACCCGCGCCCTGCTGATCGACACCGGCGATGTCGCCGACGCCAAACAGATGCCGCTGGCATCGACCGTGTTGGGATTGCTTCCCGTAGTGAACGGCCAGCGGCTGCCGCTGCTGATTGTTCATACGCATGGACATTTGGATCACCGCTCGGGCGATACGCAATTTGCCTCCGCACCCCAGGTGACAATCGTCGGCACGGATCTGCCGCAGGTGACCGCCGGCCTTGGTTTCCGCCAGTGGCCCGACGATGTGGCGCACATCGATCTTGGCGGGCGCGTGGTCGACGCCATCCCCACGCCAGGTCACTACCCCTCGCACGTGTCCTACTACGACGCGACCACGGGCTTGGCGTTCACCGGCGACTTCTTCCTGCCCGGACGACTGATCATCGATGACCCGGCGGCAGATCGCGCCAGCGCCGCGCGCATCAACGACTATCTGCGCGACCGACCGGTAAGCCATGTGCTCGGCGGCCATGTCGAACTGGACACGCGCGGCCAGGTCGAACCGATGGGATCGAACTGGCATCCGGACGAAGCGCCCTTGCCGCTGAGCAAGCAAGACCTTGCCGGCCTGCCGCAGGTACTGGCCTCGTTCAACGGTTTCTACGGTCAGTCGGGCCGGTTCGTGATGTATAGCCAGGCGCGCATGCTGCAGGTGATCAGCGTGGCCGGCATTCTTCTCTTAATCGTCATCGCGCTGTCCTTACGCTGGTGGTTCAAACGCCGACGTCACGCCCGCGCCGGCCACCCCTGAACACCTTTGCCAGGAGCGCTCCATGCGTCCATCGCTCCCGGCCGTCATGACGGCCATCCAGATCACTGCGCCCGGCCCTGCGGACGTACTGAAGCCGCAACAAGTGCCGGTGCCTGTGCCTCAGCCTGGCGAAGTGTTGATCCATGTGAGGGCCGCAGGCGTGAATCGCCCCGACGTGTTGCAACGCCAGGGCAATTATCCGATTCCGCCCGGCGCCAATCCCCTGCCCGGACTGGAAGTGGCTGGCATCGTGGCAGCCATCGGTGAGGGCGTCACTACCCATGCGGTAGGCGATGAGGTCTGCGCATTGACCAATGGCGGCGGCTATGCCGAGTACTGCGTCGCGCCCGACGGACAGGTGTTGCCGATCCCTCATGGCGTATCGATGCTGCAGGCCGCGACGATTCCCGAAACGTTTTTCACGGTGTGGGCCAACCTCTTTCTGATGGGTCACGCACGGCGTGGCGAAGTGGCCTTGATCCATGGCGGCAGCAGCGGCATCGGCACCACTGCACTGATGCTGTGTCGCGAATTTAGGCTGCGCACGTTCGCCACCGCCGGCGGCATCGAGAAATGCGAAGCCATCCGCGAACTCGGTGGCGAGCCGATCAACTACCGGCAGGAATCGTTCGTCGAAGTGGTGCTCGCGCGCACCGAGGGGCGTGGCGCCGATGTGATTCTGGACATCATGGGCGCCGCCTATTTCGCCGACAACCTGGCTACGCTCGCACGCGACGGACGCTTGTTGCTGATCGGCTTTCTCGGCGGCGGCACCGCCGAACAGGTGAACCTGCACAGCATCATGACCAAGCGCGCCGTGGTCACCGGCTCGGCCATGCGCCCTCGCACGGCACAAGAAAAGGCGGCCATCGCCGCCTCGCTGAAAGAGCATGTGTGGCCGCTGCTGGCGCAAGGCCGCTGTCTGCCGATGATTCACGCCAGCTATCCGCTCGCGCGTGCGGCCGATGCGCACCGCGAAATGGAAAGCAGCCGGCACATCGGCAAGATCGTGCTGGTGATGTAGGCCTCAGTACGCTGCTATCTCTTGCTGACCCAGCGGAAGCGGCGTGTGTCCATGGGTCGCTTCCTGCCATTCGTCCATCTGGCGACGCGCCTCGCGAATCTGCAGCTCGCCGGTCGGATGCCGGCGCAGCTGGGCGCGTAGCAGCTCGATCTCCTGCTGGAGCAACGCGTTCTGCTCGATCAGCTCGTCGCAGGCGCGCGATAGCAAGTCGTTGTCGCGATCCCATTCCATAAAGCACCGCATCGTCATGGGGGTGGGATACAGACGTTGCCTCTGAGCCCGTTAATGCGCCGTGAGACTTTGGCTAAGTCCTTTGCGCGGCCTTGAGGGGCCGTGGGCGTAGGCTCGCCGCATGACCCACACGCACGCGCAACTCGAGCAAATGCTGGACGCGTTGGACGAATCCGTCCCGCGTCTGGTGCAGACCAGCCCTGCGCCTGGCGACTTCTGGAACAGCTTCACCAGCCTGGCCCAGGCCATCCAGGATCACGCCCAGCCCGGCGACCGCGCCTGGGTCTGCGACCGGCTCGATGCCATCCAGGTCAAGCATCACCTGGTGCCGCCCGCCGACCAGATCTAGCCGGCCGCGTCGCTCACTGGCAGATCAGCACCGGAGTGTTACAGCAAAGCATCACTTTGTGCGGCACGCTGCCCAGCAGCACGCGCTCCAGGCCCTCGGACCCGCGCGACCTCATCACGATCAGGTCGCAATGATGCTTGGCCGCGGCAGCCACGATCGCCACGTCCGGACGCAGGTCGAACATGTACTCCGTTTCGCAGGGCACGTTCATCGCGCTGGCGCGCTTGGCCACTTCATCGAGATAGGTCTGCGCACGCGTCTTGGCCACTTCGCTGTAACAGCCGCTGTGCTGCAGCAGCTCGGACATGAAGGACACCGTGGACAGCGGCGGCATCACATGCACGGCGAATACCTTCGCCTCCAGCTTGGCCGCCAGCTCGATACCCGTTTCCACCGCCTTCAACGCACGCTCGGAACCGTCCACCGGCAGAAGAATGTTCTTGAACATCACCTGGCCTCCCTTGGATTCCGGGTGCCAGTTTAATCCTGTTGCGTTGGCGAGATGTGCAGGAGCCCGGCGAGTCGTCCGACCGCCAGGCCCCTAGCCCTACCCTGTGGGAGCGCACCCTGTGCGCGACTTCAACCCGCCACACCCTCCCCTCAAAGACTCATCTTCACATCCGCCACAAACGTCCTCTGCGGAAACGGGTGATACAGGTAGTACTTCTCATTGGTGAAATTATCGATGCCAAACGATGCCGCCAGATGCTCGTTGATCTGATAGTGCGCGCGCACATCAAACACCGTGAACTTGTCGAACGCGCCAAACACATGCGGCGTGTTGTCGGTGTTGTCCAGCGTGGAATACTGCTTGCCGCTGTAACGCCCGGCCAGCGTGAACGCCCACTGCGCATCGGGTCGGTACGTCGCCACCGCCGTGGCACGCCAGCGCGGCACGTACGGCGCATGCTTGCCCTCCGACGTGGTGCCCGTGGCGCTGACAAAACTATCGTTGGACAGCACCGTGGAATCGACAAAGGTCACGCTGCCGGAGAGCTCCAGCCCGCGCACGAGTACATTGTCCTTCTGCGCCACCAGCTCGATGCCGCGATTGCGCAGCTCGCCGACGTTCATCACGTAGCTCACCGGCACTGCGACGTTCGGCAACGTGGAAGTTTGGGAAACCAGTGCGTTCCTGGTGTTCTCCTGGAACAGCGACACGCGCAGCAGACCCTGCTCGAGCGAGTGTTCCACGGCCAGCTCGCCGCTGCGCGCGGTTTCCGGCTTCAGATCGGGGTTGGGCACGCTGAAGGTGGAGCCCGTGGACACCAGCTGGTACAGCTCGCCCACCGTGGGAAAGCGGATCGCCTTGGCCAGCGAACCGGTGAGACGCCAGTTGTCGGCCACGTTCCATTGCAGCGTAGCCTTGGGCGAGAAGCCGTCGGCCTTCTCCACCGGCTGCTGCACCGCCGTCTTGCCGCTGAAGTTGTAGCCGTCGCTGGCCTTCCACCACTCATAGCGACCGCCCACCGTGAGCATCCAGTCCGGCGCAAAGCTCCATTGATCCTGCAGCCACAGCGCCTGCGTCTGCGTCTTGCCGCGGCCCGTCGAATACAGCGTGGTCAGGCTGTCCGGGTCCTGCCAGTTGCTCAGATTGGTGGTGGGATTATTCAGCTCGTACTGATCGGCATGCGCGCCGATCGACACCTCGTGCGCACCGCCATATCCCTGCGGACGCCAGATGCCGGTGGCATCTGCCGTGGACCACTGCGTGCCGCCGTAGCTCGCCAGGCGTCCGTTGGTAGTGACTCCCGTGCCGTTGGTGACGCCTGCCGGTTGCCACTGGTTGTCCTTGAGGAAGGCGTAATGCGTGGCCACCAACGAGGCGTCGTAGTCGCCCTTGGTATCGGACTTCAGCGACAGACCCTGCATCAGGTGATGCGCACTGAGCTGGTAGAGGTTGCTGGCAAATCCCGCGACCTTGCCGTAGGTCGGATCGCCCGCACCATCCGTCAAATAAGTGTCCGTGTTCGACTGGCCGTGATTGCTCCAATAGCCCACCAGGTAACTCAGCTTCCACTGCGGGGTAAGGTCATAGGTCAGCTCGCCGTTGAGGTCGAGCATGCGCGTATGCAGCAGGCCGCCGGCGCCATAGACATTGGCCACCTGCCCCATCTTGTTCAGCGCGGGAACCGTGCCGCTGGTGCCCGCAGGCGTCGTGCCGCCGGTGATGATGGACAGCGGCTGGCTGAAGCTGTTCGTCGCGCTCGCGCCAAAAAACCAGCCGAGCTTGCCGCTATGCCCGCCCGCGGTGAGGCTGGTCTGGCTGGTGCTGAAATTATCGTGCGTGCCATACAGATCGAACGACTGTACCGCCTCGGTCTGCTTGATGGTGACTTCGGTTTTCTCCGGCATGCGCGTGACGATATGCATCACCCCACCCATCGAATTGCCCGCATACGCCGCCGAATACGGCCCATACATCATGTCGATGTGGTCGATCGCCTCCGGCGAGGTCATGCCCCAGCGCGGCGCACCGATGGTGTTGTTGTTGGCGATCAGCGCCGAGATCGGAATATCGTCGATATAGACCAGCGTGCGCGCACTGGAATTGACGCCCCAGTTGCGCGTGGCGAGCACCGGCTGGGTGTCGCCGTAGTTGCGCTTGCGGATGAAGATGCTGGGCAGGTATTTCGCGGCGTCCTCCACATCCACTGCATTGATGGTGGCTTCCACGCGCTCCGCCTGCACGGATGCCAGCGTGGCAGGGAAACCGGGCGCGGCCAGCTGCTGTGCGGCGGCAGTGACTTTCACCGGCCCAAGGCTGGTGACGTCGGACTCCGGAATCGGCGCGTCCGGCTGATCGCTGGGGCCGCTCTGCGCCCAGGCGATGGATGAAGCAAGCAGCGTGAGCGGCAATCCAAGGGCCGCTCCGCGCAGGAAAGAAAAGCGCATGACAAGACATCCGTTGTGGCCAGCGTCGCGAGGCGACGCATGGCTGGGGCACGGGCAAGCACAGGGACGCAGGCACGTGCACGCGATCCCGCGCGCCTACGCACCATCCCCTGTGTTTGCCGTCGATAGCGGTGGGCGCGCCAGACAGGCGCCCACCATCAAGCCGTCATCCCAGCTGGATGGACGGTGGTCCCCGCGGATGTGCGCTGAGCACGGGCTGCGCGTGCCAGGTGATGCTGGAACGCGCGACAGGCGCGACCGCCGGCAGCGGTGCGGCGAGCAGGAGAGCAACCACCGCACCCGAGAGCAGCGGCGTATGCGCCAGCATCGTGCAGTAGCCGCAATGGTCCAGGTGCTGGGCCGGATCGCCCGGCATGTCCGGCATGCCGGGCAGATGAACCATGCCGGGCATATCGTCCATGCCGGGCATCGACGCATGGTCCATGCCGGCGTGGGCAGCCATGTCCGTCGACACCAAGGCCGGAAGCACACGGGAGACCGTGGGAGCAGCCACCAGCAGCCACATGGCGGCGACCGCCAACCATGCCACAAACCGCCGTGATGTCCTGCGCCGAATCAAACTGCTTCCCAACCCTTGAGTAGGCTCCAGAGATGATCGCATTTCGCGACGCCCGTGGCACGCGAAACATGCTGCGGCGTGGCGTCACGTGGCGCTGCGCTTTCGATTCATACCGGTGCCAGAGAGCGTTTATTCCCCACTGCGCGCACCCTACACGCCGCCAGACTCCCCCGACCTCGTGGCCTGCCGTCGCAGTCCTGCGCCGCGTCACTTCCCCCGGCGCGCGCCTCGGCAGCGAACTTCGCCATGTGTCACCTATATCAAACACGTGTCCGCGATGAAGCCCGACAGCCTGCCGTAACCCACTTTGTTACGTTGCCATACGCCGCTACGCGTGGTGCCTGATCGGTAGGCGCGAGCGGCCACGGCAAACCTGCCGCGAGTAACGCGGGTCGCATGGGCTGGCACCCATGACGACCCGCTCACCATCAACAACTAAGACAGGAAGTTGATCATGGCTGCGCCGGATCATACGGCACTCATCCGCTCGTTCTTTGCCATGGATGGCCCCCTCCTACGGCCCCTCCCTCATGCCTCCACGTCGCGTACGCGAGGGGGCCCATGCAGTGCACACACACCAAGCAAGACGGCATCGCGCAGGTGGCCGATACCCTCGCCGACCTCCTTGCCGATAACGGAACCTGCGTGCACAGGCAGTACCTGGGGATGGCCTATGGAGCCCAGCTGATGGCCGTTTTACCCCGGTCTACGACGATGGCATCGGCGCGGCGATCCACTATTTGCGCCAATACGCAGGGTTGCTCGATCGCACAGTGAAATGAACGCGTCATCCGTCCGCCGAACTTCCCCGCGGCGTACCGAACGCAAAGGCCAGCCGGTCTCCACGGATGCTGGCTGACAGTAGCCCCCGATATTCACCGACACGGATGGCTGTAGTCGCCTAGCCACACTGCCGCCGTGTCCGACAGGAAAACTCTTATGTTCCTCACCCAACTGGACCCGCGCCTGGATGTGGATCCCGACACCCCGCTACGCCGCCCCGGCGATGTACTGCTGCACGACTACATGCTCCCGCGCGATCTCAGCGCCGCCCAACTCGGTCGACGCACCGGCGTGCGGGCCAGCCATCTCAAGGGCATCACCCTTGGCACCCGGCGCATCACGCCGGAAATCGCCCTACGACTGGCCTGCGCACTCGAACCCACCGCGTTCTACTGGATGGCCTTGCAGTGGCGCTTCGACCTGGAAAAAACCCAGCAGCAGCTGACCTCGCGACGCGCGAGGCCAAGGGCAGGCAACGAATAGTCCTTACGCCTTGGTTTTGGCGGCTTTCTTCACGGTCTTCTTGGCCGCTGTCCTGGCAACCGTCTTGCGGGCTGTCTTGCCAGCCTTGGTGGCCACTTTTGCAGGCGCCTTGCGCGATGCCGATGCCGATGCCGGCTTTTTCGCCTTGGACTGGTTATAGGCAATGGCCGCCTTCACCAGTTTCTTCAGGGCGGTCTTGTTGACCTTGTCGCCCTCGAGCAGATCAATCGCGCGCCAGGTGCTGCCGCCCAGGCCGTTGTTGAACAGCTGGTCGGGGTCATCAAGTTTCGCGCCATGCGAGAAGGTGATCTTCACCTTCTCCTTGTGCGCATTGGCCACCGCGATGATGCCGTCGCGATACCAGGTGGGGCTGCCCATCCACTTCCATTCCTCCACGATCTCCTTGTCGGCATCGAGAAAGGCCTTGCGCACGTCGGCCAGCGTTTTGCCACGCCAATCCGTGATGCCTCCGATCAGCGCGTCGATGCGTTCCGATGGATTCATGGCGTCCTCCCGCTCATGGTTGGATGGGCTGCGTTTCAGCGCAGTTGCTGGATACGGATCATGTTGCCGGCGGGATCACGCACCGCACAGTCGCGCACGCCATACGGCTGATCGGTCGGCTCCTGCACGATGTCCGCGTCGCTCGCCTGCAGTTTCTCAAACGTGCCAGTCAGATCCTTGGTGGCCAACAGAATGATGCCGAACGTGCCCTTGGCCATCATCTCGGCAATGGTGCGGCGTTCGTCGTCCGTAATGCCGGGGCTGGCCTCCGGCGGATACAACACCACGTTGATGCCCGGCTGCCCCGCCGGCCCCACCGTGATCCAGCGCTTGCCGCCGTAACCCACGTCGTTGCGCACCTCGAAGCCCAGCGTGTCGCGATAGAAAGCCAGGGCGGCGTCCGGGTCGTTCTGCGGCAGAAAGCTCGAGTGTATGGAGATATCCATGGCGTTCCTCTCAGTGGTGGTGAAATCCATGGCCTCAGTCTAGATCGGGCTCCGCGGCCGGCGCTTCTCGATTCCTGATCGGCCGCGTCACCTGTTTGGCCACGCACGACGGCATACCTGCCGTGGCCTGAGATTCCTGCCGCTTATAGACACCCGGCGGCATGCCCACCAATTCCGTGAACCGCGTGGTGAACGTACCCAAGGACGCGCAACCCACCGTGAAACAAACGTCAGTGACGCTGAGATCCCCACGCCGCAACAACGCCATCGCGCGCTCGATGCGCCGCGTCATCAGATACGCATAAGGCGACTCGCCATAGGCCGCCCGAAACTGCCGGCTTAGATGGCCGGCGGACATCTGCACGCCCCGCGCCAAAGCCTCGACATCCAGCGGCTCCGCATACTCGCGATCGATACGGTCGCGGACGCGGCGCAGGCGGGTCAGGTCGTGGAGGCTTGGCGCAGTGGTGGTCACTCTGGAATCGTGGCACGGCGAGATCGGAGGCTCAAGCCGAGCCAGCTTTCCGCGGAAAATGGACGACGACCTCCCGTTACGACGGCAGCGCCGCGCAGGCGCCGAGCTCACAGACTTAAGCTGACGTCGGCGCGGAAAACCTGGATTGGAGAGTGCCTTCAAGTCCGGGCACGAACCCACCGCTCTGGTAGCCGCGTTAAAGAAATTGATGATCGGCTACTGATGATGGGCATGATTGTTGTACTGTCTGATAATTTCTCAACAGCCTGCTGCACCCAAAGCTGCAACATGGGCTGCTAAACCGATTTAAGAATCTCTCGCGGGGGCCGAGTTTGAAATCGAATGGCATCACTCAAAGTCACGTTCATTTTCCGGCCTTGATGGTCGTTATCATCTTGTCGGCGGCTTGGGCACGTTACGTTCTTGGCCCGTCACCCCTCGATATACACAACACCCATTGGATTTCTGGCGATTTGGTCGATTTCTATGTCGCCTGGTCCCAGTATCTGAGCGACCCTCACGCCCATTGGCTATCGACGGATCGACTTAGCTATCCGTTGCCAATAAGCATCTCCATGTTCGATCCAATGCCCGTCCTTCTGTTGCTGTCCAAGCCGATCGCATGGCTACTGCCGAGCGGCATGCAATTTTTCGGGTGCTATTTTCTTGCATGCATGATTCTCCAAGGCATGTTCGGCTACTTCGCGGTTGTCCAAATATTGAAATTGCAAGGTGAAGTGGATTCCCGGTGGCGCACCTATGCTGCCGTGATTGGTGGATTGCTCATTGCAACGATCCCGTTCACCTTCTTCAGGTTTCAATATCACGCTGCACTATCGTCACAGTGGGTGCTCGTGCTTTCTATTTGGGTCGCCCTGCGCGCCGGCGAGGTGTCGCCCCGCCGCTCTATCATCGAAAACTGCGCTGTAATGCTTCTGGCAACAGGGCTCAACCCGTATCTAGCCTTCATGGTTGCCCTAAACAACGCCATCATCATTGCAGCACAGTTCCGTCGCATCGGATGGTTCGATGCTGCAGTGCGGATCAGCAGCGTGGCCATTACTTCGGGCGTTGGCCTTTATGTCTTCGGCTTCATGGGAGCCACCGCACTGTCGGGTGGCGGATACGGCGGTTTCTCCATGAACGCGCTGGGTCCGATCGGGTCGCTGGGCCTGGGCCGACTCAACTCTTTCAAGGTGCCTGACGCGACGTCATATCAATATCTTGAAGGCTTTGACTATCTTGGACTGGGGGTCATCCTTCTCACGACCTTCGCCATCGTCGCGTGCTTCAGCAAGAAACGGTCATCCACCAAAGTTCCTTTTTGGGGTGCCATGCTGGTGATCGTCATTTCTTGTCTGTTCGCGCTATCGACCACGCTAACGCTAGGTCATTTCGGCTACCACATTCCCGTACCCACAATGATTGACTCGATCTTGAGTCGGCTCAGAGGTAGCGGCCGGTTGTTCTGGATCGCGGGATTCTGGATTGTGTTGCTTGGCGTCGCCGCCAGTGTGGCCCGCCTGGGTATCCGACGAGCCGCCTTGCTGCTCACGGCGCTTCTTGTCGTTCAAATCGTCGACATTCAACCCATTGCGTTCAATACCAAGATGTCCATGGCGAGCGGGGAGGCCCAAAAGCTTCGAGGCGTTCCAGCAGGGCAATACACGGCGATTCTTGTTTTCCCCAGCTGGGAGTGCGACAACCACGCCACACCACTGGGGATTCGCAACTACGAGTCCATCGGCCTCTTCGCCATACAGCACAAGATCCCGACTAACAACTTTTACGGAGCTCGTGACCTGCCCGAACAGGTTGCCTATCACTGCGATTACTCCCGAATCGGCGAGAGGCTCGTGGCGGGCGGGATTTATTTGTTCTCAGACAAGCTCTACAAAGATCTGGAACAGACGATGGCCAAGACATATTCATGCAACAATGAATCCAATGGCGATGGATCATGGTTGTGTGTGCCGCGAGGCGACATTTCCGCCCCTAAGACGTAGCCGCTCCCGATATCCACACAGGGTCAGAGTGAGAGATCGACTCTGACTCTGGTCTTGGCTCCGCATACTCGCGATCGATACGGTCGCGGACGCGGCGCAGGCGGGCCAAGTCGTGGAGGCTTGGCGCGGTGGTGGTCACTCTGGAATCGTGGCACGGCGCGATGGGAGGCTCAAGCCAAGTCAGCTTTCCGCACCACATGGACGACGAGCTCGCGCTGCGACGGGAACGCCGCGCAGGCGCCGAGTTCTCAGACTGAAGCTAACTTCGGCGCCAAAAGAAAAACGCGGGGCGAGCACACTGGCTCAGCCCCGCGCAGGTCTGTCCAACTGCCTGGCCTGATGAATCAGGGCAGCGTCAAGTGAATCGGATTGGACTTCATCGACGCGGACAGCGAGGGAAACGGATCGACGCCGGACATGGTCTTCACGTCGTCCAGCGAAACCACGGCGCAGGTGTAATTGGTGACGTTGGTGCACAGAAACGCGGCCGCGCCCACACCCGGCTCGTACACCGCCTTCCACGTATAGGCCGGCACCGCAACCGCGTCCTTGCCGATCGTCGGGATCGAATCCGTAGCGAACGCCGGACCGGTGACCACGTACACCTCACCCAGCTGGGTCGCGAGATTGCGCACGGAGTCCTCGATCTTCTCCCACTCGCCCGCATTCAACACGTGCAGCTGCGGCACCACGTTCGCCATGGAAAACGTTTCGTCCTCCGACGGGATCGTCGACGGATCGCCGGCCGGGCTCATGTGCCCACGGTCGTAACCACTGTTCGTATAGTCGGACGACTGCGAGCGATCCGCCGCCGGGATGCCCGTTTCCTGATGCCAGGAACCATCACGACTGATCGAGTTCGCCCCGGCGATCTGGGCCGCCGTCAAATGCTCAGCAGAATACAGCGGACCCTTCGTGACACCCGACGCAAACAACACGTACTCCGTGTGACAAACCTCCGTCGTACGACTCAACAGCGACGCGTCCAACGCAGGCGCCTTGCCCGCGACAAAGAAATTCGGACAAGCCGTACCGGCAAGCGAAGCACCGGACACGAAGACACAGACTGCAAACAGCCAAGAGCCAAAGCGCGACATGTTGTTCCCCGTAGATGTGTGGCCCGGGGGAACCTAGTCATGGCTTATGTCAGGTGCGTGACCTTACGGCTCATGTGGCGAGTCTTGGTCGATTCTTGTGAACCCGGTCATGTTCAGGGAAACGTCCGCTCCCTGGTCTCCAGGAGATGGATCAAGGACCCGCCATCGACAGGTCCTTCACTACGCATGAGTGCGTAGAAAACGGAACGGTGGTGGCTAACCGGCCCGATTCAACCACCTCCGCCCCTCTTTTGCGGACGACTAAATACCCTTGATCAAAAGACCAAGCGGCATCAGTGGTCCGACCGGAATAAATTCAAACACCAGAATACCGTCCGCGGCGAGCGGAAGAGCTGCCATGAGCGCCTTTGCCTCGTCGATCGACTCAACGCTCATCAGAAAAACCACACCCGGCGTATCACCGCGAAACCAGAACTGCTCCATTTTGCCGTCGAGATAAAGCTTCAGCGTCGCAGGGACTTCATGCGGCATGTACTTCTGGCGCAGTTCATCGGTCAGCGGCTTGGTGCCCGTACCAATTGCAAAAACTTTCATTGCTGCTTTCCTCGTTCGCTTGGATGGGAGGCGCCAAATTAGTCCCAAGCACGCTATGTAGATATGGTCGTAAATGACAATTTTAGGGTCATTCACGCCACGGCACTTTGTTGTATGCGAGTGGCCACAGCACTACCCTGACGGCAGCTGCGCCCCTTCATGACGACGCTTAGCCGCCGATGCAAGATCAGGAACACACTCACCATGCGCATTTTTGTGCTCGCACTTGAAGACGTCTTCGACACGGGATTGACTGTGCTGCTCGACGCCCTTTCTCTGGCCAACCGCTTTGCTGCCGCCCAAGGCGGAAAGACTCCGTTCGGGCTTTCCGTGGTCGGCGTAAAGAAGCGTGTGCGCACTGCACAGGGGATGACGATTCCTGTAGTTCCCATACCGACGGGTCGTGCACCGGACTGGGTCATCATTCCGGCGCTTGCTACCGGAACTCCGGAGCTGCTGGTCCCGGCTCTCGAACGCCCGGATGTAAAGAAGGCAAAGGCACAGCTGCTGTCATGGCATGCACAAGGGGCCCAGCTGGCTGCCTCTTGTATCGGCACGTTTCTGCTTGCCGATGCAGGTCTGCTCGATCATCAACAGGCGACGACCACCTGGTGGCTCGCCCCTTTGTTCCGTCAGCGGTACCCCAATGTCTTGCTGGACGAGTCTCGAATGCTCGTACCGTGCGACATCGGTGTGACTGCTGGCGCAGCCATGGGCCACCTTGACCTCGCTTTATGGCTGATACGTAAGACGAGCCCCGAGCTTGCTTCCGTTGTATCGAGATATCTTCTGGCAGATATTCGTTCGTTGCAGGCCCCATACATCATTCCCAATCACCTCGCTCAAGCCGATCCACTGATTCTCCGTTTTGAGCGATGGGCCCGGGACCATTTGAAGCAAGGCTTTTCTTTGCAAGATGCTGCCAATGCGCTCTCCACCAGCACGAGGACGCTGCAGCGCCGGTGCGAAGCCGTTCTTGGAAAATCACCGCTTTCTTATTTTCAGGATCTTAGGGTCGAACGCGCTCGCTCGCTGATTCATGGCAGCAACCTCGATCTGGAAGCCATTGCATCTGAAGTTGGGTATGAGGATGGGGCGACACTGCGCACTCTTTTACGCCAGCGTCTGGGTCGTGGCGTCCGCGACCTTCGCTCGGATCTTCGATAGTTCAGAACGACAAGCACCCAAGCAGAGAGATAGTCGGGATACGAAAGGTCTTCGATGACCTGTCAATGGCCCGGTATTGGAGGTCCGCATCGGGCTGGGCGCTGACCTCAGCACGGCCTAAGCGCTTCCACTGCCGGTAGTGACTTTGGCGCATCCCCCGAATAGCCGCATAGCTCGACTCCGGCAAGCGTCCCTCCGCGCTCAAAAACAAAAATGCCGCTTCGTTCGCCACCCTCTCCGAATACGAAATCCGCGAGTATCCCCATACCCCCTTTTGCCGGAGGCTTTCCGGGGATGACCAGGTCGAAGCTTGCGCAACCGCATGGGCACTTTCGAGGTGAGACTCTCACCAGATCGACCTGCGGCAAATAAGTCTTGGCTGACTCGATACCGTGGATCAACAGCCACCTCAGGAGTTCCTCCTCCTCAGGGGCCAGCGCCCGATACATCGCGATAACGTTCAAGCTGCGTCGCTCCACCAGGTCCGCTTCGGGTCAGCAACTAACCCAATGAAGTGTCTAGCCACGAAGGTTATTGAAGACAGCGATCACCGCCCACGAAATTACAAGCGCCGCCATACCCGCCCATTGAATTCGGCCCCGGACTTGCTCGCAGTCCTTCTTGGTCGGATATCGGCCGAAAGTGACCGTAAGCAAGACAACGCGCCCCAGTTGAGAAAGCACGAAGTCCCAGATGATCACCCTGACGATGAATCTAGCCGCTGGACCTACGACGTTCGCTACGATCTCGCGCACCGATCCCCCATCCGGCGCCTAAGGCGCTGATCCGACCTTTTCCGCCTCCCGCCGAAGTTCTCGTCACGAAACTCTCTATGGCGCAGAGCCACGATCGGTGAACTTGATCCCCGTGGCAGACAGGTTGTACATGCGCGTCTCCAAGTAGCTGGAGTTCTTCTCTTGTATGTCGATGACGCCATCGGCGCCCGACAGGCAGGCCTGCTTTCGCAGTTCGCCTTTTGCCGATGCAAAGTCGGAAGGTGCGAAGAAGGTCTTCTCGAGATGCACATTCAGTTGCGAGATCGCCACGTACGGCCTGGTTGGATGCTGGTCCTTGAACACCGCGACTTCGCAATCAGGCGGCCGGGCGGGGCTGCCTTGGTTCAACGATCGATAGTTTCCCGTCGTCGCCATGCAACCGCACAGGCCGGATGCGAGGAAGACCATCCACACTAAGTTCTTCATGATCTTCCTCGCACCGTTTCGTCCAATGCGGTTATTGATGCGAACCGATGCTCTTATCCATCTCGGCAATGATTTCCTTGTCCCAGCTCTTCTGGCCTGCCATGCCGGCAAACGACTTGGCCGTGCTGACCTTCACTGCGGTCTTATCGCTGCCTAGCGACGAGAGCCAGACGCCCGCGGATTCACCGCCAGAGCCGACTACGAGGCCCACCTTGTGCGGCCGCGCACCTTCGACGTACTCCGCATCGGATCGGCTGACCACGAAACCGTTGGCTACCAGCGCATCAACAGCTGCCTTCTGGACCGCCGTTTCCGGCTTGTTGTAGACGATGCTCGGTGCCGAGTCTGCCGGCTTGGTCGGCGTGGCCGAGCAACCAGCGAGAACAAGCATGCAAGCCGCAGTCGCGAACGTCCCTAATACCTTCTTCATCACGATCGAGCTCCCCTGTTGAGTTGACAAGACGATTCCAGCATTCCACCTGTCACGCATGCGAACGGGCCGCCGCACGGGTGTGCCCCGGGATGCATGGCTGGTGGATTCCCCTTTGGCAGGCCGCCCCTAACGTGCCCGCCCCTTTGCATGTTATCGAAGTTCAATGGCGATCAAATACTCCGTTTGGATGGCTAACTCTGAGATCCGCGTCGCCTGACCGCCATCCGGCTTGCCAGCGCAGCCATGACCGATATGGGTCGGCATCGGGCGCCGCTGTTTATCGCGGTGATTGGTCATCCTCGCCGAGAAACCATTTTCGGTACCAGCGAGGCATGCTGCGGCCTTTCGCCCCACCGCGGAGACGTGAGGACCAGATCATCCACATCAACATGATTCCGGTCGCAAAACGAAAACCGAGAAAGACAAACGCACTGACCCTGTCGATATTTCGAGAATGAAACGAAATCAGGACACCCAGGATGATGCAGAACCCGAGAAAACCAGCGAGTCCGCTCAGGTTGAACTGGCTACGTACCGAGCGATTTTCTTTCACCGCACCCTCCTGGTGTTTGAAAGCCTGCGATACGCACGCAACTAACGCTGCGCCCGCCCTTTCTCGAAAATGGGCTCCTCTCCAAGCCCGATTTTCCAAAGCTACTGGAGCAAGATTGGCGAGTTCACGTAGAACGTGAGGAAGCGCCATTGGCCGTCAATTTGGATCAGTCGAATATTGAGCTCGGCGTGACCGTTCTCAAATTCGCCCGATTCCGTGTAGGACGCACTGACTGCCTTGCCACTACCGATATTGACCGCGACAAGCGACTGCCCCTTCGGCTCGCCCAGGCTCTTCAGTGCGCCGAGTTTGGAGAGCTTTGCGAACAGTCGATCCACCTGGTCGGGATCCTTGGCCAGAATCGCCATCAGTTGTGGTGAGGAGCGCTTCAGAAGCTCGTCTTTCGACCAGGTCGCAACCACAGGCTTCACGTTCGTCTCGACATAAGCCTTGCTGGACGAGTCCAGGCGAGTCCCTTGATAGACGCCGATACCGACCATCACGGCGATGATCAAAAGCAACGCCAAAAAGATCCCGCCAAGGATCTGAAAGACCTTTTTCATATTCCCCCTTTTCGGCACGACTAAAGCGCGCCGGACAATCTTAGCCACTCTAATGACGAGAATCGCCACACGCTCCCATGGAGCAGAGGCGACCATCGCCCGTATCGCAACTTATTACGACAAGAACGATTGCAAAAATCCCCCCGCGAACTCTAGCGAGTCGTAAATCGCCATGCTAGCTTTTAGCTCAGGGGGATTTATGAAAAACAATTTGCGACCGCATTTTGCGGCAGCGCGATTGCGCGCGATCGCCAGATATCTCGACCAACGCATCTTCGTTCCGCAAGGCGACCGTTCCGGTTGTCGCGATCGTGTGCGCATGGATCCAGCGAGATCGTGTCCGACGCCCTGCGCTGCGATCACCTGACGCGCGCACCCGATCCCATTCCGCACACTGAGCCGATGGCTGGCTCGCGCGAACCCCATACGTTCGCGCAGCGTAGTCACGGGCGCGTCGCCCAGAACATGTCCATACCGTCCGACAACCACAGGGAGCAACACATGCAGTTTCGTATCGGAGTCGTTCTGGCAGCCGCGGCTGCCTTGTTGACTGGGTGTGCGGCAGCGCCGCAGCGGCCTATCGCGTTTTCTCCTGACGCGCAGAATGCGAATGCGCAGAAGGTCGGCGTCATCATGACGACGCTGCCCAAATCGGACGTCTATACGCCGGGCGCTGGCTGCCTGCTATGCATGGCCGCCGCGTCGATGGCCAATTCCAAGCTCACCACTTATTCGCACTCGCTGCCCGAAGAAGGGCTTTCCAAACTGAAGGAAGACGTTGGCAGTCTTCTGCGCAAGCGTGGCATCAATGCCGTCGTCATCAATGAAGACATCGACGTGTCCAAGCTTCCCAGCGCCAAGACCAGCGGACCCGATCTTGCAAAGAAGGACTTCACGTCGCTGCGCGCGAAGTACTCGGTCGATCACCTGGTTGTCATCGACATCCAGCAGGTTGGCTTTGAGCGTCCCTACTCTGCCTACATCCCCACCAGCGAGCCGATGGGCGTGGTGACCGGACTGGGCTACGAGGTGAACCTCGCCACCAACGCCTACGAGTGGTACTCGCCGGTGGGCATTCGCATTGCGTCCGATGGCAAGTGGGATGAGCCGCCGTCGTTCCCCGGCCTGACCAATGCCTATTTCCAGGCACTGGAAAAGGGCAAGGACCAGTTCCTCGCGCCGTTCAAGGGTTGATCGGCAAACCATAGTGAACCGGCGGCATCCGTCGCCGGTTCCGATCGAGCACTGGACCTACGCCCAGGGAGAGGGGAATGAACCGTTCTGCATTGATGGTCGCCGCGACCATGCTAGCCATTGCATCCTGCACGTTTGCACGCACCTCGGTGGCGACCGAGAAGCCGGTTGCCAATGTTCCGGCAGCCGCTGAACTGCACTGGTCGCTTGATGTGCCGGTGGATACCAGGGTGTCCTTCAGCGGCGTCGCCAACTTCGATCGTTCCGGCACGTCCGCCGGCGCCATGTTGTATCCCGCGCCCAGCGCGGTGGGTCTGCTCGCGGCCGTGTTGACCCACGCCGCCATCGAAAAGTCGAGCCGCAATTCCAAGAAGACAAAAATTCAGCAAGACGCCGACAAGGTGCTCGATCCGTACCAGCCCGTTCTCCAGAACTTCCTCACCGGCACGTTGCTGGGGCGCAGCGCGTCGCTCGCCACCGTCGGCGCCGGCAGAGAGGCCGTGCGCGAAAAACAAGACAACCACCAGGGCTGGTGGGTGCGCGTCACGCCGGAGTACGCGATGACGCAGGACCAGACCACGCTGGTCCTGGACGACGTGGTGGAGATCTATGCGCCCAACGAACGCAAGAAGGCGTCATACATCAACACCATTCGCGTCATAGCCTCCGCCCGGCCGGAACAGGACATACAGTCCTATTGGATGCAGAACCAGGGCGCCCCGCTCATCGAAGCAAGCGCCGAACTGCTCGCGACATCCCTGGACATCGCCATTGCCGATGCCTCCAAAGCAAAAAGCCAGCAACCGTATGAGACGGTCAGGTATATGGAAGGCCATGAAGAGCGCATGGAGCGCGGCCAACCGCTTGCCCAAGAGTGCGGCCGCATGTTGCTGCGCACCTTGCGGGGCACGCTGATGTCGGTGCCGGTGAAGCCGGACGAGACGACACCTGCAGTTGGGTGTGGTGGTGAGACGGCCAAGGCTGACGCTTCACCTTGATGGAGCTGCTTCGCGAAACAGGGGCGGCGTGCACTTCTTGGCGTGGAAGCCGCCCTACCCTGCGAACCGAGTCGGGTCCCATTTGGCGTTGGTTGAGAAGAGAGCCTGACTCGCCCTTCCAACCAAACGTCGACGACTAGCATTCCGAAACCCTCGGGGCCTATATTCGATCCATCGCAATCGCCAAGATCGGTGCCGATATGCACCCCTGGATCTCTTCGTTGATTGGCGGCGTCATGATCGGGCTTGCCGCGGTCTTGCTGATGGCGTCGATGGGTCGCATTGCCGGCATCAGCGGCATCGCCAGCAGCCTGCTGACGGGTGCGCGGGACCGGGGATGGCGCATCGTTTTCCTGATCGGCCTCATTGCGGCGCCCTGGCTGCTATTTCTGTGGCAAGGCGAGAGCGCCATCGGCGCGCCCGTGGTCTCGTGCCCCTGGATGGCGACAGCGGGCTTGCTGGTTGGCTTGGGCACCCGGCTTGGAAGTGGCTGCACCAGCGGTCATGGCGTGTGCGGCGTCGCCCGACTGTCACGACGTTCGTTGCTGGCCACGGCACTTTTCGTGGCCGCCGGCATGGCAACCGTCTTCGTCATACGACATCTGCTGGGAGGCCTGGGCGCATGAAGCTTGGCATCGCGTTGCTGGCCGGCCTGCTGTTCGGCCTGGGTCTCAGCCTGGGAGGCATGACCTCCCCTGCCGTCGTGCTTGGATTCCTGGACATCGCCGGCGCCTGGAATCCCCGTCTTCTGTTTGTGATGTTGGGCGCCGTGCTTACAACGGCCATTGGTTACCGCTGGGTGTGGAGCGGTCCGAGGCCCTGGTTCGACGATGCGTTCCACGTGCCTGATGCAACACGCTTCGACAAACGCCTGGTCATTGGCGCGCTGCTGTTTGGCATGGGCTGGGGCATCGCCGGTTACTGCCCGGGGCCTGCGTTGGCGTCGTTGAGTGGCGGCTACGCGTCGGTGCTTGTGCTTGTGGGCAGCATGGCGCTGGGCTGGTGGCTTGGGGCACGGGTGCCTGCCCAAAAGAATCGGTGACAAATGGTCCCTGGCACCATTTCTCGAGCCCCGAAATCGTCGGTTGGCGTATCAACATAAATAAGTAGCGCCGACCACTTACACCGATCGATCGCACGACCTACGCAGAAAATCGAAGGTTGCGATTGACCACGAGCCCAACAGCGATTGATTGTCCGATCGCTCGAGGTGCCTCGCCCTCCCCATTAGACGTTCGCCATCCAAGTCCCCCGAGCATCGCGATGAATCCGCGGGCCCATACCGTTTCGTTTCTGGTTGTTCAAACACAGCTGGCGATGTCACGGCGATACCTCGGGCGTGCTCTCAACCATTGGACAAGGAGAACGTTTGATGAAGATGAGGAAGGTCATTCTTATAGGCTTAGCCTGCCTTGGAACGATCACTGCATTAAAAGCGCAGGTCACGCCTGCCAGTTCCAACGTCGTCTCCTATGGAAAGGTCGTCAACACGTTCGATGTTCCGCGTGGATCGCCCGAATACGACCAGATCCGCGCATGGCTTACTGAGGCAATCACTCGCACCGGCGATCGCGTTGGCTCTCCAGCAAACCTCTCAAGCGACAGCCTCGGTGCCAGCATCCACGTCCAGGTCGTGCATCAGGTCACAACCAAAGGCAGCGTCGCCGCCATGGACGCGCCGATCATGCCACCCCCTCCCTGGACACCGGGGACGAGCGGCTACAGGGTCGGTGACTCGGCCATCGTCAGCATCACGAACGGAGGCTGGACCCAGACGTGGTCCTTGTCGCTGCAAAACACCGGCATGGGTTTGATGTGGCTGACGACTGAGTACCACGCAACGAGAGACCCTGTGGATCAACCTCCGCTACCGCATTGAGGTTGCGTGCCTGGGTGCCAAATCCTCACTGGGAAACGGAATGAGGTAGAAAAGGTGCCAGGCGAAAAGGTGCCAGGGCCAATTTGGGCTCCCGAAAATTGTCCCTGGCACTATTCTTCTCGATCCCTTTTTCGCGCGCCGCGACCGCGATCAGGCCGCCATCGCTTCCGCAGCCGCGCGAGCGAGAAAGCCGCTGCGCGACTCGCCTTTTGCATGCGCAAAGGCATCAATGGATGCCAACAGACGTTCCGGAATGGTGATGTTGATGCGGACAGCTTTGCCGCTCAACTTGGCCAGATCCACATCGGCGAACGCCCACGTCCAACCCTTGAACTCTTTGCGGCGTCGCAATGACTCTATGGTGGATGGCTTCGGCAACGCCTCACCACGTTCGATGTAATCCTCAAGCACCATCAGAATCGCTTCTTCGCTGCTGGTGATTGCATCGTCGATATTGTCGCCCGCGCTAAACGCCCCCGGAACATCCGGGACAACGACGCCAAAAGCGTGCTTCTCGTCGCCGTGTTCGATTGCAATGGGAAAACGCATGGTCTAAGTCCTTCGGGCAAATCGCGCAATAGAGTTCCGCGCCGACCATCACAGGCCGGCTTGCTTCTTGATAGCTGCCAGAGTCCCTGGCGGCAGGTCTTTCTTTGGATGAGGGACAATGACCGTAACGTTTGAGCTGTTCCGATACTTGTGGTGACTTCCATTCACACCGATCAGCTTAAATCCGGCACGTTCGAGCAGTTTTATTAGCTCTTTGCTGCCCATGGCGTCCCTGCCGCGAGCATGATGTGTATAGTACACACCACTGGGCGCCGCATCCATAGTGGGCCGACATCCAGCCGACAGATCAGGGGTTTCTGATTCAGGGACCACCCGATGCGAAAAAGTGCCAGGGACAATTTCATGGGTCTGCGTGCGCGTCGCTGAGAGCGCGCACTGCCTTCATGTCATCTAAGGGGATGCTGCTGACATTCGATCGGCCTTGCACCGTCACGCATCGCTTCGCCCAGATGGACACCCATCTCGCCGATCCCTGACAGACGATGCCAACCCTGCTTGTTAGGGTCAGTCAGTCATTCGCGCTGTCGTGTTGCACGGCCTCGCGAGTGACCATGACCACCAGGTCATGAGGCGCGGGCCGTGAGTGCGGCTAACACCCACGACCCGCTAACCATCAACAACTGATTGAGAGTTGATCATGGCTATCCGCGATCATACGGTACGCATTCGCTCGTCCGTTCCCCCTGACGACACCCTCACCGCTCCGCCTTGCAGCCCGTCATCCACGTCTGTGGCACGACCCGAAACCCTGCGTCACAGCACTCGCGGCGACATCGCATTGGCGGTGCTCGCCCTCTCGCGTCTGCGTCTCGACAGCGAGCAATGCCGCCACGCGCAGGCGCGGGGATTCCCCGGCAGACCGCTGCCATGGCCGCTTCCGGTGGCCGTCACGACCAGCCTCGGTACGGCCATCCACTGCCTGCAGCAGTACGCCCGCCTGCTCGGTGACGAGCCTCGATTGAACACCACACGCCTCCGATGATCGCCGTTAGGGCGCATCGGCCGGCATGGCGATGCGCCGCACTCGGGCGATCACCGACGAAGACGCCAAGCATTCACTGACACGGAGCGCTGTAAGCGCCTATCCGCTGCGCGGCCGTGTCCGACAGGGAGGAACCCCCATGGAACTGATCCAACTCACCCCGCACTCGGAAGTAGACCCCTCGCAACCCCTGCGAGCCCCCGGCGACATCCTGCTGCACGCCTACCTGATACCGCACGCACTCAACCCCGCCCAACTTGCTCGCCGCACCGGCATCCCCTCCAATCAGATCAAAGCCTTCATCGCCGACACCCACCCCATCACCCCCAAGATCGCCATTCGCCTGTCCCTCGCCTTCAACACCACCGCTTTCTACTGGCTGGCACTTCAGGCGCGGTACGATCTCGAAAGGGCGAAGCCTGTGGTCCGCGCTTATCGTCCTCTCGTTGATTAGACGAGTTAGGGCAACAGGACCCCGCGCAGGTGAGAAAGCATGGGCGCCGGGAGTGCCAGTGATGGCTCGAAAAGCGCCAGGGACAATTTGGTCTCCCGAAAATTGTCCCTGCACCGTTCTTCTGCACCATTCTTCTTGGTTGGGCTGCCATCCTTGGCCTCCGAATCATCACCGCCACTTGAAAAGGACCTTCATGCTCGTCTATCACTTCACCAAAGCGGAAACCGCCCTGGCGATCATCGAGTTTCGCCATTTGCGGCTTTCGCGCATCGCCAATTTGAACGATCCATTCGAATTCCTCGCGGCCGAGCTGTCAAATCCTGATCGGCGCGTAGCGCTGAAAAAGATGAAGAAAGAGATGAATGCTACAAAGGGCGTTGTCTCTTTTAGCAAGAGTTGGCAGAACCCTGTTCAATGGGCGCATTACGCCGAAAGCCATCGTGGCGTTTGTCTAGGCTTCGATGTGCCGCCCAGCAATCTCGCGCGCGTTAAGTACAGGGAGGGGCGCTTGCTCTGGCCCGATGGTCCCGTGTCTCACGAGTTCATGGAAGACATCCTTCTTACTAAATACGCGCACTGGGCGTACGAGAAAGAGCGCAGGTTGCATTGCGAATTAACAGACCGGTCGCCCGACGGGCACTACTACGTCAACTATGATGAGAGTGGCTTACCGCTTCGGCGTGTCATAGTTGGTGATCAATCGAAGTTGGCCAGAGCAGATATCGCGCGTGCTCTCGGGGAAAATGCGAAGGATGTTGAGGTATTCAAGGCACGAGCCAGCTTCAAGCGCTACCGCGTAGTGCGGCAGAAAAAAGAGTCTCTTTGGAAGTGACTGCCGGAGACTGATGCAGTTGCAAGATGGCGGCAATCTTGATTGGATGCCGGCGAGAGTGCCGGGTGGTTACGTCTAAAAAAGGGGGGGGACAGGGAATGGCGACGGCTAGGAAGGCGGCGGTGAAGAACGCCGCTGTGAAGCAGGGGGCTGCGAAGCAAGCGGCTAACAAGAAAGCGAGAAAGAAGGCGGCTTTGAAACCATTGGCGAGGAAGCCAGCGGCAAGAAAGGCTGCGGCAAAGAAGCCCCTGGCTAGGCGGGTAGCGAAGAAAGCCACAACCATAGCCAAGCGCGCTGCAAAGCCTGCTGCAAAGAAGGCAGCCACTAAGAAAGTTGCTACCAAGAAGGTTACTGCCAAGAAAGTTGCTTCGAAGAAGGTCACTGCAACCAAACGGCCGGCAGTAAAGAAGGTCGTAGCAAAGAAGGCGATGGTCAGGGGGCCCGAAACGCGGATTGCGCGGCAGTCCTCCATGAGTGCCGGAAAGACCTTTGACTACATGGAGCTAGCTCTTTTTGTCGAAGACGACGCTGAAACCGTAACCGCGCCCCCTATCCGGAAGCGTAAGGGTAACGGGAACAGCGGCGGTCCGAAGGCTTCCTGATGCAGCTAAAACAAGCATGGGCACACGCTGACTACTTCACGGGCAAGGCTAGCGAACTTGTCCGGCAGCTGGCCTTTGCCGGCATTGCCGTCGTGTGGGTATTCAAGAACAACACTCAAACCGCGGTGATTCCGAACGACTTTGTTTTGGCTCTGTTTTGTCTGGTACTCACACTCTTGTGCGACTTTTTGCAGTACGCATTCGGTGGCATCGAGTGGAGAGGATACGGCAGCTATCAGGCAAAAAAGCACGGCGGTTCAGACGATGACGAGATTGACGACGCTCCGCAGTGGCTAAACTACCCGCACACATTCTGCTATTACGCCAAATTAGTACTTATCGTCGCAAGTTATGCGCTGTTGATATCAGGTGTAAGCGCGCGACTTTGACTAAGCGAAAAAGCGAGGCCAGGTTCACTTCTCAAATGGAAGTCCATCGATAGAAGTGAACCTGGATCACCGCTGATTGCCAATCCACCAGAAAAACCTTTGCTTTCCGACCTAGGTTGATGGGTGTTTGAGGTCGGCGCCGAGGTACTACGTGTTACTTTAGCCGTCGAAGCAGCTCGCCTTTCTTCTTGAAGTTGACAGGGAACTTGGTCCGGTGCCCTTTCGCCTGGGTGTTCTCGATGACGCCCGCCTCGATAAGCTCGCCTATGCCCATCAGATACTCCGAGAGCAGGAAGTCGCTGTGCTCGATGAGGTCGGCCATGACGGCGGCGTCCACCTGCAGTTCACTCCCAACGTTGGGAAAATGTGCCATCCACTGCTGTTTGACTTGGTTCAACGACACCTGCCGCTCGGGCTCATGGGCGTCGGCCGAGAAAATATCGGGCTGCCCCTTTTTTTTGGCGAATGTATCCAGGCGATACTGCAGCTTCAGCCTGGCTTGTGTCCGGTTCACGTCCTCGGCCTCCTGGTGAAAGGTCGTCAAACCGGTCGGATTGGCGGTGGTATACACCAAGTAGAAAATCACCTTGTCCTTGTCGACGTACTCAACCGGCAACATGGCGGTGCGCAGTCGCTGCCGGTGAGCACCGACACAGGCCTGGACGAGCTGGTCGCGGTATCGCCGCATAAGGACGCGGCTTCTTCCCTCGGTGCCCACCAGGGCGGATTCCCAATCCTTGCCAAATACTGCCGCGAGATTGGCCTTCTGCTCAGGATGACCAGTGGCGAGATTGATGAAGTTCCACATGACATTGATGAGCAGCTCGGTCTTCGGTCGTCGCAGCAGCGGTGCCAAGCTGTCGGCCTCGATGATGCCCTTCCAACCGAACGGGTCAACGAAGACGAAGGCAAACTCATCAGGCTCCAGCCAATGCAGCACGTCTGCGATGCTGGACTCGAAGGGTTTGCACCACACTTCAGGCCGGGTGATGTTAGCCGGCGCGGTTTGCACGTGCCCGTCGAGGAAATTGGCACGTTCGCTGTCGGTCTCCATAAAGATCGACCGAAACCGCACGGGCTTGCCGAGCTTCTTCTGCAGATTGTCCTGGCAATTGGCCATCGTGCGAATGGCGATGCCTGGAGACGTGTCGGATAGGTCAGCTGTAGTGGACTTCCACGGACCGGCAAACCCATCGATGTAGGCGATCTTGGGCGCCCATTGCCCAACGATCATCAGGAGCCGCTCGAGATAAGCCTCGAGAATAGTGTGTTTGACCAGAGAGTGCTCGCGCTCGGGATATTGCTGGAGCGCCTCCTGAGCCGGACGTGGCTTCATGCTTCATCCTTGTCTAAGGAGGCAGGCCTTGCCCCCTGCTATGTGCGTTACAACGCAGCGGCCGCCACCGCGTCGGGCATACCATTCCATTGCCGGCCGTCGAGTTCCCGCCCGTTGGCCTTCTTCGAGCGGCGTTTGCCGTCGGCACCCCAGCCGCCCCACTGCTTGAAAAAAAAGGTCGAGCCCTGCGCGTCGCACTGTCTATGAATCGCGCGCGCCCATTCTGGGCTCATGGGCCTCGCCTTCGGCCCGGACTCACCACCGACGATAACCCAATGGATCCCGGTCAAATCTAGGTCACCCAAGTCCTGCAGGAGAGGCTCGCAGGAGAGGAAGCGGATCTTCGCAGGGATATTGCGCAGCGCGTCGATGCGCGGTACGCCATGGCGGCGATTCTCCACCGACACGCCCAGCCACACGTTGGAGGGCACGGATCGGGTCGCGAAGTATTTAGCCAGGCGCTCGTGCCGTTTGGTCAGGATCTGGTATCGATGCTGAGGCGTGCTGGCAATGACGGCCATCACCTGGTCGAGAAAACTGTCCGGGATGCGCTCGTGAAACAGGTCGCTCATCGAGTTGACGAAATATATGGTCGCCTTCTTCCGCCGCGTGGGCTCGTCAAGCCGGTCGGGTAGCAGATTCAGCCGGAAGCCATTGCGGTAGGCGTCCAGGCCCATTGCCTGCAGGCGACGGGCAAGCGTCTCGGCATAGCAGTGCTTACAGCCCGGAGAGACCTTCGTGCACCCGATGGTCGGGTTCCAGGTTTGCTCGGTCCATTCGATCCGTGAGCTCGTCGTCATGTCAGCGCCTCTCGCCCGCCTATCATAGCTGTCCGGCCATCCGTCCGCTTAAGGGGAGCCGCGGGAATAGTCGATGATAAAACCAGGGTCAGAGTGCACTTTTCTGTCGACCGACGCTGTTTGACTCTGGTGTTGGAAAGCTTGACTGAAGTTTTGTGGACGGGTGGGATTGTTGGGTGCATCCATGCACCCAACCCTTCCGCGCTTCGCGCTCCAGGGCCAGCCTACGGCTGTCCAAATTTGTTCCGGACAAATTTGTCGGACCCGGGTGGGTTCTCACCCAGTCTGTCCATCAGAAACGAAAACGCCCCCATGCGGGGGCGTTTTCATTTCTGGCGGAGAGAGTGGGATTCGAACCCACGGTAGGCTTACACCTACGGCAGTTTTCAAGACTGCTGCCTTAAACCGCTCGGCCATCTCTCCGTGTTTTGTGTGCTCGGGTTGCGCCGTTAAGGCACTGGATTCCTGCTTTCGCAGGAATGACGAGCTGTGCGGGTCGTCATCCTATCAGGAATGCGGTGCAGCTCCCTGCCCTTTTTTCGACAAGGCAATCATCGCCCACAGCATGATGGCGACCGGAATGGCGGCCCCAAGCAGCGGGAGTAACAGGATCGGTTGGCGGATCACCATCGGTACCAGCTGCGTCGCAGAGGCGAAGGCGATGATGGCGAAGCGGAGGTTGCGGCTGTGGCGGGCGAACCAGAAGGAGCCCACCACCAGCACGGTGGCGATGGCGCTGAGCACCAGGTCCACCGTGGCCATGGGGAACATGGTGACCAGGCCGAGACGGGTGAGCAGTTCGGTCGCCAGGATCACCAGCAAGGTGTAGCTGGCGGCGAGTTCCACTTTGTCCCAGCGCTGGATGCTCATGTCCGGTGCCTCAGGCGATCTGCGTGAGGTTGCGCAGGTACGGGCGCAGCACCTCGGGCACGGTGATGGAGCCGTCGGCGTTCTGGTAGTTCTCCATCACGGCGACCAGGGTGCGGCCCACGGCCAGGCCGGAGCCGTTGAGCGTGTGCACCAGTTCGGGCTTGCCGGTGGCCGGGTTGCGCCAGCGGGCCTGCATGCGGCGGGCCTGGAAGTCGCCGCAGTTGGAGCACGAGGAGATTTCGCGGTAGGTGTTCTGGCTGGGCAGCCACACTTCCATGTCGTAGGTCTTGATGGCCGAGAAGCCCATGTCGCCGGTGCACAGCAGCACCTTGCGGTACGGCAGGTTCAGCAGCTGCAGCACTTTCTCTGCGTGGCCGACCATTTCTTCGAGCTGGGCGTGCGAGTGTTCGGGCGCGGCGATCTGCACCATTTCGACTTTTTCGAACTGGTGCTGGCGGATCATGCCGCGCGTGTCGCGGCCGTAGCTGCCCGCTTCGGCGCGGAAGCACATGGAGTGCGCGGTGAGGCGCATCGGCAGTGCGTCCGCTTCGATGATGCTGTCGGCGACGAGGTTGGTGAGCGCCACTTCGGCGGTGGGAATCAGGTAGCGCTTGCTCTCGTTGACCTCGGTGGAGAACAGGTCGTCCTCGAACTTCGGCAGCTGGCCGGTGCCCTTCATGGTGTCGGCGTTGACGATCAGCGGCACGTTGCATTCGAGGTAGCCGTGCTCGCCGGTCTGCAGGTCGAGCATGAACTGGGCGAGTGCGCGATGCAGGTGGGCGAGCTGGCCGCGCAGCACGGTGAAGCGCGCGCCGGACAGCTTGGCGCCGGCGTCGGCATCGAGCCAACCGTGGCGGGCGCCGAGGTCGACGTGATCCTTTACCGGGAAATCGAACGTGCGCGGCGTGCCCCAGCGCAGCTGCTCGGCGTTCTGGGTTTCGTCGTTGCCCAGCGGCACGGACTCGTGCGGGATATTGGGGATGCCGAGCGCGATGTCGGCGAGCTTGGCCTGCACGTCGGTCAGGGCGTGCTCGTTGGCCTTGAGCTTGTCGCCGATGCCGGCGACTTCGGCCATCAGCGGGGCGACGTCTTCACCCTTGGCCTTGGCCTGGCCGATCGCCTTGGACCGCGTATTGCGCAGGTTCTGCAGCTCCTGCGTCTCGGTGGACAACTGCTTGCGCTGGCTCTCCAGCGCCTCGATGGCGACCACGTCGAGTTCGTAGCCACGGGTGTCCTTGAGGCGCGCGGCGGTTTCGGCCAGGCGCGAACGCAGCAGTGCGGGGTCCAGCATGATCAATCCAGATGTGGGGCTTGGAACCTTGGATTATCGCTGGGGGGCTGGCTGGGGGGCAATGTTGGGGTTTTGGGGTGGCTGGACCCAGGAAGGCCGATGGGAGAGCGTGTCGGCGGCCAGCCGTGGCGTTGATTATGGGCGCCCCGTCGCGCACAGGGTGCGCTCCCACAAGGGTTGCGGGAGCACCCCAGACAGGTCGCCCTGTAGGGGCCCGCCTTTGTGGGAGCGCACCCTGTGCGCGACGGGGCGTGCCGATCACGCCCCTTTGTGCGCGACGATCAGTGCACCCTTCGCCCATTCCTCCCCAGCCACCACGCCATCACCGCACCGGCGAGGAGCCAGCCGACGACTTGTTCGATCAGGGCGGCCAGGGTGAAGTTGGTGGGGAAGCGGTACCAGTTCCAGTACGGCACCAGGGTGCTCAGCCAGGCGAACACGGCGGCGGCCAGGGCGATGCTCAGGCGCGTCATGAAGCTGAAGGCGGCCAGGCCCATCACGAAGGCCAGTGCGAGCGCGGACAAGGTGTCCGACGCCCATTGCCGCGGCAGCTGGCCGCTCATGTCGGAGAGGTCTTCGCCCTGGGGCATGTAGACGATGAAGGCATAGGGCGCTGTCTTGGTCTTGGCCGAATAGGCCTCCATCACGGCCTTGTCATGCATTTTGGCCGGGTCGACCGAGGGAACGATGTAGACGCCGGTCTGATCGCCCAATCCGGGCCGCAGGCTGGCTAACACCGTGTCTTCGGCCACCGGCTGATGCATGCCGACATCACCCAACCCCAGCGCCATATGTGCCACGGCGCCCCAGATAAACATCACGATCCCGCCCATCAGTGCTGCTACCAGTACTCGCATGGCTCGCTCTCCCTCGATACCTACGGTGCGGCGAATCTATGCCCGCCGTGCGGGGCGCCGCAAGGTCGGTCGCAGCAGCGACGGCGACGGGATCAGCCGGTGCGGGAGACGCCGACCGGCAGCGCGCCCAGGCGATGCATCTCCGGCTCGTCCCACAGCGAGGGATCGTCCAGGCAGGCCAAGGCAAAGGCGTGCGCGTCCTCGCCCCAGAACAGACGGCCATCCAGCGACAGCGTGGGCACGCCGAACACGCCCTCAGTCATGGCCTCGTCGAAATTGGAGCGCAACTGCGCCTTCACGGCGGGATCGGCGATGGCGGTCGTTGGGTCGGCGATGCCCAGACGAGCGGCTACCGACGCCAGTGCGGCGATGCTGTCGCCCGCATTTCCCTGGGCCCATATCCAGTCGAAGATCGCATCCGTCGCCGCCACCGTGCTGCCGGCCGCGATGCACAGCCGAAGCGCAGCCAACGGATTGAACGGATGTGCCGGCGGAAAACGCAGCGGCTGGCCGTTCTGGCGTGCGCGCCACAGCGCATGGCGATAGGTGAATTCACGCTTGCCCGGGATTTCCGCCGGACCTTTCTGGCCGTGCCGCTCCAACACGCCGGCGAACACGATGGGTCGCAACGTTACCGGCCGAGACGCCGCCAGCAGTTTCACCTTGGGCCACTGCAACCAGGCAAACGGGGAGATGAAGTCGAAATACCAAGTGATGGACATGATTCAACTCCACGTACCGGAGGGTGGGTTTATTCGCCGCGCGCCTTGCGTCGCGCTTCGCGCAGGCTGAGCAGCTTCTCGCGCAGCTTCACTTCCAGACCGCGATCGACCGGCTCGTAGAACACGGTGCCGTCCAGCGCATCGGGCAGGCATTGCTGATCGAGCGCGACGCCGCCTTCGCTGTCGTGGTCGTACTGATAGCCCTGCCCGTAGCCCAGGCCTTTCATCAGCTTGGTGGGTGCATTGCGCAGATGCATCGGCACGTCGAGCGTGCCGGTCTGCTGCACCACGGCGCGGGCGGCGTTGTAGGCCTTGTAGGCGGCGTTGCTCTTGGGCGCGATGGCCAGCCAGATGGCGAGCTGCGCCAGACCCAGCTCGCCTTCGGGACTGCCGAGGCGCTCATAGGTGTCCCACGCATCCAGCGCCATGCGCCAGGCGCGCGGCTCGGCGAGGCCGACGTCTTCCACGGCCATGCGCGTCATGCGGCGCGCGAGGTAAAGCGGATCGACGCCGCCATCGAGCATGCGCGTCAGCCAGTACACGGCCGCATCCGGATCGGACGAGCGCACCGATTTGTGCAGCGCCGAGATCTGGTCGTAGAACTGCTCGCCGCCCTTGTCAAAGCGGCGCGTGCGATCGGCCAGCACCTGGGTGAGCGTGGTGTCGTCGATGCGGTGGTCTTCGGCCAGTTCCGACGCAATTTCCAGCAGCGTGAGCGCGCGGCGCACGTCGCCATCGGCGGCCTGGGCGATCAGCTTGAGCGATTCGTCGGCGACATCGAGCTGCATGCTGCCCAGGCCGCGCTCGTTGTCTTCGAGTGAGCGCTTGAGCGCCATCACGATGTCGTCCACCGTGACGGCTTCCAGCACATGCACGCGGCAGCGCGACAGCAAGGCGGAGTTGAGCTCGAACGAAGGGTTTTCGGTGGTGGCGCCAACAAAGATGATCACGCCGCGTTCGATATGCGGCAGGAAGGCATCCTGCTGGGCCTTGTTGAAGCGGTGCACCTCGTCCACGAACAACACCGTGCGACGACCCTGCGCAAAATTCACCTCGGCCTCGGCCAGCGCCTTGCGCACATCGGGCAGGCCCGACATCACGGCGGAGATGGCGCGGAAATCCGCATCGGCGTAGCGCGCCACCAGCAAGGCCAGCGTGGTCTTGCCGCAACCGGGCGGGCCCCACAGGATCATCGAATGGACGCGGCCCGCTTCCAGCGCACGGCGCAGCGCCTTGCCGGGAGCCAGCACGCGTTGCTGGCCCACGATTTCATCCAGGGTGCGCGGCCGCATGCGTTCGGCCAGGGGTTTGAGATCGTCGGGCTCGGCAAACAGGCCCGGCGCATCGAACATATCGCTGCGTGACATGCCGGGCATTCTAGGACATCGGGCCATGGGGGCGGCATGCCCCCGATCGCATCAGGATTTCGGCGCGTCCTCGCGGCCCTGGCGCAGCAGGCTGAAGGCCATGCCTGCCACCACCAGCGCGCCCAGCGTCAGGACTACCCACAGCAAGGGCTTGGTCCAGTCGTAAGGGACCTTCGGCGCGTTCAGGGCTGAAGGGCCGGCCTCGTCCATGCGCGGCCCCAGTTGTGCCACGGGCGGCTGCCATTCCTCGCCGCGTTGGCTGCGCAAGCGGCTCAAGGCCTCACCCACCGGATAGTCGCCACGTCGCGCTGCGTAGCTGCCCGCCAGCAATCGATAGGGCGCGCTGCCTTCGGGAAGCCATACGTATTGCGCAGGCAACCAGCCCACGCGCACCGCGGGCGCGCCAGCGAGCGGCGTGTCGCTGTGCACGCGCAGCTGCTTCACGTTGCGCTCGCCGATGGTGGCCGTGACCTCGCCACTCTTGCCGCCAGCGCGAACCAGATCGAGTGCCGCCACTTCCATCCACGGGGACGCGCCGGCGCCCTGCACCAGCACATGCACGCGGGCGGCGTTGTTGGCTGCAGGCAACGCAACGACTACCGACTCCACCGGTAGCGCCGCAGGCAACGCGTAGTCGTAGTCGGCCGCGCCCTGCCCGCTTGCCTTGGCCACCAGCCACTGCAATTTCGACGCGCGCTCGGCGGCGACGTCAGTGATGCTGCCGGACAGTTTGGCGATGGGCGCGTGGCCTGCGCTCCAATCCACCTGGCCGTCAGCAAGGCGCACGCGAAAATAGCGATACGCATCGCTGCTCGCCACCTCCGCCGCCAGCTGCTCGACTTCGTCCTGCTCGCCGTGCACGCGGGTCAGGCTGAGGTCCGATGCGAGCAGGTTCCACTGCCGCAGATCGTTGCTGCCTTCCACCGTCAGATGAAGCTGGAAATCCTCGCTCAGCGAGGCCGGATCAAGCGCGAGCTGATCAAGGCTGATCGTGCGGCCCGCGTCGATCAACCATGCATCCGGATGTTGCACCGGAGCGGCGCGGTCGGTCTGGCTGATGACGATGCCGCCATCGGTATTGCGCTCCACTTTGACGCTATCGGCCAAGGCGGCCGACACCGGCAACGGCAGCATCCGCGCCATCGCCTCGAAGGGACGACTGATGGGTGGCGAGGGCGGCAGCGGCGCGAACGGCACCGGCCGGCCGAGTGCGTTGACCACGATCAGATCATGCAGATCGGCATTGGGATTGACGGAGGCATACACCTCCGGTGTGAGTGTCACCCGATAGGCCTCGCCCGATGCTTTCGTATCCAGCGCAAACGCATAGGCGTAATCCACATTGCTGTCTGCCCGGGCCGTCGCCACGGGCAACATCAGGGCGAGTGCGATCCAACGCATATCAAGGCGCATGCCCGGTCTCCTCCATCGACGATGAGCGGCGCGGCGGAGCCGGCGCCAGGTATCCAATCACGCTGCACAACAGGCCGAAGGCGATAAACGAACCGATACCGAACAGGTTGCCCAGCTGACGACGGTCGATAAGGATCAGCTTGGCCAGCACGACGCCCATGAGCACCGCACCCGCCAGCCAGAACAGGCGATGGCCATGCCGCGAACCCCACACCCAGGCAAACAGGCCCAACACGCTCCATACCAAGGTGAGCGACATCTGGGTGACGCTCGAATCGACCAGCTCCCTACCCCATGGCACGCCGCCTAGTTGATGGACTGCACGCAAGGTGAAGCTGGTAGCGAGTGCCAGCACGATGCCGCCCAGCACGGGGCCGCGACTGCGCTGCAACAGTGCAGGCAGCGATGGCTCGGCCAGCCACGCTGCATAAGCGAGAGCGATCAACAGCAGCAGCATCTCCAGCGGATTGACCAGCGGCACGTAGTGCAAGGGCGTTGCGTCGCCTGCATGGAACAAGGCCACGCAACCGACCAATCCAAGTACCGCGAGTAGCGAATACTTCAGCGGCGCCAGCCACAAGGGCATGACGTTTTCCATGGGCGCTGCGATCAGGCGGGGCCGCGCGTGCGACACCGCAAACGCAATGAGCAGCGGCGCAAAACTCAGCAGCATCACCCAGCTATCGGACAACCAGCGCAGCCGATCCACGGCCACCGCCACGCCCACCGCTGCCAGCAGGATCCATCGCCATAGCCACAGCCCGTGCGCCGCAGCGCCTGCCCATGAGGTGTCGCGCAAGTTGAGCAACGTGCGCCAACCAAGGATGGCTGCGAACAGCACGGAGAGCAGATTCCAGCCGCGCCATGGCTGCTGGTGAAAGCCCGCGGCCATCAGAATGAGCAGCAGCATGGCGGCCATGAAGGCCACTGGCGTCCATACCAGTGCCGCGCCGAGTTCCGCCGTAGAGCGATAGCGCGCCGCTTCGGCAAGTGCCCATGCGGTGAATGCGAGCCACGCCATCCAGGCCGCAAACAGATTCGTATCCGGTACGAAATGCACGATCTCCTGCGCGCTGGCGGCCAACCACCAGAGCAGCGCCCAGGCGAACATCACCAATGAGAACACGCGATACAGCACGCGCCCCGCACTCCATCGCGACAACAGACCGCTGCTGGCGAAGCCCGCGAGCACGATCATCAGCGCACTGATGAATTCGCGATTGAGCACCGGCAACGCGCCATAGCCGCCATGCATGAACTGGTCGATCAGCAAGGCAAACCCGGCGAACAGTTGCAGCGCGACGCCGCTCCACGTGGCCAGCCATCGCTGCTGACGCAAGCCCAGCCAGATCAGGCCGGCACCTTCGAGCGCGAAGATGCTGCCAGTCACATCGGCGCGCAGTGCGAGCGGCACGGTTAGCGTGGCAAGTGCCACGGCCAGCACCGCCCAGGTATCGCGCAGCAGACGCATGGCCGGCTGGCGACGCGAGACATAGGCCACGCCCAGGTAAATCACTGCTGCCACCAGCGTGGACATTGCCAGCGCCTTGCCATCCCAATGCAACAGCGCGCCTTGCAGCAACAGGCTGATCAGCGGATTGCCGAACATCAGGCAGCCATCGATCACCAGGCGCCGATCCACCGGCGCGCGCACCACGTGCAGCCAGGGAATGACCAGATAGAACAGGAAATTCAGCACCAGGAACGGCTCGGTGCTGGCAAACAGCGCGGGCTCGTAGCGAAGCACGCCCCAGGCCGTGCCTACGCCGAAAGTTGCGATAAAACCCAGCAGGTTCAGCACGCGCCACGAACGTTTCCACGCGATGCCCAGGATGGCGAGGTTGAGCACGGCGTAGTAACTGAACAAGGCCACGTGGCTGCCATTGCCAGTGGACACCAGGATGGGCGCCGCAAATCCGGCCAGCAGGCCAAGCACGGCCAGCGCCAATGCGTCCTGCATTACGGCAAGCACGCCCACGCCGGCCACCAGCACGATCAACAAGGCGAACGCGGCGCCCGCAGGCAGCAGGTCGTAGAGACGGAACGCGGCAAACACCGTCATCACCAGCACGCCGATCGCGCCGCCCTGCACCGATAGCGCGAAGACACGCTGGCTCTCGCGCTTCTTCCAGCCAAAGGCGAGTCCTGCCACGGCGGCCAGCGCCACCATCGCCACGCGCAAACCAATGGGCACGCGCAGCATGCCTGCATCCGCGGCGTACTTGAGCAAGGCCGCCACGCCGGCGAACAACACCAGCATGCCGATCTTCACCGGCACGTTGCCTTCGGTGAACCAGCGCCACACGCGGCTGGTCAGGCGGTCCAGCGCAGACGGCGTCGATGGAGCGCGAGGCGTCGGGTCAGCCGCAGGCCATGCGGCGGGTCCCACGGGCGCAGGGGCCGCTGCTGTTGGAACCGGCGGAGGAGCGGCAACCACAGTCGTCGCCGGTGGCGGCTCTTGCACTGCCTCGCGCGCCTCCTGGGCAGTCACCCACGGTCGCTCAGCGGCAACCGTCGGCGAGGGCCTGGCTTCGTTGAGTTGCGCACGCAGGCTTTTCAGCTCGCGGGACAACTGCAGCTGCCTGCCCCAGATCAATCCCACGGCCGCACCGCCAACGATGCCCGCAAGGCCGCCTTCGGAGGCCAGCCCGCCCAGCACTGCACCTATCACTATCCATAGAAAAACCATGACCATCCATCTCCAGCCACGCCGGGTTGTCATGGCGTCAGTGTGACACGGACGGACTTGCCGCCGCCGTGTCACCCATGGCAGTAGGAACAGTCCTAGGGATGGCTGCGGCGCGACTGCGCCCGTTGTTCCATCCAGTCGTAAAGCACGGGTAACAACAGCAAGGTCAGCAGGGTCGAGGTGATCAGCCCGCCCACCACCACCGTTGCCAGCGGCCGCTGCGTTTCCGCGCCCACGCCACTGGAAAGCAGCATGGGCAGGAGGCCAAGGATCGCCACGCTGGCCGTCATCAGCACCGGCCGCAGACGCAGTGCCGTGCCGCGCAGCACGGCCTCACGCACAGCCATGCCCTTGGCGCGCTGCTCGTTGAGAAAGCTCACCAGCACGATGCCGTTCAACATGGCCACGCCAAACACGGCGATAAAGCCGATCGCGGAAGGCACCGAGAGGTATTGCCCGGAGATCGCCAGCGCCAAGATGCCGCCGATGGTGGCGAACGGCACGTTTGCGAGAATCAACGCCGCGTACTTCGTCGAGTTGAATGCCGTGTAGAGCAGAATGAAGATGAAGAAGATCGTGGCCGGCACGATCAGCGACAACCGCTTCAAGGCGCGCTGCTGATTCTCGAACGCACCGCCCCATTCAGTGTAATAGCCCGTCGGCAGCTTCACTTTCTGTGCGAGTGCCGCATTCGCTTCCTGTACGAAGCCATCGATATCGCGACCGCGCACATCCATCTGGATCACCGCATAGCGTTGCAGTTGCTCGCGCCGGATAAAGGAATAACCCTCTGCCTCGGTGACCTCGGCGACCTGTGACAACTGCACGATGGCGCCACCTGGTGCCTGGATCGGAATGCGCTGGATCGCCTGCAGGGATCGTTTGTCACTCTCGTTCAGGCGGACGGCGATGTCGAACCGCTTCACGCCATCGATCAGCGTACTCACCGGCTCGCCACCGATGCCGTTGCGAACCACGGCGAGCACGTCGTCGGCGTTGAGGCCGTAACGCGCGAGCGCATCGCGATCCACGCTGACGCGTATCTGCGGCTTGCCCATATTGGGCTCCAGGGCCAGGTCGGCTACGCCCGGCACGCCGCCCAGCACATCCTTGATTCGGGCGCTCAGGCGATCGAGTTCGCCCAAGTCTTCCCCGTAGAGCTTCAATGCCAGCGTGGCGCGCACGCCGGAGATCAGCTCCTCGATACGCATCTGGATCGGTTGGGTGTAACTCACCACGGCCGTCGGCAACGCCTCGGAAAGTTCGCGCTGCATGTCCGCTTCGATGCTTTCCAGCGTCTGTCCCTTGCGCCATCGATCGCGTGGCTTGAGCGGCGTGTAGACCTCCATGTAGTTCACATCCGCTGTCTCGCCCTTCTCCGCCCGACCGATCATCGCAAGCGTGGTTTCCACCTCGGGAAACGAGGCCTTGATGCGCGTGGCCACTTGTCGCGAGAGGTCGATGGATTCATCCAGCGACGCGGAAGGAATGGAAGTGATGCGCCACATGATCGCGCCCTCCTTGAGGTTCGGCATGAACTCCTTGCCGAGGAAGGGAAACAACGCGAGGCTGCCCAATAACGCACCGCCGGCCATGCCCAGCACCCAGCGACGTCGACGCAGCGCCCATGCCAGCACGACGCCGTAGTGTTTCTTCAGGAAGGCCACGAGGCGCGTATCGCGCTCGTCCTTGGGCTTGAGCGCCAGCGCAGCGAGTACCGGAACAAGGGTCAGGGCCAGCACCAGCGAACCGGCCATCGCGAAGCTGATGTTGAAAGCCATCGGCTTGAACATCTTGCCTTCCAGCCCTTGCAGACTGAACAGCGGCAGGAACACCACGATGATGATGACAATGGCGAACGCGATCGGGCTCGCCACTTCCTTCGCCGCAGCAAGCACGGCGGCACTGCGGTCCACAGGCAAGCCATGCGCCTTGCGCTCGGCCATCAGGCGGAAGGCGTTCTCCACCATCACCACCGCACCATCGACCATCATGCCAATGCCGATGGCCAGCCCCGCGAGCGACATCAGGTTGGCCGATAGACCCGCCTGCTCCATGCAGATGAAGGCGATCAGCATGGCCAACGGCAAGGTGACGACTACCACCAGCGCGCTGCGCAACTCGCCGAGAAACAGGAACAGCACGATCGCCACCAGGATCGAACCTTCCACCAGCGCACGCACCGCCGTACCCACCGCCTTGTTAACCAGATCGGTACGCTCGTAGACCGGCTTGACCACCACGCCGGCGGGCAAGGCTTGCTGCACAGTGGCGAGCTTGCCCTTTACGGCATCCACCACGCTCTTGGCGTTTTCGCCAATGCGCGACAGCGCTTGCCCCATCACCACTTCCTTGCCGTCGCGTGTCACGGCGCCGGTGCGCGGCGCGCCGGCCTCGTCCACTGTGGCCACGTCGCGCACGTAGACAGGTGTGCCGTCTTCGGTCTTGAGCACGATCTGCTCGATGTCACGCGCGCTCTGCACCAGCCCCAGACCGCGTACGAGATACTGCTCGCGCCCGACATCGACGAAGTTGCCGCCGACTTGCGCGTTGTTCGCCTGCAAGGCCTCGATCACGTGCTTGAAGCCCAGGCCGTGCGCAATCAGCTTCATCGGGTCGATGCGCAGCTGATATTGCTTTTGTTGCCCGCCCCACGACGTCACATCATCGACACCAGCGGCGGTGCGCAGCATCAGGCGGATGCTCCAGTCCTGCAGCGTGCGCAGGTCGCTGTCGCTGGGGGATCCCTTCAGGGTCTCTTCGGCACGCTCCACGGTGTACCAGAACACCTGGCCGAGGCCTGAGGTATTGGGGCCCATTTCGGGCTTGCCATAGCCTGCAGGCAAGCGATCGCCCACCTGCTGCAGACGCTCATTGACGAGCTGGCGGGCGAAGTAGATGTCCATGTCGTCTTTGAAATACACGGACACATAGGACAGCCCGAACAGACTGACCGAGCGTACCTCGTCCACTTTCGGAAGACCGGCGAGCGCGGACTCCACCGGCGTGGTGAGCAGCGACTCCACATCTTCCGCGGCCAGTCCAGGGGCCTCGGTGTACACGTTGACCTGCACCGGCGTGACATCGGGAAAGGCATCGATGGGCAGCTTGCGCAGCGCCTGATAGCCGAGCGCAGCAATTACTGCGAAAGCGATCAGCACCAGCAGCTTGTAGCGTAAAGAGAGTTCGACGAGACGCGCGAGCATCAGTCTTCTCCCAGTTGCGAGCGAAGCAGGCGCGCCTTGAGCGCGAACGCGCCCTTGCTGACGTAGGACGCGCCGGGCTTGAGGCCTTGGCGTATCTCCACCCAGCCGTCACGGTTTTCGCCTGTCTGCACGGCTACCGGCTCGAACGCCTGGCCGCTGGCGACGACGAAGACAGTGGACTGGTTCTGCAACAGCACCACGGCTTCGGCGGGCACCGCGAGTGCGCTGCGTCCAGACACGGCAACGCGAGCATCGACGAGCTCTCCCGGGTGCAGCAGGTCGCGGCTGTTGTCCACGGCAATGCGCACGGCTACCGTGCGGGTCTTTTCATCCGTCTGGTGCGAACGCTGTACGACCTTGCCGGGCAGGCTTTGCCGGTGAATGAGGATGCGTGCCGCGGCGCCTGTGGCCACGCGCTCCGCTTCGAACGGCGGCATCTGCGCCTCGACCCATACCGAGTCCTCTTTCACCACGGTGAACAACGCGCGCCCCGCATCGACGCGCTCACCCACGAGGAACTGGTCAGTAGTGATGCGTCCATCCGTCGGCGAGAGCAAGGCATAACTCCCGTCAGCCTTGGCCGAGCCGGCGCGCAGTACGCCCTGGATTTGCGCATCGGACAGACCGTAGGCGCGCAAGCGAGCGCGCGCCTGGTCGCGCTGCACTTGCACTTCCGTGTAGCGGCGGGCGGAGACAGCTTGCGGCCCCAGCGCGGAGACGCGGCGCCATTCCTGCTCGGCGACGATGAGCGCACCCTGGGTTTCCGCAACCTGCACGCTCGACAACGTGACCAGCGGCTGCCCCGCCTTCACCACATCGCCCAGCTTCACCTGGCGCGACAGCACCATCGATTCGATGCGCGGCGACACCAGTACAGTCGAATACGCATCGACCTTCACTTCGCCAGGCGCCTTGATTTCTTCCGCGAGGTCGCGCGAAGCGAGTCTGGACACGACGATGCCGGCGTCCTGCACGGCACGGGCATCCAGTGTCAGCGGATTGGCCGCCTGCTGCGCGAAAGCCGCGCTCATCGCAAGCGAAAACAGCAGCGCGCAGGAGGCGCGTCGGAAAAGATGATTCATGGAGATACATCCTGTGTGCGGCCATCCAGCCAGTCGGTCAGGCGACCGGCGGCGACGAGGTAGTCGAACCAGGCCTGCCAGGCCTGGCTTTCCAGTGCGAGCGCGGACAGCGCGGTGTCGAGACTTTGCTTCAGCTGGACGAGGTAATCGGAGGTGCTGATCTCGCCGGCCCGCCAGAGCTTTTCGAGCAGCGCGGTGCGATCGTCGAAGGCGGCGGCGCGTCCCTGGCGAAAGGCGTGGCCAGCAGCGAGCAAGGCGTCGTAACGCGATTGCGCTTCACGCAGCGAGGCGCGGCTCGCCAGTTGCTGCGAGCGCGTCAAGGCGGCAGCCGCCCCGGCTTCCGCGAGTGCGGCGTCGATTTCCGCGCGTCCGTTGTTGAGCACCGGCAAAGGTATGGACACGCTGACGCCGATGACCTGGTCGGTCCTGACGCCGGTGTACACGCGTCCACCGGTCAAACTGACGGTGGGATCGGGCAGACGCGCGCGCCGCGCCACGTCGATGCCCGCCTGCGCAAACTCTTCATCAGCGCGCAGCTTCACCAGCTCCGGCCGTTGCTCGACGGGAATCGGCGAGATGCTGTTCGAAGCCGGCGGCAGACCTGCAGGCAGCGGCGGCTTCGTCACAGCCTCGCCGGCGACCGTCTCGAGCGCGGCCACCGCCGCCGCCTCGGCACCCGCCAGCGAAGCCTGCTGGATCTGCGATTCACCCAGGGCCAGCGCGGCCAGATCGCGTTCGGGACTGCTGATATCGCCGACACCGAGGCGGTCGGCGGCGAGCGCATCGAATCGCCGCATCAAGCTCACCCGACGCTCGCCGAGCTCGCGCTGGCGAGCAGCCAGGGCAGCGGCAGACCAGGCTTTCAGCCAACGCGAGGCGATGTCCCGCCGCAGCACTTCATAGGACGCCTCGCGGCTGCGCCACTGGGCCTGCGCCTGCGAAGTACGGGCGCGGCGCTTGCCGGACATATCCAGCGGCAGCGACAGCCCCGCCGTGCGCCGATTGACGTCGGCGTTCTCGGCATCGAGCGACAGCGAGGGGTTATAGACAGGCTGGGCCGCCGCGCGTACCCGCGCCTGGGCCGCCTCCAGCTCGGCGCGAGCCGCCTGGATGTCGGGGTTGGCAGCCCATACGAGCTGCATCGCGCCACCGATGGGCGATGCGGCAGGAAGCGGTCGCTCACCTTTGATCGGCACCGCCGCCGCGTTGGCGACAGAAAACAAACAGGCAGCCCCGAACAGGGCCGCACGTAAAACGGACATGAAACCATCTCCTGACAACGATCACGAGGAATGCGCCCGGGAGGGCGCAACACAGGCGTTCGAGGTCAGGCGATAGGTGGTCGCAACAGGGAGCCCGCGACGGCGGGCACGCGTCCGGCGTGTGCGGATGAAACGAGGAATGGCGCCTCGGGCGCGTTCACGGTCAGCATCACCAGGCTAGGCAAGCCGGCGGCATGGGGACAGGCGCAATGACAGGAAGCGCCTTCGCCAAGCAGGCATTCGCCATCACCCGCAGGCACAGGTGCAGCAACCACCATGGCCGCCGACGCAACAGCGTAGCCACGCCCCGGGCTGGCATCACGCTCACCGCCATCGGCCAGGCATACGGACCCGCTGACCAGCTTGATCAGCAGCACAGCCACCACCAACGCCCACAAGCCGCGATGGCGGCGCAGGCGAAGAAGCAATGGCAGGGACCGGGATGACATCTTCGGGATCCTAGACGGCGAGCCGCCTGTTAGACAATTTCATCGGCCATCCCCTGCCTGTCATATCGGCTTTCGCGCAAACCATGTCGGAAATACCCGGGCTCCACCGCTACGGCGCCTGTCGCCATGGCTATGATGTGCCCCACACGACGGGACGGAGTCGGCACGTGGCGCAAGGGATGGGGCGGGCGAGCAAGCAGGACGTCGGGCTGAGCGCGTGGTTGCCCGCGGCCTGGCGCGGCAAGCCGCTGCGCGCGTTTGCCCTGCTTTGCCTGCTGATCCTTCCGTCGCTGGGAATGGCACGCGACAGCGACCCCTGGGCGCCGTTCGACATCCCCTGGTTCGATCGTCTGGGGGTAAGTGACGGCCTGCCGCATTCGATCACCACCACGGTCGAACAGGACAAGCGCGGCCTGATCTGGATCGGCACGTTGTCCGGCCTGGTGCGCTACGACGGTTACCGCATGCAGGTATTCACCGGCAATGGCGGCAGCAAGACCGATATTCCGGACGCCTATGTGCGCTGTCTGCTCACCCTGCCCGACGGCAGCCTGCTGGTGGGTACCAATGCCGGCGGCCTGAGCCGCTTCAATCCGCTCGACAACACCTTTCACACCTACCCCGTGGGCAAGGGCGGCACCAGCGACCGCAAGATCTACGCGATGTCGCCCGATGGCCAGCGCGGCATCTGGATCGTGACGGAGCGCGGCATCGATTACCTGGACCTGCGCAGCAACCGCATCAGTCCGATCCCGCTGGGCGATGGCATGGCCCAACGCAGCTTCAGCGTGCTACAGGATCGTGCCGGCAACCTGTGGGTCGGCAACACCAATGGACTGTTCGTCCGGCGCACCGGAGAAACGGCGTTCAAACGCCCCGATCGACCGGCGGACGGCAGCGGCATCGACGTGGTGTTGAACGACGGCATCTGGGCGCTGCTGGAAGACCGCGAGGGACGACTGTGGGTCGGCAGCACGCAGTCGGGCGCGGTGTATCGCGATGAAACGGGCCAATGGCATGCGATACCCGGCTTCAGCGGCTATCAACACGATCGTTCGCGCCGCCCGACCGTGCGCGCCTTCACCGAGTTGGCGGGCGACGTGCTGTGGATGGCCACCGATGGTGGCGGCGTGCTGTCGTACGACGTGGCCACGCATAGCCTGCACGCGGTCGCGCACGATACCGCGATGCCTTCCTCGTTGCCCGGCGATTCCGTGCGCGGACTGCTACAGGACAGCACCGGAAACGTATGGGTAGCGACCGATCTGGGCGTGGCGCGCTACGACCCCAACGCCCGCAAGGCTTTCGCCCTGCTGCCCTCGACCAGCGACCACCGCTCGCTGGCCAACACCAACGTGCGCGGTATTTTTGTCGACAGCCGGCAACGCGTATGGCTGGGCATGAGTGCCGGCCGCGTGGACGTGATCGATCTGTCCGGCGCCAGCATACGTCATCTCGAACTGGGCGGCGTGCAGACGCGCCGCGATGTGCAGGCGTTTGCCGAAATGCCCGATGGCACTATCTGGGTGGGCACCCAGGGCCTGGCACGTGTCGATCCCAACACGCTGGCCATCGTCGGCTCGGCCGTGCCCGAGCTGGACGACAAACCGGTGCTGCATCTGCTGCCGGATGGCCAGCGGCTGCTGATCGCCACGTACGACGGTGTTTATCGTTACGACACGCGAACGCACGCACTCACGCATTTCAGCCACGACGCGAACGACCCGACCAGCCTGGCCAGCGACACGGTGCGACGCATCGCACGCATCGGCGCCGACCTTTGGTACGTCACCGGCCGCGGCATCAGCATCGCCACCAGCACCACGCAGAACAAGGGTTTCCAGAACCTGCTCAACCGCCCCGGCGACAACACCAGCCTGCCCAATAATCTGGCCAGCTCGATCGCCATGGATCCGCAAGGCGGCCTGTGGATCGGCACCTATGGCGGGCTGGCCATGCTGCAGCCACACAGCGCCGGCGAACCCTATCGCTTCACCACCATTGGCTCGGCCAACGGACTGCCCAGCGAAAACATCAACGCGGTGCAGCCGGATGACTTCGGCAATCCCTGGGTCAGCCTGTCCAACGGCCTGGCGATGATCGACGGCAATACGCATGCCGTGCACAACCTGGGCGTGCGCGACGGCCTGCGCATTTCCAGTTACATCTACGCCGCGGCGGCACGCGCGCCGGGTGGCGAGCTGCTGTTTGGAGGATTGGGTGGACTCACCGTAGTGCGCCCGCAATGGCAGCCATCCGATCAGCCCGACCCGCCGCTCGCCATCACTCATGCCGCCGTCAATGGCGTGCCACTGTCGTATGGGCGACTGCCGCGCGCCGGCGAATCGCTGAAGATCCGTTCGCGCAATCGCAGCCTGCGGGTGGACTTTGCGCTGCTCGATTACGAGGCGCCCGCCGAAACCAGCTACAGCTATCGGATGGAAGGCTTCGACGAAAGCTGGATCGACATCCCCCGTGGCGGCCTACCAACCGCCATCTACACCAACCTGCCCCACGGCGATTACAAGCTGCGCCTGCGTGCACAGACGCATGGCATGCAGCCGCGCCTGATCGAGTCGACCGTCGACGTCAGCGCCGAGCCGCGCTGGTACGAAACGGTATCGGCCATGGTGGCGGCCGGATTGCTGGCGCTGGCCGCGATCTTCGGTGTGATCCAGCTGCGCACCATGTATCTGCGACGCCAGGCCAAGCAGCTGCAGCACCAGATCGAGCTGCGCACACGCGATCTGGTGGTGGCCAACAAGCGACTCGATGAGCTGGCCAATACGGACGCCTTGACTGGCGTCTGCAATCGCCGCCGCCTGCTGGAGCTGGTCGAGGAAATGCGTGCGCAAACCAGCGACGGCAGCGCCTGCATCGCACTGCTGGATCTGGACCGGTTCAAGCGCATCAATGACACCCACGGCCATCTCGCCGGCGACGCGGTGATCCGCCATGTGAGTCAAATCATGCAGCAGCAGTGCCGCGACAGCGATTGCGTGGGCCGCTACGGCGGCGAAGAGCTGGTGGCCTGCCTGTCGGAAAGCTCACTCGAGCAAGGCATGCTGATAGCCGAACGCATACGCGCCGCGGTTGCGGAACAGCCGTTGACCTATGAGGGGCAGCCCATCGAAGTCACCGTGAGCATCGGCGTGGCCGCGTACCATGCCGGCGAGACGCTGTCGCAGTGGCTGACGCGTGCCGATGGCGTGCTGTACGAGGCCAAGAACAGCGGACGCAATCGGGTCGTGGCTGCCCAGTAACACGTGCTCGGCGCCCAGCCGTCAGTCGAAGTGCCGATGCCGGTAGATGGCATAACCCAGGCCGACCACACCGGTGAGCGTGGCCGGCGCCAGCAGCACACGCTCCTGCCAGACCATGAAGCCGAGCGCGCCGAGCGTGGCACCCACGATGAAATGACTCGCCACCAGCAGGCAGATATTGATGCGCAGGGAGTCGACCTCGAGGCCACGCAATCGATGGCCGAGATAGATGCCCAGGTCGGTGAAGATGCCCGACAGATGCGTAGTACGCACCGTGGCGCCGCTATACGTGCTGACCATGGCGTTCTGCAGTCCGCACGCCGCCGAGGCGAGGTACAAGCCAAGATCGTGGCCGCCATGAATCAACGGCGTGGCGGCAAACAGCAGCGCCGACTCCAGCATCAACACGACGCCGTAGCGCCGCCCGAGCCGCAGCGCGCCCTGTTGCACGATAAATCCACTGAGCATGGCGCCCAGCAAGAACGCCAGGATCACCAGTCCCCAATGCGTTATCTCGCCCGCATCGCCACGCGCCAGCGCCAGGCCGAATTCCGTGCTGGTGCCGGTGAGATGGGTGATCGGCTGATGGCGGAAACACAGATAGCCCACCACGTTGATGCAGCCCGCACCGAGCGCGAGCAGGCCGCCGCCCACCCAAGCCCAGCGCGGGAGCTGGCGCAGCACAGCGCGCTCAGTTCTTGATCGGCTGCGTCTGGATCACCGGCAGGTCGCCGATCACGTCGGCGCCCTGGGGCGGCACGAAGTTGAAGGTCTCCGGCGGGATCGGCACGTTGCGCTGCCAACCCGAAAAACGAATGTCCGTGACGGCGCCCAGCTGGTCACGAAAAATCATGCGCGCCAGGCCATTCGCATCGAAGCCCAGGTCGGCGTAGTCGAACTGCGGATCCTTGGCCTTGGAGGTAAGGCGCAGCCAGCTCAGGCCATCGTGGTCGCCCTGCTCGACGGCGTTGAAGTCCTTGTCCATCTGCTTCACGTCGGTGAGTACGGTCAGCGGGCTATGCGATTCCTCGGAGCTCTGCACGCGCACCGTGACCTGCTCCAGGTCCGGGTCGTACAACCACACACGGCTGCCGTCGGCGACGATGGTCTGCTTGGACGGGGCCAGCGTTTCCCAGCGGAACTGGCGCGGCGCCTGCAGCGCGAGCGTGCCGTTGCTGGTCTTGCCCGAGTTGCCGTTGGCATCTTTCAGCGTCTGCGAGAACTTGCCGGTGAGCGAGTGCAGGTCGCCGGCAAAGGCATCGAGCTTGGCGCGGGCCGGGCCGGCGGCCATGGCGAGGCTGCTGAGGGAAAACGCGGCGACAGCGGTGGCGATGAGTAGCAGGCGTTTCATGGGCGCTTTTCGAATGGGGCGGCGAGTGGGAATTGTGGTGCGTGAAGGCTTAACGGCAAGACGTTTTTTGTTCGTCATTCCGCCGTACGCCGGAATGACGAGCCATCAATTCTTCGGCGGCGGAGGTGCAAGCACTTCGCGGTTGCCGTTGTGCTGGGGCGCACTCACCACGCCATCCTGCTCCATCTGCTCGATCAGGCGGGCGGCGCGGTTGTAGCCGATGCGCAGGTGGCGCTGCACGCCAGAGATCGAAGCGCGGCGCGTCTCGGTCACGATGCGCACGGCGCGATCATAGAGCTGCGCCTCGGCATCGCCACCACCTTCTTCGCCCTCTTGCGGCAGACCGGAGTCGTTGATGAACTTGCCGTCGGAGGTGGCCTGGACCTCTTCCAGCACGCCTTCGATGTATTGCGGCGCGCCCTGCGAACGCAGCCAGTTCACCACGCCATGCACCTCGTGATCGTCCACGAAGGCGCCGTGCACGCGCTCGGGCGTCGCAGTGCCCGGCGGCAGATGCAGCATGTCGCCGTGACCGAGCAGCGCTTCAGCGCCGGACTGATCGAGAATCGTGCGCGAGTCGATCTTGCTCGACACCTGGAACGCGATACGGGTGGGGATATTGGCCTTGATCAGGCCGGTGATCACATCCACCGACGGACGCTGCGTGGCGAGCACCAGATGCACGCCCGCCGCACGAGCCTTTTGGGCGAGGCGCGCGATCAGCTCTTCGACCTTCTTGCCGACGATCATCATCATGTCGGCAAACTCGTCGATGATGATCACGATATACGGCAGCGGCTCCAGCGGCTCGGCCGCGAGGTTCGGCATGTCCGGGTTCGGGCGGAACAGCGGGTCGAGCAGCGGCTGGCCGGCGTTCTCGGCGTCCTTCACTTTCTTGTTGAAGCCGGCGAGATTGCGCACGCCCACCGCTGCCATCAGCTTGTAGCGGCGCTCCATCTCGGCCACGCACCAGCGCAACGCGTTGGCGGCTTCCTTCATGTCGGTCACGACCGGCGCCAGCAGATGTGGGATGCCTTCGTAGACCGAAAGCTCCAGCATCTTCGGGTCGATCATGATCATGCGCACGTCCTTGGCGCTGGCCTTGTACAGCAGGCTCAACACCATGGCGTTCACGGCCACCGACTTGCCCGAGCCCGTGGTACCGGCCACCAGCAAATGCGGCATCTTGGCCAGGTCGGCCACCACCGGGCGGCCGCCGATGTCCTTGCCCAGCGCCAGCGCCAGCGGCGACTTCATCGCATCGTATTTATCGGAGCGCAGGATCTCGGAGAGATAGACGATCTGTTTCTTGGCGTTGGGAATTTCCAGGCCGATGACGTTCTTGCCTGGGATCACGTCGACCACGCGCACACTGACCACCGAGAGGCCGCGCGCGATGTCCTTGTCCAGGCTCGACACCTGCGAACCGCGCACGCCGGCCGCGGGCTCCAGTTCGAAGCGCGTGATGACCGGGCCGGGATACACGCCCACCACCTTGGCCTCGATGCGGAAATCCTTGAGCTTCAGCTCGAGCTGGCGCGACAGCACTTCAAGCGTTTCTTCCGAGTAACCCGGGCCCTGCTCCGGCGCTTCGTCCAGCAGCGACAACGGCGGCAGTTCGCCCGGGGCGGAGGCACCGGTGAACAGCGGAATCTGAGTTTCCAGCTTGGCGCGCTCGCTTTTTACCACGGGCGCAGGTGCGGTTTCGATGCGAACCGGCTCGCGCTTGGCCTGCTTCACGGCCTCGGTCTTCTTGACGACCTCGCGCTCGGCGCGCGCCTGGCGGGCGGCCAGCACTTCGGGCGCCTCGCGCAGCTTGCCGCCAAACCAGCCGGCGAGCTTGAGCACGCCCTGACCGGTGAGGTCGGCGACCTTGAACCACGACAGGCCCGTTGCCAGCGTCACCGCGATCAGGAACATCGCCAGCAGCAACAGCGGCGCACCCTTGTCGCCCAGCGCATGCAGCAGGCCGCGACCCACCCACATGCCGATGATGCCGCCCACGCCCTGGGGCAGGATCGGCTCATCGTTGAAATTGAGATAAAGCAGCGCCGGCGCGGTGATGAAGAAAAACACCGAACCAATCAGGCGCAGCGACGGCTCCCACGGCTGCACGGTGCGCTCGCCGCGATGGCGCAGCACCTGCACGCCCAGGAAGAGAAGCAGCAACGGGAAGAAATAGGAAATCAGGCCAAAGATGTAGCGCAGCACATTGGCGATATTCGCGCCGATCTCGCCGCCGAAGTTACGCGCGTGCTCGGCCGTGCCCGCATGCCCCCAGCTGGGGTCCTGGTCGTTGTAGCTGAACAGGCAGACCAATAGATACAGCGCCAGCGGCAGCAGCAGCAGCGCCCCGGCCTCGCGCAAACGGCGCTTCAGTTCTTCACTGAGGCCTTCGCGCTCTTGCTTGTCTTTCTTGACGTTCGCGGTACGCGGCACCGTGATCCTTATCCTGTCTTCAAGCGTGAGTCCGGCCGCCAGAGGGCGGCCGGACGGTACAACATCCGCCTAAACGGCAGGCAAGACCTTAGATCATGCCCTTGAGCGCCGGATGAACCAGCTCGCCGCCGTCGACGTTGATGCCCCCGCGCAGCGGTTCGAACTGGCGCCATTCGTTGCCGGCGGCCAGACGCTGCACATACGGCAGGATAGCGGCAGAAATCGCCACCGACGAGGTCTGCGGCACGGCACCCGGCATATTCGTGACGCAGAAGTGGGTTACACCATGCACGTCATAGGTCGGCTCCTTCCAGGTGGTCGGACGCGAGGTCTCGAAGCAGCCGCCCTGGTCGATGGAGATATCCACCAGCACGCTGCCCTTCTCCATGGTCTTGACCATCTCTTCGGTGACCACGCGCGGCGCCTTGGCGCTGGGGATCAGCACGGCGCCGACCACCAGGTCAGCCGTGGCGACTTCTTCGGCCACCGAGGACTCATAGGCGTACAGCGCGGTGACGTTCGGGCCCATGGCCATCATCTCGGCCAGGCGATCCTGGCGCTTGTCGAACACCACCACGTTGGCGCCGGCAGCGGCGGCCAGTGCAGCGGCGTTGCCACCGGCAGCGCCGGCGCCCAGCACCACGACCTTGCCACGCGGGGTGGAGGCCATGCCGCCCAGCAGCTTGCCCTTGCCGCCCTGCGGACGATGCAGCAGCGTGGTGCCGATCTGGGTGGCGATGCGGCCGGCGATCACCGACATCGGCAGCAGCAGCGGCAGGCCGCCGTTCTCTTCCACCGACTCGAACGCCACGCCGGTCAGGCCGATGTCGAGCAGGCTCTTGGTCAGCGCCGGCTCGGCAGCCAGGTGCAGGTAGCAGAACAGCAGGTGGTGCTTCTTGAGCAGGGCGAGGTCGCCGGCAACCGGCTCCTTCACCTTCACGATCAGCTCGCCAGCCTCGTACAGGGCAGCGGCGTCGGCGGCGATCTTCACGCCGACCTTGGCATAGGCCTCGTCGGAGAAGCCGCTCTTTTCGCCCGCGCCGGCCTGGATGAACACCTCGTGGCCACGGCGGACCAGATCGGCAGCAGCGGCGGGAATGAGGGCAACACGACCTTCGAGGGTCTTGGTTTCGGAGGGAATACCAATACGCATGGGGAGTGGATCCTGTGGGAAAGCTAAGTGGCAACGACGCCAGGCCGCACCCGGCCCGGCAAACCTCAAGGCCGGCAGTGCTTGAATCGTCCCGGCGTCTTCCCCATCCTTCCGGGTTCGGACACCGCGCTACCGATCGTGCCTAGTCGGCGCGTAGGAAACCGCCGCAAGGGATGGAGCGAATGACTGATGCAAGTCGCCAGCAAACCCGAAGGATTATAACCAAGATGGGCAGGCCGTTTTCACATTCCCGCGACGCCGCGCAAGCAGACCACCTTTGCGCAGTTGCAGCAAAGTCAACGAGATACAGCCCAACCTGCTGAAAACCAGCTAACAGCCCATATATGGTGTGGATCGCCTGACCACCATGCGCCTGAGCATGGTCCACCGGCTCCACCCCTGCCCTCACCATTCACGAACATCACCGCCCACCACGGCGGATAGAAGGAACGCATGAACGCATCCACCAAGCACAGCCGCCTGCTGATCCTGGGCAGCGGTCCCGCCGGTTACACCGCCGCCGTCTACGCTGCCCGCGCCAACCTCAAGCCGATGATGATCACCGGCCTGCAGCAGGGCGGCCAGCTGATGACCACCACCGAGGTGGACAACTGGCCGGGCGACGACAAGGGCGTGCAGGGTCCGGAACTGATGCAGCGCATGGCGCAGCATGCCGAGCGTTTCGAGACGCAGATGGTGTTCGACCATATCCATAGCGTGGACCTGAAACAGCGCCCGTTCCGCCTCAAGGGCGACTCGGGCGAGTACACCTGCGACGCGCTGATCATCACCACCGGCGCCACCGCCAAGTACCTGGGCATCGCCAGCGAAGAGCATTACAAGGGCCGCGGCGTGTCTGCCTGCGCCACCTGTGATGGCTTCTTTTTCCGCGAGCAGGAAGTGGCGGTGATCGGCGGTGGCAATACCGCCGTGGAAGAGGCGCTGTACCTGTCCAACATCTGCAGCAAGGTCTATCTCGTGCACCGCCGCGACAAGCTGCGCGCCGAGAAGATCATGCAGGACAAGCTGTTCGAGAAGGCCGCGGCCGGCAAGATCGAGCTGATCTGGAACCACACCGTGGATGAAGTGCTGGGCGACAACTCCGGCGTCAACGGCGTGCGCGTGAAGGACATCAACACCGGCGCCACCCGCGAGATCGCGGTGAACGGCTTCTTCGTCGCCATCGGCCATCAGCCCAACACCGGCATCTTTGACGGCCAGCTCGACATGCACGACGGCTACATCAAGATCCGCAGCGGCCTGGGCGGCATGGCCACCATGACCTCGGTGCAGGGTGTGTTTGCTGCCGGCGACGTGGCGGACCATGTGTATCGCCAGGCGGTGACGTCGGCGGGCTTTGGCTGCATGGCGGCGCTGGATGCGGAGCGTTGGCTGGATCAGCAGGGTCCGGCGAGCTGAGTTTTTTGACCGTCATTCCGGCGTAGGCCGGAATCCAGTAGCGACCGTGTACGGTTATCGCGACAACCCATTACACGGAAACTGGATGACCAGCCTTTGGCTGTTGAACATCGCCTCCGGCCTGCGCCGGAATGACGGAATGGAAGACTGAAGTAACGTCAGGATGACGCAGTCTCTGCAGTAGCCTTTGGAGCGCCGTGATCGAAGCCCGTTTCCACGACAGCATCGAGCACATCCCCTCCGACGCCTGGGATGCGCTTCGAGCCGACGATAATCCGTTTGTCTCGCACGCCTTCCTCGCGCTGCTGGAGCGCACTGGATGCATCCGCCCCGATTGGGGCTGGCAGGCGCATCACCTTGGCCTGTATGAAGACGGCGCGCTCATCGCCGCGGCCCCGTTGTATCTGAAGGGCAACTCACACGGCGAGTTCGTGTTCGACTGGAGCTGGGCCAGCGCCTGGGAGCGCGCGGGCGGCGATTACTATCCCAAGCTGCTCAACGCCGTGCCCTACTCGCCCGTGCCCGGACCGCGCCTGCTGGCCGGCAACGACGAACGCACGGCACAACGCCAGCAAGCCTTGACCACCGCCATGCGCACCTTCGCCGAGCGCATGAACCTCTCATCCGTGCATGCCAATTTTTTGTGCGACGACGAACTGGCGGCGTTCGATAGCCCCTGGCTGGTCCGTTCCGATGTGCAGTTCCACTGGCATAACCATGCCTATGCGGACTTCGCCCAGTTCCTCGCTGCGCTCAATCACAAGAAGCGGAAAAACATCCGCCAGGAGCGCACGCACGTGGCCCGCAGCGGCCTGGCGATCGAGATGCGCAGCGGCGGCTCGCTGAGCGTCGATGAGTGGCGGCATGTCCACGCGCTTTACGAGTCCACTTTTGACGCCAAGGGCAACCACGCCGCGCTGACGCGGTCGATGTTCCTTGGTCTGCGCGACGCGCTGGGCGATGCGGTGCAACTTGCGCTGGCGCGCCATGGCGAACGCATCGTGGCGATGGCGCTGTTCCTGCAAAGCACCGACACGCTGTATGGCCGCTACTGGGGCGCCGAGGTCGAGGTGCCGGGCCTGCATTTCGAGCTCTGTTACTACCAGGGCATCGAGCATGCAATCCGTCACGGCTTGCAGCGCTTCGAGCCCGGTGCGCAAGGCGAGCATAAACTCGCCCGCGGCTTCCTGCCGGTACGCACGCAGTCGCGGCACTATCTGGTGAACAAGAGTTTTCGCGATGCGGTGAGGCAGGCGCTGCAACACGAAGCCGAAGGCATGGACGACTACGCGCAGGAGCTGATGCAGCACAGCCCCTACGCACACCTGCCGGACGCCTGATTCCCTAGCCGATGGAGATGCCAACCACCTTGCCGTCGGCATCCAGCCTCACACCGAACGGAAGGCTGTTGCCGGGGCCGAAATCGATCCGGTAGTCGTTCCAGATGCCGTCCTTGTCATGACGCTGCCCCTTGAAGATGAAGGACGACGGCTCGCCGAACGGCGACAGCTGCCTGGCCATGCGACCGGACAGGCCGGCGGCCAGCTTCGCTTTCAACTTGTCGCCGAAGGCCGAGGTGTCTTGGTCGCCGCGCTGCAATTGACTGAACGCCTTGTGCACCGCGGCCGTCGTCGCCGCATCTTCGCCAGCCGCAGGCTTGCGTGCCGTCGCAGCGATCTGCGGATACAAGGCCTCGAACGTGGCGGTCACCAGCATCTGGCCCGGCTCCGGATTGTCGCCGTTATTGGTGAAGGCAATGATCTGCACGTCCTGCTTCGGGAAATACTGATTGGATGTAGTGAAGCCGAACGAACCACCGGTGTGGCCGATGCGCGGCTGTTCATCGAGCGTGTCGATGAACAGGCCCAGGCCGTAATCCGTGCTGCCCGGCGCCGGCGTCGTCATCAGCGCGTAGTCGGCGGGACGCACGATTTTTCCGCTGCGCAGCGCCACATTCCAGCGCTCCAGCTCATCCACGGTGGAGACCAGGTTGCCCGCTGCCCAGCCGACCGTGGCATGAATGGTGGGCGCCGGCTCGAGCTTGCCATCCGTGTGCCGGTAGCCCTTGGCCATACCGGAAATCTGAGTTTCGTCGGCAACGTTATACGTGCGGGTCATGCCGGCCGCGGCCAGCAGATGCGTTTTCACATAGTGTTCGTACGATTCCTTCGAGGTGACTTCGACCACCCGCCCCAGCAGCGCATAACCGCTATTGGAATAGGACCAGCGGCTGCCCGGCGGAAAATCCAGCGGCTTGTCCTTGATGCGCGCCATGATCTGATCGAACGCGGCCGGCTTGACGGCCCACTGCTCGACGTCGGGTCCATCCAGATACTCCGGCATGCCGCTGGTATGGGAGAGCAGCTGCCCGAGCGTCACTTCCCTGGCGTGCGGCGCATCCGGCAGATAAGTCGCCAGCGTGGCGTTGATGTCGAGCTTGCCCGCTTCCTGCAGCTGAAGAATGGCCGCGGCGGTGAACTGCTTGGTAATCGAGCCGATTTCGTAGGTCGTCGATACCGTTGCGGGCGTTTTGCGCTCGCGATCGCTCAGGCCATAGGCGTGGCGGTAGACGGCCACGCCGTCCCGGTAGATCGCGAGGGTGGCGCCAGGTGTGCCCGTGCGTTGCAGCACCGCCTGAACATTGCTGTCGATCTGTGTCGACACGGCGTGATCGAGCGCAGGAGGCGAGGCCATCGCCGCGGGCGCGAGACAAACCATCCACCAGCAAAAGCGACGACGCATGCCCGATCCCTGGAGTTGTGAAAGTGAGGCATGCTAACCGCAAGCTCATGCCGGTAGCATGTACCGCAGATCCCGTATCGCCCCGACCCGCGCCCCATGATTCGATTGCCCCTGCTCGACGCGACCAGGCCCGAACACTTTCCTGATCCGCGCAAGGCATTGAACGATCCGAACGGCCTGCTGGCCTTCGGCGGCGACTTGTCGCCCCGGCGTCTGCTGGCCGCTTACGCGCAAGGCATCTTCCCGTGGTTCAACGAGGACGAGCCACTGCTGTGGTGGTCGCCCGATCCGCGCTGCGTCTTTCACACCAGCACCCTGCTGCCCAACCGCACGCTTCGACGCCGGCTGGCGCAGGTGGACTGGCGGGTTACGGTGGATCATGCGTTTCGCGACGTGGTGGAAGCTTGCGCCGCGCCACGCCCCGGCCAGAGCGGCACCTGGATCGTGACGCCCATGATCGACGCGTATGTGCGCCTGCACGAGATGGGTCATGCACACAGCGTGGAAGTGTGGGAGCACGACCGCCTGGTGGGCGGCATCTACGGCATCGCCGTGGGCCGGTTGTTCTGCGGCGAATCCATGTTCAGCCGCGAAAGCGGCGGCTCGCGCCTGGCGCTCACGGCACTGGCGAAACTGCTGCGCGCCTGGGACTTTCCCTGGATCGATGCCCAGGTGACCAATAGTCATCTGATGCAATTGGGCGCGGTGGAATACCCCCGCGCCCAATTCCTGCGCACCGTGGCCCAGTTGTCGCATCTGCCGGGGCAGCCCGGCAGCTGGGCCTCGTTCACTGCCCTGGCACAGTTGACCGATCAGGCCGCTGCGGGCTGACGCGCCCGCGCCGCCTGATACGAAGCGAGGATGTTCTCGCGCACCGGCGGCTCACCATCGGCCAAGACCTGCAACCACTCGTCCGTGCTCAACACGGCGGCGAACCGCGACTGCAGCACCACGCTGAACACGCGGTGGATCTCCTCGGCGCTCGCATGGCCGGCGCGATTGGCGTAGGAGACCGCACCCGATGCGTCCTGCACGAATTCCACGTTGATGCCGCGATCGAAGGCATGCTTGATGGTGGTGTCGTTGCAGTTGTGCGTCATGTAACCAACCACCGTCAGCGTGTCGATGGCGTGCTGCTCCAGCCATGCGCCAAGGCCCGTGTCGCTGAAGGCGCTCGGCAACGGCTTGCGAAACAGCGCGTCGCGATGGCGGCGCTCGATCTCAGGATGCAGTTGCCAGCCGTCGCTGCCGTTGGCGAACGCCGGCGCATCGGCTGGTGAATCCTGCTGGATCACGATCACCGGCACGCCGGCCGCGGTGGCCGCATCCATGATCCGCGTGATGCGCGGCAGCGACTGGGACGACGGCGGATATTCGATCTGCAAGTTGCCCGTGAAGTACTCGTTCTGCACATCGATCACGATGAGGGCACGGCGCGGGTGAATCGACATGGCACAACTCCTTGGGTTGGGATGCGTGCATGGTGCGTTGACGGGCACTTGCCAACGAGTGGCCCGAAGGACAACTATCGATGGTATCGGGCCAACAGGAATCGAAGTCATGCGCACGATCCGCGTCGCCGTGGTTGCCTTCGAGGGCATCCTCCCCTTCCATCTCTCCGTGCCTTGCGCGGTGTTCCAGTCGCCCACGCCGGAAGGTGCCTCGCCGTTCCGCCTGCGCGTGTGCTCGGCCGAAGGCGAGCAGATTTCGAGCGCCGCGGGATTCACCATTGGCACGGCTTACGGACTGGATGAACTGGGTCGGTCGGACATCATCATCGTGCCGTCCTGGCGCGATCCGGATGAAGTTCCTCCCGCCGCGTTGCTGCAACACCTGCGCAAGGCCGCCGCGCGCGGCAAGCGTGTGGTCGGCTTGTGCATGGGCGCGTATGTGCTCGCCCATGCCGGCCTGCTCGACGGCCGCCGCGCCACCACCCACTGGGCCTGGGCGGAGCCGATGATGGAACAGTTTCCAAAGATCCAGGTGGACGCCGACGTGCTGTACGTCGACGAAGGCAATATCGTCACCTCCGCCGGCGCGGCGGCCGGCATCGACTGCTGCCTGCACCTGGTGCGCCAGCTGCTGGGCGCCGAAGTCGCCAATCGCATTGCGCGCCGCATGGTGGTGCCGCCGGTGCGGCGTGGCGGGCAAGCGCAATTCATCGAGAAACCCGTGGCCGAGGCGCCGGCCGACCGCCGCATGGCGCGCCTGCTGGAACATGTGCAGCGCCATCTGCACGAAGCGCACGATCTGGACGCCATCGCCGCCAAGGCCGCCATGAGCCGGCGCACGTTCACCCGCCACTTCCGTCAATTGACCGGAGGCAGCTTCGGCGATTGGTTGTTGTCGCAACGACTGGCGGAGGCGCAACGCCTGCTGGAAACCACGCGGCGCCCGCTGGAACGCATTGCTGCCGACATCGGCCTTGGCTCGCCCGTCACGCTGCGGCAGCAATTCCAGCGCGCCTATCGCGTATCGCCGGCCAACTATCGGCGCACCTTCAGCGCGCCCCGCGAATAAGGCACCGCCGCGGTCGACGGCTCAGCGAAACAGATGCGGCACGAAGCAGCTGGTGTTGCGCGTGATGGCATCGACGTCCTCGCGCATGCCCATGCCCACGGCCCGATCGCCGACCACCCATGAGCCCACCAGCGCATGTCGCCCATCGAACACCGGCAGCGGCGCGAATGCCTGATAGATGCAGGGCTCGGCAGTCGGGCCACCGGCATCGTCCCGGCCCAGCACCACCACGCCTGCGCCTTCCCTGCCCCAGTACGGCTTGCGCACCACGGTGCATTGAATATCCGCACGACGGCGGCTGGCGGGCAGCAGATTCGGATGATGGGGAAAGTATTCCCATAGCAGCGGCAGGATCGCCTTGTTCGACAACACCATCTTCCAGGCCGGCTCGAACCAGCGCAGGCGCGTCTGCGGCAAGTGCTCGGCGAACGGCTCGGCCAGCATCCATTCCCACGGATAGAGCTTGAACAGCCGCTCGATCGGGGCGTTGTCCAGATCGATGAAATCCTTGCCTGACCAGCCGATCTGCTCAATGTCCAATGCGGTGGTGCGATGGCCGGCCTGCATGCATGTATCGATCAAGTAGTCGCAGGTCAGCGCATCTTCGGCGCTGTCGTAACACGCGGCGAAGTGTACGCGCGAAGCGTTGGGCAACCCGCCCCAGCGCTCGACCAGCGCTTCATGGATGGAGTTGAACTGGTCGGCATCGCTGGCGACATCCTCCAGCCAGTACCACTGCGCCACCGACGCCTCGAACAGTGCCGTGGGCGTGTCGGCGTTGTATTCCAGCAGGCGCGGCGGCGAGTTGCCGTCATAGGACAGGTCCATGCGCCCGTACAGCGCTGGCTCGCGATCCCACCAGCTGCGCTCGATCAGCGTTGCGGCGCGATCGCCCAGACCCAGATCGGCATAGCGCCCCGTTCGCACTACGCGATCGACGGCCTCAAGGCAGAGCGCATGCAACTCGTTGGTGGCCGCCTCGATCTCGTCGACTTCGTCCGCCTCGAAGGCGTAACGCACATCCTCGCGCCAGTAGGGCTGGCCGTCGATGGTATGGAAGCTGAAACCCAGCGACTCCAGTCGCTGCTGCCAATCGCTGCGCGGCACGCTGGTTTCGCGTTGCATCGATCAGCTCGCCCGCGCCGAAACGCGCCCGGACGAGCCGAAGCCGCCGCGCGTGCCGAGCTCCACACTGGAAGGCGCGCTGAAGGATGCGACGCTGCCCGGCGAACTGCGCATCCGCCCCGGCCCCGGATCCTGCGCGCCACCGGCACCACCGCTGCGATACCAGGGACCGTAGTAGTGCAGGCCGCCCGAGCCGCTCACCGACGTATCCATCTCGCACTGCCCGGTGGAATAGTCGTGCACGCAGTCTTCGTAGCTGCCATAGCGATTGCGCTGCACATCCTGGCCATGCCCCAGCACGGACAAACCCACCAGGGTGGCGCTGCCAAGCGCTATCAACGGTACCGCCAGCGAGCGCTTCTGGTTACGCGCAGGCAGGGGACGGAACGTCGCGTCGGGACGTTGCGGCGGCTTCACGCCCACACGAAGTCCACGCAAGGGATCGTTCTTGTCGAAGTCGCTCATGGCCCGTCACCAGGTCATCGCTGCAGCGTTGATCAGGCCAACGGCGATGGCAACGACGGCTGCAAAGATGGCGACGGCGCGGTTGTCTTCCTCGATCTGGGTGGCGAGGTTGCGAATGAGCAGATGGATCGCCTGGTGGGCAAGCCACTGCACGATCAACGCCACCAGTCCCCATAGCGCCAGATCGACCAGGTTCACGCTATGCGCCATGGCGCTGGCCAGGGGCAGCACGAAACCGGTCAGCGCGCCGCCGAGACTGATCGCCGCGGCCTGGTTGCCGTGGCGGATCAGCACGATCTCGCGCTGCGGCGTGAGCCAGATATGGACGGTGCAGAACACCACGAGAAAAAGCACACCCAAACCAAAATACGCTGCAAACGCGGGCAGCGTCGAAAGATCCGGCAACATAACGTCCCCTGTCCAGCCCATCCCGGGCGTCCGCGGCAGTGTAGCCCGCTGGGCCCTGCCTCAGTCCAGCTGCAACTGCTCCAGTCCGATCGCCTTCAGTTCGTCATAGTGATCCAGGAACAGCCTCACGATGCCGGGGTCCAGTTGCCCGCCCGCGGCATTGCGCAGGTAGTCGATCACTTCCGGCTCCGGCCACGCCGGCTTGTACACGCGCGGAAAACTCAAGGCATCCCACACATCGACCACACTGAAGATGCGCGCGGCCAGCGGAATCTCTTCACCGCGCAGGCCACGCGGATAGCCGCTGCCATCCCAGCGCTCGTGATGCGCATAGGGGATGTCGATCGCAGGCCGCAGGAAGGCAGTGCGCATCAGCAGGTCGCGTCCGAGCACGGTATGCGTGCGCATCAACGTCGTTTCTTCCGGCGTCAGCGGGCCGGGCTTGATCAGCACCGCATCGGGCAGCGCCAGCTTGCCGATGTCGTGCAGCAAGGCGCCGAAGCGCAAATGACGAAGCGCATCCCCCTCGAGTCCGACGCGACGGGCCAGCGCGACCGTCATGCGCATGACCCGTTCGGAATGATCGCGCGTCTCCTTGTGGCGCACGTCCATCGCCGACACCAGCGCGCGCAGCGACTGCTCATTGCCGCTGAACAGCTGATGGTTGAGGCGATCCATGCGGCGAACGGTGCGGTCGATCAGCCAATACAGGAGCGCCCCCGTCACCAGCACATACAGCGACCCTTTGAGGGTGTGCAGCAAGCTGAGGGTGCGCTCCTCGAGGTTGAGCGAAAGCAGCAGGCGGTCCGAGAAGAGCACCCACAACAAGGCCACCGAGACATAGATGGCAACGATGCGAACTTGGGGTTTGACCGTCACTGACACTCCTGCACGAGCCGCTACCGTATCGTCGGCGCGCTCTCCACGGGCCCGAGCATACCGTCCGGCAGTTTGCCAAGTTGCCGCACGGCGCACACTACTCAGGCATCCTCAGGCTCGATCAGCACGTCGACGAACTGGCCGGCGACGAGCCCGACCACGGCCGCATAGGATTCCTCCAGCTGCAGCCAGAAGGTGCCGGAGCGCTCGACCACGGCGCCGCGGAAATCGCGTCCGTTGACGCTGCCGCGCACGCGATGCCCGTGGCCGCATTTCCATAGCGGCCTGGCGGGTGTCGACCATTGGCTGACCGGATCAAACGGCAGCGGCACCAGCCACGGCCGCTGGTGATCATTCTGTACGGTGGCGCGAAACGCTACGGCGCGATGCCTGTTCATCCCCGTCCCCCTGACGTGCCCCTGCCAAGAAGATAGCGGACGCGGGCCGTCCAGTGTGAGGATGAATGGGCTCCTGAAGGCTTAGCAGGGTCAACCCGGCTGCCTCCAGGGTCGAAACCCAGCTGCCCAGGGTGCGGAAATACCAGGGCGCAGGCTGCTCGAAGCCCTCGCCGCAGCCCACCCAGGAGCCTTCGCGCCAGCCGTCGGCATAGGGCTGCACATCGGCCGTCAGGGGATGCAGGGTCTGGATCAGCAGCACGCCGCCCGGCTCCAGCAGCGCAGGCACCGCCGACAGCAGCGCGTCGACCGAGGCGCCGCCCAGCAGGGAGAAATTGCACACGACCACGTCCGCGCGCTCGGTCAGCGCACCCGCGGCCACCTCCTCATAGGAGATCACGCGGAAGTCGCCGCCGCCCTGCGCCTGCGCCGCTTCCACCAGGGAGGGAATGGCATCGACGCCCACTACCTGCACGCCTTCGTGGGCGAGCGTCCACGCCAGCCAGCCTTCGCCACAGCCGAGGTCGATCACCGTGCGTGGCGAGCGCGACAGCACGGCTTCCACGATGGCCTGGTCGGTGACCAGCTTGCGGCTGGCGATGCGCCCTTCCCGCACGGCACGTTCCCAGGCCTGCGCGTTGGCGTGCCATGCATCGAGTATCAGCGCCTCACTCGAACCGGCTGCCATGGACAGCTCAGCCGGCGCGGCTGGCGTACTTGCTGGCGACGTAGTTGTCGAGGATGCCGATGAACTCGCTGGCGATATGCTCGCCGCGCAAAGTCATGGCCTTCTGGCCGTCGATGAAGACCGGCGCCGACGGCGCCTCGCCATTGCCTGGCAGCGAAATGCCGATATTGGCGTGTTTGGATTCGCCCGGTCCATTTACCACGCAGCCCATCACGGCCAGTGTGAGGTTTTCCACGCCGTCGTACTTCACGCGCCACAGCGGCATCTGTTCGCGCACATGATCCTGCACGGTGCGCGCAAGCACCTGGAAGAATTCGCTGGTGGTGCGGCCGCAGCCCGGACACGCGGTGACCAGCGGCGTGAACGCGCGCAGGCCCATGGTCTGCAGCAGTTCCTGCGCCACGATGACTTCGCCCGTGCGCGACGCGCCGGGTTCGGGTGTGAGCGAAATGCGGATGGTGTCGCCGATGCCTTCCTGCAGCAGCACCGCAAGCGCCGCCGACGAGGCGGTGATGCCCTTGGAACCCATGCCGGCTTCGGTGAGTCCGAGGTGCAAGGCGTAGTCGCAACGCTCGGCGATATCGCGATACACCGCGATCAACTCCTGCACGCCCGACACCTTGCACGACAGGATGATGCGATCGCGCGCCAGGCCGATGTCCTCGGCACGCTTGGCCGAATCCAGCGCCGAGCGGATCAGCGCTTCGCGGGCCACGTGCGAGGCATCCCAGGGCTGGGCGCGCTGATGGTTTTCGTCCATCAGCATGGCCACCATGCTCTGGTCGAGCGAACCCCAGTTGGCGCCGATGCGCACGGGCTTCTCGTAACGCAGTGCCATCTCGATGATGGAAGCGAACTGGCTGTCTTTCTTCTTGCCGAAACCCACGTTGCCCGGATTGATGCGGTACTTGGCCAGCGCTTCGGCGCAGGCCGGCTCCGCTTCCAGCAACTGGTGACCGTTGTAGTGGAAGTCGCCGATGATCGGCACGTCCACGCCCATCATGGCCAGCTTGTCGCGGATGCGCGGCACCGCCGCCGCCGCCGCCGGCGTATTCACCGTGATGCGCACCAGCTCCGAACCGGCGCGCGCCAGCTCGGCGATTTGCTTGGCGGTGCTGGCCGGGTCTTCCGTATCGGTGTTGGTCATCGACTGCACCACGATGGGTGCACCGCCGCCCACCGTGATCTTGCCGATCTTGACGCCGACGCTGGGGCGGCGCGAGGCGGACTGGGCGTGACGCGGGGTAGAAGTCGAGTCGCTCATAAGCAGGTCATGGTTCTGGGGCGGCAACAGACCAAGGATACCCGAACGGCCGGGGGCTCCCTAGCAAGCGTCACACGGGTGGATGCGATGCGGCAAAAACGCGCATTGGAACCACTCCTATGACTTGAACGAGGATCATAAAGCCATGCCCCACGCACGACACAGGAGTGCCCTCCCATGCTTCAGACTCATCGCCAGGACGGCGCCCAGCGCATGGCTCCCTCGCCATCCTGCGCCGGCTGCGGTCACGCCGCCGTCTGCCAGGCCAGCGGCTACGACCGCCCCGAGCTGTCAGGATTGCGTCATATAGCTGAACGCATCGGGCCGCTGCGTACCGGCGAATACCTCTATCGCCCGATGTCGCCATTCCGTGCGCTCTACGCGGTGCAGACCGGCATGGCCAAGACCGTGGCGGTGGACGTGGCCGGCCGCGAGCAGGTACTGGCCTTCCACCTGCCGGGCGAAATGATCGGACTGGACGCCATGGAGCGCGAAGTCCACGACAACGCCGTGGTGGCGTTGGGCAAGACGCAGTTCTGCCGTTTTCCTTACCCCGCCGTGCGCCATATGGCCAGCCTGCAGCCGGAGGTGCCGTGGCATCTGGTGCAGTCGGCCAGCCAGCGCATTTCGCGCCTGCAACTGAGCAGCGGCAACTACATGGCGGAGGAGCGCTTTGCGGCCTTCCTGGTCGATCTGCGCGACCGACGCGTGATGCTCGGCCTGCCGGCCGACTATCTGCCGCTGCCGATGTCGCGCGCGGATATCGGCAACCATCTGCGCCTGACCACGGAAACCGTGAGCCGCCTGCTCGGCCGCCTGCGCGAGCGCGGTTGCGTACGTGCCGATCGCCAGGGTCTGCACCTGCTCAACCTGCCGGCTTTGCGCGAACAGGGTTTGTCGCTGTTGATGCATTAAGCGGAAAACTCAGGCCGTCCTGCGCAAGGCGGCCTTGAGCACACGTTGCTGCAGGCGGTCGGCGAGACTGCCGGGGCGAGCCAGCCCCATGCGATCCAGCGCTTCGTCCTCGCCACCGACCGGCGCTCCCGGCGCCATCGCTGCACGGAAAATTTCAGCCTTGCCGCGCCAGGTGCCGCCACGTAGCTTCAGCCACTGCAAAGCTGGCAGCAGTCGCTGCTCCACGTCGGTGAAATCGCTGCCGAACGGAAACGGCGGCAGCAGGTTCTTCGCCTGCCACGGCGCCAGCGCTTCCTTCAGAACCTCGGGCCGGTTATCGCGCCAACGCTCGGGCACCTGAAAATCGGCCGCGAGCTTGCCGTGCGATTTCGCTTCCGCACACAAGGCATCGATGAAGCGCGCATCGGTGATGGAAAGCATCGCCTCGATGCACTCGCTGTCCGTCTTGGCGCGCAGATCGGCCACGCCGTATTCGGTGACGAACAAGTCGCGGAGGTGACGCGGAATCGTGGTGTGTCCGTAGTTCCAGCGGATATTGGTTTCAACACCGCCACGCCCCTGCCGCGTGGAGCGCAGCAACAGGATGGAGCGGCCATCGGCCAGCTCATGCGCCATCGCCACGAAGTTGTATTGCCCGCCGACGCCACTGACTACTTCGCCGTCTTCCAGGCCATCGGAAACAGCCGAGCCGAGCAGGGTCGCCATCATGCAGGTGTTGAAGAAACGCGCACCGCGCCGCTGCAGCGAGGCGAGCATCTGGTGATCGCCGTACAGTTGATTGACGTTGGAGACGCGGCACATGTCCAGCGCATCCGGATCGCTCGCATCGAGTTCGGCCAGCCAGCGATAGAGCTCACGCGTGCCTAGGAAAAAAGCGCCGCGCAGATAATGGCCGCCCGGCGTTTCAGGTGAAAGCCGGCCGCAGGCGGCAGCGCGTTCCATCGCCATATTGTCCCAGGCGCGACGCTTGAGGATGCCTGCACGCTGCAGGTGCATGAAGCCATCCATCACCATTTCGCTGGCGCCGTACAGGCCTGCGCGCAGCGGCGCGAGGCCGCCCATGCGTGCTGCCAGGGCGTGCGTGCCGCCGCGCGGATCGAGCGCCACCAGGGCCCGTCGCCACTGCGTGTTGTCTTCCTGCCGCCAACGCAAGCCATAGACCAGCGCATCGGACAAAGCGCCAATGCCGATCTGCAGGCAACCGCCGTCGCGCACCAGCGCACTGGCGTGGATGCCCAGCGCGTATTCGACCAGGTCGATCGGCTGGCGCGGCACGGCAAACAAGGGCGGCGCCGTCGCGGTGTGCAGTTCGACGTCGAAGTAATCGCGCTGCACTTCCGCATGGCCGGTGATGTACGGCAGGTCCGGATGCACGACGGCCACGCACAAGGGGCGCGGCTTGCCCGACTGCACGACGCGATCGATAAAGTCGAAGGTCAGGTCCGGATTGCAGGAAAGGCTGTAGCGCACGCCCTCGGGCGTTTCACGCCGCGCTACCAGCTGCACGAGCAGATTGATGTCCTGCACGGCAAGATCGCGCGCCACATGGGTGTAGTTCTGACTGATGTAATTGCGCTGTGCGCCACCCGCATGCAGGAGCGCACCCGACTGCATGTAGAACTCGTGCACCGCGACATTGGACGGCAACTGGTTGCGTGCCTGGTCGACGGCATATTCGGGGTCCACGGCGTCGGCGCCGAAATGGCGCTCCGAGAACGGTCCCACAAATCGCGCTTCCAGCCCGGGCGCTGGGCGCGGGCGGGTCAGCGACAAGGCCGTATAGAGGGCCAGCGAGCGCGACGTATCCGCCTTGGTCAACCGGTAAAGCGCGTTCAGCAGTTCATGTGGCTTGCCCAAGCCCAGCGGCGCGGCGACGCGCAGATCCGGGCCGATCCGCTCAGCGATCTGCTGCGCACACGCCTCGGCGTCGGTATGGCATTGCTCAGGCGACATGGAGCGAACATGACAGAGAATTCATGGGAGCGACATGACCGGATGATGGAGCGTATTGGTCGCATGGCCCAAGTGAATGCGGCTTGAAGAAGACCCGCCGGCATGCCCTACTGACGCCATGAACCGACCCACCGCATCCACCCATGCACGCCTGCTGGCCGAGCAGGCGTTGAGCCGAGCCGCTGGCGCGCCCCTGATGGGGGGCAACCACGCCCGGTTGCTGATCGATGCCGCCGCGCATTACGAAGCCTGGCTGGCTGCCATCCGCGGTGCGAAGGAGCGCGTGCTGCTGGAGAACTACATCATTCGCGACGACGCGGTCGGACAGGAGTTTCGCGAAGCGCTGGTGGCGTGTGCGCAACGTGGCGTGTTCGTGGCGGTGGTGTATGACTGGCTGGGCTGCAAGGGGCAGTCGCGCGATCGCTTCTGGGCGCCGTTGCGCGCTGCCGGCGGACAGGTGCGCTCCTTCAACCCGCCGCAGCTGGGCAAGCCGTTCGGCTGGGTGAGCCGCGATCACCGCAAACTGCTCGTGGTCGACGGGCAGCATGGTTTTCTTTCCGGCGTGTGCATCAGCGAGAAATGGCTGGGCGATCCGTCGCAACAGGTGGACCCCTGGCGCGACACCGGCGTGGCCCTGCGTGGCCCGGTCGTCGCCGAACTGGAGAACGCCTTCGTCGAAAGCTGGTCGAGCATCGGCACGCCGCTGGGCGCGTTCACGGCTGCGCCTGTTGCCGGCGAGGCCGGTTCGGTGGCCTTGCGCCTGATCGCCACCCAACCGCAAACCGCCGGCATGTACCGCCTCGACCAGCTGATCGCCGCCATGGCGCGCGAGCGGCTATGGCTGACGGACGCCTACTTCGTTGGCATCGCTCCGTATGTGCAGGCATTGGCAGCGGCCGCTCGCGATGGCGTGGACGTGCGGCTGCTGGTGCCCGGCAGCAGCGATATCCCCGTGGTGGCGGGCATGTCGCGTTCGGGTTACCGCCCCCTGCTGAAAGCCGGCGTGCGCGTGTTCGAGTGGAATGGCTCGATGCTGCACGCCAAGACCGCCGTGGCCGATGGTCTGTGGTCGCGCGTGGGTTCATCCAACCTCAACGTCGCCAGCTGGTTGAGCAATCGCGAGATCGACGTGGCGTTCGAAGACACCGATTTTGCCGAACAACTGGCGACGCAGTACGAGCGCGATCTTGAGAACGCCACCGAGATCGTGCTGGCACCCAGCCGCTGGCGGCGCCAGGGCGAGCATGTGCAAAGCCATACCCGGCCTGCGCAGCGTCCCCGCCATGTTGGCGGCAGCTCGGGGCGTGCGGCCGCCGGCGCGCTGCGCATCGCCAATACGGTGGGCGCCGCGCTGACCGATCGGCGGGTGCTGGGCGACACCGCGTCCGGGCCGCTGATCATCGGCACCCTGGCGCTTGCAGTGATCGCCGTGGTGGCTATCCTGTGGCCCGCCGTGATTGCCTGGCCCTTGGGTGTAGTGGCCGCATGGTTCGCGCTCAACTTCGGCATCCGGGCCTGGCGCACGCGGCGTCGGCACCAGCAGCTGGCCGGCGAGCCGGATGATCAAGCATGAACTTAAGCAGAACCATATAGATAGACCGCATGCCTGAGTCCCAGGCTGCGCTAAGTGACCCAAGCGGATGTAATCCCTGCATTCGCCAGCCGGAACTCATGTTAGGCTCACCCCTTCATGCGCTCGCCAGATGACACCAGCAACGACCAGGCCGGTCCGCCGCGCCACATCCTCACGCCCAGCACGCTCAACCGGCTGGTGCGGGACCTGCTGGAAGATGCGCTGCCGCTGATCTGGATCGAAGGCGAGCTGTCCAACGTCGCCCGCCCCGCTTCCGGACATATCTATTTCACCCTGAAGGACGCCGGCGCCCAGGTGCGCTGCGCCATGTTCCGGCCCAAGAGCACCTGGCTGAAATTCCGCCCCGCCGACGGCATGCATGTGCTGGTGCGGGCACGGGTGGGCCTGTATGAGCCGCGCGGCGAATTTCAGCTGGTGGCCGAACATATGGAGCCCGCTGGCGAAGGTGCCTTGCAGCGCGAGTTCGAACAGCTCAAGGCGCGCCTGGATGCCGAGGGCCTCTTCGACGCGGCACGCAAGCGTGCCCTGCCCCGTTACGCGCGGCGCATCGGCGTCATTACCTCGGCCACGGGCGCGGCCATCCGCGACGTACTGAGCGTGATGTCGCGACGCTGGCCGCTGGCCGAGGTCGATGTACTGCCCGTACCCGTGCAAGGTCGCGAAGCGCCGCCAGCCATCGTGCAGATGTTGCGCAAGGCATCGAACAGCGGGCGCTACGACGTGCTGTTGCTGACGCGCGGCGGCGGATCGCTGGAAGATCTCTGGGCCTTCAACGACGAACAGGTGGCGCGGGCGATCTATGCCAGCGCCGTGCCGGTGGTGTCCGCGGTCGGTCACGAAATCGATTTCAGCATCGCGGACTTCGTGGCCGACCTTCGGGCGCCTACTCCCTCGGCCGCAGCCGAACTGCTGGTGCCCGATGCGATCGCCCAGCGTCGCCATCTGCAGCAACTTCAGCAGCGACTGAGCACGCTCGAACAGCGTCGCCTGCAGGCGCGCATCCAGCGGGTGGACCACTTGCTCGCCCGCCTGCAGGCCCAGCGCCCGCAGGCACGGCTGGCGCGCGATCGCGAACGACTGCTGCATCTGCATCGGCGCCTGCTCGGCGTGCAGCGCGAACAATCGCAGCGGCGACGCAATGCGCTGGAGCGCACCCATGCGCGACTGCTCGCACAACATCCGCGACTGCGCCTGATGCTGATCGAGCGTCGCCTCGGCGAGTTGCGTCAGCGCCTGCTGAGCACCATCGAACGCAGGATGGAACGCGAACGCCTCAACTTGCGACAAGCCGGCCGCGCCCTGCATGCGATCAGCCCGCTGGCCACGCTGGAGCGCGGTTATTCGATTATTTTCGATGCAAACGGCGCGGTGGTGCGATCGTCCAAAGGTATCGATGAAGGCACGCCGCTACGCGCACGACTTGCCGATGGCGAGCTGCCCCTGGTCGTGCGCAAGGATGATTCCACCAGCAAACGCTAGCCGCGTCCCGGGTGCGTCGCCGCCTCACGCGACGTGAACGATCCCTGCCGCATGCTCAGCGCCTTCAGCACGAGGAGCGAGGCATGAAGGCGGCGCAACTGTTCGTGAAAGCACTGGAAGCCGAGGGCGTGCACAGCATCTTCGGCGTGCCGGGCGAAGAGAATCTCGACTTCGTCGAAGCACTACGCGACTCCTCCATTCGCCTTATCGTGACTCGCCATGAGCAGGCCGCTGGATTCATGGCCGCCACCTGGGGACGACTCACCGGCGAAGCCGGAGTCGCCCTTGCGACCTTGGGGCCCGGCGCCACCAATCTGGTCACTGCCGCTGCCTACGCCCAGCTCGGCGCCATGCCGATGATGATGATCACCGGACAGAAGCCGATCCGCGAGCACAAGCAGGGCTTGTTCCAGCTGGTCGACGTAGTCGACATGATGCAGCCGCTGACCAAGTACACACGCCAGATCGTATCGGCCCAGACCATACCGGCCCGCATCCGCGAAGCCTTCCGTCGCGCCGAGGAAGAACGTCCCGGGGCTGTGCATCTGGAGCTGCCGGAAGACATTGCGCGCGACACCGTCGAAGACGCCGTCCTGCTGCCCACCGAATATGCGCGCCGCCCTGCACCGGACGATGCGGCACTGGTGCAAGCCGCCGAAGCGATCACCCGCGCGAAGCATCCCATCCTGATGATTGGCGCTGCCGCGAACCGGCAGCGCACGACCGTGGCGCTGCGCGACTTCATCGACAAGCTGGGCATTCCGTTCTTCACCACCCAGATGGGCAAGGGCGTGGTCGATGAAGATCACCCGCTCTGGCTTGGCAATGCGGCGCTCTCCGATGGCGATTTCGTCCATCGCGCCATCGATGCCGCCGACGTGATCATCAACGTTGGCCACGACGTGGTGGAAAAGCCGCCATTCTTCATGCGCAAGGGCCGCCGCACCGTCATCCACATCAATTTTTCCAGCGCGGAAGTGGACGCGGTCTATTTCCCGCAGATCGAAGTGGTAGGCGATATCGCGCACACCATCGAACGCCTCACCGATGCGCTGCAGGCGCAGGAGCACTGGGACTTCGGTTATTTCGATCGCGTGCGCGACGCTTTCCACAGGCAACTGGAAGACCACGCCTGCGACAACCGTTTCCCGATGCACCCGGTGCGCGTGGTCGACGACACGCGTCGCTTCATGCCCGACGATGGCGTGCTATGCCTGGACAACGGCATGTACAAGCTGTGGTACGCGCGCTATTACCGTGCGCGCCAGCCCAACACCGTGCTGCTGGACAATGCGCTCGCCACCATGGGCGCCGGCCTGCCCTCGGCGATGGCGGCCAAGATGGTCTATCCCGAGCGCAAGGTGCTCGCCATCTGCGGCGATGGCGGCTTCATGATGAATGCGCAGGAGTTGGAAACCTGTGTGCGCCTGAAACAGGACCTGGTGATCCTGCTGCTGCGCGATGACGCCTACGGCATGATCCGGTGGAAGCAGGCCGAGATGGGCTACGCCGACTACGGCATGGTGTTTGGCAATCCCGATTTCGTCGCCTTTGCCGAAGCGCACGGCGCACGCGGCCATCGCCCCGGCAGCGCCGAGGAATTCCTGCCCACGCTGGAACGCGCTTTCAACGCCGGCGGTGTACACCTGATCGATCTGATGATCGACTATTCCGATAATCACCGCATTCTCAACGAAGAAATTCCCAAGCTCAGCGCCGCCGTCTGAGCATCCACGGATCGGGGTCATCCATGCTTGCCAAGAGTTATCCGTATTACCTCGCCAACCAGCCGCAGACGTCCAAGGAAATGATGGACGTGCTGGACAAATACAGCGGCAAGGTCGCCACGCGTGTGTGCGTACCCGATGCCAAGGCCACCGAGAAAGCCATCGCCGCCGCGGTGAAAGCCACCCGACCCATGCAGGACTTCAAGCCCTGGGCGCGCCAACAGGTGTTGCAGCACTGCGCGCAGCGCTTCCAGGAGCGACGCGAAGAACTGGCCTATGCGCTGTGCGTGGAAGCAGGCAAGCCGATCAAGGATTCCGACGGCGAAGTACAGCGCCTGATCGAGACCTTCACCATCGCTGCCGAAGAAGCCGTGCGTACCAATGGCGAAACGATCAACCTGGAGATCGCCAAGCGCCTGGACGGCTATCACGGCTACACTAGGCGCGTGCCCCTTGGACCGGTGTCTTTCATCACGCCGTTCAATTTTCCGCTGAACCTGGTGGCGCACAAGGTCGCGCCGGCCATCGCCGCCGGCTGCCCTTTCGTGCTCAAGCCCGCCGAGCGCACGCCGATCGGCGCGCTGATCATCGGCGAAGTGCTGGCCGAAACCGATTTGCCCAAGGGCGCGTTCTCGGTGCTCACGCTCGATGGCAAGCATGCCAATCCGCTGGTGGAAGATCCGCGCTTCAAGCTGCTCTCCTTCACCGGCAGCCAGATCGGCTGGGATCTGAAAGCCCGCGCCGGCCACAAGAAAGTGACGCTGGAACTCGGCGGCAACGCCGCGTGCATCGTCGATGCCGACCAGGGTCCACAGATGGACTATGTGATCGACCGCCTGGTGTTCGGCGCGCTCTATCAGTCCGGCCAGAGCTGCATCAGCGTGCAGCGCATCTACATCCACGAGTCGCTGTATGACGAAGTGAAAAAGCGCCTGGTGGCCGCCGTGAAAAAGCTCAAGGCCGGCGATCCAAAAAAGAAAGACACCTTTCTCGGCCCGATGATCGACGAGGCAGCTGCCGAACGCCTGCAGGGCTGGATCGAGGAAGCGCGCAAGGCCGGCGGCAAGCTGCTGTGCGGCGGCAAGCGCAACGGCGCCATGCTCGAGGCCACGCTGATGGAAAACGTGCCCACCAGCGCCAAGGCCTATCGCAACGAAGCGTTTGGGCCATTCGCCCTGCTCGCGCCCTTCAAGAAATTCGACGAGGTCGTGGCCTTGGTCAACGATTCGGAATACGGTCTGCAGGCCGGCATTTTCACCGACAGCCTGGCCCACGCCATGCGCGCCTGGAACGAGCTGGAACAAGGTGGCGTGGTCGTCAACGACGTGCCGAGTTTCCGCGTCGACAACATGCCCTATGGCGGCGTGAAGCTGTCCGGCATCGGCCGCGAAGGCATCCGCTGGGCCATCGAGGACATGACGGAAGTGCGTCTCATGGTGATGCGCGAGCGCTGATTTCCCGATTCATCCGACCAGCCGCCGCGCCCTTGCGTTGATCGATGCAGGCGCGGCGGACCGCCCTCTGACTGTCACGTATCTGTCTTGCGCCAGTGCTTAGCTTGCGGGAGACCGACACCGAGGGCATGTCATGCAGACCGAAGCCGCAGTCGTCTCCGCCGCACCAGCACGCCAGGGATCGGGTCGACTGTTTGCGCTGATCTTCGGGGTGATCCTGTTGATCGGCGCCGGTTATGCCGGACTCCATCTGGTGCAGGACCTCTCGGCGGTCCGCTCCCAATCGCTGGCACCGTTTCTCCTGCTCGGCGTCGCGCTGTTGATCGCGCTGGGCTTCGAATTCGTCAACGGTTTCCATGACACCGCCAACGCGGTGGCCACCGTGATCTACACCAACTCCATGCCGGCCAATATGGCGGTGATCTGGTCGGGCGCGTTCAACTTTCTCGGGGTGTTGCTGTCCTCCGGCGCGGTAGCTTTCACCGTGGTCTCGCTGCTGCCAGTGGAGCTGATCCTGCAGGTGGGTGGACAGGCGGGCTTCGCCATGGTGTTCGCGCTGCTGATCGCGGCGATCCTGTGGAATCTTGGCACCTGGTATTTCGGCCTGCCCAATTCCTCGTCGCATACGCTGATCGGTTCGATCATCGGTGTCGGCCTGGCCAATCAGCTGATCTCCGGTCACAGCGGCACCAGCGGCGTGAACTGGGATGCCGCCATGAACGTGTTCCGCGGCCTGGTGTTTTCGCCCATCGCCGGTTTCCTGCTGGCCGGCCTGCTGATGTACCTGTTGAAGGCGCTGGTGAAGATTCCCGCGCTCTATCGCGCCCCCGAAGGCAAGAAGCCGCCGCCGTGGCCGATCCGCGCCCTGCTGGTGCTCACCTGCACCGGCGTGAGCTTCAGCCACGGCTCCAACGACGGCCAGAAAGGCATGGGCCTGATCATGCTGATCCTGATCGGCACGGTGCCTACCGCGTACGCCTTGAACGGTGCGGTGTCGGGTGGCGAGGTGAAGACCTTCCACCAGGTGTCGGTGGATACGCAGCATGTGCTCGGCAGCCTCGCCGGCAGCGTGACCTTCGACGGTGACCCGCGCGCCGTCATCACCACCGCCGTGCAGCAGCGCACGGCCCAGCCCAGCACGGCGCCTGCGCTGGCTCAGCTGATCGCGCAGATCGACCATGAAGTCGGCAATCGCACCTCGCTCAAGTCGGTGCCGCCGGAACAGATGGGCAACGTGCGCAACGACATCTACCTGGCCAACGCCGCCATTCCGCTGGTGCTGTCACAGCCGGGCCTCAGCAAGGAACAGACTGCCACGCTCACCAGCTGGCGCGGACTGGGCACGCAGGCGATCCAGTTCATCCCGCCCTGGGTGAAGGTGGCCGTGGCGCTCGCGCTCGGCCTTGGCACCATGGTGGGCTGGAAGCGCATCGTGGTGACGGTGGGCGAGAAGATCGGCAAGGAGCACCTCACCTATGCGCAGGGTGCGTCCGCCGAACTGGTGGCCATGACGCTGATCCAAGCGGCCGACATGTACCACCTGCCGGTCAGCACCACCCACGTGCTCACCTCGGGCGTGGCCGGCACCATGGCGGCGAACGGTTCGGGCCTGCAATGGGCCACTGTGCGCAACCTGCTGATGGCCTGGATCCTCACCCTGCCCGCCTCGATCCTGCTGGCCGGCGGCCTGTACATTGTCTTCCGCCAGGTCTTTTGAGCGTTTAGGTAGCTAGGGCGTCGTTTCGGCGCCCTCCGGAGTGCACCGACCGTCCACGCCGGATGGCCATGGCCGCCTCCGCGCACCGCATCGGGCGTCGCAAGCACGGCTATCATGGCAACAGGGAGCCCGCCTTGGCGGGCTTTAGCCGTCGCGTCCTTTCAAGGAGCTTGCCGGATGCACGCAAGAACTGCCTTATGGCTTGGCGCGTTGCTGTTTATCAGCGGCGCGCAGGCGCAGAACATCCCCACCCCCGCCGCCACGACGCCCGCGCCAGCGGCCGCAGTCGACTTGCAGACGGTGACCGTACGCGGCGAGCAACCCGGCCCTGAGTTATGGGAAGTGCGACGCGGCGACCATGTGTTGTGGATCGTCGGCACGCTGTCGCCGCTGCCCAAACACGCCGAGTGGCAATGGACCAAACTGGAGGAAGCGCTGGGGCGTTCCTCCGAACTGCTCGAAGCTCCTTCGGCCCGCCTGAAGATGCCGTCGAGCCTGTTTTCCCGGCTTGCCCTGCAGCCGTCGGCCAAGCTCAATCCGGGCGGCGCCACCTTGCAGCGCCTGCTGCCGCCGGAGATGTATACGCGCTGGCTGGCGCTGCGCCATCAGTATCTGCAAGACGACGATGCGCTGGAATTCATGCGCCCGATGATCGTCGCCCAGCAGCTTTATGAGAAAGCGCTGGCCAAGGACGACCTGAGCAACGAGATCGACGTGGCCGCCATGGTGGAGAAGCTCGCGCGCAAGCATGGCAACCGCGTGATCGCCGTGCGCTACGAACTGCTGGTCACCCGGGCGCCGCCCAGTACCAGCATCGACCAGGACCAGCAGAATGGCATCGCCTGCCTGGACGAGACCATGCAACTGGTCGAGCACGACATGCCCAAGCTCACCCAGCGCGCCAACGCCTGGGCCACCGGCGACATGAAGACCCTGCAGAGCCTGATGCCGCAAAAGAACTACGAGCCCTGCATCGTGTCGGCCATCAACGGCGATTTCGAAAAGCAGCTCAATATTCCCGACCTGCCCCAGCGCATCGAGTCGGCCTGGATGAATGCCGCTGAGGCCGCGCTGATCCGCAACCGGCAGACGGTCGCCGTGCTGTCGATGGAGCAGTTGCTGTCGACGGATGGCTATCTGGCCAAGCTCAAGGCGCGCGGCTACATCGTGCGCCAGCCGGACAACACACTGCTCTGAGTCTGGCCGGCGCAAAGAAAAGGCCGCGCTCCTTTGGGAAGCGCGGCCCGCTCTGGTGCATCGATAAGCTTACTTGCTGCTGCGGTAGAGCGTGGCAGCGTCGGCCTTGAACGATTCGGCACTGCCCGGACGGCTGTAGAACATATGGCCGCCCGGATAGACCGCCAGCTTCACGCGCTGCGCCTGGCCGAACGTCGGCATCTGGTCGATGATCAGACGCGAGGTGAAGAACGGGCACGACAAGTCGTTGTAGCCATGCACGATCAGCACCTTCATGTTCGGATCGTTGCCGATCGCCTTGCGCAGGTCCGCCACCGGCTTGTCGTCGGCGTTACCGCGGTCCCAGGCCTTGTTGACGGCGTACGACAACGCTTCGTAGTGCGCGTCCGTCTTCCAGCCCACCTCGCGCGTCACGAAATCCACCATCGCGCTGGTGGTCGGCGCCAGCAGCGCTTCGAGAATCGGATCGCCCGACTGGCGATCGGCCGAGCCCGGGAACGGATCGAAGGCGGTGACGTTGGAGTCGTACACGCTGCCGATCTTCTTGTCGTTGCGATGGATTTCGCGCAGGTAGGTGGCGATGTCGACACGGCCATCCAGTCGCGACACCACGGCCGGATCCAGGCCCGTATACGCCGACACCTTCTGCACCATGCGACCGATCGCGCCCGGGTCCGAACGGCCGGCCAGGAAGTCGGTGACGAACTGCGTGCGCACATAGGTCTCGACGTCGTTCATCGCAGCCGGCGTGAGCTTGCCCTGGCTTTCCAGGCGCGCCGCGGTCATCGACGGCAGGTTGATCATCCACGGCAGCGGCGACAAGGCATCGCCATCGCCGATGGCGGCCGGATCGAGATACGGCGACACCATCACCAGGCCGTTCACGCCCACGCCCATGCGCGTCTGCAGCTCATAGCCGATACGCGGGGCGCGATAACCGCCGTAGCTCTCGCCCATCACGTACTTGGGCGCGCGCAGGCGGCCGTGCTTGACCAGCCAGTCGTACACCACGCGCGACAGATACTTGATGTCGGCTTCAGTGGAGTAGAAATCCTTCTTGGTCTGCTCGTCGTCTTCCAGCGAACGCGAGAAGCCCGTGCCGACCGGATCGATGAACACCAGGTCGCTCATGTCGAGCCAGGTGTTGGGATTGTCCTTGGTGATCGCCGCATCGGACGGCGCATCGCCATCCACGCCAAACTGGATGCGCTTGGGACCAATGGCGCCCATGTTGAGGTACACCGACGACGCGCCCGGACCACCGTTGAAGGCGAAGGTCACCGGACGATGCGGGTCGTTGCCCGGCACCACGTACGAGGTGTAGACCACGTCGGCGATTTTCTTGCCCTTGGCGTTGCGCACCTCGATGGTGCCGACGGTCGCCTCGTAGGACAGCGTACGGCCGCCCACGCGCACGCTCTGCTTGATGGTCTTGTCGGCGGGCAGCGGCGGCAGATCGCTGTCGGACTTCTTGTCGGCGGCTTCGGCCGCGGGCTTGGCATCCTTGCCTTCGGCCGCCATGGCCGACCACGGCGACAAGGCCAGGCCCAGCGCGAACACACCCGCTGCGCACCACGCAGCTCCACGCCCCACACGGGCGAAACGACCTCGTACAGCCAAATCAGGATTCATCGACACTCTCACGCAGGGACTCATGGGACTCGACCGGCTATCGCGCGGGCGAAACACCATAGATGCGTCATGCGGCACCGGGTGACCAGTGCCGTAAGACAGGGTCAAGACCTTGCGATGCGGGCCGACGCCTTAGGACGAAGGCACCGCGGCAATATCGCCGCGCGGCCGCGCGCCCATCACCACCATCCACAACACGAAGGCCAGCTCGCCCAGCTGGAGCGGGAAGGCCACGTTGGAGATAAGGTCTTCGTACGCCGGCAACACCACGCCGGTCACGCACAAAGCCAGATAGGCGAAGCCGTTGAGGATCAGCCAGTAACCCAGAAAGCGCGGCAGGAAGCGCGAGCGGATCACCAGCAGCGCCAGCGGGAACAGCCACAAGCCCCAGAACATCTCGGCACACGAAATCATCATGCCGTGCAGGCGCAGGAACAGCGCCGCGAGCGCCTCGCGCTGCGACGGCTCGAACGCCGTCAGGATCGGGCCGCCCTTGACCAGCAGCAGCGCCGCCGCATCATTGAGCACGTTGAAGAAATACAGCGGCGTATCCATGAAGCCCAGCACGAACATCAGCCCTGCCAAGGTTTTGTTGACGCCCTTGAACAGCTGGTAGAGCGTGAACGTCAGCAACAGGCTGATCACGCCGGTCAGCAGGTCGCCAAAGATGCCAAGCCGGAACAACAACTCGTGCGCCGCGATATTGCCGGCCGTCGCGGCCGGGTTGTCGTGGACAAAAAGCGTGTTCGGGATATAGATCAGCCGGAATGGCGCGGTGATCGTCAGTGCCAGGTAGATGAGACCGGCAATGCGCGCGTCACGCTTGAGCGTTGTCATTGGATGCATTCCCCAGAGATGCGTGACTCATCGTACCGATTATCGGGATGCAGAAACCGGCATCGATGTTGATGGCCCTGCCTGCACCTGCCGACGCCGCAGCATCCAGACCATCCCGATGGCCAGCAGCGCGCTAAAGACACGCAGGCCATTACCCAGCCAGCCGGTCGCGGCCGATGGCGCCACATCGAAGACATCCCACGCGGCATTGAGCGAGCAGTGGAAGATCACGCCGCACCACAGCGTGTAACCATCCATCGCGTCGAGCACCGCGAACACGATGCCGCCGACGAAGGTGATGGCGAAGACTTGCAAAGCCAGCTCACTGTCCTGCATGCCCACCCAATGCACCCAGCCAAACACCAGGGCCTGCACCAGCACGGCCGGCAGCATCCGCCACCCGAGGCCGCGACGTACGAAGATGAAGCCGAAGCCGCGAAACACCAGCTCCTCGGCCAGCGGAAACAACAAGGCCGTAAACAGGATGTCCCGCCAGTCGATGGTCGCCTGCAACGTGCCAGTGACCGCGCAACCGATCCAGAACGGCAGCGTGGCCAGCAGTACCAGCAGCGGCGCCTTCCATCCGTTCGAGTGCAGACCCAAGAGGCGCGGAACCGATGGCCCACTCCGCCGCGACCGCAAGGCCAGCAAAGCAACGAGCGCCAACAGTACCGCCAGCAGGTTGTCCATGCTGGAGCCGCCGAAGGACGACATGGGCAAGCCGGGAATGTTCAGGCCCACCATCAAAGCCAGGTCGCGCACGGACAGCGCAGCGAACAGCACCGCGATCACCACGACCGCCTTGGCCCAAACAACTGCGGGATGCGACGCCTGCATATGCCCTCCTGGCCGATGGGACGAACGCCCTACTCTCACTCCGGCCCGTGGTTCACCGCAAGAATGACCTTTGGGGCAGAGCGTCGCCCGCCCGTGCCCGGGAGATCGTCGAAGACTGGGCGATCGAACAACGTCTTTGATCCGAGAACCGTAGCCTCAGTGCGGTATGCCCTGATCCCGCTCCAGCTCACCCACGGTCACCGTGCCGTACCAGGCCGCATCGCGAATGCGAAAGTACTGCTTGGGGTCCCAGCGCCAGGCCACGTAAATATTCCCGCAACCCGTGATGGGCGCGCCGTCGATGGATTCAGCGCCGCAGGACGGCAGTGGCCCTGTGAGGTCGCCCAGGGAGGGGTTGGCCGCCGCAAACTGTGCCAGCGTCAGCGAGCTGACCTCGGGCGCACCGTAGCCAACCAACGATCCAGTCATCCCGGTCCTGGCCTCGCGCAACGCCCGCTCCATGCGCGGTTTCGCCACCGCATCGCCGTACTCGCCGGACAGTTGATCCAACAGCACGCTTCCTTGTTGACGCTGACTGGCGTCCAGCTGATTCCATACGGCAGCGCGGGTGGCTACGTAGCGCGGAAATTTCCGCTCCGCGGCCAGCGCCAGCCACGCATACGCGGTGACAGGATCCTTGGCGACACCCTCGCCGTGCAAATACATCAAGCCGATGCTGAGCTGAGACAGCTTGTCGGCATAGCGCGCGCCAATCTCGAAATATTTCATCGCCTTGGCGTAGTTGCCGCTTGCATAGGCGCGCATCCCGACAAATTCGCCATACTGATCGGGGTGCCCCCAGGTGGACGTGCGGTCCATGGCGGCCAGGACTTTCTGCGACGCCTTGTCGTCCATGGATGCCGCATGGCTCGTAACCAGAGAAAGCGGAAGAACCGCGACGACCAGGATACCGATCCATTGCGTCTTCATGAGTGCCTCCGAGGGTGTCCAGAGCTCTCTCGTGCATTTCATGACCAGACCCATTCACGCCATGTGAAGAGCCGGCGCCAGCCATCGATCAGCTCACTTCCTGCCACTGAAAATAGCGACGGTGGGCGATGCTAAGCAGATGCTGATCCTCCGGCGTATCGCCGTAGGCATAGACCACCGGATAAGCGGCCAGGTCATAGGCGGCGCGGACGCGGCGCGCTTTTTCCGCGTTCACGCATTGTTCGCCGCGGTAGCGACCGGTCAGCTGGCCGTCGCGCGCCTCAAGCTGGGAGCACAGCAGTTCCAGCTCATGCGTGCGGCACCAATGGGACATATAGACGTCCAGCGCACCGGATACCACGACGACGCGATCGCCCTGCGCCTTATGCCACTGGATGCGCTCCAGCGCCTGCGGACGCAGCACGCCCGGCAATACATCGCGTGCAAATTGCTCGCCGCGTGCATAGGCACGCGTTTCCGCCACGCCACGAAAACCCAGCTGCACTGCACTGCGCCGCATGAGATTGGGCGACACCCAGCCAAGCTTGTAGCCAGCCACCATCGGGGCAAGCAGCGCGCCGCCAAGGGCGCGTCGGCGCGGCGACACGGCAAATTCGATGAAGGGCCGGAACATCTCTCGCGTGGTGATGGTTCCGTCGAAATCGAACAAAGCGAGATTCATGGCATTCCCTGGCCCTGATGTCAGCGCGGCGCATGCTCGGTGCGCGCCGCGCGGGCGTCAAGTGCCCTCAGGCGACCGACTCGGCGTCGGTCGGACGCAGGCGCGCCACGTCGCGCAAGGGCGGCGCGCCGAACTGGCGACTGTATTCGCGACTGAACTGCGAGGGACTTTCATAGCCCACCTGATGCGCCGCCGTGGCGACATCGCACTGGCTGGCCAGCAGCAGGCGACGGGCTTCGTGCAAACGCAGCTGCTTCTGATACTGCAGCGGACTCATCGCGGTAATGGCGCGAAAATGGTGATGCAGCGAGGAGGTGCTCATGTTCACCCGCATCGCCAGCTCATCGATGCGCAAGGGCTCGTCGTAGTGCTGCCGCAGCCAGTCGATGGCGCGCGACACCTGATGACCCTGGCTGCCGGACGTGGCGATCTGCGCCAGCAACGCACCCTGCTCGCCCGTCAACAATCGGTACAGCAGTTCGCGCTCGATCAAGGGACCCAATACCTCGAGGTCGCGCGGCGTATCGAGCAGGCGAACCAGGCGCAGCAGCGGATCGAGCAGCCCGCCATCGAGCGGACTCATCGAAAGACCGGGCGCAGACGCGACGGCACTGCGGCGCAACTGCACGCCGGGCAGCAGCTCGCGGATGCACTGCAGATCCAGGCGAAAGGTCAGGCACAGGCACGGCGCATCGTCCGATGCCCGGACCACCTGCGAGGACACCGGCACATCCACCGCGTTGACCATGTAGTTGGCCGGCTCATGCAGGAACGTTTGCTGGCCGAGCAGGATCTGCTTCGCCCCCTGCAGCGCAAGGCCCAGACCCGGGCCGTACATGGCGCAGGTCGGCACGCCAACCGAGTTGGCGCGAAACAGCGTCAGGGCTGGCCAAACCGTGGTGTGCAAGCCATCAGCCGCCGCCAATCGTTCAACGATGGCTGTCAATTCCTCGCGATCTTGCGCCAGTCGCGCCGAAGAGCCGGGAATGGAAGGTTTTTCATTCATGGACTTAGGCTCCATTTCTGCAGGACGAGATTGCCTGTTCCTCCGCCATATGGCGAGCCCCTGGGCCACGACCTTGCAGGATCAGGCAATCATCTCGCAGGAATCGGCTACCCGGGCCATACACCGGGCGCCCATACTCCTCGCCTTGCTGTCCCGTCCCCAAGGAGTCATGCCATGACGCTTTCCATCCGCGGCTACGCCGCCCAGTCCGCCACCACGCCGCTGGCCGCTCACCAGTTCGAACGCCGCGATCCGCGCGCGAACGATGTGGTGATCGACATCCTGTATTGCGGCGTTTGCCACTCGGATATCCATCAGGCGCGCGACGAATGGGGCGGCAGCCTCTACCCGATGGTGCCCGGCCACGAGATCGTGGGCCGCGTCAGCTCCGTCGGCCCCGAGGTCACCAAGTTCAAGGTGGGCGACACGGTGGGCGTGGGCTGCATGGTCGACTCCTGCCAGCACTGCGCCTCGTGCAACGCCGGCCTCGAGCAGTACTGTGTGGAAGGCGCCACCTGGACCTATAACGGCATCGATCGCCACGACAAGATGCCCACCTTCGGCGGCTACTCCGAGCGCATCGTGGTGTCGGACAAGTTCGTGGTGTCGATCTCCGACAAGCTGGACCTGAAGGCTGCCGCGCCGCTGCTGTGCGCCGGCATCACCACCTGGTCGCCGCTGCGTCACTGGAATATCGGCAAGGGCAGCAAGATCGCCGTGATCGGCCTGGGCGGCCTGGGCCACATGGGCCTGAAGTTCGCCAAGGCGATGGGTGCCGACGTCACCTTGTTCACCCGCTCGCCGGGCAAGGAAGCGGAAGCACGCCGCCTGGGCGCCGACCATGTGGTGTTGTCCACCGACGAGAAGCAGATGGCCGCCGTGTCGCGCCAGTTCGAGTTCATCCTCGACACGGTGCCCAACCCGCACGATCTCAACCCGTACCTGGCCACGCTCGCCGTCAATGGCGTGATCTGCCTGGTCGGCCAGCTGCAGCCGCTCGATCCTCCGGTGAACGCTGCGCAGGTGCTGCTGGGTCGCCGCTCGATCTCGGGTTCGGCCATCGGCGGCATCGCCGAAACGCAGGAAATGCTCGACTTCTGCGCCGAGCACAACATCGTCAGCGACATTGAAGTGATCGACATCAAGAACATCAACGCCGCCTACGAGCGCGTCATCACCAGCGACGTGCGCTATCGCTTCGTGATCGACATGGCTTCGCTCAAGGCTGCCTGATGTACTGACCCGGGCAGCACAAGCCGCCCGGATGCCCCGCAAAACCGGCCCTTACACGGCCGGTTTTGTTTTTCCGCCGAGATGACGGCTGGCCTCATGCGCTTCACGCAGTCGTTGCGCATGCGCGTTGAGCAGATCGCCGCGGGTGATGATGCCCACCATCCGGCGTCCCTGGCGATCCATCACCACCAGGCGGCCGACGTCGGCCTCCACCATATGATCGGCGGCTTCGCGCAGCGTGTGGTCTTCGCGCACCACGAGAGGCGGACGATGCAGCAGCGAACGCACTTGCGCATCCAGCGGCGAGCCGGCGCGCAGCAGATCGCGGCGGGTCACCACGCCCAGCAAGCGGCCCTGCTCTTCCACCACCGGAAAGCCCTGATGTTTGGCCGGTGCATGTTCCGTCGACAGCCATGCCTGCACCTCGCCAATCGTCTCGCTGGCGCGCAGGCTCACGACGTCTCGGCTGCATGCTTCGCCAACAGCAAGGCGCTCCAGGTAATCGGCCGTGTACTCGTCCGGCACGCGCACACCGCGACGGACGATCTTCTCGGTCATGATGGTGTTGCGCATCAACAAACCCGAAACCAGGTATGCCGCCGCGCAGGCGCCGAGCAAGGGCAGCAGGCCGTGCGGCTGCTGGGTCGTCTCGAACGCAAAAACGACCGAGGTGAGAAAAGCGCGCGACGCCCCTGCGAAAATCGCGGCCATGCACACCAGCGCCGCCACCCGCGGATCCACCTGCAACCATGGCAGCCAGTTCACGCACAGCAGGCCGAACACACCGCCCATCGCACTGCCAATGGTGAACAGCGGGGCGAGCGTGCCGCCCGAGGTGCCACTGCCCAGCGCCACCGACCAGGACAGCAGCTTCATCAGACACAGCGCGAGCATGCCGGCGAAACCGACCTGCCCGGCAATCAGCGCCGCGATATTGCCGTAGCCCACACCCAGCGTGGCCGGCATGAAGTAACCCACCACGCCCACCACCACGCCACCGATGGCCGGCCACCACATCCAGTGAATCGGCAGTTTCTCGAAGCCGTCTTCAATGGCGTAGGTGAGCTTGGTGATGCCGACGCTGACCACGCCCGTGACGATGCCCATGACGATGTAGGCCACCACGGCGCTGAGTGCCGGCGTGGCGATGGCGGGCATCGGGAACATCGGTTCATTGCCTTCCAGCAGGTAGCGAACTGCTGTGCCCATCACCGCCGCCAGCGCCACCGGAATCAGCGAACGGGCGCGACGTTCGAACAACAGCAATTCGATCGCCAGCAACACGGACGAGATCGGCGCGGAGAACACCGCGGCCATGCCTGCTGCGGCGCCGGCCGCCAATAGTGTCTTGCGCTCGTCCGCCGTGACGCGCAACAGCTGGCCGATCAATGACCCCAATGCACCGCCGGTGGCGATGATCGGTCCTTCGGCGCCGAACGGACCACCGGTGCCGATGGCAATGGCGGACGACACCGGTTTCAGCCAGGTGATGCGCGGCGGAATCCGGCTTTCATTGAGCAACACCTGCTCCATCGCCTCGGGAATGCCGTGACCACGAATGGCACGCGAACCCCAGCGCGCCATCGCGCCGACGATCAGGCCGCCGACCACCGGCACCGCAATCACCCACAGGCCCAGATGATTGCCTGCCGGGCTGCTGAATTCCGTGCTGAGGCGTCCGTAAAATGCGAGATTGGTGACTAGTCCAATCAACCCAGTCAGCAACCGCGCCACCAGCGCCACCGCCGAACCCAGCAGCATGGCGAGCAAACAGATCCACAGCACGCGCCGCTCCAGCGGACGAAAATGGCGCGGCATATGCGCCGCGGTCAGCGTCGGATCCAGCGAAGGGGCAAGCGGAAGCGCCGCACGCGAGTGCGGATCGGTGGGCAGTTCGGAGGGCATGGAAGCGACCGGCGTGGGTAAGCCGCGCAAGGTTACGCGGATACGCGCTCAGTAGCTGGCTGGAAAATGAACGGCTATCGGGCGCCTCAGGCACCCAGCGGCGGCGCCTTCGGGGCATTCCAGCCCAGCACGTTGTAGACCCGGTAACGCAGGATGCCCAGGTACTCGTGCAGCGAGGCATCCATCAGCATGAAGTTCCACGAGTCGGGCGCCAGTTCCCTGCGCGCATTGACCCAGTCGCCGGCCACCGGCTGCGGCACGATGCCGAAGTGCGCGAAGTACAACAGCGATCGACGCAGGTGAATGCCAGAGGTCACCAGCACGATGTGCTGCGGCGCGTATTCGGCGAGGATCGGACGGCTGAACTGCGCGTTCTGCCACGTGCTCATGCTGCGAGATTCAATCGACAAATCCGCCGCGGGAATGCCGAGCGCGCGAAGTGCCCGGCCATACACCACCGCCTCGGCCTCGCCGTGGTCTTGCGAATCGCCACCGCTCACCACCAGGCGGCACTCCTTGCCGGCGGATTTGCACGCGCTATAAAGCTGGGCGGCACGCAACAGGCGACCATTGACGAAATAGGAAGGTTGCAACGGATGGCCTTCGTCCACCGCCGTGCCCGCGCCAAGCACCACGATGGCATTGCGCGGCGTCCACGCAATCGCCGGATCGACTTCGTATGGCGCTTGCAGCCCGTCGGAAAGCCAGCGTGGCAGTGCGCCGCAACCGATGCCGAAGAACAGCAGCAGGCTCGCGATCAACAGCGCGCGCGCGGTCTTGCGCCAGCGCAGGCGATACAGCCACACGATCAACAGCAGCAGCACGAACAGAACGGCCAGCATGCGGATTCCCCGCTCCATGGAAAGGCATGGCATCTTAGGGCCTTACGCTATGGCGAGGCGATAGCGCAGGGTCGATCGACCTGTCGCCTGGGAACACGCCAGCATGCTGGCGAGCGGACAATGTGACACCGCAGGGACCGGTACATGACCACACTCGTTTTCGTGCACGGCTGGAGCGTCACCAATACTTCAACCTATGGTTTGCTGCCACAGCGTCTCCAGGCGCAGGCCGCATCCGCAGGCATCGCATTGGCGGTGGCCGACATCTGGCTATCGGAATACGTGAGTTTCGACGACGTGGTCACCATGGCCGACGTCGTGCGTGGATTTGATCACGCCCTGCGCGACCTGCATCTGCAGGACGCCAGTTTCGTTTGCATCACCCACTCCACCGGCGGCCCCGTCGTGCGCGAATGGCTGCGTGCGCAGCGCGAGCGACCGCACGCCTTCAGCACCATCCGCCTCACCCACCTGATGATGCTCGCGCCGGCGAATTTCGGCTCCGCCCTCGCCCAACTCGGCAAAGGCGTGCTGAGCCGCCTGCGCGCCTGGGCCGGTGGCGTGGAACCCGGGCAACGCATACTCGACTGGCTGGAACTGGGCAGCAGCGAATCGCTGTCGCTCAACCTCGATCATATCCACGGCGATGATGCGGCCGAGCGCGGCCAGTTCCTCTTCGTGCTCACCGGCGACCGACCTGATCGATCGCTCTACGACCATATCAACAGCTATACCGGCGAAGACGGATCGGACGGCGTCGTACGCATCGCGGCCGCCAATCTCAATGCGCGCCATGCCGTGCTCGCGCGCCAGGGCAGCAGCAACGACGCAACGCTGGCCATCAACGCCACGGTCGCGCCGCGCACCGCGTTCAAGCTGATCCCGGGCGCAGCGCACTCCGGCCTCGGGCAAGGCGTGATGGCCGCCGCGCCGCAAGCGACGGTGGACGCGCTGCTCCGCTGCCTGCAGGTGCGCGACGTGGCCGGCTACCACCAACTGTGCGACGCCTTCGATGCGGAAAATGCACAGCGCGACGCCGAGCGGGTGGAAAAGGAGCCCGTAGGTCCGTTCTCGCCCCGCGTCCATATCCACGATCCACGCAGCATGCTGGTGGTTCGCCTCACCGACGAGGCGGGTGAGCCGCTGCTTGGCGCACGCTGGCTGTTCGAGGCCGGCCTGCCGCCGAACCCCGACTGGATGCCACAGGGTTTCATGCTCGACCGCCAGGCGAACAGCCGGCAGGGACACGTGATCACCTTCTTCCTCAACCATGGCCTGCTCGCCGGCACCAGCCGCGTCGCCGACCCGGACAACAGCCGGCGCACCTTGCGTGCCGCCATGAGCGGGCATCGGCCCTATAGCGCGACGATCGAACCGGCTGATCTGGACGGACTCGTGCATCACGCCATCGCCAGCTCGGCCTCCAGCGACGACCTGTTCCTGATCCTCGCCCCGCACCAGACCACCGTGCTCGATGTGGTGCTGCCACGCCACGTGCGCGAAGGCGTGTTCCGGCTCACCCAGAAAAGCGGGCCTGAGGATTTCTCGCACCCTGTAGCAGGTGACGTCATCCCCTGACCTCCGTGCACGGCCAAACCCCAAGTGGCGATGGCCTGCGTTACATGGGAATGCAGCCACCTTTCCTGAACCCGACACTTCAATGGACGCCTGCCACTGACCCGCCTGCTTACCCCAAGCCCCGGTTTGGCTTAACCTCGCCGCCCATGGATGCCCCTGTGGACGACGATGCGACGCTGATGCTTGCCTATGCCAGGGGCGAGGCTGCGGCGTTCAATGCGCTCTACGCCCGGCACCGGGCCGCGCTCTATCGATTCCTGCTGCGCGCGGCGCGCGATCCCCAGCTGGCCGAGGAGCTTTTCCAGGAGACCTGGAGTCGCGTGGTGGCCGCGCGCGCGCGCTATGTGCCGCAAGCCAAATTCACCACCTGGCTACTGCAGATCGCGCATAACTTGTTGATCGACAGCTACCGCCGCAAGCGCCCGCTCGCCACCGGCGAGGAAGCCGAGCGGGTATTCGAAGTAACCGCGTCACCGGAACGCGAACAACCCGAGCACCTGCTGTCGGAGTTCGAACGTCGCCGGCGTTTGCAGTTGGCGATCGAGCAACTGCCCGATGAGCAGCGCACCGCGGTGCTGCTGCGCCTGGAAAACGAACTGAGCGTGGAGGAGATTGCCGAAGTCACCGGCGTGGGACGCGAGACTGCCAAGTCGCGCCTGCGCTATGCCATGAACCGTTTGCGCGAACAGTTGGCCGAATGAATACGCACGACCACGACAACGACGCGCTGCCCGGCGAAGACGAGCTCAAGTCGCTCTATCGCAGCCTGCCGCGCAAGGAACCATCGCCCGCCCTCGATGGCGCGATCCAGCGCGCGGCGGCCGACGCCGTGCGCGCCGACAAGCGCAGCGGTGTGACGCGCTGGCCGGTAGCCGTTGCCAGTGTGGCCGTCCTGGTCGTGGCTGCCGGGCTGGGCTGGCGCATGGTGCAACAACCCGCGAACGTGCCGCAGGGCCCTGCTTCGCGCACTGTTGCCGTCAGCGCGGCGCCCGCATCCGAACCGGCGCAGGTGGCGTCCAGTCAAAGCGACGCGCAGGTCGTCAACGCCCCTGCCGCACCCTTGGCGGCTGCAGCTCCGGCGACGCGCATCGCGGCGCCGACGGCAGCGAAGCGGGAAAACATCCGTTCCGCCATGAAGCCGAAAGTGGTGGCGCCGGTCGTCGCGACTGCGCAACCACCCACCTCCGAGACGGAAGCGGCACCGCTGGCAGCCATCAACGAGGACCGCATGGCGGCGGCGCCGCCGCCGGCAGCACCTGCGCCCGTCGCGCAAGCCGCCCCATCCGCTTATGCACCGCAGGCTGCGATGCGGGCCACGGCCGCCTCCGGCGCGCTCAGCCAGCGCGCAACGGCGATGAAGGACATGTCTGCCCCCGCCGTTTCGCCGGACAGTACGGCAGCCAACGCGGCCGATACGCCAGCCCAAGAGCTGGAGAAGATCCGCCAGCTGTTCGCCCTGCATCGCCACGATGAAGGCGTGCAGCGGCTGACCACCTTCCAGCAGACACATCCGGACGTGCCCTTGCCCGACGACCTGCGAGCGCAACTGCCCGACCATGAGTGATCCGCTGCATACCCTGGCCGCTGCCTGCCAGCACAGCGAGGACATCAAGAAGAGTCGGTTCCTGGCCCAGGCGGCACCCGTACAGACGCCCGAACAGGCGCTGGCCTTCGTACGCCAGGTGAGCGATCCGGCAGCGACGCACAACTGCTGGGCCTACCGCATCGGCCAGGACTATCGCTTCAACGATGACGGCGAACCGGGCGGCACCGCGGGACGCCCGATGCTTCAAGCCATCGAAGGCCAGGGTATCGATCGCGCCGTGGTGGTCGTCACGCGTTGGTATGGCGGCATCAAGCTGGGCGCCGGCGGACTCGTGCGCGCCTACGGTGGCACGGCTGCGGAGTGCCTGCGTCGCGCCGATCGCGTTCCCCTGGTTGCCATGGCGCGACTGGGCCTGCGTTGCGACTTCGCCGAACTGGCCTTGCTCAAGGCCCGCCTGCGCGAGTTCGACGCCGAGATCGTGCAGGAAAGCTTCGATGCGCAAGGGGTCGCGCTGGAGATCCAGCTGCCCGACAGGCATGCCGACGAGGCACAGGCGCTGGTCAACGACCTCAGCCGAGGCCGTCACCGTGCACGCCGCCTGGATTGAATCAGGCGCGAGTCGCCCCACCTTCAAACAGATGCGCCAGCCCGGCGCGGATGCCGACGACGAGAACTCATGAGCGAAACCGCCGACACTCAGCGCCCTGCACGTCGCATTGGCACCCTGATGCAGCTGTGGCCGTTCGTGCGACCCCATCGCGCGCTGGCCGGCGGGTGGCTGGTGTTTCTGGCGATCTCCTCGAGCGCCACGCTGGTGTTGCCGATGGCCGTGCGGCACATGATCGACCAGGGCTTTGGCCATTCCAGCCTCGCCACCATCAATGCCACCTTCCTGGGCTTGTTTGGCGTGGCCCTGGTGTTGGCGTTTGCCACGGCGGCGCGCTACTACTGCATCGCCTTGCTGGGCGAGCGTTCGCTGGCATCGCTGCGCTCTCAACTTTATGCGCATGTGATCCGCCTCGATGTGGGCTTTTTCGAGCGCAGCCGCGTGGGCGAACTTATCTCGCGCCTTGGCACCGACACCGAAGTCATCCAGGCGCTGATCGGCTCGGGCATCTCCGTGGCGCTGCGCAGCGCCGTGATGCTGCTGGGCGCCACAGCCATGATGGTCTGGACCAGCCCCCGACTGGCCGGCCTCACCGCGCTGGTGATTCCCGCCGTGATGCTGCCCATCCTGGTCTTCGGTCGCCGCGTGCAGAAGCTGTCACGCGCCAGCCAGGATCGGCTTGCCGATGCCGCGGCAGTGGCCAATGAAACGCTCAACGCCGCGCCAGCGGTCAAGGCGTATGCGCGCGAGGATATCGAAAGTGCGCGTTACGGCGGCGCCATCGCCCGCGCGCTCGCCACCGCCCGGCAACGCATCGGCATGCGATCGATCCTCACGGCGACCGTCATCGTGCTGTTCTTCGGCGCCATCGCGCTGGTGCTGTGGGCCGGCGCGCGTGATGTGCTGGCCGGCACGCTCGATGTCGGCGTGCTCGCGCAGTTCGTGATCTACGCGTTTCTCGCGGCCGGTTCGCTCGCCGGGCTTTCCGAGGTATGGGGCGACGTGCTGCGTGCGGCAGGCGCGATGGAACGCATTGGCGAACTATTCGAAGAGCGCGCAGAGATCACCAGCCCCGCGCAACCCACGTTCCTGCCTCGTCCGATGGAAGGCGCCTTGCGCTTCGAACACATCCAGTTCCATTACCCGTCCCGACCCGACGCACCTGCGCTACACGACTTCGACCTGAGCATTCGCCCCGGTGAGACCGTGGCGCTGGTTGGGCCTTCCGGAGCGGGCAAGAGCACGGTGTTCGCCTTGCTGCTGCGCTTCTACGATCCGCAGAGCGGACGCATCACACTCGATGGCATCGATCTGCGCGCACTCGCCCTGCCCGAACTGCGCGGCGCCATCGCACTGGTGCCGCAGGAAACGGTGATCTTCGGCGGCAGCGCGGCCGAGAATATCCGCTTCGGTCGCCAGGATGCCGACGATGAGGAAGTGCGCGATGCCGCCCGCGCTGCCGAAGCGCACGACTTCATCATGGCGATGGGCAAGGGCTACGGCGAGGAACTCGGCGAGCGCGGCGTACGCCTGTCCGGCGGCCAACGCCAGCGCATCGCGATCGCCCGCGCCATCCTGCGCGACGCACCGCTGCTCCTGCTGGACGAAGCCACCTCCGCGCTCGATGCCCAATCCGAAGCCGCCATCCAGCAGGCGCTGGAGCGTCTCGAAAAAGGCCGCACCACCCTCGTCATCGCCCACCGCCTCGCTACCGTGCAACGCGCCGATCGCATCGTGGTGATGGACGGCGGCCGCATCGTGGCCCAGGGCACGCATCAAAGCCTGCTGGCCGAAGGCGGTCTCTACGCGGAACTGGCGAGGCTGCAGTTCACTGCCTGAGGCATCACTCGATCGAGCGCTTTCGCTCAGCGTGAATGCTCGTTTTGTCACCTAATGACGCGGCGCTCATCGGCTCACCGCGACGGATCATCCGCGCGTAACGCCAGAAGCGTTTGATTGACGCGATCAACGTGTACCACCCCAGCGGCGTGGGATGGATGGCGGCCTTGAGTGCGCGGGCGTAATCAAGCACGAATCCCGGGGTCCAGGCCATAGCCTCGGCGCGCTTGCGCAATTGGGCGGCGACCCAGAGTTCCGGATTGACCATGGTTCGAAGGAAGCCGCGTTTTGCCGACGATCCTTCCAGCGCGGCCTCCAGACAATGCGCCACCGTGCTGCTGCAATTGCGGCTGGTCAGGTTGTACGTGGCGTCTTCGCGGTAGCGCTTCCAGAACGCCAGCAGGCGTTGGCGGTCGTAGCGATCAAAACGCACTTCCGCGTTCGATTCGCACCAGCCGGCGGATTCCTGCGCATAGCTGGGCTGGAATTTTCCGGGCACGTCGTTGATCGCAGTGGCGCGCAGCATGCGGGTGAAATCGCCGCTGGAGCGATCGATTTCGACAGCCGGATAATGACTGACGTACACATCGGGCGGGCACCCCAGCGCCGCGTGCCCCGTGGAAATCACGCCCTTCGCGTCCACCGCAGCGATATAGCGATCCACCAGTGGCTGTGGCACGGCGTCGTCGACGGAGCCCGTCGGCGTCCACACGTAAACGACCAGGTCGCCCGCGACCTCATCCAGCAGTTCGGGCGTGAAGCCCGCATCGGCAACCGGCATGTCACGCATCAACAGCCACGAAAGCACGGCATGATCGGGCAGTTTCTTCAGTCGCCAGGCCTGCCTGAACATGCCGCAGCCGGAGAGGAATAGGCCCATGCCGATGCAGTACGGCACCGTGCCCGCGTAGAACGTCGGATACGGCTCGACCATGAAAACGGCAAAGCCCACCTCGAGCAGACCGGTGAGCAACGACAGCCGCCAACCGCGAAAGCGCACCACCAGCGCCGCTGCGATCCGGAAGATGCCATCGAGCAGGAAAGCGAGACCGAAGGCCATCGCCAGGATCACGCTCGCCGCATGATGCGGGTCGACGATCAACAAGCCGAGGATCAGGAACACTACGCCGCGCGCCTTGCGCAGTGCAGCCGAGGTACCGGGCCGGGGCGAGGACACTGCCAGCGTGACCACGGCCTCGACCACCAGCAGATAGCCGAACACGTGCACCGGGAAATACAGCACGTTGTCCAGCGCATCGATAAAGATCGCCACGCCCAGCGCCGCCCAGGCGATGCCCCCGATGGCCAGAATCAGCCAGCGCCGCCGGATGAAATCGCTGCCCAATAGAAGCAAGCCCAACTGCACCATGTGACGACTCCATCGTTCGAACCACGTGCGGACGCGGCGCCCCTCAGGTTTCGCTGCGCGACCTCGCAAGGAACACCGCAAACCCCGCGCAACCCAGCGCAATGATGCCCGGCAAGCCGAACAGCGCATTCACGCCCATCGCTACGCCCGCGAGTGTCGGTCCCACCAGCGCGCCCAGGCCCCATGCCAGCCCCATCACGGCATAGACGCCCACCAGATCGTTGCCCTGGAAGCGACTGCCTACCATCGCCAGCATCACGGTGTAGATGCCCACGAACAGTCCACCCCACACGAACACCACGGCGAACGCCAGCCATGTCTCGCGCAACGCGAACGGCCAGAACAACGCCGTCAGCGCGGAAATCGCAGCCAATGCCAGCACCAGGCGCCGCTTATCGACCTTGTCGGCCAGCCAGCCAATGGGCAGCTGCAACACGATGGCGCCGAACATCAACACCGAGATCAGCTGCATGGCACGCGCCTGTGTCCAGCCCAGCTGCGTGGCATACAACGAGATGAAGGAAAGTCCGGCAGTCTCTACCCCTGCATTGAGCACCGTGGTGGCCAAGGCAATCGGCGCCAGGCGCATATAGCGGAGGGGCTGCGCGCGCTCGGGCACACTGCGCCGGGGCGCCACCACCCAGGGCGGCAGGATGAACGCCACCGCCGCCAGCGCGATGGCCGCACCGGCGAGATATGCACCCGCATCCACGCCCAGCACCGACAGCAAGGCCGGCCCCAGCACCATGCCCAGCGACAGTGCGGCGGTATAGACGGCCATGGTGCGACCGCGTGCCTGCTCGGTGCTGAGCACGTTGGTCCAGGTTTCCGACATTACGAATAGGACTTCGGCAGCCATGCCGAGCACCACGCGCATCGGAAACCACCACGCCACGTCAGTGACTCGTGCGAACGCAGCCAGCACGACGGCCGTGACCACCAGGGCCGCCACGGCCAGTGTCCGCGCGCCGAAGCGTGCGGCGAGGGTCGGCATCACGGGCGCGATCAGCAACACGCCCAGCGCATGCATGGCCGCGTTGAGGCCGATGTAACTGCCGGAGTGCCCGCTCGCCGCCAGGCTCATGGCGATCAGCGGGGCGGAGAGGCTATAGCTCAGGCCGAAGATGGTGGCGGCCACGATGACAGCCGCGGTGGACAGCAAACGGGGCCAGCGGCCCAGGACGAGCGTCGCCGAGACGGCAGTCTCCTGCGGCGCACTCATGGCCGCACGCCCAGCGCCGGGGCCGGCGCCGCTCGAACACCTCGCCTGCTCCGCTCATCCATGCCGTGGACTCTCTGGAGGAAGGGTGACGCGGTTCGAGCTTAAGGCGCCATCGGTCTGAATGACAGCAAATCAGGCCTTCGAGTGGAGCGCAGCAACCAGGGCGTGCACTTCATCCACGTCGCTGCGGACCTCGCCAGCGGCCATATCGGTCAAGGCCGGATTGCTCCAACGCATGCCCGACGGCAGCACGCCCTTGGCCGAAGCGTGGAGTTCCGATGCGCCGGTCGCCTTGGCAAGCTCAGCGATATTGGCGGCCCGGACACCTGCACCCGGCATCACCACGATGCGGCCGGCCGCCTGGTCGATCAGCTGGCGAAGCGTATCGGCCCCGTCGATGGCCGCTATCGCACCGCCGGAAGTGAGCACGCGCTCCGCCCCCAAGGCCACGACATCCTCCAGCGCCCGAGGCAGATCACACGTCATGTCGAACGCGCGGTGGAAGGTCACGCCCATGCCGCCCGCCGCCGAAAGCAGCGGCTTGCAGCGCGCCACATCGATGCGCGCCTCGGCATCGAGCACGCCGAACACCACGCCATCGCAACCCAGCGAAAGGCAGGTCTCGATGTCGTGCTGCATCACGTCCAGCTCGTCATCGTTGTAGAGAAAGTCGCCGGCACGCGGACGTATCAGCACGTACAGCGGGATGCTCAGGCGCTCGCGCACCTGGGCGATCTGCGCCATCGATGGAGTGAGCCCGCCCAGCTCCAGGCCCGTGCACAACTCCACCCGGTCCGCACCGCCCGCCTGCGCGGCCAGCGCAGAGGCCAGCGAATTGGCAGCGACTTCGAGCAGGCGTCGTGCCATCAGTACACGCTCTTGGACGGCACCAACCCATCCTGTTTGGTCGCGTCGCATACGGCATACGAGAAGCCGGACTGGATCGCGAACGCGCCCACTTCGCCGTGCTTGTTCATGGCAAGAAATCCGACCTGCAGGTCCTTCGACGCCGCGGGCCGGCGCTTGACGATGCGCATCACCGCCTCGCGGCAGGCGTCCTGCGGCGAGCGGCCATGACGCATCAGCTCCACCACCAGGAAGCTGCCCACGTTGCGGATCACTTCCTCGCCCACGCCGGTCGAGGTGGCCGCGCCGACATCGCCATCCACGTACAGGCCTGCCCCGATGATGGGACTGTCGCCCACGCGCCCGCGCATCTTCCACGCCATGCCGCTGGTGGTGCAGGCACCGGCCAGGCGGCCGTTGGCATCGATGGCCAGCATGCCGATGGTGTCATGGTTGCCCTTGCCGCCGGGCATGCCGGTCTTGCCGTAGTCGCGCACTTCGCTATTGGCCGAGGGTTGGTAGTGGGCCGTCTTCAGCCACTCCTTCCACGCCGCCTCGGACTCGGGGGTCAACAGTTCTTCCCTCTTGAAGCCCTGCTCCAGCGCGAATTGCAACGCGCCGTCGCCGACCAGCAAGACATGCGGCGTGCGCTCCATGACACGGCGCGCCACCTGGATCGGATGGGCGATGTGTTCCAGCGCCGCCACCGCACCGCAACTGCCGTCGGCGTCCATGATGCTGGCGTCGAGGGAGACGTGGCCGTCGCGATCCGGATAGCCGGCGCGGCCTACGCTGTGATTCTTCAGATCCGCTTCCGGGATCATCACGCCCGCCTCGACGGCGTCCAGCGACCCACCGCCCTTCGACAACACGCCCCACGCGGCCTGGTTGGCGGCCACGCCGAAGTCCCAGGTCGAGATCACGCGCGCACCCGTGCTGCCCTTGCTCGTCCCACTGGCGCCGGCCAGCGCATGCGCGCCACCCGCCAGTGCCACCGCGGAGGCCCCCAGCACGGAGGCCTTCAGAAACCCTCTACGATCCGTCATCACCCCTCCACTCCAACCACTCCACACAAAAAAAGAAAGCCCCGCGCCTTGCGACGCGGGGCTTCCTCACAACGATGACCGGCGCTGGCGCCGGTTCGCCGACATTAGCCGGCGATTTCGACGCCCGAAGCCTGGGCGCCCTTCGGGCCCGTGGTGACTTCGAACTTCACGCGCTGACCTTCCTGCAGGCTACGGAAGCCCTTGGAGTTGATTGCCGAAAAGTGGACGAACACGTCCTCCCCACCGTCCTCAGGCGCGATGAAGCCGAAACCCTTGGCGTCGTTGAACCACTTGACCGTACCGAAACGCATTGCGTGAACCTCTGAATCATGGACTGGATGCACCACGGTAAGCGCTGAACCACCTTGACCCCTTGGTCCGCCGCCCCTGGCACAACGGAAGTATCAACATGTTTTATGGCAAAGCGCAATATGGTGACCACTTTGACACGATCAAAACCGTACCGGTTGCTCAGCTTTTGAGCAGAACACCCAGGATGCGGGGTACCTCGGCGGTGGCCGCTGCCAGGTGGGCGAAGATTTCCTCGATGCTGATCTCCGCCTCGTCGCCACAACCGGCGGCGAAGTTCGCAACCAGCGCGAGACAGGCGTAAGGCAGCTCCAGTTCGCGGGCGAGCATGGCCTCGGGCATGCCGGTCATGCCGACCAGGTCACAGCCGTCGCGCTTCATGCGGGCGATCTCCGCCCGGGTCTCCAGGCGCGGACCCTGGGTCGCGCCATAGCAACCACCATCAATGACAGCGATGTCAGCCTTGGCCGCCGCGTCGATCAGTTCGCGACGCAGCGACTCGGTGTACGGCTCGCTGAAATCGATATGACGCACCTCGGCGCCCTCGACATCGCAAAAACTCGTGTAGCGGCCATGGGTGTAGTCGATGATCTGGTCGGGCACCACGATGACGCGCGGACCCATATCGGCGCGGATGCCGCCCACGGCGTTCACCCCGACCACCCGGCGCGCACCCAGCGAGTGCAGCGCCCACAGGTTGGCGCGATAGTTCACCCGATGCGGCGGCACCGTGTGGCTCTCGCCATGACGGGCGAGAAAGGCCAGCTTGCGGCCGGCGAAATCACCCGTCACCACATCGCCCGAGGCCGCGCCGAACGGCGTGTCGATGCGATGGCGCGAGGCGTTCTCCAGGCCCGGGAAGTTGTACAAACCGCTGCCGCCGATGACGGCCAGATCGATGCTCACGATGCGTTCCTATATGCGTTCAATTCGTTCGGTGTCGCCGCCAGCCGCTCGGCAAAGCCTGCGAGATGGCGAGTCAGTGCCTCGCGCGTGCGCTCATCGCTCAACTGGCCTTCGACGATCTTGGTGTGCGCATGAAACACCAGCACGTCGCCCTGCGGCTCGGTGCGGGCGCCTGCGCGGCGCAGGATCAGACGAAGCTGGTCCTGCGCTCGCACCGTGCCGGTGACGCCCGGGCTCGCACCGATGATGCAGACGGTCTTGCCGGTCAGCGCGGCGACCTTGCGCGCCTTGCCGGTGCGCGAAGCCCAATCCACTGCATTCTTCAGCACGCCGGTGATGCCGCCGTTGTATTCCGGGCAGGCAATCAGCAGCCCGTCGGCCCGATCGATGGCGTTCTTGAACTCGACCACCGACTCCGGATCGCCCTGCTCTTCCACGTCCTGATTGAACATCGGCAGGTCATGCAGGCGATGCATCACGATGTTCATGCCGGCCGGCGCAAGCTCCTGCGCCGCATGCAGCAGCGCGGTATTGAACGAAGCCTCGCGCAGGCTGCCGGAAATCCCCAAAACATTCATGCATGACTCCGTGGTCGATCGTCGCCTTACTTGAGCGCGTAAATGCCCGGCAGATTGCGACCCTGCTCGTGGTAGTCCATGCCAAAGCCGAACACATAGCGATCGGGCAACTGGACGCCGTTGAAGTCGGCCTGGATGCCGTCGACCAGGCGGTCGTGCTGCTTGGTGCACAGACTCACCACCAGCACGCGGCGTGCACCGCGGCGCATGCAGTCGTCGCGCACGGCCTTCAAGGTATGACCTTCATCGAGGATGTCGTCCACCAGCAGCACGGTGCGGCCGGCGAGATCCACCGCCGGCTCGCGCAGCCAGTGCAGCTCGCTGCCCGAGGTGGCGCCGCGATAGCGCGTGGCATGCACATAGTCGAACTCGACATCGGTGCGGATGGACAGTGCGAGATGACCGGCAAAAATCAGCGCGCCGTTCATCACCGTGAGAAACACGGCGCGCTCGCCATCGAGGGCGGCATCGATATCGCGGCCCATGTCGACGATCACCGACTCCAGCGCCGCGCGATCAAACAACAGCTCAGCGCTTGCAAGCGCCGTGGCCAGTGAAGGGGTGGATGTACTCATGCCGAAGCTTGTCCTTCCACGGCGTGCAGCGCCGCGATGCGCGCGATGAAACGTTCGCGCTGGGGGTTGTCGTTGAGGCCGTCCCAGGTGGAGGCCACGTCGCCGCGCAGGGCGGCGATGCGTTCGGGCGAGGTGGCCGCGCGGTCTTGCACAGCGGCAATCGCCTCGTCCACCACGTCGGGGAAGCAGGCGAGGACCAGGTCGCAGCCTGCATCCAGATGGGCATGCACGCGACCGGCCACGCCGCCTGCCGCGCCAGCAGCGGCCATGCTGATGTCGTCGCTGATCACCGCGCCGCCAAAGCCCAGCTCGTTGCGCAAGATGTCCTTGATCCAGCGCGAGGAAAAACCTGCCGGCTGTGCGTCGATCTCGGGATAGACCACGTGCGCCACCATGACCGCTTCGGCGTGCGCCGCCATGCCTTCGACGAAGGGCAGCAGATCTTCGCGACGAATCACGTCCAAGGGACGCGTATCCACTGCCGTGGCCTTGTGCGTATCCGCCGCCACCGAACCGTGACCCGGAAAATGCTTGAGCACCGCCGCCATGCCGCCCAGGTGCATGCCGCGCACATAGGCCTGGCCAAGCTCGGCAGCCACCGCGGGATTGGCGTGAAACGCGCGCAGACCGATCGCAGCGTTGCCGCGCGCCAGATCCACGACGGGGGCAAAGCTGAAATCCACACCACTGGCGCGCAGCTCGCTGGACATCACCCAGGCGTGTTCTTCGGCCAGGCGGATGGCGTCTTCCGGATCGCGGTCGTACACGGCGCCGATCGCCGACAACGGCGGCAGGCGCGTGAAGCCCTCACGGAAACGCTGGACCGGGCCGCCTTCCTGATCCACGGCGATGAGCATGTCGTCGCCGCCGACCTCGCGAATATCGTCGATCAGTTTCATCAACTGATCGCGCGTACTGAAATTGCGCGAGAACAGCACCACGCCGGAAACGCCGGGCGCCTTGAGCCATGCATGCTCCGACGCAGCGAGTGTGGCGCCTGCCAGGCCGATCATCAGCATGAGGTGGGTTCCCCGGCCGCCTGACGCTCGTCTGACGTCCAGCGCGCATACGGATGCGCGATCAGGTTGACGTTGTAGTAGCGCGGGAGGTGGCTCACTTCGCGCCCCAGCCACGAGGGGCGCGGAAACGAGGCGTCGGTGCTGGGCAATTCCACTTCGACCACGACCAGCCCCGCATTGTCGCCAAAGAATTCGTCGACCTCGAACAGCACGCCGTCGACGACCACGTGATGCCGGATCTTCTCCACCACACCGTCGCACAGCTCGGCGAGCATTTGCTCGGCATCGGCGATGGGCACGGGGTATTCAAACTCGGCGCGCTCGATGCCGAGCTTGGCCGATTTGATATTGAGCCACCCACGATCCCCGGTGCGGCGTACGCGCACCGACGCCCGCGCGGTACCGTCGTGCAGCGCCTGCGCACTGACCAGATAGCCCTGGGCGATGCGCTCGCTTTCGCTCACGGCGTCTCGCCAGCTGTCATCGCTGAGGAGGAATTTACGTTCGATCTCGATGCCCATGCGTCAACCGATGATTGGGGAGGGATGTGACGGAGCGGTGAAGGCGTCCCGCCTTCCTTGCCCTGGCTCAGCGTTCGAACAGCGCGATGGACTCCACGTGCGCCGTATGCGGGAACATATCCATCACGCCGGCCGCACTCAAGCGGAACCCATGCTTCTGCACCAGGATGCCGGCGTCACGCGCCAGTGAACCTGGGTGGCACGAGACATAGACAATGCGGCTGGTCTCCTTGTGCGGCAGATACTCCAGCACCTTGTCAGCGCCGGCGCGCGGCGGATCGAGCAAGAGCTTGTCCCACGACTGCTTGGCCCAGTGGGTGTGACGCTGATCTTCGAACAGGTTGGCCACTTCGAAGCGGGCGTGGGTGATGCCGTTGCGTGCGGCGTTTTCCGCAGCGCGCTCGACCAGGCCATGCTCGCCCTCCACGCCGACCACCTCGGCGACGCGGCGACCAATCGGCAGCGTGAAATTGCCCAGGCCGCAGAACAGATCCAGCACGCGATCCGTGGGCTGCGGATCGAGCAGCTCCATCGCACGCGCCATCATGCGGCGATTCATGCCGGCATTGACCTGGACGAAATCGAGCGGGCGGAACTCCAGCTCCACGTCCGCGAACGCGGCATTGTCGCTGGGGATGTTGAAGGCCAGCCGCGGCGACTCCGGCCACAGCGGATGCACGCTGGTCACGCCGCCCGGCTGCAGGTAAATCGCAAAACCATGCTGCTGACCGAACGCAATCAAGGCCGCCTGATCGCGCTCGCTCAACGGCTGCATGTGGCGGAACACCAGCGCCACCACATCGTCGCCGGCGGCGAACTCGATCTGCGGAATGTCGGAGGCGGCATCCATGCTGCTGACCAGTTCGGCCAGCAAACCGATCTTGGGACCCAGCGCCGGATGCACGACTTCACACTGGGTGATGTCGGCGACAAAACGCGGATTGCTCTCTTCACGAAAACCCACCAGCACGCGCCCCTTCTTCGCCACCGAGCGCACGGACAGGCGTCCCTTGCGACGATAACCCCAGGGCTCATCGGTCAGCGGCGGCAACCACAGCTCTGGCATCACTTTGCCGATGCGTTCGAAGTTGTCCTTCAGCACGCGCTGTTTCACTTCGATCTGCGCCGTCGCATCCAGATGTTGCAGCGAGCAGCCGCCGCACTGGCCGAAATGACGGCAGCGCGGCTCTACGCGATGTGGCGAGCGGGTCACCAGTTCCACCACTTCCGCTTCGTCGTAGTGACGATGACGCTTGCGGATGCGCAGCTTGACCTCTTCGCCCAACAGCGCGCCGCTGACGAATACGGCCTTGCCGTCGATGCGGGTGACGCCCTTGCCGTCGTGGCTGAGGTCGGTGATGGTGGCTTCGAATTCTTTCATCGTGGCAACTGTCTTCCAAAAACGCGCACGCCCGGATCAGCAGGACCCGGGCGCGTTGATCGGGTGATGAGGAGCGATGAGCTTATTTCTGCTTCCACGCCCCCGAGGGGTCCTGATAATACCAGCCCGGCCGCGCCCGCTCGATCCAGCCCTTGGCGAAGGTGGCGCGGATCTGCGCTTCCCATTCCGGATGGTTGTTGGCGTTGGCCACTTCGCGGTACAGCGCATTGCGATCGCGATTCTCGTCCGCCACCGCGGCGCTCAAGCCCGCCCGCTGGTCGAGCGGCACCTTGCCAGCGTCACGCACGGCCACCAGCCCATCCTGGGTGAAGCCCACCGCACCGCTATTGAAGAGCGGCGTCAGCGTGTCGCGGAAACGCGCCTGCATGCGGCCGTGGATCGCCTCCGTGGTCGCCGTCTGCACGCGCAGGTTCGGCGCATCGGCCGCGTAGGCGGCGGGAATCAGCAGGTCGAGCAACATGGCCGAGGGCTGGTTGTTCTTCTTCGGCGGTGCCGGCTGGTCGTCCTTGGCCGGCTGCGCCGGCGCCGAACTGTCGAGCACGGTGCCAATGAACTGATCGGCGGCCTTTTGCGCGGCCGCTTCAGGAAAATAGACATTGATGGTGACGCACCCCACCAGCGCGACCAGCAGCGTGGTCAGCAATCCATAGACGAGCTTGCGCATGATTTCGACTCCTTGGGGGTGGGGATGGGTCTAAGGCGTGCTTTGCCCTAGTGGACTTCCGGTCCATTGCCTTCCATAGCCGCCTTCAATCGACGGACGAGCGTTGGCCAGTCGACCTGCGCCTGGTGACCAATCACCTGCAGGCGCGGCAAGCCGCTGCCTTCGACGATAGTGTAGCCATCGGCATCGTTGTCGAGGCCACCCATATGGCATACCGACGCTTGCAACGTGCAATTGAGGCCGATGCGCTTATAGCCAAAGGTCTTGAACAACTTGAGCACGGCGCCCTGCAAACCGGCTGCCACGCCGCCGCCACCGACGGCCGTCAGGTTGTTCACGGCGCGTTGACTGATGCGCCCGCCGCTGCCGGCGAGCAGGTTGGCCTTGAACGCCACCGGGTTCCAGTTGACCAGGCGCAGCTCATTGACGGAGCCGTCCATACGGCCGGTGATGCTGCCGAAGTCGAACACACTGGTCATGGCAGCCAGATCGAGCTGGCGCAATTGCACGTCGCCGGTGAGCACGGGACTGGGGCCAAAGGGCCCCTGCAGAGTCAGTCGCGTGATGTCGACAAAGCCATCGAAAACATTGACCGACAGGCCACCCTCGAGCTCAAAGCGATCATCCACCCAGCGCAAGGCGGGAATGGCGCCGCCCAGGGTCCCCGGGAACTCGGGCCAGCCCATGGTGCGTGAGAACGAGGCCATGTCGATGCCGGCGAAAGCGAGCGAGGTTTCCAGTCGGCGCCCCTTCGCAGCGGCCGGGCGCCACGCCAGATCGCCCACATGCACACGCCCGTTCAGCACCGGAATATCCACCGCGCGCTGCAGGGTCAAGGCGCCACCCTTGCTCTGCCAGCGCAACTGCGTGGCACCGTTGGGTATGCGGTAGACCTGCAGGGCCTGCCACGACATCGAGGTCACCGGGCGGTCGTTGCTGGCATTCCAATCGAGACCGCCGCGCAAACCTTTCACGGCCAGGCGCCCGTCGGCATCGGCGGCGTCCAGCCCGTCGGTGTCGAAAGCAAAACTGCGCAGGCCATCGGCGCCCAGATCGAGATTGCCGCTTAGCTCGCCATCGATGCGCATGTCGCGCAAGCCCAGCGTCGCCAGCCATGCCTGCCCGTACCGCTGGTACGCCGCCGGGAAGCGCGACTGCAGGCGATCGAGCTTGAGCTGCTGCAGGTCGCCCTTGGCGTTGAACGACATGGCGCCCTCAAGCTGCAGGGCATCGGCATCGGCCACGCGCAGGCGATTGAAATCGACCGCGCCGTTGCGCGTCGCGGCGGACAGGCTCAGCTGCACGGGGTGATCGGGCAGTCGCGCATAGATGGGGCCCAACAGCAGCTCGCCACCGCGCAGGCTGGCATCCAGGTCGATGCGGGTGGGTGCGCTGGTCGTGTCGAGGTTGAGTCGACCGTTGCCATTGACCGATTGGCCGGCCAGCGCGCCACCAGGCGTATCGAACCCACCGCCGTTCAGCGCGAACTGACCCGACGCCTGCAGGCCCTTGTCCTGAATATCCAGCGCCATGTCCGCATCAAGCTTGCCGCCGGTGGCTCGTCCGGACCAGACCGTGCTCAACAAGCCCTGCAACCAGGCCAGCGGCACGCCCTTGAGGCTGATCTGGGCGTGGGTCGGCTGGTCCAGCGGCAAGGCCGTGCTCGCCTGGATCGCGCCCTGGGTCAGGTCGATCTGCAGCGTATTGGCCGCCTCGTCGATCACCATCGACACCTTGGCGTTGCTCAGTGCCGCGCCCGGAGCACCGGCAAGCTGGGCGGTGCCATCGAACAACCAGCGCATATGGGTGTCACGCTGGAGCACCCCCTGCAGGTCCACGCCGACGCGCTTCCAGCCCATCGCCGGTACGTCGGCCTTGGCCGCGCGCAGACTGAGCTTGAGGCCACCCTCCCCGTCTTCGCCGATCTGCGACTGCACGCCCTGCATCTTCAGCCCGGGAACGGTCACCGTCTTGGCGCCCAGCGCAACATCGGCGCGGGCTGGCAGCGACCAGCACGCCCAAAAGAGCATGCAGAGAGTGAGAATAAGTTGGCTTGATGTGGGGCGCATGAAGCGCCATTCTGCCAAAATCAGCTGAACGACACGGACAAGTCATGCAACACACGCTTTCCAGCGAGCCTTCAGGCCATCGGAGCGCGCCCATCACCGTCCGCGCCCTGGTGGCCGACGACGACCCGAGCAGCCGTCTTTTCCTGGTGGAAGCCCTGCGCAGCCTCGGTTTGCATGCGCATGCCTGCCATGACGGCCCTTCGGCGATTGCCATGGCACGCCACGAGGCCTTCGACCTGCTCCTGCTGGATTGCCGCATGCCCGGCGCAGGCGCCGAGGAAGTGCTCACCGCCTTGCGCCACGATCCGCAGGCACGCTCCAGCGATTGCACCGCCGTCGCCACCAGCGCCGAGATGGATGTCATCGAACGGCAACGCCTGCTTTCCGCAGAATTCAGCGAGGTGCTGCAAAAGCCCTGCAGCCTGGCCGACCTGCGTCGCATCCTCGCGCTGGTCTATGCGGGCGCTGCCGCCGTGCCGTTGTTGGATGACGAGCAGGCGATCGCCACCATGGGCGACGCGGATGTGGTGAGGGCGATGCGCACGCTGCTACGCGCGGAGTTGGCGGGACTGTATCAGGATCTTGATGCGCTGCTGGACGATACCGAAGCACTCGCCGATCGCATGCATCGACTGCGTTCGTCCTGCGGCTTCTGCGGCGCAGCGGCGCTCGGCGTCCAGGCAACGTTGCTGCAGCGCCATCTCAAGCTCAAGCATTCCGGTTCGCTGGCGCCGCTGTCGCGCTTTCGTCGCTCGCTGCTGGCCACCATCGAAGCGCTGGGCGGCGAAACGACCGCCTGAGCTCAGCGACGCGACAACGCCGCACCCAGCACGTGCCACGCCCGCAGCTCCCCACCGCCCAGATGAAAGCGGATCACCTCGCGCATCATGCTGCGCAGGGCAGACAGTCCAGCGGTATCGGGCATCTCGTCGCCGGCCAGGGCGAGCAGATCGACACCGCGCAAGGCATGCGCCGTTCCCGGGCGGCACGGTGCAGGCCCCTGCTCCACGACATAGCGGTAGAGCCGCGTCGGTTCCAGCGGCTCGCCGGACTCCGCTTCGACTTCCAGCTGCAGGCCATAGCCGATGGCTTCGAGCAGGTCGCGCTCGAAACGCCGCAGCGTCCAGGCCAACGGCTCGCCACCCGCAAGGCGCGGCAAGGTACGCGCATACGCCTCGAACAAATCAGGCAAGGGATCCTGGCGACCGGTCAGCCGCACGCAGAGCTCATTGAGATAAAGCCCCGCAAGACCGGCATCACCCATCAGACGCAACGGCGGGCTGGTATGTTCCGCAGTCTGCAAGGTGGCCAGTTCGCCGCGCAACAGCAGATCCAGCGACAACCGCTGGAAAGGCTCCAGTTGCGCACGCTGCACCCGGGCACGCTCGCGCCGCACGCCACGCGCCACGATGCCCAGGCGTCCGTGGTCGCGCGTCAGGCATTCAAGCAACAGCGAGGTCTCGCGATAAGGCCGCGAATGAAGCACATAGGCCGGCTGCTGCTCGATACGCATGGCGGTGGCTGTCGGACCCAATCAGTGGATGATCGCGCCTGACCTGCGATGGTCAGGCATACCAGGCAGAGCCACGCATGCGCAGGCTCAATCGGTGTACCCGAATTTCTTCAGCATGGTCTCGTCGTCGACCCAGCCTTCGCGCACCTTCACCCACAGGCGAAGGAAAACCTTGCGCTCGAAGGTGCGCTCCATATGGCGACGCGCCGACGTGCCGATCGCCTTGAGCTGCGCACCGCCATTGCCGATAACGATGGCCTTCTGGCCATCGCGTTCCACCCAGATCACCGCGTGGATTTCGGCGATGCCATCGGGACGATCGCTGAACTGCTCGATCTCCACCGTGGTGGCGTACGGGAGCTCCTGGTCCAGGCGCAGCATGAGCTGCTCGCGCACCATTTCAGCGGCGAGGAAACGCTCGCTTCGATCGGTGACTTCGTCTTCGCCAAACACCGGCGGCTGCACCGGCAGGCGCTTGAGGATGCCTGACTCCAGCTCCTTCAGCCCCTTCTCCTTGAGCGCGCTGACGTAGTGCACTTCATCGAAGCTGTGGCGTGCCATCAGCTCCGCCACGAAGGGCAGCATGGTGGTCTTGTCCTTGGCCAGGTCGACCTTGTTGATCACCAGCAGGCGCGGCACTTTCTGCTCGACCAGGGCGTCGTAAAGCGCCTCGTCTTCATCGGTCCAGCGTCCCGCCTCGATCACCTGCACCACCACATCCACTTCGCTGATCGCCGAGCGCGCGGCACGGTTGAGGCTGCGGTTCATGGCGCGCTTGGCGCCGCGATGCAGGCCCGGCGTATCCACGTACATGATCTGGCCGGCCTCGCTGGTGGCGATGCCGAGGATGCGGTGACGGGTGGTCTGCGGACGCGGGCTGACAATGGACAGGCGAAACCCGATCAGCGCATTGAGCAAGGTGGACTTGCCCACGTTGGGACGCCCCGCGAGCGCTACGGTGCCGCAGCGAAAATCGTCGTGGGGAAGTTCGGCCGGCGCGCCGAGATCGAGTTCGTCGTTGTCGTTCATGAGTTCACTTCCTGCATTAGGCGCAGCACGGTTTCAGCGGCGTCCTGTTCAGCGGCACGGCGGCTGGTGCCATGCCCCTCGGCCCGGATGGGTGCCGGTTCGTTGATTTCGCACGAGACATCGAAGGTCTTGGCGTGGTCTTCGCCATGGCTGTCGATCAGATCGTACTGCGGCAAGGGCCAGCCGTGCGCCTGCAGCAACTCCTGCAAGCGGGTCTTGGCGTCCTTGGAAGAGCGCGGAATAGCCGCCACCAGCGGCTCGAACAGGCCGCGCACCACGTTGCGACACGCCTCGAAACCAGCGTCGAGATACACCGCCGCCAACAGGGCCTCGAAAGCGTCGGCGAGGATGGAATCGCGGCGAAAACCGCCGCTCTTCAATTCACCCGAGCCCAGCTTGAGCTCATCGCCCAGCTCCAGTTCGCGCGCGATGACGGCCAGTGCCTGACCGTTCACCAGCTGCGCGCGCAAGCGGGACAGCTCGCCCTCGCTCGCGTTCGGGTGAGCCTCATACAGCAGCTCGGCAACCACGACACCAAGCAAGGCATCGCCCAGGAATTCCAGCCGCTCGTTGTTGGGCTTCCCGGCGCTGCGATGCGTCAGCGCCAGTACTGCGAGGGCAGGATCACGAAAACAATAGGCGAGCTTGGTCAAATCCTGGGCCTGTGCTTAACCTTCGACATTACCCTGCAGCGCCACGCTCTTTTCGAAGTGCAACAGGAAGTCGATGTTGTACATAAACGGAATGCGCTTGTCGTAGCTGATATTGAGCGACGAGGCATTGCCAGTGCGCTTGATGGTGATGTCCTGCGGCGTGATGGTGTCGTCGCTCACGTACTGGAAATCCAGCTTCTTCATCAGGTCGTTGCGGACCTGGGTTACCGACTTGGGACCACCTTCAGTCGCCAGCTGGTTCATGGCCTTGGTCACGCCCATGAACTCGGTATAGGCCGGCACCAGCTTCATGGCCATGTAGCCAAAAAACGCCACGACCATCAATACGACGAGAAACCCGATCAGGGTGATGCCCGTTTGCTTCGATTTCATAGTCCCCTCGCTATGCCGCCTTACGGCGATACCCGGTTAACTGGCAAGACGCCACCCAGCCGCCCCGGAGGCGGCTTGGCGCGTGCATTGTCGCGCCAAGCTGGCTCGAACGACACCGGGCGCGTACCTATGCCCGTCACGCTTTTAATGAATGACCGTGCCCATGCGATGGAAGGCCACGCTCGAGCCGGTCCAGCTCAGCCAGATCAGGAAGGCCTTGCCGGCCAGGTTCTGCTCCGGCAGGCAGCCCCACCAGCGGCTGTCGGTACTGTTGTAGCGGTTGTCGCCCATGGCCAGGTAGCAGCCCTGCGGCACCACCAGCGGCACATGCGCATTGGGCAGCGGCGGCGGCACCGCGTAGTTGGGCATGCGCGCGGTCAGATGGTTGACCACCCCGCCCAGCCCGTTCGGCAGGTGTTCGTTCCACACCGTGGCGCCCATTTCCAGCATCAGGCGCGACTCGGCGCGCTTGGGATCGCCTTCGTACGGGCCGATGAGGTCTGCGGCCACCGGTTCACCGTTCACGATCAGCTGGTCGCCATGCATCTCGACCCGGTCGCCCGGCATGCCGATGATGCGCTTGATCCAGTTCTGGTTCGGCACCGGGGCATGCGGATCGGCGCAGCTCTGGTCGCCGCTGCGTACCAGCTTGCCGCCGTCTTCGCACAGATAACCCGGGAAGCGGAACACCACCACGTCGCCGCGCTTGGGCTCGCCCAGGCTGACGAACTTGTTGTTGAAGGCCGGCAGGCGCAGGCCATAGGCAAACTTGTTGACCAGGATGAAGTCGCCCACGTCCAGCGTCGGCATCATCGAACCGGACGGGATCCGGAACGGCTCGGCCACGAACGAGCGCAGCACCAGCACCACCAGCACTACCGGGAACAGCGAGCGAGCCCAGTCCACCGCCACCGGCTCGTGCGGTTCCTTGCCTGCCGCGTCGGCCTTGGCCTTGCGCGACTTGTAGAAGAACAGGCGGTCCAGACCCCATACCACGCCGAACAGCACAGTCAGGCCAAGCAGAATCGCCGAAAAATCAAAATCCATTGAAAGCTCCTCAGGAGCAGTGGAACGAGGGTGTGACAGGGAACCATCGATCGGTCGGGCGCCAGAAGGCGTCCCGCCATCGCTGCAACAAGCTCAGCTTTACTTATCCACCTTCAGGACGGCAAGGAAGGCTTCCTGCGGAATCTCCACACGGCCCACCTGCTTCATGCGCTTCTTGCCTTCCTTCTGCTTCTCCAGCAGCTTCTTCTTGCGGCTGACGTCGCCGCCGTAGCATTTGGCCAGCACATTCTTTCGCAGCGCCTTCACGGTGGAGCGCGCGACGATCTGAGCACCAATGGCCGCCTGGATGGCCACGTCAAACTGCTGGCGCGGAATCAGATCCTTCATGCGCTCGACCAGGTCGCGACCACGGCGCTCGGCATGGACACGGTGCACGATCAGGCTCAACGCATCCACCCGGTCGCCATTGATCAGCACGTCCACGCGCACGAACGGGCCGGCTTCGAAGCGCTCGAAGTGATAGTCCATCGATGCATAGCCACGCGACACCGACTTCAGGCGATCGAAGAAGTCGAGCACAACTTCGGCGAGCGGCATTTCATAGGTGATCTGCACCTGGGTGGCCAGGTACTGGATGGAGCGCTGCACGCCGCGCTTTTCCTCGCACAGCGTGATGATGTTGCCGATGTAGTCGGCCGGCGTGAGGATGCTGGCGACGATGATGGGCTCGCGGATTTCCTGCATCAGATGCGACGCCGGCAGCTTGGCCGGATTGTCCAGCATCAAGATCGAGCCGTCGCTCTTGAGCACCTCGTACACCACGGTCGGCGCCGTGCTGATCAGGTCCAGGTCGTACTCGCGCTCCAGGCGCTCCTGCACGATCTCCATGTGCAGCATGCCGAGGAAGCCGCAACGAAAACCAAAGCCCATGGCCTCGGAGCTCTCCGGCTCGAAGAACATCGCGGCGTCATTCAGGCGCAGCTTGTCGAGCGCCTCGCGCAGCGCCGGATAGTCGTCGGCCGATACCGGAAACAAACCGGCGAACACGCGCGGCTGCATGGTCTGGAAGCCAGCCAGCGGCTTCTCGGCGGGCTTGGCCGCCAGCGTCAGCGTGTCGCCCACGGGCGCGCCGTGCACGTCCTTGATCGACGCATTGATCCAGCCCACTTCGCCCGGGGACAGCTTGTCGAGCTTCTTGCGCTTGGGCGTGAATACACCCACTTCGCTCACTTCATGCGAGCGGCCGGTGGACATCACCAGCAGCTTGTCGCCCGGCTTGATCTCGCCCTGCATCACGCGGACCAGCGAGACCACACCCAGATAATTGTCGAACCAGGAGTCGATGATCAGCGCCTGCAGGCGATCGGTATCGCCCACCTTCGGCGGCGGAATGCGAGCGACGATCGCCTCGAGCACTTCCACCACGTTCTGGCCGGTCTTGGCGCTCACCGCAACGGCGTCGTCGGCATCGATGCCGATCACCGCCTCGATCTCGCCCTTCACTTTCTCCGGGTCGGCCGTCGGCAAGTCGATCTTGTTGAGGACCGGCACGACCTCCAGCCCCATCTCCACTGCGGTGTAACAGTTGGCCACCGACTGCGCTTCCACGCCTTGCGCAGCGTCCACCACCAGCAGCGCGCCTTCGCACGCAGCCAGCGAGCGGCTGACTTCATAAGAGAAGTCGACGTGTCCCGGGGTGTCGATGAAATTGAGTTGATACGTCTTGCCGTCGCGCGCCGTGTACGGCAGCGACACCGACTGCGCCTTGATGGTGATGCCGCGTTCGCGCTCGATCGGATTATTGTCGAGCACCTGCGCCTCCATTTCGCGTTCGGTCAAGCCGCCGCAGATCTGGATGATGCGGTCCGCCAAGGTGGACTTGCCGTGATCGATATGGGCAATGATGGAGAAATTTCGAATCAGTTCCATGGAGCACGCTAGCGGCGTTCACTGATCTGCGGTACGCGCAGGCAGCGCATGACCGGGATGGTCACACGAACCCAGCATTATCGCATGGAACCGTGCCACTTCGGGCATCGGGAAAAGCGGGCTATCTCAAGGGGATAAGCGAGATCGGAACGCCTCGTTGCGAGGCGTCACGCGATCCCTCCCAAAAGAGCGATGGTGGCCCAAGCGCCCATCGCTCCGCTGGTTCCGGCCCTACGCGACCGGAACACGACCCGTCACCGCGCGGCGACTGCCATCGCCGCCACGGTGACGTCAGTCGTCCTTGCCACCGGGCACGGTCAGCCCGATGAATCCACTCTGGTCGCCATGGCGGACCAGCAAAAGCACGGTATCGCCCGGCTTCGCGCCCTTGGTGGCCTCGCGGAAAGCCGCTGCCGTGCCCACCTTGGTCTGGTTGACCATCAGAATCACGTCGCCCGGCTGCAAGCCGGCCCGCGTCGCCACCGCACCGCTCACCTGGCTGATACCCACGCCTTCGCCAGCCTTGAGGCCAAGCTGCTGGCGACTGTCGCCGTCAAGATCCTGAACGGACAGGCCCAGGGCGCTGGCCGCCGCCTTGGCCGCCGGCTGCTCCGTGTCGGCGGCGGCCATCTTGGCGTTCTTGTCGCGCGGCATTTCCGCCACGGTGACCGGCACATTCTCGCGTTTGCCGTCACGCAGGATCTCGAGGGTGGCCTTGCTGCCCGGGGGCGTCTGGCCCACCAGCGGCGGCAGGTCCGCACTTTGATTGATGCTCTGGCCGTTGTACGCGAGGATCACATCGCCTGGACGGATGCCCGCCTTGTCGGCGGCGCTGCCTTTGTTCACCTGCGTCACGGCCGCGCCGCTCGCATTGTCCAGCTTCAGCGCCTTGACCATGTCGTCGCTGACCTGCTGCACCATCACGCCCAGCTGGCCGCGCGACACATAGCCCTTCTCCTTGATCTGCTTGACCACGTTCATGGCCACATCGATCGGAATGGAGAACGCCACGCCCTGGTAACCGCCGGTATTGGAATAGATCTGCGAATTGACGCCGACCACGCGGCCCTGCAGATCGAACAGCGGACCGCCTGAATTGCCGCGATTGATCGGCACGTCGGTCTGGATGAAGGAGGTATACGGCTGATCCTGGCTGCCCAGGTTGCGTCCCACCGCACTGACGATGCCTTGCGTCACGGTGTAATCAAAACCGAACGGCGAACCGATCGCCAACACCCACTGGCCCGGCTTGAGCGTGCGCGAGTCGCCAATCGAGACCGGCGACAGGCCGCCCTTCGGGTCCACCTTGAGCAGGGCGATGTCGTACTGCGGATCGCTGCCCACCACCTTGGCCGTGAGCACGCGGCGATCCTGCAGGCGCACGGTCACCGTGTCGGCGCCGTCCACCACGTGATTATTGGTGAGCACATAGCCATCACCGGAGATGATGAAACCCGAGCCCAGCGAAGTGTGCTGCTGCTCTTCCGGCGAAGGCATCATCGGCATGCCGAAGAAGCGCCGCAGCATGTCCATCTGCGGATCGTCGTCATCGTCCGGCGCATCGGGCATCCCGCGCGCGCCCGAACGGGCCTTCGTCTGCTTCTTGCCGTTGAACTTGGCCTCGACATGCACCACCGAGGGCGCGTTCTTCTGCACGATGCCGGTGAAATCGGGCAGACCCGACACCGCCGGCGCCGCGTTCTGGGCCTGCACACCGCCGGCCAGGGCCAAACTCATCAAGACGCTGCACGACAGCGTCCGCAAGACAAGTCGATTCATGCACTACTCTCCTTCTGCGTCTCGGGCACACCATGCCGGCCCGCAGATCAGGCAGGCATGGAGAGGTGAAAGGGAACGATCAGGCCGCGGCAAGGGACACACGGCCTGGGATCATTGCGGTCCGGCGGCGGACTGCGCGGGCTGCTGGTCCGGGTGAATCAGCAGCAGATAGCGGCCATCGCCATTGCTGACGACCGGATAGCGTGCGACGCGGTAGGGCGTGAGGCTGTTGCGCGAATACAGCGGCGTGCCACTGTCACCCTCCAGCGTGGCCGAGGCCTGCTGGCTCATCTTGTACGGCACTTCGGAATAGACGTTGAGCCCCGGCGGCGCCACGGCCGGCGTTTCCGCCTGCGCGACCTGGGTGTTGCCTTGTGCGGCCGGAGCCGCTGCCGAAGCGACTTGCGGCGAGAGACGATCAGCGCCCTGCCCGGCCGGCTGGGCCACCATCAGCGCGGCCACAGCCACGCCAGCGGCAATCGCGCCGCCGGCAGACCAGTGCAGCCAATGCCGCCGCTTGCCCTGCTGCACGGTGACGCCTTCGCGCTCGATCGCCTGCATCACGCGGGTAGCAAAATCCGCGGAGGCCAGCGCCGGCAACTCGCGACGCAGACCGTCACGGGCGACGTGATAGCGCGACCACTCCTGCTGCAGCGACGCATCGTGATCGAGCCGGCGCAGCAGAAAGCGCAATTCTTCCTTGGACAGTTGCCCGTCCATGCCAGCAGAAAGGTTTTCGCGTTGATGATCTGTCATGGGTTCTTGCCCTCGCGGTCCGACAACAGCGGCCGCAATTTTTCATCGATAGCTTCGCGCGCCCGAAATATACGTGAACGTACCGTACCGATCGGACAGCCCATCGCCTCGGCGATTTCCTCGTAGCTGAGGCCGTCCACTTCACGCAGGGTGATCGCGGTGCGCAATTCCTCAGGCAAGGCTTGGACAGTGGAAAATACCGTTTGTTCAATTTCCTGTCGCATGAGTTCGCGCTCGGGGGTGGCGCTCTCATGCATGCGGTCGGCGCCGGGGACGAAAGCGGCATCGTCGATGGCGATATCGTCGGCCGGCGGGCGGCGGCTCATGGCCACCAGATGGTTCTTGGCCGTATTGACGGCAATCTTGTACAGCCAAGTATAGAAAGCACTCTCGCCACGGAACGACCCGATCGCCCTCCATGCGCGGATAAAGGCCTCCTGGGCCACGTCTTCACATTCTGCGTGGTTCTTCAGATAACGGGAGACCAGGCCCACGACCTTGTGCTGGTACTTGCGCACCAGTAGATCGAAGGCCCGTTTGTCCCCCTGTTGGACGCGCTCGACCAGCGCGCTGTCCAGTTCATTTTCGCCCATCCGGGCCATCTCCTTCGTCGATGCTGCCACGCGCCCTGGGATGCCTTGTGAATGGATGCGAGCTGCTCAGACAAGAACTTCACGTTCTAGTTCAGAGTGACCCCCATCCCCGGGACGACAAGTGCGCCAACGCGGCGACACCGATGGTGGAAACGCATGGGCACTCCTAAGGGAGCACCGGTCATGACGAAAGGACCACCACCGCCCCAGCAGTGCGGCCCACGGGCGCATCGGGCGCCCTACCCTTGAGTATGGGGCTCTTCGCGGCGCACGCAAGTCATGCGGCGGCATCGCTGATGCCGGCCAGCAGGCGCTGGCGCTCCAGCAACAGCTTCTCGAACACCGGCTGCGGCAGCGGACGGCAGAACAGGAAGCCCTGCAGTTCATCGCAGTCGTTGGCGCGCAGGAATTCCATGTGCTGCTCGGTCTCCACGCCCTCGGCCACTACGCCACGCTTGAGGCGGTGCGCCATCTCGATGGTGGCGCGCACGATAGCCTCGTCATCGGGATCCACGCCGATGTTCTTGACGAAACTCTGGTCGATCTTGATGCGATCGGCCGGCAGCTTGCGCAGGTAATCGAGCGAAGCGGCACCGGTGCCGAAGTCGTCGATCGCGATGCGCACGCCTAGCCGGTGCAGGCCTTGCAGGTTCTCCACCAGGTTGGGCGCGGCCTTGATGCTGATGCTTTCGGTGATCTCCATTTCCAGCAGGTTGGCCTCCAGCCCGCTTTCATCGAGCGCGGCCGAGACCACTTCCAGCAGGTTGGGCTGCATCAGCTGCACCGCCGACAGATTCACGCCCAGTCGCAGGCCGAGACCGAAGCGGCGCTCCCATTCCTGGGCGTGCCGGCAGGCCGCGCGCAATACCCATTCGCCGATGGAAACGATCAGCCCGGTTTCCTCGGCCAGTGGAATGAAGAAGCCCGGGCCGATGAAACCCAGTTCCGGGTGCTCCCAGCGAACCAGCGCCTCCATGCCCACGATGTCTTCAGTGACCGCATCCACCTGCGGCTGGTAGAACACGCGCAGCTCGCCCTTGTGCTCGGCATGGCGCAGGCCGGATTTCAGCGCGAGGTTCTGCTGCTGCGACTGCTCGGCGCTGCCTTCGAAGATCTGATAGTTGTTGCGGCCCAGGCTCTTGGCGGCATACATCGCCTCGTCGGCGTGCTTGAGCAGCGTATCGGCGTCGGGGGCATCGTCGGGGAAGAAGCTCACGCCGATCGACGCCGTCACTTGCAGCTCCGTGCCGTCGTCGATGCGCAAAGGGGCACCCATCACCTGCACGATCTTCTCGGCGATGCGCAGCACGTCTTCGTTCTTGACGATATGACGCAGGATCACCACGAATTCGTCGCCGGCATAGCGCGCCACCGTATCGGAGGCACGCACGCTGCCGCGCAAGCGCTGCGTGGTGGTCAGCAACACCTGGTCGCCGACCGCGTGACCCAGTGTGTCGTTGACGGTCTTGAAGCGATCCAGATCGACGAACAGCAACGCAAAGCACTCGCCCGTGCGATTGGCCTCGCGGATCACCGTATCCAGTCGGTCGTTGAACAACAGGCGATTGGGCAGGCCGGTCAAGGCATCGAGCAGACCTTCGGCGCGGCCTTGCTCGCGCGTATGACGCAACTCGATCGCGTGCGCGAATCGCGACGCGGCGCACCGAAGTACAGGCTGCACGATGTCCAGCGCCGGCAGCGGCTGGCGCGTACCGACCAGCAAGGCGCCCAGCACGGTGCGTCGCTCGTCCTGCAGCGGCCAGCCCGCAAAACCGGCCAGACCCAGCTGCGCGAGCAAGGGATCCATCGGCGCAAGCCGTCCGGCGTCGGCCTGATGCAGCATGGCCTGACCCGACAGCACCAGCCGCAACGAGCTTTGCAGATGCGGCCCTGGCCACAGCTGCTCGTCGCCACGCCAGTACTGCACGAGCTGTACCGGCGCACCGCCTTCGTCGGGTCGCGCGGACCAGACCGCGACATAGTCCAGGCCCATTTCCTCGAACAGGAGGCGGGCCGCCTCGGTGATGCCTTCGTCGCCGCTGCCGGCGGCGAACATGCGCGCCAGCAAGCTGAGCGCCACTTCGGCGCGGGCACTGGCCCGATCGCTGCGGAACATCAAGGCGACAGCATCGCGACCGGCGTGCTGAATCGCTCGTGCGCTGGCCTCGCCAGCATCGGCACCACGCGATGAACGTCGACGGCCGGCATGCCACTGGCGCGAACCTTCGGCAATCACCTGCTCGATGGTCGCGTCCTTGAAGGCCAGCACGTCCTTGAGCGGCCGGCCGCGCAATTCGTGATCGCCTAGCCCGCTGTTGCGCGCTACGGCCGGACTGAAATCGACCAGCTGGCCACGCACGGGGTCGACGATCAACCACTCGCTGTCGACCTCGTCGAAGGCAAAGCGATAGTCGCCACCCGTTGCCGTTGCCAGGCCTTCGCCGCTGCTGTCCTGTCGTGCAACCATGCGATGGACCCGCTGCCAGCGCGAGAGCAGTTCGTGCTCGATCTGCGAGGCATACAGCCAATCGGCAATGCCCGCTGGCAATACATTGGGCTTGAGCACGGCTGCGTCGTCGAGCACGGCCAGAATGGGCGCCCCGATGCAGGCCGGTACGCCGCGCAAAACATCGATGCCCGCCATGCCCTCGCGACCATCGCCCTCGAACACGATCACGATCAGCGCCAGCGGCGGCCGACCCTCGAGCAGGATGCCTGCGTGGGTGGCATCGCGGGCGGAATGCACCACGAAATGCCCGTCACGATCGAACGTGTCGAACAGGGCTCGGCGCAGCTCACGCTGCGCGGCAACGACCAGGATGCCCGCGTTGCTCGTCATATCAGAGGATCCAACGACCGTCGCGCAGGCGCGGACGCTGGGCGGGCTCGGACTGGCAGCTCAGACGCACCAGCACGTCGTTGAAACTGGCCACGAAGGACTCCGGCGGATCGAGCATGACCACGCGGCGCACGTGCCCGGAGGTGGCGCGCGCCAGCTGGCGCAGCAAGGTGGCGTCGGCCATCGGCAGCGGAAGCGGCAGGCGCTGCAGCAGATAGATGCCGAAATGATTGCTCTGCAGCATGTAGCGCAGCGCGATGTTGAGGCGCTGCGAGCCGGGCAAGCCGACATGCTCCTCGCGCAGGTTGCCCAGTCCCAACTCCGGATTCCACAAGTAGACGGCCTGTCCGCTGCGCCGTACCAGCGGGCGCAGCAGCCCGACCAGGCCGACCTTGTCGCCGCCCTCGAGCGCAATCAGATTGCCCCGGGCCGCGAGGATGCGCTCGAGGATTTCGGCGCCGCCCTGCAAGGGGCTGGCGGGAGTGGCGATGGAGGTATTCATTCCGGTCTAAATTACGTGTTCTGCGGCGGTTCGCATAGGGAGGGAGCCAGCCTCGCCGGAAACGGTGGCGCATTTCATGCGGCAGCGCACAGCACGGGTTTTTACAGGGTGTTCATCCTCCCCCGGGTCGTCTCGCAATCCTCGCTACGGGAGGGTATGGTGCAAGGCCTCGTGGCCACTCTCTTTATCCCCATGTTCGAAGGATTGCGCTTCAATCATTGGAAGACGAGCCTGGATGACAGCGGCATCGTCACCCTCTCCCTCGATCGCGCCGGCAGCAAGGTCAACTCCATTTCGCGCGACGTGCTGGACGAACTGGGCCAGATCGTGGAGCGCCTGGCCATCGAGAAGCCGGCCGGCGTGCTGATCCATTCGGCCAAGCCGTTCGGCTTTGCCGTAGGCGCTGACATCAAGGAATTCGTCACCTACGCCCAACAGGGCACGGTGCTGGAGAACATCGAGAACGGCCAGCGCGTGTACGAATCGCTGGCCCGCCTGCCTTGCCCCACCGTGGCAGCCATCCATGGCGCCTGCATGGGCGGCGGCACCGAACTGATCCTGGCCTGCCGCCAGCGCATCGCCGCCGATGACGACAAGACGCGCATCGGGCTGCCCGAAGTGATGCTGGGCATCCATCCGGGTTGGGGCGGCACGGCCCGCCTTCCGCGATTGATCGGCGCCACCGATGCCCTGCCCGTCATGCTTACCGGCAAGGCTTTGTCGGCCAAACGCGCCTTGGCACTGGGCGTGGTCGACCGGCTCGCACCGCCCGCCGAATTGCTGGCCGAGGCCCGCGCCCTGCTGCGTCGCCCGCATGCACGCCCGTTCGCCCTGCGCGCGAAAGCCTGGGCTACCAACACCTGGCTGGCGCGCCAGCTGCTCGCGCCGATGGTGATCAAACAGACGGCCGCCAAGGTACGCAAGGAGCACTACCCCGCACCGTTCGCCTTGATCGACGTATGGAAACGCGGAGGCGCCAGCATCCAGCAACGCCTCAAGCTCGAGGCGCGCTCGGTGGCCAAGCTGGCCGAAACCTCGACGGCGCAGAACCTGATCCGCATCTTCTTCTTGCAGGAACGCATGAAGAGTCAAGGCAGCGGTATCGAGCACGGCATCAAGCATGTGCACGTAGTCGGCGCTGGCGTGATGGGCGGCGATATCGCGGCCTGGGCGGCCTTCAAGGGCTTCGAGGTCACGCTGCAGGACCGCGAGATGAAGTTCATCCAGCCCGCGCTGGATCGCGCCCGCCAGCTCTACGAAAAGAAGCTCAAGACGGCCGACAAGGTCGATGCGGCGGTTCGTCGCCTGCGCGCCGACGTGGAAGGCAAAGGCGTGGCCACGGCCGACCTGGCGATCGAAGCGATCTTCGAGAATGCCGAGGCGAAGAAGGCGCTGTACGCGACCATCGAGCCGCAGTTCCAATCCAACGAACTGCTCGCCACCAATACGTCGAGCATTCCGCTGGACGAACTGCGCGTCGGCCTGAAGGCGCCACAGCGCTTCCTTGGCCTGCACTTCTTCAACCCGGTGGCGCAGATGCCGCTGGTGGAAGTGGTACGTCACGATCAGCTCGATGCGAACGCCGAGCAGCGCGCGCTCGCCTTCTGCAAGGCTATCGGCAAGTTGCCGGTGGCGGTCAAAGGAACCCCAGGCTTCCTGGTCAATCGCATCCTGATGCCTTACCTGCTCGAAGCCATGCGTCTGTACAGCGAAGGCGTGCCGGGCCCGGTGCTCGACAAGGAAGCAAAGAAATTCGGCATGCCGATGGGCCCGATCGAACTGGCCGACACGGTAGGCCTGGACGTCTGTGCGTCCGTCGGCAAGGAGCTCGCTCCCTTCCTTGGACTGGAATTGCCGCCCGGCCTGGAAGACAAGCTGGCTGCCGGCAAACGTGGCAAGAAGGACGGTCAGGGCATCTATGTCTGGCAGGACGGCAAGCCCGTGAAACCGGAAGTCGATCCCGACTATGCCGTTCCCGCCGACCTGCAGGACCGCATGATCCTTCCCATGGTCAACGAAGCCGTAGCCTGCCTGGCCGACCAGGTGGTCGACGATGCCGACCTGCTCGATGCCGGCGTGATCTTCGGCACCGGTTTTGCCCCGTTCCGCGGCGGTCCGATCCAGTACGTGCGCAGCGAAGGCGCCGCCGTGGTGAAGGGCAAACTCGAACGCCTCGCCCAGCGTTATGGCGAACGCTTCACGCCGAAGAACGGCTGGGATTTGCCGACGCTCGCCAAGACGGGTTTCGATTTACCCACCGGTGACGCGCAAGGTGACGATGCCGACGCCTGATCGACCCTCGTATGCACCAAAAAAAAACGCCCGGCATCGACCGGGCGTTTTTTTGTCGGCGTGCTTAAAGCGATCCGCTTACCACATCAAATCATCCGGCACGCCATCTTCGCCGACGCTACCAGTGCTGCCCGGCTCCACCAGCAAGGCGATCTGGTTGGCGTCGACCGCCTTCACCTGTTCGGCAAGCTCGCGCGTCACCACCAGGTAACGTCCCTGCTGCTGCACCACGCCAAGCTCACCCGCATTGATCGCCTTGAGTTGATCAGCGTCGACATGCACGCGGCGAATCTTGCCGCCGTATTCGAAATGCCGAACATGATCGACGTCAGGCTTGTTCAAGGTCTTGCCGTCCAGCAACTGCTGGATCTTCAGCTTGCGCTCGCGACGAACACGCGCTTCCTCGGCCGCCGCCTGCTCGGCACGCTTGCGCTCATTCGCTTCGGTCTGTGCGCGGATCGCATAAGCCTTGGCCAGGTCGATCTCCTCCTGGCTCTTGGGGCCGGAAGGCTTGCCGTGCGGCTTGTGCTGGCCCGGCTTGCCGCCCTTGGACGGCGAACCGCCCTGGCGCTGCGGGTAAGACTTGCCAGCGGGCGGCGCCGGCGGGCGCTTCTCTTCGCGGACCTGTTTGACGATGCCGCTCTTGAGCAGCTGATCGCGCAGGGAATCGGCCATGGTTGAAACTCGCTTGCTGTAGTGCTGTTACGAAAAGAGAGAGATCGATCAATAGTGCGGCGGCGGTGGCTCGCTGTGCGGATCATGCCCTTGCGAACCACGCAACGAGGACAGCTCGCTGCGCAATCCACGAATGACATCCTCCAGCGCAGCCAGACGCATCGACAGCTCCGCATCGGCTGAAGCCAGCGCGTTCACCGTGTCATCGACAAAGGTGAGCCGCACTTCCAGCTCCGTCAATCGTTGCTGCAAGGTGTCGTCGGACATGCTCACTGCCTCAGGCTGCGACCGCGACCGATACCGTAGTACGCCAGGCCCGCCTCTTCCACCGCGGCCGGATCGTAGAGATTGCGGCCATCGAACACTGCCGGTTCGGCGAGCATGCTGCGGATGCGGACGAAATCGGGACTGCGGAAGGCCTTCCACTCCGTCACGATCGCGAGCACGTCGGCACCATCGAGTGCCTGATAGGCGCTGTCGCACAGCACCAGATCGTCGCGATCGCCATAGATGCGATGCGTCTCGTGGCGTGCTTCCGGATCGAACGCGCGCACTTTGGCGCGCGCCTTCCACAAGGCCTCCATCAGGTTGCGGCTCGATGCCTCGCGCATGTCATCTGTGTTCGGCTTGAAGGCCAGGCCCCACAGGGCAATCGTCTTGCCCGCGAGTTCGCCATTGAAGTGACGCGAAATCAGCTCGAACAGCTTGGTCTTCTGATCGTGGTTCACCGACTCCACCGCACCCAGCAAACGGGCGCTGTAACCGACGCCGCGCGCGGTGCGCTCCAGCGCCTGTACGTCCTTGGGGAAACACGAGCCACCGTAACCCGCACCCGGATAGATGAAGTGGTAGCCGATGCGCGGATCCGAACCGATACCCTGGCGCACCAGCTCGATGTCCGCACCCACCCGCTCGGCGATATTGGCGATCTCGTTCATGAAGCTGATCTTGGTGGCGAGCATCGCGTTCGCCGCGTACTTGGTCAGCTCGGCGGAACGCTCGTCCATCACCACCGTGCGATCGTGGTTGCGATTGAACGGTGCATACAGCTTGCGCAACACGCCGATGGCGCGTTCGCTGGAGCTGCCGATGACGATGCGGTCGGGGCGCAGGCAGTCTTCCACTGCGTCGCCTTCCTTCAGGAATTCCGGATTGGACACCACGTCGAACTCGACGGACACGCCGCGCCTGGCGAGTTCGCCCGCGATCGCGTCGCGTACTTTGTCCGCCGTGCCCACGGGCACGGTCGACTTGTTCACTACCACCGTGTAACGGTCCATGTGCTGACCGACCGTTCGCGCCACGCTGAGCACGTACTTAAGATCCGCACTGCCGTCTTCGTCCGGCGGCGTGCCCACGGCAATGAAGACGACCTGGCCATGCGCAATGCCCGGAGCCGGATCGGTGGTGAAGTCCAGCTGTCCGCTCGCATGGTTGCGCTTGACCAGAGGCTCCAGGCCCGGCTCATAAATGGGGATGTCGCCGTTCTTCAGGCGCTCCACCTTGCCCGCGTCGATATCAACGCAGACTACGTGGTTGCCCATTTCCGCCAGGCAGGCGCCGGTGACCAAACCCACATAGCCGGTGCCGAAAATCGTGACCTTCATTGTCGTGAAAACTCCAGGAGACAAGAATCCGATTCTAACAGGCCCGCCCTGACCACGGCTGCAGACCAAGCGCCGCCCCGCGACCAAAAGCCGCCGGCCACAAAAGACACGGGGCGCGAATTGCTTCGCGCCCCGTGGATGGTTCAACCAGCTTTGGTGGCGATTACTTCGCGCCGCCAGCCTGATCAGCAGCGGCCGTCGGGCCGGTCTTGACCAGGGTGACGTCGAAGATGATCGTCGAGTTCGGCGGGAAGCCGTTCTGCGGCTGGGCGCCGTAGGCGATGTTGGACGGGATGAAGAACTTGTAGTGACCGCCAACCTGCATCAGCTGCATGCCTTCACGGAAGCCCGGAATCACGCCAGCGAGCGGGATGGAAGCGGCGCCGCCGCCTTCATGCTTGGACGAATCGTCGAACACTTCGCCATTCACGAACGAACCGACGTAGTTGACCTGCACGGTGTCGCTCGGACCCGGGCGGGCGCCCGTACCCTGGCTGATCACCTGGTACTGCAGGCCCGAAGCGGTGGTCTTCACGCCCGGCGCGGTCTTGTTCTTGGCGAGGAAAGCAGCGCCTTCGCTCTGGTTCTTGGAGGCGACCTGGGTGTACTCGGCCTTGGCCTTCGCCTGCAGATTGGCCACGAACGCGTCACGAACCTGCTTGGCTTCGGCTTCGCTCATGGTCGGCTTCTGGCCCGACAGGGCGGACTGCAGCGCGCGAGCGACCGTAGCCGGATCCACTTCAGCGCGAACCAGCGGCGGCAGCGAGCTGGCCAGATCCCAACCGACCACGTAGCTGGCCTTGGTCTTGTCCACGGCAGCCGGAGCTGCTGCGGCGGGGGCGGCTGCGGGCTTCGCGGCCTGTGCGTGCACGCCAGCGGTCGAGCCCAGAGCAACAGCGAGCGCGGCCGCCGTCAGCGTGGGACGCAGAAAATGCTTCATGTAGAACTCCCTCGTATTGGATATGCCGGCGCTACCGGACTTAAGGCCCCCCCGATGGAGGCAGGCCCCGCATTGTGCGGTGCTTGCTTAGTCTTGGCAACGATAGTGGCGGTATGACCGTCAGTCGTGATTAAAAGTTCACGTTTCGACGAAAAACGTGGATTTTTACGAATTGTGCACGCGCATTCCCGTAGGCCCGCGCCGCTCAGGATCAGCCATGGCCCTCCCCTGACCGCCCCGGTTTATCCAGGGTGTCGCGCAAAGCCGCCTGAAGTCGCGCATGGACCTGCACGAGGAGGCGCCACAGCAGCCACGCAAGCAGCAGCAAAACCAGCACCAATACAATCGCCACCTCGCGCGGTGGCAGGATGGTCGAGGCCAGGGCCGCCACCAGCAGGCCCAGCACCCACATGGTCGCAAGCGGAATGAAACGCGCCATCACGGCGCGGATGCGCATGTTGTAAGCGCCACCAATGCGTTCGGGAATGCTCAACTCTGCCAGCAGCATGCCGAGCGCCGAGGCCTTGCGATACGCCGCCACAATCATCGGCAGTGAGACGATGGCCGCAATTGACCAGGCCAGGCTGCGCTTTACCTGCGGGCTGTCGGCCAGCCAATCCCAATGGAAGAAACCGCGGCGATACAGGTAGGACATGATCAGAAACGCCGCCACCACCAGCATCATATTGATGATCACGTGCCACACCAGGCGACGGATCATCTTGGCCACCACCACGCCCTGCCCGCCCAGGCTCAGGTTGCCCATCCAGTCCGTATAGGCGCTCAGCAGGCCGGTAAGGCCCTGAGGCAATCGACGCGATAGCCCACTGGCCAACGGATCCGATGCACGGATCAGGTAAGGCGTGAGAAACGTGGTGATGGCCGATACCGCCACCGCCACCGGATAGAGAAACCCGCTGGTCACCTTGAGCGTCAGTCCCAGCGAGGCGATGACAAAAGAGAACTCGCCGATCTGCGCCAGCCCCATGCCCACGCGTAACGAGGTGCGCCCGTCATTGCCCGCCACAAATGTGCCAAAGCTGCAGGTAATGACCTTGCCCAGCACCACGACCGTGGTGACGACGATGATGGGCAGCCAGTATTCCTTGAGCATGGCCGGATCGATCAGCATGCCGATGGCGACGAAAAAGATCGCACTGAACATGTCGCGCACCGGCCCGATGATGCGCTCGATCCGCTCCACACTCTGCGATTCGCCCACGATCGCACCGATCATGAAGGCGCCCAGCGCCACGCTGTAACCCATTTCGGTCACCAGCAGGCAGAAGCCGAAACACAGCCCGAGCACGGCCACCAGCAGCACGTCGTCGCGACTGACGCGCGCGATGTAATCGATCACGCGGGGCACCAGCAGCAGGCCGACCACCAGCGATACGGCCATGAACAGCGTGAGGCGACCGACGGCAGCCATCGCTTCGCTGGCCTCCAGACCGCCGGTACTGGCGATGCCGGTAAGCAAGGCCATCAGCACGATCGCGATCACGTCCTCGATGATCAGGATCCCGAACATCAGTTGCGCGAAGCGCTCGCGCTTGAGGTCCAGATCATCGAGCGCCTTCATGATGATGGTGGTCGAGGACATCGAAAGCATCGCGCCGAGGAACAGCGCATCCATCGAACTCCAGCCGAAGAAGCGGCCGATCTCGTAGCCCAGCCACAACATCAGCACGATTTCGCACACCGCCGCGACCAGCGCGGCGCCGCCTACCTCGCGCAGCTTTTTCAGGCTGAATTCCAGGCCCAGGGCGAACAGCAGCAGGATCATGCCGAGCTCGGACAAGGTGCGGATGGTCTGCTCGTCGTGGATGAACACCACGGGAAACGTATAAGGCCCCACCAGCACGCCGGCGATGATGTATCCAAGCACGACCGGCTGACGCAGCCGCTGGAAAATCACCGTGGTCAGGCCCGCGATCAGCATGACGGTCGCGAGGTCCTGGATGAAGTGCAAATCGTGCATCAATGAAATCCGTCGGAGCGTTCCGCAAGACTAACAATCGCGCACCCGATGCACAGCACTACGTGATGACGCGGATCATCAGAGCGACAAAATCGGCGCTAGCATCGAACACGCGGCAAACTCAGGCGCAGCTAACTGCTTGTTGTGATTCATTCGTGAAGAAAAGTTGAAATATTTTCACGACGAACGCTTGACGAAATCTCGATCCCTGTCTATTCTTTCGGGCTTCCAGAGGCACACGGGGCCATAGCTCAGCTGGGAGAGCGCCTGCATGGCATGCAGGAGGTCGGCGGTTCGATCCCGCCTGGCTCCACCAAATTTAGATACGTCCCCATCGTCTAGAGGCCTAGGACATCACCCTTTCACGGTGGCGACCGGGGTTCGAATCCCCGTGGGGACGCCACTCTACCGATAAAACGGCAAGAGTGGTCAAGGACGAAATCCAAGTTGGTGCAGTGCTGGAAGCAGTAAAAAATGTGGAGCGGTAGTTCAGTCGGTTAGAATGCTGGCCTGTCACGCCGGAGGTCGCGGGTTCGAGTCCCGTCCGCTCCGCCACTTTACGAAGAGCCCGCCATTGGCGGGTTTTTTGTTGCCTGCGATTCAAGGTTTTCCGTGGGAGCGCACCCTGTGCGCGACAAACCTACGAAGCGGCGCCGTGATGGCCCAAGTCGCGCACAGGGTGCGCTCCCACATGGATCAGTCCGCGGCGTGCTGAGATTCCAGCCGCTCCAGCGTCCCCTTCGAATGCCCCTGCTCCGCCAGGTATTCCAGCCAGCGCGAGAGAAACCCATTCATGCGCAGCCGGTGCTGCAGCACCGTATTGGCCGGCGGGAACGGCCCGAGCACCTGCCACAGGTGACGCCCTGGATGGCAGTGCAAAGCCTCGGCCACATGGGCGTCGGTGTACATGCGTAACTGCGCCGACGGCGACGGCTGGCCGGTGTGCGCATCGACAAAGTTGTAGGTGAGCTCGAGCTCCAGCGTATACGGATGCCGTTCCTGCACCTGCAAACGCACATCCAGGCCATCGTCTACGCTGGACAGATAAAACCCCGGGGCCAGCTCCTGCGGCGTAAACAGCCGCACCAGCCGATGGTAGTTCTCGGCGTAAAGCCCCATGAGGAAGCCGAAACGTCCTGGCAATAAGGCTTGGCGACTGTCTAATACGGCACTCATGGGCGGTACGAACTCCTTAGAACATGGTCCGCTCGATTCCGAAGCGGTCAAAGATCTTGCTCGCAATCTCTTCGATGGACACGTGCGTCGTGTTGAGGCTGGGGATGCTTTCGCGGCGCATCAGCTTTTCGGCCTGCGCCAGTTCCCAGCGGCACTGCTCCAGCGTCGCATAACGGCTGCCGGCGCGCCGCTGTTCGCGAATCTGCGCCAAACGCATGGGGTCGATGGTGAGACCAAACAGCCGATCCTTATACGGACGCAAGCGCGCCGGCAGTTCGAGTTTGTCGAGGTCGTCGTCGGTCAAGGGGTAATTGGCGGCGCTGACACCGTAATGCAAGGCCATGTAGAGACATGTTGGCGTCTTGCCCGAGCGCGACACCCCCACCAGGATCAGGTCGGCCTGAGCATAGTCCACATCAATACCGTCATCGTGTGACAGCGCATAGTTCGTGGCATTGATGCGGGCCTCGTATTTGTCGAAGTCCACCAGGCCATGCGAACGATTCACCGCGCCGGAACGCTTGGCACCCAGCTCATCCTCCAGCGGGCCGATGAACGGCGCGAACACGTCCAGCATCAACCCGCCGCTCTCGGCCACGATCTCGCACAATTCGCGCGAGGCCATGGTGTTGACCACGATGGGACGCTCGCCGGTTTGCGCGTAACGGGTCTTGATGCGCAGCGCTGCCGCCTCGGCTTTATGGGCGTCGTCGATGAACGGCAAGCGGTGCTTGTCGAACTGCACGCCCTCAAACTGGGCCAAAATACTGTTGCCGATTGTTTCCGCCGTAATACCAGTGGAATCGGAGATATAGAAAACGGTTCGCTGCATGGCTGATCCAAAGTCCCTGGTGGTTCTTGGCCCTCACCTTAGCGCAAGGTGAAAAGCCTGTCTTTGCTTGACTCACGGCTGACTGGTATTGCGTTGGCGCTGGTTTTCACCCGAATGGTCTTCTTGTGCTTCGCACCATCGGCAGCGGACAATACCAGTTCTTTGTGGCCCGATTTCTCCTCGAAACCGGGCTACCGCCACTTTTGAAACCCTACGAGCTCTCGAGGAGACTCCCTTGAACGATCTGGTGCTTTGGCTCGACACGCTGCGCATGACCGACCTGGGCAAGGTTGGCGGCAAGAATGCGTCGCTCGGCGAGATGATCGGCAATCTCGCCAAGCTCGGCGTGTCGGTGCCGGGTGGTTTTGCCACCACCGCCGACGCGTTCCAGGAATACCTCGACAAGAGCGGCGTGGCCAAGCGCATCCAGGAGCGGCTCGCCTCGCTCGACGTCGATGACGTGATGGCCCTGACGGCTGCCGGCAAGGAAATCCGCGAATGGGTCACCGAGACGCCGCTGCCGGCGGATCTGGACAAGGCCATCCGCGACGCCTACGCCAAGCTCTGCAAGGATGCCGGCGCCGAGAATATCGCCGTGGCCGTGCGCTCCTCCGCCACCGCCGAAGACCTGCCCGACGCCTCGTTCGCCGGCCAGCAGGAAACCTTCCTCAACGTGGTCGGCATTGAGGACGTGCTGCACAAGGTGAAGGAAGTCTTCGCCTCGCTCTACAACGACCGCGCCATCGCCTATCGCGTGCATCAGGGCTTCAAGCACGAAGACGTATTCCTCTCCGCCGGCGTGCAGCTGATGGTGCGCTCGGACGTGGGCGCCTCCGGCGTGCTGTTCACGCTGGACACCGAGTCGGGCTTCCGCGATGTGGTGTTCGTCACCGGTTCGTACGGCCTGGGCGAAATGGTCGTGCAGGGCGCGGTCAATCCCGATGAGTTCTACGTGTTCAAGCCCACGCTGAAGGCCGGCAAGCCGGCTGTGCTGCGACGCAGCCTCGGCGCCAAGCAGCAGCGCATGGTGTATTCGGACAAGCCCGGCGAGCGCGTGCGCATCGAAGAAACGCCGGCGGAACTGCGCAACAAGTTCTGCATCACCGATGAAGACGTGCAGGAGCTGTCCCGGCAGGCGCTGGTCATCGAGAAGCACTACGACCGCCCGATGGACATCGAGTGGGCGAAGGACGGCAACACCGGCAAGCTCTACATCGTGCAGGCCCGTCCGGAAACGGTGAAGTCGCGTGCGCATGCCACGCAGTTGGAGCGCTTCCATCTCAACGAAAAGGGCAAGGTGCTGGCCGAAGGCCGCGCCATCGGCCAGAAGATCGGCTCGGGCAAGGCGCGTGTGATCCGCTCGCTGGCCGACATGAACAAGGTGCAGACCGGCGACGTGCTGATCGCCGACATGACCGATCCCGATTGGGAGCCGGTGATGAAGCGTGCCGCCGCCATCGTCACCAACCGCGGTGGCCGCACTTGCCACGCCGCCATCATCGCGCGCGAACTGGGCGTGCCGGCCGTGGTGGGCACGGGCAATGCGCTGGAGCTGATTCCGGACGGCGCTGAAGTTACCGTGTCCTGCGCCGAAGGCGACACCGGCACGATCTACGAGGGTCTGCTGAAGTTCGATCGCGTCACTGCGGATCTCGGCGACATGCCCGACGCGCCGCTCAAGATCATGATGAACGTGGCCAACCCCGAGCGCGCGTTCGACTTCGGCATGCTGCCGAACGCTGGCATCGGCCTGGCTCGCCTGGAAATGATCATCGCCAGCCATATTGGCGTGCATCCCAAGGCGCTGCTGGAATACGCCAAGCAGGACGCGGAAACCAAGAAGAAGATCGACGAGCGCATGGCCGGCTATGCCGATCCCGTGTCGTTCTACGTCGATCGCCTCGCCGAAGGCATCGCCACCATCGCGGCATCGGTGTATCCCAAGCCGGTGATCGTGCGCCTGTCCGACTTCAAGTCGAACGAATACGCCGGCCTGATCGGCGGCTCGCGCTACGAGCCGCATGAAGAGAATCCGATGATCGGTTATCGCGGCGCCAGCCGTTATGTCGATCCGGGCTTTGCCGAGTCGTTTGGGCTGGAGTGCAAGGCCGTCAAGCGCGTGCGCGAAGTGATGGGCCTGGACAATGTGTGGGTGATGATTCCGTTCGTGCGCACGCTGGGCGAAGGCCGCAAGGTCATCGAGGTGCTGGCCAAGAACGGCCTCAAGCAGCGCGAGCATGACCTCAAGGTCATCATGATGTGCGAAGTGCCGTCCAACGCCCTGCTGGCCGACGAGTTCCTCGACATCTTCGACGGCTTCTCCATCGGCTCCAACGACCTCACCCAGCTCACCCTGGGCCTGGACCGCGACTCCAGCATCGTCGCCAACCTGTTCGACGAGCGCGACCCGGCAGTGAAGAAGCTGCTGGCCATGGCCATCAAGACCGCCCGCGACAAGGGCAAGTACATCGGCATCTGCGGCCAGGGTCCATCCGACCACCCGGATCTTGCCGAGTGGCTGATGGACCAGGGCATCGAGTCGGTCTCGCTCAACCCGGACACGGTGGTGGATACCTGGCTACGCCTGGCCAAGCGCAAGGCCGCGTAATTCTGCCTAGGCATGGGTGACTCGAAGGGCGGTGGCGACACCGCCCTTCTTTTTTGCGCGGCATCAAGGCGTACAGGCCCGCCCACCCGTATCGAAGGTGCTCTCGTCGGATTGAATCAGCCCCTGCTGCACGGTGAGAAACGTGGCAATCGGCATGGCGAGTGCCGAACTTCCCTGCCCGCTCCTGGCGACGAAACGCACCGCCACATGATCTCCCTCCACCACCACCTGGTCGATCTCGTCGCGAATATCGGGAAACGCCGCAAACAACTCGCGATACGTGCGCAGCACTTCGGTCGGCCCGTTGCGAACGGCACAGAAATCGGAAGAGGCCAGCCTGGCATCGTTCGCATATAGCTGGGCCATCGCCGCTGCATCGTGTCGATTGAAGGCGTCGAACATCGCCTGCACAACGGCTCGCGGCGATGGCGCTGCGTGTGCCGAACCAACCAGGCCAGCCGCCAGAAGTACCAGGCTTGCTGAATTCATATCGCTCTCCCAAGTGTCCTCGTGGGAAAAGCTTCGCTCCCGGCGGCCGGGCGCGCATGTCTTTGCTTGCTCTCTTCAGGCATGAAACTAAAGGTACGCGGCGCGGTCCACACAGAAACGCGAGCGGAGGGGCACGTCCATGCAACGACTGACCAGGCTACTGGCAAGCAACAAGGGCTTCCTCACCTTCATGCTTTGCATGTTCATGTTCCGCAGCGCCGTCGCCGACTGGAACGTGGTGCCCACCGGCTCCATGCAGCCGACCATCGAAATCGGCGACCGCATCGTGGTCGACAAGGCAGCCTACGATCTGCGCGTACCGTTCACCCATGTGTCGCTGATCCACCGCGCCGACCCGCAACGCGGGGATATCGTGGTGCTGGACTCCAGCGCCGCTGGCGAGCGCCTGGTCAAACGCGTGATCGGCGTCCCTGGCGACCAGATCGCCTTGCTGCAGAACCACCTCTATGTGAACGGCAAGGCTGCGGACTACCGCTACACCCAGGTCACCGGCATCCGCGACGACCGCGAAGACCCCGCGCTGTACGCCATGGAAAACACCGGCCAGCTCAGCCACGCCGTGCGCTGGTCGATCGCCGCCCAGGGGCACACCCACGATTTCGGCCCGGTAACCGTGCCACCAGGCCACTACCTGCTGCTTGGCGACAACCGCGACAACAGCGCCGACTCGCGCTATTTCGGTTTCTTCCCGCGCAATGAGATCACCGGCCGAGCCACCCGCGTCGCCCTCTCACTGGATCCGGGCAACCACTATTTGCCACGCGGCGACCGCTGGGGCACCGCACTGCGCTAGCCGATTGCGCTCATGCGAGTAGAAATCGCCCTACCCCCATTGCCAGCCATCCCCACACCACGTAAAATCGCCGGCTCGCGTGGACCACACGCACATCTTTGGAGAGGTGGCAGAGTGGTCGAATGTACCTGACTCGAAATCAGGCGTACGTGTAAGCGTACCGTGGGTTCGAATCCCACCCTCTCCGCCAGGCACAAAAAAACGCCCCCTTCGTGGGGCKTTTTTTTGTGCCTGGCGGAGAGGGTGGACTCGATGAGAACCCACCGGTTCGACAAATTTGCCAGGAGCAAATTTGGACAGCCGCAGGCTGGCCCCGTAGCGCGCAGCGCGGAGGGGTTGGGTCCATGGATGGACCCAACAATCCCACCCCTCCCGCGACCAAAAACGCGCAACGAAGCAGGCCCTGTTCTTACATCAGCTCAATCGCTCACCTGTAGCCCGCCGGCTACATTCAGCTCATCATGGTCTACAAAGACTCCGGCGATCGCACAGCCGCCGGCTCTCGCAAGCAACTTGCAAAACAGGCGACCCGACCATGAAGAAGACGGAAACCTTCCCTTATGACGTGGTTGACTACCTAACCACGTCCGAAGACTGCGCCGCTTATCTCGACGCCTGCATCGAAGAGAGCAACGGCGATGCCGCGTTTATTGCTAGTGCTCTAGGCAACATCGCCCGCGCCAAAGGCATGAGCCAGGTGGCCAGAGATGCTGGTCTATCTCGCGAAAGCCTGTACAAGGCGCTCTCGGGCGAGCGCAGCCCGGACTTCGCCACCATTTTGAAAGTGCTACGCGCCGTTGGCATCAAGCTCCATGCTGCGGTCGCCTAACACGAACACACCACACGAACTCGCTAGAACCCAGAAGCTTCTTTACGCATCCCTCCCCAATCCGTCATGCTCGCCTCGCACCGCCACACCAGGCACCTCATGATCGAATTCGGACACGGAACCCACGTCGGCCTGCGCCGCACGCGGAACGAAGACACCTACTACGCCGACGCCTCGCTCGGCCTTTTTCTCGTGGCCGACGGCATGGGCGGGCACCAGCACGGCGAAGTGGCTGCCGCACTGGTGCGCGACGCCGTGGCTGACCTGGTGATGCGCGGCCACAATCTGGTCGAAGCCGTGCGAGCGGCGGACGAACGACTGATCCAGCACAGCCGCAGCTTTCGCGACCCGCTGCCGATGGGCACCACGATCGCCGCAATCCGCCTGCACGCGGACAGCTACGAAGTGGTATGGGTGGGCGACAGCCGCGTGTATCTCTGGCAGAAAACGCTACGCCAGGTGAGCCACGATCATTCGCTGGTGCAGGAGCTGGTGGCCGCAGGCACGCTCGACGCCTCGCAGGCAGCGCGTCATCCCCATCGCAACGTGATTACCCAGGCACTGGGCATCACCGCGGCCGAGCAACTGCACATCGGCATGGCGCGAGGAAAGCTGGAACACGGCATGTGCTTCCTGCTGTGCAGCGACGGGCTGACTGAAGAAGTGAGCGACGCCGTCATTGCGAACATCGTCTCGCGCCAGGATCTGTCTGCCCAGGAAAGCGCGGAGCATCTGCTGCTCGCCGCACTCGATGGCGGCGGCAGCGACAACGTCACCGTGATACTCGCCCGCGTCAACTGATCGCGGGCATGGCGCTCACTGAATCGTGATCGCCTCGACGCGACGCCATACCGACGTTCCGCCCGCGCTCTTGTCCAGCCCATCGAGGCGCTTTTCATGCGTGGCGATTTCATCCGTACTGGCATACAGCACGCGCGGACGACGATCCAGCACCACCGGCGTCAGAGTCACCGTCGTGCCCTGCTCCTGCGCGCCAACGAAGCCCAGATCCAGCACGACCTGGCCCGAGGTCATCGCCAGATAGACGTCCGCCAGCAGCTGGGCGTCGATCAGGCCGCCGTGCAGGTCACGTGCCGAATTGTCCACGCCCAGTCGTTTGCACAGCGCATCGAGGCTGTTGCGCTGCCCGGGATAGCGCTCGCGCGCCATCATCAGCGTGTCGAGAATGCTGCTGCGGTCCTCGAGTCGTCCGAACGACGGCCCCAGGCGCGCCAGTTCGCCATTGATGAAGCCGACGTCGAAGGTGGCGTTGTGGATGATCAGCTCGGCGCCATCGACGAAGGCGAGAAATTCCTCCACCACGTCCGCGAAGCGCGGCTTGTCGAGCAGGAATTCGTCCTCGATGCCGGTGACCTGCCGCGCGCCTTCGTCGATGGCGCGATCGGGATTGAGGTAAGTCTGGTAGTACTTGCCGGTGGGACGACGCTCGATCATCTCCACGCAGGCGATTTCGATCAGGCGATGGCCCTGACGGACTTCAAGACCGGTGGTCTCGGTATCCAGAACGATCTGCCTCATGGCTTGCTCCTGTACTGTTCGGCCTGTTCGCGCGCAGCCACATCCACGCGCTCGTTTTCGACATGGCCGTTATGACCCTTGACCCAATGCCAACGCACCTGATGGATCTGCGTGGCGTTGGACAAGCGTTCCCACAAGTCCTGGTTCTTCACCGGTTTCTTGTCGGCGGTTTTCCAACCGTTCGCGCGCCACTTGGGCACCCATTCCTCGATGCCTTGCATCACGTAGCGCGAGTCGGTGGTCAAGGCGACCTTGCACGGTCGCGTCAACGCCTCGAGCGCCCCGATGGCCGCCATGAGTTCCATGCGATTATTGGTGGTGGCCGGATCACCACCTGAGACCATGCGTTCGGTGCCCTTGGCGCGCAGCAGCGCTGCCCAACCGCCAGGTCCGGGATTGCCGAGGCAGGCGCCATCGGTAAAAGCTTGCACTTCAGTCATTGTCACCATCAATTTGCGAATAGTCAGGATGCCGCATTGCGTCGGGCACCCGGTGCCAGTCCCACGTTGACCGTGGCCGGCAATGTTTTGGGTTTCAGTCGAATCGGCGTCGCCATGCGGCGACGCTTGCGGGCGATCAGCAGATAGCCACCGCCCAGCGCATGGGTGGCATCGAGCCCCGCATGACTGCTCGGCCACAGTCGTCCGACGCGCTCGATACGTTCGATATCCAGCTCACGGCGACGCACCCAGCGCTCAAGCAACAAGGGCGAGTGCATGCTGGGCGCATGTCCGCGGGTACGCCACATCATCCAGGGCAGCCACGCACTGAAAGGATGCAAGCCAGTCAGCGCAAGCACGCCGCCGGGCGCCAGCACGCGCGAGGCCTCCTCCAGCATGTCCTGCGGCGTGGTCGAGACTTCGAGCGCATGGCGCAGCAGTACCAGATGGAAGGCATCGTCGACGAACGGCAGCGGCTCGTCCGCGCGCGCCGTGAGGTCGCCAGCATATTGCCCACCTGCCACGCTGAGCCGCGTCCAGTTGCCCAGCAGCGGCAGCACCGGAGGCCTGTCGTCCGCCGAGACGCTGATCAGCAGCGCGTGGGTGCCGCTGCAGCGTTGCAGCCCGGGCGCCAGCGCCACGCTCTCCTCGGCCAGCAGGTTACGCAACGGGGCACTGCTGTAGATGTCTTGGTCACGCTGAGACATGGGTGGCCGGCCGGTCATATCGATACGCACAGTGTACCGGCAGCCCGGCGACAACGTGTCCTGGTCGACAGAGATACCAGGGCTGAGGCCGCAAGTCTGAACCTCCCCACCAGCAGTTAACGTCTCACTAACGAGCGAGCCAAATCGGGGCTTTATAGTCGGCCACTCGCGCAAGCCAGGAGGGCCTGCGTCAGTCGATACGAAACCGCGGAGGGACCACTCCTTGCACGTCGTACCGTTACCGGCGCTTGCCGATAATTACATTTGGGTGCTGCACGACGACGCCGGACAGGCCATCGTCGTGGATCCAGGCGATGCCCTGCCGGTCGAGGCGGCGCTCATGCAGCGCGGCCTGAAGCTTTGCACCATCCTGCTGACGCATCATCACCATGATCATATCGGCGGCGTCGATGCGCTGCTTGCGCGGCACGATGTGCCGGTCTATGCACCGCGCGACGAACGCATCACCTGCGCCACGCATCGCGTGAACCACGGCGACGTGGTGACGCTGGCCACACCGTCAGCACGTTTTGAAGTGATCGCCGTACCCGGGCACACCACTACCCATATCGCCTATACCGGCGAAGGCGTCCTGCTATGCGGCGACACGCTTTTCAGCATGGGCTGCGGGCGATTGTTCGAGGGTACGCCCGGGCAGATGCTCGCGTCGCTGGATCGATTGGCGGCGCTGCCGGCCAACACGCTGGTGTGTTGCGCCCACGAATACACCGCCGCCAACGCGCGCTTTGCGCAAACCATCGAGCCGCACAACCCCGCACTTGCAGCGCGCCAGCAGGAAGTGGCCGCACTGCGAGCGCACGACCAACCCAGTCTGCCTGTCTTGCTTGCCACGGAGCATGCGACCAACCCCTTCCTCCGCACGGACCACGATGCCGTGATCGCATGGAGCCAACGCCATGGCGTGGCCGGCGATCGCGTGGCGCGTTTTGCGGCGTTGCGGGCCAACAAGGATGTGTTTACCGGATGAAGATCAGCCGCCGCCTGCGTCCCCTGCCCCTCGCCACGTCGGTCTTCCTGGCGGCGTGCGCTACCGGCCCCGCGCAGAAGGCGCCGCCGACTCCCGCTCCAACGCCGGCACCGCAAACCGGATCCTCGCACGGCACCACCATTCGCCCGGCACCTGCGCCTGCCGCAGCGAACGTGGTGGATGATGGAAATATCTGGCAGAACCTGCGCAACAGTTTCGCCATGGCCGACTGCGATGCCGACCCGAACATCGTCGCGTGGGCTCGCCGTTACACCAGCAACCCGCAGCGCTTCGAAGATCAGATCGCGGCCGCCGCTCCGCGCCTGGCCTATGTGCAACAGGTGGCGGCGCGACACAACGTGGCCGGCGAATTTGCCCTGATTCCCTGGGTCGAAAGCCAATATCGCCCGATCTCCGGCGGCAAAGGCATGCCCTCGGGCATGTGGCAGATCATGCCGTCCACGGCCAATGCCATGGGCATACGCGTCGACCGGAACTTCGACGGCCGCCTCGATGTACCCGCAGCCACCGACGCCATCATGGCGCTGCTAAGCCGCTATCACGACGACCTCGGCGACTGGCGACTGGTGGACTATGCGTTCAATGCAGGCGAGTTCGGCATCAAGCGCGTAGTGAGCCAACATGGCGCGCCGCCTGACGAACCGGTGATCCCGAAGATGCCGGTGAAGCCGGTGACGCGTGAGCATCTGGTCAAGCTGCTCGCCATCGCCTGCGTCATCCGCGAACCCGATCGCTTCAACGTCAGCCTGCCGACGCTGCCTTCCGAGCAGCGGCTGGTCAAGGTAGACATCGACAACTCCATGCCGATCGCTCGCGCTGCCAGCCATGCCGGCATGTCGACCGATGATCTGAAAGACATGAATGCGGCGTTTCGCAATGGCGTGGTCGACACCAACGCCTCGCCCTATCTGATGCTGCCGAGCAACAAGGTGCAGCAGTTCCGCAATTCGCTGTCGGCACAGAGCAACGCAAATGCCCAGACCGTGCCGGGCACGGCGACGCTTCCGCCCCTGGGCGCGGCACTGAGCGCGGCCGATCAGGATGACGACAGCAGCGCAGCATCGGGCAAGGCCAATTCAACCAAACGCACCCACACGGTGAAATCCGGCGAGAGCCTGTGGTCCATCGCGCGTCGCTACTCGGTGGACATCAAGCAGCTGGAACTGTGGAACCACTTGCAAGGCGCGGTGGTAAAGCCCGGACAGGTGCTGAAGATCAGCGCACCGGGTTGAAGCCGGGCTCGTTGACGGCGCCCGCATCACGCGCCGTCACCTCATAAAAAAAGGGCGACCATGGGTCGCCCTTGTTCTGTCTGCCGGCAACTCGCTTACATGCGATCGGCGGCAATCTTGATCTCGGTCTTCGCCTTCAGCGCGTCGATGTAGGCCTGCGTGGCGAGGATGCCGTAAGCCTGGCCCATCTGCTGACGCAGCGTGCTGCGCTGTTCGGCGGAGATCTTGCTCAGGTCGCCGTCCTGGATCTTGTCCACGCCCACCAGGGCATAGCTGCCATCGTGCAGCGCGACGCGGGCGAACTGCGCCTTGCCGGCGGCCGGATGCGGCAGCAGGAAGGCCTGCTCCAGCACCTCCGGAGCCACGCCCTGCTGCATGCGGATCGCCTCCGGCACAGCCTGTACGGTCGCACCGGCCGATGCCGCGACTGCCTGCATGTCTTCGCCCTTCTGCACGCGGGCCAGCAAGGCGTCGGCGCGCTTCTGCTCTTCAGCAGCCGTACGCTCGTCGAGGATCTTCTGGCGCACCTGGTCACGCACGTCGGCCAGCGGGCGGGCTGCAGCCGGCAGGTGCTTGTCCACGCGCACCACCACGGCGTGATCCGAGCCCAGATCGATCAGGCTCGAATTGTTGCCCTGGAGCAGCACGTCATCGGAGAACGCGGCCTGGACCAGCTTGGGATCGGCCGTGATGCCCTGGCCGCCCTTGCGGGAGAACAGCTCGGTGGTCTTCACCGGCAGGTTCAGCGCCTGCGCGGCGGGGTCCAGCGTCGAGGGGTTCTGGTACGTCTGGTCGGTGAGCTTGCCGGCCAGTTCGTTGTACTGGCGGTCGCGCTCGGTGCTCAGGTAATCCTTGGCGATCTGATCGCGCACTTCGGCGAACGGCTTGGCATCGCCGCTGCGCACATCGCGCAGCCACAGCACGTGGTAACCCTCGTCGGACAACACCGGCTTGGAGATCTGGCCCTTTTGCAAGGCGAACAGCGCGGAGTCGAACGAGGCGTTGGTCACGCCCTTCTCCAGCCAGCCCAGGTCGCCGCCCGAGCGCTTGGAACCCAGGTCGTCGGAGTCCTGTTCGGCCAGCTTGGCGAAGTTGTCCGTGGTCGCTTCGGCGGCAATCTTTTCCGCCTTGGCCAACGCGGCCTTCTGCTGATCCGGCGTGGCGTTCTTGGGCACGTTCACCAGGATGTGCGAGACCAGGCGCTGCTCGGGCTGCACGAAGCGCTGCTTCTGATCTTCGTAACGCTTCTTGAGCTCGTCTTCGCTGGGCTGGGCATCGATCTTCAGATCGGCGCCATTGACCTCGATGTACTTCAGCGAGACCTGCTCCGGACTCATGAAGTCGGCCTGGTGCTCTTTGTAATAGGCATCGAGCTGGGCGTCAGTCACTTCCGTGTCGGTCAGCGTGGGACGCGGCAGCGCGAACCAGCGCAGGTCGCGACGCTGGTACAGCAGGCCCAGGTAACGGTCCATGTCGGCGTCGGTGACGATGGTGCTGGCGATGATGGCGCGCGGCAAGATGCCCGGCTCAAGCGATGCGCGCTGGCTGTTCTCGAACATCGCCGGCGTCATGTTCTGCGCAGCGAGAATGGCGCGATAGGTCGCCGGATCAAACTGGCCGTTGACCAGGAAAGCCTGCTGGCTGGAAATGCGGTCACGCAGCTCGACGGCGGAAACCCGCAGGCCGAGTGCGTCGTTGGTCTGGCGCAGCAGCTGTTCGTTGATCAGCTGATCGAGGATCAGGCGTTTGGTTTCGGGCTTTTCGAACTCGGCCGCATCGAACTGCTCGCCTGCGCGAGCCATGGCGTCCCGGCGCGCTTCGTTGACGCGGTCCTGGTAATCGCGCTGGCTGATTTCGTGCTTTCCGACCATCGCGACATACGTGTCGTTCCGCGATGAGAAATACGATTCGATGCCGAAAAACGAGATGGCGAAAACGCAAATACCCAGAATGACGATGGACGGCCATCCGTGAAGCTTGGTACGCAATGCCTGCAGCATGGAGATGTTCCCGGGCTCTCGTTGTTCGGCGCACAAAGTGCGGGGTACGCAAATGGCAAGGGCGCCACACGGGCGCCCTTGCGAACTGTGGCGGAGCGGACGGGACTCGAACCCGCGACCTCCGGCGTGACAGGCCAGCATTCTAACCGACTGAACTACCGCTCCACTTATTACTGGTGGGTGCTGTAGGGATCGAACCTACGACCCTCGCCTTGTAAGGGCGACGCTCTACCGCTGAGCTAAGCACCCGAAACTAAGCAAGTAGCCGCTTAGTTTAGGGCATCCTTGAGGGTCTTGCCAGCCTTGAATGCCGGAACCTTCGAGGCCTTGATCTTGATCGTCTCATTGGTGCGCGGGTTGCGACCGGTACGGGCAGCGCGCTTGCGCACGGTGAAGGTACCAAAGCCGACCACCGACACATCGTCACCCTTCTTCAGCGCCTTCTGCACGGTCTCGAAGAACGCTTCGAGAGCACGGCCGGCGTCAGCCTTGGTGAGTTCGGCCTTCTCGGCAATGGCATTGATCAGATCGGTTTTATTCATTGAGACACTCCCTTAAACGGTTATGCAGCCCGCATGGTCATTCTGGGACCAGGCGACGTCACCTCATGGCAGACACCGGGACATCACCAAGCAATCCCGCATCACTGCGCACCATGCTTGGCGTCAGGCTGCGGTGTCGCCTTTATACCAGTGGCCCCAAGGGTCCGCAATGACAAGCAATACCAAGGGTTCGCGCGGTTCAGCATGGTCCGCGAACGCTTGCAAAGTGTGTGCTGAAACGCTATGCGACAGCGGCACAGCGGGCTGTGATCCAGGCACAAAAACGGGCGGTTTCCCGCCCGTCTTTGGTGATGCTTGTCACGGATCAATGAGGCCGCGTGTAAGCCTCCTGGTCCTGCGCCTCCTCGTGCGGCGTGTCCACCTTCGGCTTGTCACCGTCGGCGGCCTGACGCGGATGCAGAGGGCGCTCCAGCGCGATGTCCAGCACCTCGTCGATCCAGCGCACCGGATGGATATCCAGCGAGGACGTGATGTTGTCCGGAATGTCGGCAAGGTCTTTCTTGTTTTCTTCCGGAATGATCACGGTGGTGATGCCGCCGCGATGCGCCGCCAGCAGCTTCTCCTTGAGGCCACCGATCGGCAGCACGCGGCCGCGCAGGGTGATCTCGCCGGTCATCGCGACTTCGGAACGCACCGGCACCTTGGTCAACACCGACACCAGCGCCGTGCACATGGCAATGCCAGCACTCGGGCCGTCCTTCGGCGTCGCACCCTCGGGCACGTGGATATGGATGTCGTATTTCTCGTGGAAATCCGGCTCGATACCCAGGCGATCGGCGCGCGCGCGCACCACCGACAAGGCCGCCTGGATCGACTCTTTCATGACGTCGCCCAGCTGGCCCGTATGCACCAGACGGCCCTTGCCCGGCATCACCGAGGCCTCGATGCTGAGCAGGTCGCCGCCCACCTGGGTCCAGGCCAGACCGGTGACCAGGCCCACTTCGTTCTGCAATTCCTTGCGGCCGAAGTCGAAGCGACGCACACCCAGATACTGCTCGAGATTGGCCGACGTGACCGCGACCCGACCCGGCGTCTTGGCTTTGGGTTTGGCCGTCTTTACGGCTGCGACCGGCTTCGCTGCGGCACCCTTGGAGGCAGCCTTCTTGATCTGGCCAAGGGTGAGTTCCTTGACCACCTTGCGGCAGATCTTGGAGATCTCACGCTCGAGGTTGCGCACGCCCGATTCGCGCGTGTAGTAACGCACGATGTCGCGCACCGCTTCCTCGTCGATGCTCAGCTCGTCCGACTTCAGGCCATTGGCCTTCAGCTGCTTGGGCAGCAGGTATTTCTGCGCGATGCCGAGCTTCTCATCCTCGGTGTACCCCGGAATGCGGATGACTTCCATGCGGTCCAGCAGCGGGCCCGGGATATTGAGCGAGTTGGCCGTGGCGATCCACATCACCTCGGACAGGTCCAGATCAACCTCGAGGTAATGGTCGTTGAAGGCGTGGTTCTGCTCGGGATCGAGCACTTCCAGCAGCGCCGAGGACGGATCGCCGCGGAAGTCCATCGACATCTTGTCGATTTCGTCGAGCACGAACAGCGGGTTCTTCGAACTCACCTTGTTCAAATTTTGCACGATGCGGCCCGGCATCGAGCCGATGTAGGTGCGACGGTGGCCGCGGATCTCGGCCTCGTCGCGCACGCCACCCAGGCTCATGCGGACAAATTTGCGATTGGTCGCCTTGGCGATCGACTGACCCAGCGAGGTCTTGCCCACGCCCGGCGGACCGACCAGGCACAGGATCGGGCCCTTCATCGCGTTCACGCGCTGCTGCACGGCGAGGTACTCGAGGATGCGCTCCTTGACCTTCTCCAGGCCAAAGTGGTCGGCGTCGAGCACTTCCTGCGCCAGCTGCAGATCCTTGCGGACCTTGCTGCGCTTTTTCCACGGCACGCCCACCAGCCAGTCGAGGTAGTTGCGCACCACGGTGGCTTCGGCCGACATCGGCGACATCTGGCGCAGCTTGCCGAACTCCGCGCGCGCCTTGGCGAGCACGGGCTTGGGCATGCCAGCGGCTTCGATCTTCTTTTGCAGCTCTTCGATTTCGTTGGGGCCTTCCTCGCTCTCGCCGAGCTCCTTCTGGATGGCCTTCATTTGTTCGTTGAGGTAGTACTCGCGCTGGCTCTTTTCCATCTGCGACTTGACGCGGCCGCGGATGCGCTTTTCCACCTGCTGCAAATCCATTTCGCCGTCGACCAGGCCGATCAGCAATTCAAGGCGCTGCCCCACGTCAGAGGTTTCCAGCACCTTCTGCTTGTCGGCCATGCGCACGGACAAGTGCGCCGCGATCGAGTCGGCGACGCGCGAGGGATCATCGATGCCCGACAGCGTCGCCAGCACTTCCGGCGGCAGCTTGCGGCTCTGCTTGACCAGCTGTTCGAACAGCGAGATCAGCGTGCGAGACACCACGTCGAGCTCGCGTTCCTTGGAGCTGTACACCGGCTCGATCACGCGCGACGTAGCGGTCAGCATGCCGCCGTCTTCGTTGTAATTTTCGATCTCGACGCGCGACTGGCCCTCGACCAGCACCTTCACGGTGCCATCGGGGAGCTTGAGCAATTGCAGCACGCCGGCGAGTGTGCCGATCTGGTGCAGGTCGCTGATCTTGGGATCGTCGATGTCCGGGCTTTTTTGCGCCACCAGCAGGATCTGACGCTCACCCTCCATCGCGCGCTCCAACGCACGCATGGATTTGTCACGTCCGACGAACAGCGGGATGACCATATGGGGATAAACCACCACGTCACGCAGCGGCAACACTGGAAGCGCATCCAGGGTGGCGCCGGTGGCTTGGGGATTGGGGGCGGTCTTTGCCATCGAAGAGAATCTCTCGTGATGTGTCGTCTTTGCACCGACACTGCGCCGGGTGCATCTGTACGTCAAGTGGTGCCTTAGGGTCACTCACACAAGTGCATGAGCGGCGGCACAAACAAAATGGCCCCGGCAAATCTGCCGAGGCCATGGGATCACTCAAGCGCGTGAACTGCTCAGGCGGCGTCGCCACCCTCACCCGCTGCACGCGGCTGCTTGAGGTTGCCGCGATAGATCAGATACGGCTCGGCCTGGCCTTCGATCACGGCATCGTCCACGACCACTTTGCTGACGTGCTCCAGCGACGGCAGCTCGTACATGGTGTCCAGCAAGACCGACTCGAGAATGGTGCGCAGACCGCGTGCACCGGTCTTGCGCTTGAGCGCCTTGCGGGCAATCGCCTGCAGCGCTTCCGGGCGGAACTCCAGTTCCACGCCTTCCATTTCGAACAGCTTCTTGAACTGCTTGGTGACCGCGTTCTTCGGCTCGGTGAGGATCTTCACCAGCGCCGGCTCGTCGAGCTCGTCGAGCGTGGCGACCACCGGCAGGCGGCCGACAAACTCGGGGATCAGGCCGTAGCGCACCAGATCCGACGGCTCCACATCGGCGAGCACCTTGCCCAGGTTTTCCCTGCGCTCCTTGCTGCGCACTTCGGCCGAGAAGCCGATGCCGGTGGAATCCGAACGCTGCTGGATGACCTTCTCCAGACCGGCGAACGCACCGCCGCAAATAAACAGGATGTTCTTGGTGTCCACCTGCAGGAATTCCTGCTGCGGATGCTTGCGACCACCCTGCGGCGGCACCGAAGCCAGCGTGCCTTCGATGAGCTTCAACAGCGCCTGCTGCACGCCTTCGCCGGACACATCGCGGGTGATCGACGGGTTTTCGCTCTTGCGCGAAATCTTGTCGATTTCGTCGATGTACACGATGCCCGACTGCGCCTTGTCGACGTCGTAGTCGCACTTCTGCAGCAGCTTCTGGATGATGTTTTCCACATCCTCGCCCACGTAACCGGCTTCGGTCAGCGTGGTGGCGTCGGCGATGGTGAACGGCACGTTGAGCAGGCGCGCAAGCGTTTCGGCCAGCAGCGTCTTGCCCGAGCCGGTCGGCCCGATCAGCAGGATGTTGGACTTGCCCAGCTCGACATCGTCGCTCTTGGAACGCGACTCCATGCGCTTGTAGTGGTTGTACACAGCCACGGCCAGCGCTTTCTTGGCGCGGGTCTGGCCCACTACGTACTGGTCGAGGGTTTCCATGATCTCGCGGGGCTTGGGCAGCTGGCTGCGCCCGGAGGCGGCCTTTTCCTCAAGCTCTTCGCGGATGATGTCGTTGCACAGCTCTACGCACTCGTCGCAGATGAACACGGAGGGACCCGCGATCAGCTTGCGCACTTCATGCTGGCTCTTGCCGCAGAAGGAGCAGTAGAGAATCTTGCCGCTGTCGTTGGAACGGCCCTGCCGGTCGTCGCTCATGCCTGGATCCTGCTGATAAATCGATTGCGGTTTGAGAATAGCACAGGGTTCCGCGTCTGCAGCGAGACGCGGAACCGCTTGCAAACCTGGTACCAGGAACGTGAAATCAGCTGGATTTCACCGTCTCGACGGCGCGGCGATCGAGGACCTGATCAATAAGGCCATATTCCTTGGCCGCCTCGGCGCTCATGAAGCGGTCGCGCTCCATGTCCCGCTCGATCTTGTCCAGCGGCTGGCCGGTATGCTGAACGTAGATATCGTTCAGGCGGCGGCGCAGGTACAGGATTTCCTGGGCCTGGATCTCGATGTCGGTCGCCTGGCCGCGGGCGCCGCCCGACGGCTGGTGGATCATCACGCGCGAATTGGGCAGGGAATAACGCTTGCCCTTGGCGCCAGCCATCAGCAGCAGCGACGCGGCGCTGCAGGCCTGGCCGATGCACATGGTGCTGACATCGGGCTTGATGAACTGCATGGTGTCGTAGATCGCCAACCCGGCGGTGACGGCACCGCCCGGGCTGTTGATATAGAGATGGATGTCCTTGTCCGGATTTTCGGACTCRAGGAACAGCATCTGCGCGACCAGCAGGTTGGCCACCTGATCGTTCACCTCGCCGACAAGGAAGATCACGCGCTCCTTGAGGAGGCGCGAATAGATGTCGTACGAGCGCTCGCCGCGAGCGGTCTGCTCAACGACGATCGGTACCAGGTTGAGGTTTTGGATCGGGTCCATAGCCATGCGTGTCGCTCTCCGGTGTATTGGCCTGAAGAATGCCTCAGGCGTTGACCGGGCGCATCACCTCGTCGAAGCCAAGATTCTGCACAGTGGTGGAGGCGTGATCCGCCACCCATTCTGCGACCTGGTCTTCCATCACGCGATTCTGCAGCCCAGACATCAATTGGGGGTCGCGATTGTACAGTTCAATGACCTTTTCCGGCTCTTCGTAGGTCGAGGCGATGGCGGCCAGCTGCTCGGCCACGCGGCTGCGGTCGATGACCAGGGACTGCTTGCGGGCGATCTCACCCATCAGCAGACCGGCGATGACGCGCTTGCGGGCAACCGGGGTGGCGGCCTCGATCAGCTGCGGCGGAACCTGCTGGCCGCGCGGGATGCTGTTCTGGGCCAGGGCATGCGCCTCGGACTGCACCATCACGTTCGGCACGTCGATGTCCGGGTGGGCATCGGCAAGCTTTTCAGCCACTTCGGACTTCAGGCGGGCCATCAGGGTGGCCTTGAGCTCGCGCTCGAGATTGGCGCGGACTTCCTTGCGGAACTTCTCCAGGTCGCCATCGTCGATGCCGAACAGGGCAACGAATTCGCCGTTTACTTCCGGCAGCTTCGGCTCCTGCACCTTGATGATCTTGAAGTGGCACTGGGCGGTCTTGCCGGCCAGGTTCTCGTTGCGGAAATCCGCCGGGAAGGCCACTTCGGCGTCGAATTCCTCGTCGGCCTTGCGGCCCGTCAGCACTTCATCGAGCGCCTTGAACAGGGTGCCCGAACCCAGCACGCTGCCGGCGCGCTCCAGGCCTTCGGCCGGGAAGCGGTAGTCATCGGCCTGGGCCGAGTACTCGAACATCACGAAATCGCCTTCGGCCGAGGCGCGCTCGACATCGTCGAAGCTGCGGCGCTGCAGGCGCAGGGTCTCGATCATCTTTTCGATGTCGGCGTCGGTCACTTCGGCGACCGGACGGGTCACGGCGAGCGTGGCGACGTCGATTTCCGGGAATTCCGGCATGATTTCGAAGGTGGCCGTGTAGGCGATTTCACCTTCGACCGGACGACCGGTGGTGTCGATCGACGGGTTGGCGATCGGACGCAGGTTTTCCTGGGCGACGGCTTCGCGCAGCGTGCTGCCGATCAGGTCGGAGAGCACTTCACCGCGCACCTGGTCGCCAAAGCGCTGCTGGATCACTGCAGTGGGCACCTTGCCCGGACGGAAGCCCTTGAGGCGCACGGTGCGACCCATTTCGACGATGCGAGCATTCACCTGCGACTCGAAACGCTCCGCGGGGAATTTCACCGTGAGCTTGCGCTCCAGCTTGCCGACGTTTTCAACCGAAACCTGCATGACGTCTCCTGGTGTACCTGTAAGTGCGCCCGTCAAAGGCGCGTGGCGGCCCGGGGCCGCCTGCAAAAAGAAAAACTCAAGGGATGGTGCGAAAGGAGGGACTCGAACCCTCACGGGGTTACCCGCTGGAACCTAAATCCAGTGCGTCTACCAATTCCGCCACTTTCGCATCAGAACTACTAAGAGGAAGTTTCCGTAAGCATCGGATTTCCAAGGGAATAGACGGGCAAAATGCCCGTACGCCCCGCCCCGCCAGCCTCCGGGCGCTCCGCCCCTAAGTCGATGATTCCCTTACACGAAAGCAGGCCATTTTACGGGTCGCGTGGGGCGCAGCACAAGCGGGCAAGCGCCCTTGCAGAAAGCTCTGATGTGCCGCGTCCCGCGCTGCCTCTAGAGCTCGCGCAGGACGCGGAAGCCGACTCTCCCGCTGCGCACGCTGGCATCGACACCCTGCCGGTAGGCCGAGCGCACCTGTTCGGGCGAGCTGCCCCAGGAACCGCCGCGGACCACACGGGAGCCGCAGCCCGGATTTACCCAGGCGCCACCATCACGCGGCGCGCGCAGATAGCTGTCGTGCCAGCAGTCCTGCACCCACTCCGATACGTTGCCGTCGATGTCATACAGACCAAAGGCGTTGGGCGCGAAACTCATCACCGGCGCCGGGCCCCAGTAGCCGTCCCGATAACCCTGGAACGCATTGCTCCAGCGTCGGCCGCTGGGCGAACGATCTCCCGAGCCGGTGAGATTCTCGACCTTGCCGCTGGGCGTGCCGTCTCCCCACCAGTAACGGGAGGTGGTCCCGGCACGCAGGGCGTATTCGAATTCCGCCTCGCTGGGCAGACGATAGGTTTTGCCGGTGCGCTGGCTCAACCAGTCCACGTAGGCCTTGGCGTCGCTCCACGACACATTGACCACGGGAAGCCGGCTATCGGCATTGCGGCCGGCGTAGTCGTCCTGCCAGCTGGCGCTGGTGTCGTCGCGCATCGCGCCGGTGCCCTCGTCATAGACGCTCGCCCCGCCGAGCTTGATCGAGTCGGGCTGATAACCGCTGGCGCGGACGAATTCGCGGAACTGCCCCACGGTGATCGACGTGCGCGACAGCGCAAAGCCCTTGCCGATGCTGACCTCGTGCTGCGGCGTCTCGGCATCTTCCCGGCCAGCCTCGTTGTCGGGCGCGCCCATCTGGAAGCTGCCGGTGGGAATGACCACCATCGAGGGCGTCTGGCCGGGCATGTCGGCAAACCGGTCGGTGAAGACCTGTCCCGGTTTGTAGCTGGCATACAGGCGCACATTGGTAATGCGCTCGCCAAATTCGTCGAGCCCGGCCAGATCGGGACTGATCGCCTTGGCCTGGTCGGCCAGTTGCTGAGCCATGGTCAGGTTGCCCGAGTCCAGCGCGGACCGCGCCTGCCCAAGCAATCCATTGGCCCGGGCCACGCGCATGGTATCGACGCGCGTATGCACATCGCGCATGGCGGGAGAGTCCGGTGCGATTTGCGCAGCCTCTGTCAGTGCCTGGTCGGCCGCCTTGAAGTCGTTTTGCGCCACCGCCGCCAGGGCGCGGTCAAGTACGGCGCGCTGCACCTGCAGGGTGCCCTGGGCGGCCACGGCGTTGTCCGGATCCAGCTGTTGCACCTGCCGATAGAGCTCCAATGCATTGTTGCCGGGCGGCTGGTCCGCATTGCCTTGCTGCAGCAGCGTGGCCGCCTTGGCCAACAGCGGGCGAACCTGGCTCAGGGTCTTCAGCTTTGCCTGCAGCTGGTTCACGTCGTCGGTGGCGTCGGGAATGAGCTTGAGCGTGTCGAGCAGATCGCTGGCCGCATCCGCATCGCCCACCGCCACGCTCTGGTTGATTTCTGCCACCAGCCGCTCGCGCACTTCAAACAAACCCTGGGCGGCACGGCGGCTGTCGGGCTTGAGCTTGAGCGCCTGCTCATACAAGGCCACGGCACTGTTTTCGTTGCCCGCCAGCTGACCGGCCTTGAGGGCCTTGTCGGCCTTCGTCATCAAGGCCTCCACCTCGGGCGTATCGGCACTGAGCTGTTCGGGCAGGTTGGTGTTCTTCTTGCTGAGTCGCGCCACCACCACATCGGTGGGCGCCAGCGTCAGCGGCGGACCGGCATCCACTTCGGACGGCTCAGGCCGCGTGCTCGTCGCCGGCGCCACAGCCGCCGCCGGCCCCAGGTTCATGGCGCGATGCGTTGCGGTCGCCGACGGCTCAACGTGGAGCACGCGCGGGAAAAAGTGATAGACCAGTGCGAGCGCCAGCACGACGACACCCAGGGCTCCGCCTAGGGCTCGCTGTCGTCGTACGGTTTCCTTGCTCGGCATGTTTGGGCGTCCCTGGGCGGCCTGCTATGGTGGGCGATCTAAACCATAGGCACAAACCGATGTCAGGACAATGCACAGACGCACGTCCCGACTCAGGATCACGCATGCATCAAGAATCTTCCCTGGCGCCCGACGCCGCATGGATCGAGCGTCGCGACGATCTGCAGGCCTGGCTCGCGGATCTGCCGGGCGATGCCGCGCTGGGTTTCGATACCGAGTTCATGCGACGCAATACCTTTTATCCGCAGCTGGCCCTGGTCCAGCTGGGCTGGAATGGGCGCTACGCGCTGGTCGACCCGGTGGCCTTTGACATGGGCGATGCGCTGCAGCCGCAGATCGGCGGCGGCGATGTGGTGACCGTGATGCACAGCGCCAGCGAAGACCTGGAGGCCTTGTCGCCGTTCCTGCCGCATGGTCCGCGCCAGCTGTTCGATACCCAGATTGCGGCAGCCTTCGTCGGCATGGGCCTGGGCATCAGCTATCGTGCCCTGGTGGCCGAGTTGACCGGCGCCGAGCTCGACAAGGGCGAAACGCGTTCGGACTGGCTGCAGCGTCCGCTGACCCAATCGCAACGCGCCTATGCCACCCTGGACGTGGTCTATCTCAAGCCAGTGCACGAACAGCTGGCCGAGCGACTCATCCAGCGCGACCGAACGGCATGGCATGCCGAAGACTGCGAGCGACTCAAGCAACGCGCCTGCTATCGCGAAGGCGATCCCCAGCCGCAGCGTGGTTTTCGCAGTGCCTCGGACTGGCGCCCCGACCAGCGCGCCCTGCTCCGCCGCATCCTGTTGTGGCGCGACCAGTCCGCGCGCACGCTCGATCGCCCGCGCCCCTGGCTGCTGGAGGACGCCGCCGCCATGAGCCTGGTGCAACAACTACCGCACTCTGCTGCCGAACTCGACAGCCGCACGCGCGGCCAGCGCGCGCTGCGCTCGCCGCAACGCACCGAACTGCTGGAGCTGCTGCTGCGCCCGGTGGACGAGAACGAAATCGCGGCGACCGCAACCATTCCCGAATCGCCGCAGGGGGAAGCAAAACGTGCCCTGCCCGCCATGAAGGACTGCGTGGACAAGGCCGCCAGCGAGCTGGACCTGCCCCCGGGCCTGCTGTGTCCGCGCAAGGTGCTCGAGGAATACGTGGTGACTGCGCAGTGGCCCGAATTCCTCGAGGGCTGGCGTCGCCAGATCCTTCTCGAACCGCTCAGCGCCCTGCTCCCGTAAGGTCCTGGCAGGGGCTTGGCGAACCCCAAACGGCGCTGCTACTATCTTCCGCTCGTGTGGGGCCATAGCTCAGCTGGGAGAGCGCGTCGTTCGCAATGACGAGGTCGGGAGTTCGATCCTCCCTGGCTCCACCAATCTCTACAAAACAACAGCGCTTTATGCCACTCGGCGTAAAGCGCTGTTTTGTTTTGGGACACCGTGAAGTCGCCAGGCGCCGGACAAGGCCGCTCGACCAAGGCGATTTGCGCATAAACGAAGGGGTATGCAGCCGTCGTGATCTGCACGACAGCCCATACCCCAATCGTCACGCCATGCAACCAGCGCGGTTAGCGCCGATGACGCGTGTTCGGTGCGAGAGGACGACCCGGCGCCAGGCCGGGATGACTGGCTTCGCGCGCAAACCGCTGCGTGGTTTGATAGCTGAGCTTCTTGTCACTCGATTCCCGCTTGACTGAAGTTCCACTGTAGACGTCGTGGATACGGGCCAGAGAGAGCGGCTCAGTAGGTTGCTTCATGAGAATTCCTTGGAAGGTGACGGATGCATGCCCACCAGCCGAGGCTGGGCACAACGATGACTGCATAAGGAACCAATCAGCGACGACTTAGTGCAGGCAGTGATACCAAAGAGCCTCAATTCCCGTCCGTGTTGCACATACTCTGGCGTCCCTGACGGAGACAAAGCCTTCTTTAAGCAGGCAGCGGAGATCGCAAAGACCACCGGTAGCCCTCAATGGCAACGGACAGGCCGTCGCCACATGACGCAACAACGTCCATTGCCCGGCGGTCAGGATCTTGCGGGGGTTCATCATGCGAATCCCTCACCCGGAGTGGCCCAGGAACACATCGCACCCGCGGTGCGCTTCGGATGTTCCATGACCCCTCCGACCATACTCTCTGTTGGGCGATCGATTGTTAGGTTTTCCGGCACCCTGCAGGCAAGGCGCTAAACGCCGGCCCTGCGTGCCCCGCTGTTCGTAACCCTCAACTAACGGCGATGCGCGCAGATTCGAACGGCAGAAGAGCGACACAGGGTGCGCTCGGCGCCGCCGAGAGAGACGTTTCTCTGCCTCCCATGCCCAATGGCGGAGGCCAGGCCATGAACCAGTCACGTCAACAATTGCGTCAAACGATGAGTCGGCTCGACGCATCGATCACCATGCTGCATGCGTCGCACCCCACCGACGCGGACTTCTTTCAATCGACGGAATGCATTTTTTCCGACGTGCTTGCACATTCCTGTGCCGAGGATACGGACTGGCTGCTGGGCACCATCGACTGGATTTGCACCCAACATGGCATGCCTTATCCGGCGAGCTGACGAGCGCGACAAACATTGAGTGCGCATGGCCAAGAACGGTGCGCAGACTCGCTTCCCGCCGCAAAACGGCGCATTTACAAGCGATGCAAGTGAACGCGCGGTCATTATTCATTTGCTTTTTCAAGCCCTGCCCCCTACTGTGGGCGGGCTGAGTTTCAAGGGTCACCATAAATGTGGCCCGATGCTGTAGATTGAAGTTACCTACACCGTTGTACCCGTTTCCGCCTTGTGACCAGCTTTTTCGCCGCTCTGCGGCTTCATTCGTTTCAAGGAAAAAATCATGTCTCAGGTAGAAACCGGTACGGTCAAGTGGTTCAACGATGCCAAGGGCTTCGGCTTCATCAGCCGTTCGAGCGGTGAGGACGTGTTCGTCCACTTCCGCGCGATCCAGTCGCAGGGCTTCAAGAGCCTGCAGGAAGGCCAGAACGTGTCGTTCATCGTGACCCAGGGCCAGCGTGGCCTGCAGGCCGAGAACGTGCAGATCGTCTGATCTAGCCGTCCGACCAAGAAAAAGCCCGGCCTTGAGCCGGGTTTTTTTTTGGCCTTTTTTCGGATGACTCAGCTGGGCAAGGCTGTAGCGAGTCATCGGCTGCATCTGTCAAATGCAGCCGCCAGCAAACCAACTCAAGCGAGTTAACGCTTCTCGGGCACCGCGACGTCTTTCGCTGCCTTTTTCTTGGCGAGCTTTTCGTCCTGCAGTTTCTTCTTTGCAATTTCGCGCTGACGCTTCTCGAAGGAATAGTTCGGCTTTGGCAAGGGAGTCCTCGTTAGTTTCAAGTGGGAAGGATGACGAGTGCGCTGACTGCACCATCGACACGTACGTTCTACGGATGCACCGGATCGACGTTCGCGACCGGCAGCAAGATCAGGCGACCTTGCCTACGACAGAAGCTTGCGCCTGCTCGGCCGCCAAAGCACGCTCTTCGGCATATTCGGTGCGAACGGCCTTGCAATAAGGCCCATTCATCACGAAGCGGCGACAGATCGACGGGCGGGTCTCGTAGATGCCGCAATTCATCTTCGTGCTATTGATCGCGACGCACCAGCCGTCTTCATCGTGCTTCATTACATGCAAGCCGCTGGGCAACTGCGTGGTAAGGTGCGAAGGAATCTTGTCTTCGGGTTGCAGCACGACGGTGAGTCGGCAGCACACTGCATCGCAGGTCGAGCAACCGGAGACCTTCTTTGGCGAGAGTTGCGACGCGGTCATGCGTGCACCGCCTTGTCGGCGCAGGCGCCGGCAACAGCGTGCGAAAAATAGCCCTGCTCCCCGGCGGGAACAAAGTCGTGAAGCGTGCAATAGCCTGGCATGGATGCTCCCAGGGGCGTCCCCGCAACAACGGGGCACAAGTGAAAGGGAGCGAAGCGTGCGGTCTTGAGAACGCCGCACATCACTCGCGAAGCGAGGAAGTACTTGCGGCGCCATGTTACACCATGGTGGCGAGGCAAATGTGATGGCGCGGAAGGCATCCGTGCGTGAGACGACGATGCGTGCTCCAGCGCGCCGTCGGTGCAACCGCGATCGCTCGCGTCGATCAATTCACCAGGGGCGGATCGCTCACTTCAACGCGTCGCACACTCAACGCCGTGCCCGCCGCCGCCACAATAATCGCCACGATGGCGAGCCATTGCAGGACAGTGAGTCGCTCACCGAGCAACGCGACGCCGGCCACCGCGGCGATGGCCGGCTCAAGACTGAGCAAGGTGCTGAACGTGCGCGCGGGCAATCGCGTCAACGCGATCATCTCCAGCGAATACGGCAGCGCCGAACTGAGCAAGGCCACGCCCAGCGCGTAAGGCAACAAGGCGGGCGACAACAGTGCGCTGCCGGCATGGGCAACGCCAAATGGAATGGCCAGCAAGGCGCCCATCGAGGTGCCCCACGTGACTGCGTCGGCGCCGTGCGCATCACCTGCCCTCTTGCCGAACACGATGTACAGCGCCCAGCCCAGGCCCGCGGCGAGCGCGTACATCACGCCGATGGGATCCAGCGCTTTCGACGTCGCCTGCAATGGCAGCAGCAAGGCCAGGCCGACGACGACCAGCGCAATCCACAGGAAATCGATCAGCCGGCGCGAATGAAACAACGCCAGTGCGAGCGGCCCGGTGAACTCCAGCGCCACGGCAATGCCGAGAGGGATCGTGCGCAGCGACATGTAGAACACCAGGTTCATGGCGCCCATCGAAAGCCCGTAGGCCCACAACGCGCCCCAGTTCGGCTGATGCCCCAGCCGGCGCCATGGGCGGCGCCATAGCAACAGGATCAGCGCACTCAGGCCCAGTCGGTACGCGGTCGCGCCCTGTGCTCCCACTACGGGAAACAGATGCTTGGCCAGCGAGGCACCGCATTGGTACGAGACCATGCTGATCATCAACACGCCGATCGCCAGGGCGAGCGGGCCAACTGCGGAACGTGGGGACATGGGGCCGTTGCCATCAAACGATGTCGACATGATGCCTGCAGGCTCCTGCGATGCCCACTATGCACATCGGCCCATCGATCTCATTGCTGACAGCAGGCGTCAGCAATCGCGGGGATCGGTGCTTCGGCCCGATGTCGAAAGAGCTTGCGCATTCACTGACTGCAAGGAAAACGACAGCGAGATAGCCCTTGATGTCACGCGTGGAGAGCACACTTTTGGCACTGCACGCCGAAGAAAATCGTCGCCACAGTGTTCGCCATTCGCCGTCCCCTGGAGATTTGTTTGTCATGACACCGCAGGAACAACAGCTACTCGATGATTTCCTTCAGCGCCTTGCCGCCGCCGGCAGCGTGGCGAAGGACCCGCAGGCCGATGCGCTGATTCGCCAGCGCCTGGCGTCCCAGCCTGATGCGCTGTATCTGCTGGTGCAGCGCAGTCTGTTGCAGCAACAGGCGCTCGATGCCGCCAAGGCGCAGATCTCCCAGCTTCAGGCCCAACTCGCCTCGCAGCAGGGCGGGGGCAGTTTCCTGGGCGGCCAGCAGGCATCTGCCTGGGGCGCCGTGCCTCCGCCGGTGCCGCCGCAACAGCCGATGCCGCCGCAGGCTGCTCCGAGCTGGCGCGATCGTCTTTTCGGCGGCGCACCGGCCCAGCCCGCGCCCGCCGCGCCCAGTTTCCTGTCGCAGGCAGCGACCACCGCTGCCGGTGTTGCCGGCGGCATGTTCCTTTTCGACGGTATCGAAAGCCTGCTGGGCGGCCACCACGGCGGTGGCGGCTTCTTCGGTGGCGGCGGTCAACCGACCGTGATCGAGAACATCACCGAGAACAACACCTATAACGACGGCAACAACGATCGCCTGAGCGACAACCGTGATCGCGACGACTTTGCGTCGAACGACTTCACGCCGTCCAACGATTTCGATGACGGCAACGACGGTGGCTTCGACGACAACGGCTGGGCCTGAGCCTCGGCGTTGACGTCCATGAGCGTAGGGAGCGCAGCCGGTCGTCGACTGGCTGCGCTCTACACCGCGTCTGTCTGGCTCAGTTTGCGCAGTTCCACGTGGCGTGACTGGCTCAACTCTTCGCGCAGTGCTTCGACGAAGTACCCCGGCGCCGTGGCAAGCACGCGCAGCAGCAGATCGCAGGCCTCATCAATGCGCCCCTGTTCGGCCAGCACGGATGCCCAGCTGCACTGTCCGCGGTAGTCGCCCTTTTCGGCAGAGCGACGATACAACTCGCGGGCGCGCTCTGCGTCGGGCGCGGTCTCCCAGCCGTGTTCGTGATACTGACCGAGAAAATGCATGGCGCGACCGTGCCCGGCCTCGGCAGCCCGCGTAAACCACTCGAAGGCAGCGGCACGATCCGCGCGAATACCGCGACCGTTCGCCAGTAGGTGGGCGTAGTTGTACATGCCCCAGTCCAGGCCGTGTTCCGCCGATTCGCGGTACCACACGGCAGCCAATTCATAATCGGCACCGCCGCCCCAGCCGTTTTCCAGGCAGCGGCCCAGCATGTTCATCGCCATCGCTTCGCCTTGATGGGCGGCATGCTGGAACCAGTAACGCGCTTCGGCACCATTGCGTTCGCAGCCGATGCCTTCCAGATACATCTGCCCGAGCGCCAGTTGCGATGCGCGGTCGCCTGCGAGCGCCTGCACGCGCAGCATGGCGAAAGCGCGCGCGGGGTCGCACCTCAGCAGCTGTGGAAATTCATCGGTGGCACCGCCCTGTCGGTGACTCATTGGTGTGACCACGTACGCAGCAGATTGTTGTAGATGCTTTGGGCGAGCGCACCGCCATTGAGCATTTCGGGGAGGTGAAGCTGCATCGTGTTTCCCTGATCTCAACTTGCCGGACGCGCCCGATCACGATCAGCATGACCGTATCAGAAACTGGCATTTGCTGTGCGCAGGCCGACCCGTGCCGCAGCCACCGACGCGCAGAGTGCGCGTCGCAAGCCTTTTCGTTGTCGTCATGGTTCGCAAGGACCTGCGCGCTCAATGGATGAAGCGGTCGAAGCACTCGAACTCGCCGCGGAGAGTTTCCCTCGATGTCGCATGGCTGCACCGGGAATGATCGTCTCGAGATCGCGGGTGTTGCAGCCATCGCCGACGTCGTGCTTCAGCGGCGCCAGCGCCATGCCCCGGGAGCTGGCCATAAGGTGGATGGACGGCCTGCCCGGGAAGGCCACCAGACTCCCGGAGGTCGTGCCCGGTCCTTCGCACGGTCGAACGCCGGCTCCCAGAGGCCAGCCAGCCGTACCACCGACGGGTCGAGACAACGAGCGACGCACCCCGTTTGGCGTCAGGCACGATCATGCCTTCACGTTAACAAGACTGTGAATCATTCGCAATATCCTGCAGGAGTCTGCCGCATCACCCTCCGGTCACCCGCCTTGGCGGCCTTCCTTCCCTCGTGGCATCAGTCAGCACAAACGCATCGAGTGCGCCGGTTCACATCGGCACATACGCCATCCGATAAGCATCCTCTGGCCTAGCGGAAAACCACAGCCACCCTGTTAGCCTTTCGCCGCCTGCAGCGGTTCGTGCAACCACACCTGCCGCTGAGCGCATGCATCAACACAGGGGGCTGCACGTTCGTTCTCTAACGGGTGATCCATCGGATAACCTGCGGGTCGAATCCACGCCTCGCCAACGGACAGCGGAACAACGGCATGCAAAATCTGGAAGACACCAAGCTCGCCATTATTGGACTCGGCTATGTGGGCCTGCCGCTGGCAGTGGAATTTGGCAAGCATTACGACACCGTAGGCTTTGACATCAACCAGCGCCGCATCGATGAGCTGAGCGCCGGCATCGACCACACGCTGGAAGTGAACCGCGAGGAGCTGGCGCAGTCGCCACGACTTCGCTTCAGCTCGCAGCTGGCGGACCTCGCCCACTGCAATGTCTACATTGTCACGGTGCCCACGCCGATCGATTCGGCCAAGCGACCGGATCTGACGCCGCTGATCCGCGCCAGCGAGACCCTGGCCAAGGTGCTCAAACGCGGCGACATCGTGGTGTACGAATCCACCGTGTATCCGGGCTGCACCGAGGAAGTCTGCGTGCCGCTGCTGGCCAAGGGCTCCGGCCTGGTGTTCAACCAGGACTTCTTTGCGGGCTACAGCCCGGAGCGCATCAATCCGGGCGACAAGCAGCATCGCGTGACCAGCATCCTCAAGGTCACCTCCGGTTCCACGCCGGAAACCGCTGATTTCGTCGATCGCCTGTACGGTTCGATCATCACCGCCGGCACCCACAAGGCCAGCTCGCTCAAGGTGGCCGAGGCGGCCAAGGTGATCGAGAACACGCAGCGCGACCTCAACATCGCGCTGGTCAACGACTTGTCGATCCTGTTCAACAAGCTGGGCATCGACACGCTGGAAGTGCTGCAGGCCGCTGGCACCAAGTGGAACTTCCTGCCGTTCCGCCCGGGCCTGGTAGGCGGCCACTGCATCAGCGTCGATCCCTATTACCTCACGCACAAGGCACAGGAAGTCGGCCATCATCCGGACGTGATCCTGGCCGGCCGCCGCACCAACGACAGCATGGGCCCCTATGTGGCCAGCGAAGTGATACGCCTGATGGTGCGCAAAGGCATCAATCCGGTGCGCGCGCGCATCCTGGTGCTCGGCCTCGCCTTCAAGGAGAACTGCCCTGACCTGCGCAACACGCGCGTGGTCGATATCGTGCATGCCTTGCGCGGCTATAACGCCGATGTCGACGTGCACGATCCCTGGGTCAATGTGGCTGAGGCAGAACACGAATACGCGCTCAAACCTATCGAAGCACCGAATAACGGCGACTACGACGCGGTAATCATTGCTGTGGGCCATCGTCAGTTCACGGCCCTGGGCGCCACCGGCATCCGCGCATTCGGCAAGTCGTCGTCGGTGGTGTATGACGTGAAGTACGTGCTGCCGCGTGAAGCGGTCGACGGCCGTCTCTAAGGAACTGCATCATGAAAGTGCTGGTTACAGGTACAGCGGGCTTCATCGGATCCCATGTCGCACAGCGTCTGCTGGAGCGCGGCGACGAGGTGGTGGGCCTGGACAACCTCAACGACTACTACGACGTCACGCTGAAGAAGGCGCGACTCGCCCGCTTTGCCGATCATCCGGGCTATACCCATATCCAGGCCGATCTGGCCGATCGCGCGGCGATGGAGCAGGCCTTCGCCGTGCACCGGCCGCAACGCGTGGTCCATCTTGCCGCGCAGGCCGGCGTGCGCTATGCGGCGGAGAATCCGCACGTCTACATCAGCAGCAACGTCACCGGTTTTCTGCACGTTCTGGAAGGCTGCCGCCATCACGGCGTGGAGCATCTGGTATTCGCTTCCACCAGTTCGGTGTACGGCGCCAATACGGCCATGCCGTTCTCCGAGCACAAGTCGGCCGAGCATCCGTTGACGCTCTATGCCGCCAGCAAGAAAGCGAACGAGCAGATGGCGCACAGTTATGCGCATCTGTATGGCATACCAAGCACCGGACTGCGCTTTTTCACGGTGTACGGGCCGTGGGGCCGACCGGACATGGCGTTGTTTCTCTTCACGCGCGCCATCCTTGCCGGCGAGCCGATCCGCGTGTTCAACCACGGCAGGCACAAGCGCAGCTTCACCTATGTGGACGACATCGTCGAAGGCGTGATCCGTACGCTGGACAAGGTGCCGCCGATCGACGAGCGCTGGGACAGCAACCAGCCCGATCCGGCCACCAGCGGCGTCGCGCCGTATCGCCTGTTCAACATCGGCAACGAACGTCCGGTCGAACTGCTGCAGTACATCGAAGTGCTCGAATCATGCCTCGGCCGCAAGGCCATCATGGAGATGCTTCCGCTGCAGCCGGGCGACGTTCCTGACACCGAAGCCGATGTAACGGACCTGATACAGACCGTTGGCTATAGGCCGCAGGTGTCGGTAGAAACTGGGGTCGCCAACTTTGTACGCTGGTACCGCGAGTACTATCGCGTGTGATCGACTAAGGCCGCCAACAGTCCGGAGCGACTGCGCGTTGCGCCACGGACCAGATCCACGAATAACACTGTTGTGAAGAACGTGGATTCCTAGGGGGTTGGTGTGATCATCGACTACTTGAGCGACGTGCATCCCGAGGATGTCGAAGCCGACCTGTGCATCGTCGGCGCCGGCGCTGCGGGCATCGCCATTGCTCACAGTTTCATTGGGACGTCCGTACGGGTCTGCCTGCTCGAGAGTGGCGGCATGGGCGCGGAACAGCGCAACCAGGCCTTGTACGAGGGCAGCTCGGCCGGCCATGTCGACTTCGATCCCAGCACCTCGCGCATGCGGGTATTCGGTGGAAGTTGCAATCTGTGGGGCGGCGGCTGCATCACGCTGAGCAGCGATGATCTCAAGCCACGCGACTGGGTGCCCGATAGCGGCTGGCCGATCGGCTACGACGAACTCGAACCGTATTACGCACGCGCCCTCTCCTTCTGCCAGCTTGGCGACATCGGCTTTACCGAGGGCACATTCACAGCACCCACTGCGCGGCCGGTGCTGCCTTTCGACGACGACAAGCTGGTCAATCAGCTGTTTGCGCGCAGCGGCATCCTGTTTGGCGATGCCTACCGCGACGTGCTCGACGACGCGCCGAACATCCTGGTGCTGCTGCACGCCAACCTGATGGAGCTCCTGCCGTCGCAGGATGGCGCGCGTGTGCGGGAAGCGGCCATCGGTTCGCTAGGGGGGCATCGCAGCAAAGTGCGGGCCCGCCACTACGTGCTCGCCTCCGGCGGTATTGAGAACGCGCGCCTGCTGTTGCTTTCCAACTCGGTGGTGCCCGAAGGCCTGGGCAACCAGCGCGACGTGGTCGGCCGCTATTTCATGGATCATCCCAGCGGCACGCTGGGCACGCTCACGGCCAAGCAGTCGCACCGCGTCACCGCACCCTACGAACGCCTGCACGGCAAGAACGCTCCCATGGCATTTCCGGAGATCGCGCTGTCGCCCGACTACCAACGATCTCAACGCGTACTCAATGGCCGCGTGCATCCGTTCGGTGTGGAGGGCCCGCTGCCGCGAGGTATCCGCGCCCTGCGGGAGCTGCGTTCCATCAAGCGCAAGCCGATGCAGGACGAAAACGCGCAACTGGAGGCCCTGCTGTCCTCGGCGCTGCGCAATGCGCCGGCGTCGGAAGTGGTCGCCGCGCCAAACAACATCGGTCTCACGGCCTTGAAGCTGGGCCTGGGCATCGGCGACATCGCCAAGGCGGTGGTCCACAAGCTGACCGACCGTCCGGCGGTGCGCAACAGCCACGTCGAACTGGTCGGCTATTTCGAGCAGGCCCCCAATCGCGACAGCCGCATCACGCTGGGCGAGGAGACCGACGCCCTGGGACAGCGCAAAGTCTGCGTGGATTGGCGACTTACGCCGCTGGACCTCCATACCTATCGCACGTCGGCCAGCTTGTTCGGCAACGAACTGGCACGTCTGTGCAACGGCCATTTCGAACTGGCGCCCTGGCTCGCCGACCAGCACACCACGCCCGAAGTGCATGGGACGGCGCATCACATCGGCAGCACGCGGATGTCCGACGACCCAGGCAAGGGTGTAGTCAATCGGGACTGCAAAGTGCATGGCATGGACAACCTGCACATCGCGGGAAGCTCGGTCTTCCCCACCGGGGGCTGGGCCTTTCCCACCTTCACCATCGTGGCCCTCAGCCTCAGGCTTGCGGACGAGCTGCGAGCACTGCTGATGGCCGGCATCCTCTAAGGAAAGAGACAACGGAATGCACGCGACCATGCTTCGCCAGGCCACCTTTTCGCGCTTCACGCATCGCGTCGCGGCCTCGCTGCGCGCCTGCCGCTTCGCGCCGCCGAGTGCGGACGAGGCACGCGTCATCGTGTTCGACAGCGCCCCGTGGTGGCAGCTGCGCAACGAGGCAGCCAGTCTGCTGTCGCCTCCGGAAGCTGCGCGCGCCGTGCGCTTTCGCCACGCGCTGGACCAGGACACCTACACCATCGCGCATGCCTACTGGCGCGTGGCGCTAGGCATCACGCTGAACATCGATCCCGCGCTGGTGGAGCTGTCGCGCTCACCCAACGGGCAGCCCTTGCTGCCCGGCACCGGCCTGGTGACCAGCCTCAGTCACAGCGGCACCATGGTGGCGGTGGCGATCGCGCAAGGCGCAGCGGTCGGGGTGGATATCGAAGGATTCCCGCCGCGCACCAACCTCCATGACATCGCCGGCGTGCTGTGCACCCCGGCGGAAGCGGCGGCGATCGCCACACTGGACGGTGAGGCGCGCACGCGGGCACTGCTCGAACTGTGGACGCGCAAGGAAGCTCTGCTCAAGGCATTTGGAGTAGGTCTGCGCGTGCCACCGTCATCGATCGACGCCGCCATCGGCGTCGGCATCGCGCCGCCCATCGGCATGACGGACGTGCCGCCCTGCCGTCTCTCTCCCTTGGCTATGCCGGTTGGCTGGGTGGGTGCACTCGCGCTCGCCGACGACATTGCACGCCATTCGTTGCACCAGGTCTGACTGCAGTTTTCGTCTGGTTTTGTGCGCTTTGCCGTGAGCGGACGGGTGGATGTAACAGCGCTGAGACAGCCGAACAGGCTGTGCCTTCGCTCTTCCGTAAGTTGCATCGACACCTATGAACGCGCCGCGATAGCCTCCTCATTGCGCCACGGGACGTGGCCATACTCGGGGACGTAGGGGGATCGGATGCTTCGTTTTCTGCGCCGGCAATCGATGCGTTGGCTAGCCTTGCTCGGCATCTGCGAGCTGATGTTGCTGGCCATGTCGCTGACGCTTGCCACTTACATCCGTTACGCGCACAACGCCGATGAACTGGCCGAGTTCACCGTGCACCTGCCCGAGCGCTCGCTGGTGTTCGCCGGCATCCTGGTGATCGGCATGATTGCCCTGGGCCAGTACCAGGCGCATATCCGCATGACGCGCTTCGGCCTGCTCGCGCGCCAGTTCGTGGCCTTCGTGCTGGGTGGCATCCTGCTGGTCGTCGGTTACTACGTGGTACCGCAGGCCTATGTCGGCCGCGGCGTGCTGGCCATCGCACTGCTGCTGGGATTCATCCTGGTGCTCGGCATCCGCCTGCTGTTCCTCCAGCTGGTGGAAGTGGAGGCACTCAAGCGCCGCGTGCTGATTCTTGGCGCCGGCCATCGCGCGGCGCAGATCCACAACCAGATGCGTCGCCGCACCGATCGCCGCGGGTTCTGCGTGGTGGGCTATGTGCCGCGCATCGACGAGACGGTGGCCGTGCCCGAAGATCACCTGATCCGCACCAACCTGCCCCTGCATGTACTGGTGCTGCGCCAGCAGATCGACGAAGTGGTGGTGGGCGTGGACGACCGTCGCGGCCATATGCCTATGGACGACTTGCTGGAATGCCGCCAGATGGGCATCACCATCACCGATCTCACCTCATTCTTCGAGCGCGAATCCGGTCGGCTGCAGCTCACCATCCTCGATCCGTCGTGGCTGGTGTTTTCCGGCGGCTTCAACGCCACACCGCTGCGTCAGCTGAGCAAGCGTTGCTTCGATCTTGGTGCGGCGGCGCTGCTGTTGCTGCTGTGCTGGCCGTTGATGCTGCTGGAGGCGCTGGCCATCACCATCGAATCCGGGGCGGGCCAGCCCATCCTCTATCGCCAGGAGCGTGTGGGTGCGCACGGGCGCACTTTCCTCCTGCTGAAATTCCGCAGCATGCGCACCGACGCCGAACGCGATGGCATTGCACGCTGGGCCGCGAAGAACGATGACCGCGTGACCCGCGTCGGCCGCATCAGCCGCAAGCTGCGCATCGACGAACTACCGCAGCTCTGGAACGTATTCAAGGGCGACATGAGCATCGTCGGCCCGCGTCCGGAGCGACCGCAGTTCGTGGCCGATCTGGCCACGCAGATCCGCTACTACAGTCTGCGCCATTGCCTGAAACCCGGCCTCGCCGGGTGGGCACAGCTCAGTTATCCGTATGGAGCTACCGTCGAGGAAGCGGCGGAGAAGCTCAAGTACGACCTGTTCTACGTGAAGAATCACAACCTGCTGCTGGATCTGTTGATTCTTATCCAGACGGTGGAAGTGGTGCTGTTTGGCCGCGGAGCGCGCTGAATCAACATCGACCGCACGGGCCGCCGGGTGGTGGAGGCACACGATGAGATCTGACCTACCATCGGATCGCGTGTGGCAGCCGCCTGGCGACCCGTGCGGTCCTGCGTCAACGGGTGAGCGAGGTGGCGTGCGCTTCGGTGTGCAAGGGGTGCAACGGCGAGCTATGCCATTCCACCACTTCGTCATGATCGAAGCGGATCCACGACGGACCGTATTCCCACAGCTCGCCATGCACGGCGAGCGGCTCGCCCTCGACCGAACGTACATCGGCGGCGGACATGCCCACGTGCAGGACGACACCCTCGGCCGCGGCCTCGTGCGACACGCTGCCGGTGCCGGCCTGCACGCTGGTGTCGTCGTCGTTGCCATCGGACGTAGACAACGAGGCCTCATGCATCGCCCAGCCCAAGGTGCCGAGCGCCACGATCACCAACAACATGGCGAGCCGGGCGTGCGAGCGCCGGCCGCCGGCGGCCGGCTCGCTGTGCCGCGTGGCATCGGCGGCCGTCGCGGTTCGGCGGGCGGCAAACGGGTCGGGCATCTCGCGCACCGTGCCGGACAGGTCGCGGCTGCCGGGCATGGTGGTAAACGTCGAGCTTTGCGGGGCGCCGGGCAGGCGTCCGTAGCGGCGATGAAAATCCATGGCCGCGCCGTACTGCGCATTGAGCCGCTGCAGGCGCGACGCCATGCGCGCGTCGGCAGGGCGCCCGGCGTGGCGGTCGGGATGCATTGCCCCGACATGCCGCCGGTACGCCTGCTTCAACTCGTCCAGCCCGCAACCGGGGTTCAAACCCAGCCGCCGGTACAGGTCGAGAAAATCGGTCTCGTGCGTCACCACTGTCCCCAACCATGGCGCCTGACTATCGTTGCGCGAGGACTGCGTGTGGCTCGCGCCGGTCACCTTGTCGCGTCGTTTGGCCGTCCATTCGACAGGTGACCCCGAGCTTGACACGACCTATCACGAATCACAATATCAATCCAATGCGACAGGAGAATGCACCCATGCACGCAGGTTTCTCCTTGTTATCTGCGCGTGCGCGCCCCGCGCGCGCGGCTCTGCTGGCGATGCTGCTGGTTGTCGCCCTGCCCGCCTGGGCCACCCTCGACAATGTGGTGTCGACCATGCAGCACCCGCCCGCGCTTGGCGCACACACCATGCTCAACCAGTCCGAAGGTGACGGCAGCTCGCCGGCTGTTACTTCGGCGATACACACACAGGATGCCGGCAGCTCGCTGCTGGTCCTGGTGGCCGGCCACGCGGACAACGACGCCGAACCCACCGACAGCTATGCCAATACCTGGAAACGGGTGGGTGATGCGGTCACCTACAACGGCTACGACGGTCGTTTCAATGCGCGCGCCTTTATCGCCATCGGCGCCCATGGCGGCAAGCGCCATACCGTCCAGGTGCTCAAGGCCGGTTCGCCGAACGGCGAAATCACCATTCCGTTCATCGAAATCGTCCAGGCCGGCAAGCTGCAGGACGTGGCACAGAATTACCCCACGCCCGGCGTAACGGCCCGCGCCGCCAACAAGCTCACGCGTGCGTGGCAAGGCATGACCGGCGGTCCTGACACCACCAACACCACGCTCACCAGCGGCACGGTCACCACCACCGGGCCTGCCACGCTGGTGGCCGTGTGGCTGGGCGAGGCCTACATCTACAACATGAGCGCCGTCCCCGGCGACGGCTTCAAGGTGATCGACAGCTACCTGCACCTGCCGCCCAACAGCGGCGTGCAATGTGCGGTGGCGATCAAGCAGGTGGACAAGGCCGGCACCTATTCGGTGACCTGGAACGACTCGCCGGCACAGGGCGCCATCCTCTGGCTATTCGCCTTCCAGGCACCCTGAAACCGCCGCGACGGATCGCACCTGTAACAGGCGTGTATCACTTTTACGGTGCAAGCATCGCCGTGCGTTTTGATGACCTCGCGCCATCGCTGCATGGCTACCCCTAACAGCCTATTCCGTCGGGGCTGTGCGGCGTAATTGATTGCGTCCGCCCTGCTGCTTAGGGCGTATTCACACAAAAACGCCTGCGACGGAGACTAGCCCTGTTCCGATGTATCAGCGCGGTTGCATGACAAGGCAACGGAACAAGGCTCCGGGGGATTGCCATCACGACGTGAACGGATCGGCTTTCGATCCTCGCTGCATAAAGCGACCGTCGACCACCGGATGGGTTGAGACCTCGCAGTCACGCGAACCACGCTTGTTCAGGGGAAAACAACATGAGCGCCGATGCCGACCGGCTGATTGAGGTGGACTGGGATGGTTTTGATCCGTGGCGTATCCAGCCGATACGCCATCGCCTGATGGACCACCCGCTGCTGCAGTTGCCTTCGCTGGTGGAGCTGAGCAAGCGCCTCGAATCGCGCGGCCGCGTACGTACGCATAGCAGCGACGCCACCCCTGGCACGCCGTTCAATACGGCGCCCAAGCTCCATCCCAATCGCATGACGGCCGCCAGCACGCTGCAACAGATCGAGCAGGCCAAGGCCTGGATGTCGCTGCTCAATGTGCAGACGGACGATACCTATCGCTCGCTGGTCGACGAAGTGCTCGACGATGTGAAGCCCGGCGTGGATCGCCTCGATCCCGGCATGTGCTATCGCGGCGGCTGGATCTTCATCACCTCGCCGAACACGGTGACGCCGTTCCATTTCGACAAGGAACACAATTTCATCCTGCAGGTGAGCGGACGCAAGACGCTCTACGTGTGGGATCACCGCGACACGGTCGCCGCCAGCGAGGAAGCCCGGGATCGCTTCCACGCCTGCCACGAGCGCGACCGCCTGCACTGGGACGACAGCCTGCGCGAGCGCGCCACGGTCTTTCATCTGGAGCCTGGCCAGGGCGCGTACATGCCCTCGACCAGCCCGCATATGGTGGAGAACGGCGACAACGCATCGGTCACCATCAGCTTCACCTACTACACCCACGCCACCCGCCGCGACAGCCTGCTGCATGCGGCGCACGAACGCCTGCGCGGCTGGGGCATCGCTCCGCCGGCCGTGGGGCAGAACGCAGCGCTCGACTTCCTGTTGCACGCGGGTTTCCGCTCGGCCATCGATACACGCGAATGGCTGCGGCGCTCGCTCGGCAAGCAGCCTTATACGGACGGCGCGGACTACGCCATCGCCGGTTGATCGATCGCGCCACAAGCGCGCGCAGGTGAACGCCCATGAATCAGCACAACATCGCAGCAACCTCGTCGGCCAGCAGCGAACTGTCGCTGCTCGACGTACTGGTGCGCCAGACGCCGGTCCCGGTCACGGGTTCGGTGCAGCGGCTGAGCATGGCGATCGACGCCGATGTACTGCACAGCCTCGATGCACGGGCAGCGCGCCTGGGCGCCGCACCCGCGCTGCTGCGGCGCGCTGCACTGGCCTTGCTGGAGTCGCGCTTCACGGGACAGGCGGAAATCGTGCTGGGCACGGCGCAAGGCAATATCTTCCACAAGGTGCCCAGTGAGGGCACGGTGGATGCGTGGCTGCTCACGCATGCCACGCCCGCAGCGGCTGAGGACGCCGCGGCCAGCGCCATTGGCGCATGGAGCGACGACGCTCCCGCACGCACGTCGTTGCCGCTGCGCTGGAGTCTGTCGCCCGGCGGCGACCATATCGAACTGGACTACGACACAGCCGTATTCGACGAGTCGATGCTGCTCACGCTTGCTCACGCGCTGTCGCAACTGCTGCATGCGCTGGCCCACGAGGATGCGCTCCAATCCATTCACGCGCTCGACCAGGAAACCTTCGAGCGCGTGCTTGCCGGCTGGAACGACACGGCCATGCCGCGCCGGACGGAAGACACCGTGCACGGGCTGTTTGCCGATGTCGCCCTTGCCCATCCGAACTCGATCGCACTGGATGGTCCGCTGGGCGCGCTGAGCTATGCGCAATTGCACGCGTCCAGCCATCGCGTTGCGGCCGGCCTCATCCATGCGGGTGTCACACGGGGAGCCGTGGTCGGCCTGCTGCTGGACCGTTCACCGGCCGCGATCGTGGCGATCCTTGGCATCCTCAAGGCTGGCGCCGCCTATCTGCCACTCGACCGCACCTATCCTGCGGAGCGCCTGACGTTTGTGTTGCAGGACGCGCAAGCCGCGGCCGTCATCGTCGCCGATGGCATCGACGTGCCGGACGGCATGGCCGCGACCGTGCTGGATATCGCGGCCCTGATGCAATCCGGCGACGATGTGGCCTTGCCCGCCATCGACGGCAATGCGCTCGCCTATGTGATGTACACCTCCGGCTCGACCGGCACGCCCAAGGGTGTGGAGATCCGTCATCGCTCGATCATCCGCCTGGTGCGCGACGTACGCTATGTGGACTTCGGTGAAAGTCCCCGCGTGTTGCATGCGGCGCCGTTGGGCTTCGATGCCGCCACGTTCGAGATCTGGGGTGCGCTGCTCCATGCCGGCACGTGCATCGTGCATGGCGAGCGCGTGCCCAGTGGCGCCGGCCTGGCTGCCACCATTCGCAATCATCAAGCCCGCATCGCCTGGCTGACTGCGGCGCTGTTCAACGCCATCATCGACGAGGACGGCAGTCACCTGCGCGGACTCGAGCAGCTGCTCACCGGTGGCGAAGCGCTCTCCGTCGCGCATATGCGCAAGGCGCAGTCGCTGTTGCCGGGCACCATGCTGATCAACGGCTACGGCCCCACCGAATGCACCACGTTTGCCACCACGTTCCGGCTTCCCAATCCGCTGGATGCCTCGCTGCGCGCCATTCCCATCGGCCGCCCCATCGCCGACACCACCTTGTACGTGGTCAATGCGCGTGGCGAGCCGGTACCGCCGGGCGTGATCGGCGAGCTCTACATCGGTGGCGAAGGAGTTGCACGCGGCTATATGGCGCGCGAGGAACTGACCGCGGCGCGCTTTGTTGCCGATCCGTTCGCGGGTGGCGACCACCGCCTGTATCGCACGGGCGATCTGGTGCGCTGGCTGCCCGAAGGCGTCATCGATTTCATCGGGCGCATCGACGGCCAGGTGAAGATCCGCGGCTACCGCATCGAGATCGGCGAGATCGAAGCCGCGCTGCAGAACCTGCCCGGCGTGCGCGCCAGCGCCGTGCTCGCGCGCGAGGACCAACCGGGCCAGAAGCGGCTCGTCGCATATTTCGTGGCCGAGGATGCCGCCGTGACCGCGCGTGCGCTGCGGGCGCAGCTTGCGCAAACGCTGCCTGACTACATGGTGCCCGTGGCCTATGTGCGCATGGACACGCTGCCGGTCACTACCAATGGCAAGCTCGATCGCCGCGCCCTGCCCGCGCCCGGACGTGGCCGTCCTGAGCTGGCCGACCGTTACACGCCGCCGCTGGGTGAGCGGGAGCAGCAGCTTTGCGCGCTGTTTTCCGAGGTACTGGAGATCGACCAGGTCGGCCGGCTGGACCATTTCTTCGACCTCGGCGGCAATTCGTTGCTGGCCGTTCGCCTGATGGAACGCGTGCACGCCACCGTTTCCAAGGCGCCGACTATCCCTGCCTTCTTCGCCGATCCCACGCCCGCCGCATTGGCATCGCTGATCGATGGGCGCGCGAACAAGTCGGCGCTCGCTTCGCGCCTGTCACGCGGCCGCCAGGGCGATGCCGGTGAACCGGTGGCCATCATCGCGGCAGCGGGTCGGTTTCCCGGTGCAGCCGATGTGGAAGCGTTCTGGGCCAATCTTTGTGCGGGGCGCGAATCGATCACGCACTTCAGCCGCGAGGAACTGGACGCATCCATTCCTGCCGAGATGCGCAACGACCCGGCCTACGTCGCGGCGCGCGGCATCATCGACGGCGTCGAGGACTTTGACGCCGCGTTCTTCGGCATCTCGCCGCGCGAAGCCGAATTGATGGACCCGCAGCAACGCATCTTCCTCGAGCTGTGCTGGGAGTGCCTGGAGCGCGGCGGCTACACGCCCGATCGCCACGACGCGCCGGTGGGCGTGTTTGGCGGCATGTACCACGCCACGTATTTCCAGCATCACCTGACGCATCGCCCGGACCTGATCGAGAAGCTGGGCGCATTCCTGGTATCGCTGGCCAACGAGAAGGATTTCTTCGCCACCCGCGTGGCGCACAAGCTCAACCTTACCGGTCCTGCGGTCAACGTCAGCACCGCCTGCTCCACCTCGCTGGTCGCGATCTGCCAGGCGGTAGCGGCCCTGCGCGCCGGACAGTGCGAGATGGCGATTGCCGGCGGCGTGTCGGTCACCTGCCCGCCTCGCAGCGGCTATGTCGCCCAGGAAGGCTCGATGCTGTCGCCGGATGGGCACACGCGCACCTTCGACGCCGACGCGCAGGGTACGGTGTTCAGCGATGGCGCCGCCGTGGTGCTGCTCAAGCGCTGGTCGGACGCACAGCGCGATGGCGACCAGGTACTCGCGCTGATCCGCGGCATGGGCGTCAATAACGATGGCGGCGGCAAGGCGAGCTTTACCGCGCCCAGCAGCGAAGGCCAGGCCGCCGTGATCGCCATGGCGCTGGCCGATGCCGACGTCGATGCGCGCAGCATTTCCTATGTCGAGGCCCACGGTACCGCGACGCCGCTGGGCGATCCGATCGAGATCGAAGGCCTTACCACGGCGTATCGCCAGCACACCGACGACTGCGGCTACTGCGCCATTGGTTCGGTCAAGAGCAATATCGGCCACACCGTGATTGCCGCCGGCGCCACCGGCGTGATCAAGACCGCGCTATCGCTGCGCGACCGCGTGCTGCCTCCGTCGCTGCATGTGCAGGCGACCAATCCGAAGATCGACTTTGCCAACTCGCCCTTTGTCGTCAACGATGCGCTGCGCGCGTGGCCGACCGGCGAGCAGCCCCTGCGCGCCGGCGTCAGTTCGTTTGGCGTGGGCGGCACCAATGCCCATGTGATCCTGGAGCAGGCGCCGGCGATGACTCCATCGGATGCGGCCGAGGGTCCGCAGCTGTTGTTCCTTTCCGGTCGCACGCAAGCTGCCGTCACTGCCGCTGCCGCCAAGTTGGCCGGACATCTGGCCGCGAACCCGGATATCAACCTCGGCGACGTCAGCAGCACCTTGCTGCACGGTCGCAAGGCATTTGCCCACCGCGCTTGTGTGGTTGCCAGCAACGCCGAAGAGGCTGCCGCACGTCTGCGCGAGCTGTCCGCATCCAACGTACGTGAATCGGCCAAGCCCGCGCCGGAAGTCGTGTTCCTGTTTCCGGGCCAGGGCTCGCAGTACGCCGGCATGGGCAAGGCGCTGTACGAGAGCGAACCCACTTTCCGTGCCGCCATCGATGATTGTGCGGAAGCGCTGCGCGGCGAACTCGGCTTCGATCTGCGTGAGCGGATGTTCGATAGCGATGCGGCCGCCCTGCGTGAAACCTCGCTGACGCAACCGGCTACCTTCGCGATCGAATACGCGCTGGCCAAGCTTTGGCTGTCGATGGATATCGTGCCGGCGGCGATGATCGGCCACAGCGTAGGCGAGTTTGTCGCCGCAGTGATCGCCGGCGTGATGAGCCTGGCCGATGGCGCACGCCTGATCGCTCGCCGCGGCCGCCTGATGCAGGCCATGCCGTCGGGCGCGATGCTGTCGGTGCGCCTCGGTGCCGATGCGCTGCGCACCCGTCTGCCTGATGCACTGCAACTGGCGGCAGAAAACAGTCCCAACGCCAGCGTCGTCAGCGGCGATGCCGCGCAAGTCGATGCGTTCCGCCTGCAGCTGGAAGCCGACGGCGTGGCCTGCCGCGTGCTGCAAACCTCGCATGCCTTCCACTCCGCCATGATGGATCCGGTGCTCGAACCATTCCGCACTGAAGTGGAGCGCATCGCCTTGGCCGCACCTTCGATCTCCATCATATCGACCTTGACCGGCGAGCCGCTCAGCGCCGCCGAGGCGATGTCGCCGGATTATTGGACCAGCCATCTACGCGGCACCGTGCGCTTCTCGCCTGCACTGCTGAGTCAGCTGGGCGACCAGCCGCGTGTCTTCATCGAAGCGGGCCCGCGCAACGCATTGAGCACGCTGGCACGCCAGCACGCGCCGAGCCGCAAGCATCAGATCGTATCCAGCCTCGCCGACAGCGAATCGGTGGAGCGCGCGGCCTGGGTGGCCGCCATGGGCGAGCTGTGGTGCGCCGGTCTGCCCGTTGCGGTGTGCTCGCTGGATCGACGGACGAATCGTCGCCGCGTGCTGCTGCCGACCTATCCATTCGAACGCAAACGCTACTGGGTCGAGGCCGCAGCTGCGGCTGCCGTCGCCCCGCCCGCTATCCCCGACAACGTCGTTTCGTTGTTTGCCCCTACGCCTGCACCCGTTGTGGAGCTCACCATGGATGTCAACGTTTCCGGCGCCAACGCCGGCTCGGCCCGTCACACCCGCCTGCTCGGACAGCTCACCGAGCTGTTCGAGGATGTCTCCGGCAGCGAGCTGGAAGGCGTCGATCCCAGTGCGGGTTTCGTGGAACTGGGCCTGGATTCGCTCTCGCTGACCCAGGTCGCGCTGCAGCTGCAGAAGACCTTCGCGTTGAAGATCACCTTCCGCGAATTGATGGAGTCGTTTTCCTCCTTCGAGCGCCTCGCCATGCATATCGACCAGATGCTGCCGCCGGATGCCTCCGCTCCGGCCACACCCGCCCTTCCCGCTGCAGCCGGCGCGACCGTGGCTCCCGCCGCCATCGTCGCGCCGGTCATGCAGGTTGCCGCCACCGGCAATATCGTGCAGGACCTGATCCAGCAACAGATGCAGATCATGCAGCAGCAACTGGCGCTGCTCGCCGGTGCAAGCATCGCAGCTGTGCCGGCGGCTGCCGCACCCGTGCACGCCGTTGCTGCGGCGCCCGTGCAGAGCGCTCCCGTGGCAGCCACGGCGCAGGCCGCGCAGGCCCAGGCGCCGGCGCAGGACGAGGAGGCCGCGCTCGCCCACACCACCTACGATGTGAAGAAGGCCTTCGGCGCGATTGCGCGCATCCACTCCAATCAAACGGATCTGAGCGACCGCCAGCGCGCCCGCCTCGAAGCCTTCATGCGCCGCTATATCGATCGCACGCGCGCCTCGAAGGAATACACCCAGCGTCACCGCGATCACCTGGCCGATCCGCGCGTGGTGAACGGCTTCCGTCCGCTGCTCAAGGAAATGATCTACCAGATCGTGGTGAACCGCTCGAAGGGTTCCAAGGTGTGGGACCTGGACGGCAACGAATACATCGATGCACTCAACGGCTTCGGCATGAACCTGTTCGGCTGGCAGCCGGATTTCGTGCTCGATGCCGTGCGTCGCCAGCTCGATGCTGGCTACGAGATCGGCCCGCAGCATCCACTGGCCGGCGAAGTGGCCGAGCAGGTATGCGAGCTGACCGGATTCGATCGCGCCGCGCTGTGCAATACCGGCTCGGAAGCCGTGATGGGCACGATCCGCATCGCCCGCACCGTGACCGGTCGCGACACGCTGGTGATCTTCACCGGCTCGTACCACGGCATCTTCGATGAAGTGATCGTGCGCGGCAGCAAGAAGCTGCGCTCCGTGCCGGCCGCGCCGGGCATCCTGCGCAACACCTCCGAAAACGTGCTGGTGCTGGAATACGGCACGCCGGAAACCTTGCAGATCATCCGCGAGCGCGCGTCGAGCATCGCCGCCGTACTGGTGGAGCCGGTGCAGAGCCGTCGTCCGGATTTCCAGCCGCGCGACTTCCTCAAGGAGCTGCGTGCGATCACTGCCGATGCCGGCGCCTTGCTGATCTTCGACGAAGTGGTCACCGGTTTCCGCTCGCATCCGCGCGGCGCGCAGCACGTGCTGGGCATCGATGCGGACCTGGCCTCTTACGGCAAGGTGGTCGGCGGCGGCTTCCCGATCGGCGTGATCGCAGGCAAGCGTCGCTACATGGATGCGCTGGACGGTGGCGGCTGGCAGTACGGCGATGCCTCCATTCCCACCGTGGGCGTCACCTATTTCGCCGGCACCTTCGTGCGCCATCCGCTGGCGTTGGCTGCCGCGCATGCCGTGCTCAACCATCTCAAGCAGAACGGCGCAGCGCTGCAGGAGCGCCTCAACGCGCGCACCAGCCTGCTGATGGACGAGCTCAATGCGTTCTGCGCCAGCGTCGGTGCGCCGCTGCAACTGGTGCACTTCGCCTCGGTGTGGAAGACCAACTTCACCGAAGACCATCCGCTGCAGGACCTGCTGTTCGCCATGATCCGCAGTCGCGGCATCCACATGCTGGACAACTTCCCCTGCTTCTTCACCACCGCGCACACCGAACACGATTTCCAGGCCATCGCCAAGGCGTACAAGGAATCGGTGCTGGAAATGCAGGAAGCGGAATTCCTGCCGCGCAACAAGCGCGTGGAAGCGCTGGCCATCGACGCCAATCGCCCACCGGTGGTCGGCGCGCGGCTGGGCAAGGATCAGGACGGCAACCCCGCGTGGTTCGTGCCCAATCCCGACGTGCCGGGCAAGTTCATGAGGGTCAATGCATGAACCCGAACGAGCCTGCCCAACTGCCCGATGCCGACGCGATCGCGGTTGACTACGATCCGTTTGCGGGTGCCACGCTGGCGCGAGTTGCGCCGGCTACCGCGCCGCAGCGCGAGGTGTGGCTTGCTTCCACGCTGGAGCCGGAAGCTTCGCTGGCCTATAACGAGTCGGTGTCCTTGCGGTTGCACGGCGATCTCAACGTCGAGGCGTTGCAGACCGCCTTGCAGCAATTGGTGGAACGCCATGAGGCACTGCGCGCCACCTTTGCCAATGACGGCAGCGAATTATGCATCGCCGCGCAACAGGATCTACCCTGCCCGCTGCGCGAACTGTCGTGGCTGGGGCCGGACGAACAGCAGGCCGAGATCGATGCCACACTGATCCGCGTGGTCAGCGAACCGTTCGACCTGGACAACGGCCCGCTGGTACGCGCCGAGCTGCTGGAACTCTCCTCGCAGGAACACCTGCTGGTGTTCACCGCGCACCACATCGTCTGCGATGGCTGGTCGTTCGGCGTGATCGTGCGCGATCTTGCCGCGCTGTATGCGCAGCAAGTGGGCATGGGACAGGAGCTGGAGCCAGCTGATCCGTTTACCGACTATGCGTTGGCCGAAGCCGAACACACGCAGAGCGCGGAAGGCAAAGCTGCCGAGGCGTACTGGATCTCCCGCTTCGCCAACGCAACGCCCTCACTGGACTTGCCGACCGATCATCCGCGTCCGCGCCAGCGCAGTTTCCATTCGCTGCGCGAAGACCTGCTGTTGGACGCCTCGCTGGTGGCCGACGTCAAGCGCATGGGTGCACAACGTGGCGCCAGTCTGTACGCCACATTGCTCGCGGCGTTCGGTCTGTTGCTGCAGCGCCTCAGTGGGCAGGACGACGTAGTCATCGGCATTCCTTCCGCCGGCCAGGCGGCCGGTGGTCAGCATCAGCTGGTGGGCCACTGCGTGAACGTGCTGCCGTTGCGCGTGATGATGGATACCTCCGCACCGTTCGCCGATAGCCTCAAGCAGGTGCGCGGCGATCTGCTCGACGCGTTTGACCATCAGCAGTACACGCTAGGCAGCCTGCTCGCACGACTGGCTCTGCCGCGCGACCCGGGCCGGCTGCCGCTGGCCAGCGTGTTGTTCAATCTGGATCAGGCGCTCGACGAGCGCACCGTGAGCTTCCCGGGGCTGTCGTTCGAATTTGCGGGCAATCCGCGCGTCTTCGAGAACTTCGAGCTCTTCGTCAATGCCGTGCAACTGCCCGCCGGCATACGCCTGGAATGCCAGTACAACCGGGATCTTTTCGAACCGGCCACGATCCAGTCGTGGCTGGATGCCTATGCCACGCTGCTGCGCCAGGCCATCGGCACACCAGACGCCGCCGGCAATGCATTGGGCCTGGTGTCGCCGTCGGCTCAAGCCGCGCTGATGGCTTTGCAACCGATGCGCTCGGCCTATCCCGCCGAGCAGCTCGCGCACCAATACTTCGAGAAGCAGGTGGATCGTGCCCCGGCACGCGTTGCCATCGCCGGCGACACCTCACTGAGCTATGCGCAGCTGGACGCTCGAGCCAACCGCATTGCGCGCGTCCTGCGCGAGCGCGGCGTGGGCCAGGGCCAGCTGGTCGGCCTGTCGGTGGCGCGCAGCAGCGACATGATCGCTGCACTGCTGGGCGTGCTGAAATCGGGCGCGGGTTATGTACCGCTGGACCCGGGCTTCCCTGCCGAACGCCTCGCCTTCATGGCTCAGGACGCCGCGTTGGCTGCCCTGGTCGTCGACGACGAAGCTTCCGCCATCTTCGACTTCCCAGCGGCCAACGTGCTGTCGCTGCAACGCGACGCCGCGCTTATCGATGCCATGAGCGCCGAGCGCCTGGTGCGCGACGAGCGCTCGGCCACGAGCGAATCCGTCGCCTATGTGATCTACACCTCCGGTTCCACCGGCAAGCCCAAGGGCGTGCGCGTACCTCATCGCGCCACGGCCAACTTCATCAGCAGCATGCAGCGCGAGCCGGGCATCCATGAGAACGACCGGCTGGTTGCGGTCACCACGCTGTCCTTTGATATCGCCTTCCTCGAACTGATGCTCCCGCTCAGCGTGGGCGCAGCGGTGGTTCTGGCTGGACACGACGATGTGCGCGACGGCTCCGCGTTGCGCCAGCTGGTGGAACGCAGCGGCGCCACCATGATGCAGGCCACGCCCGCGGGCTGGCGCGTGCTGCTGGAATCGGGCTGGGAAGGCCACGCCGGCTTCAAGGCGATCGCCGGCGGCGAACCGCTGCCGCTGGATCTGGCCGAAGCCCTGCTGGCCCGTTGCGGCGAGCTGTGGAATGCCTATGGCCCCACCGAAACAACGGTGTGGTCCACGTTGTGGTGCGCGCAACATCCGCGTTCGGGCATCACCATCGGCCGTCCGATCGCCAACACCACGGTGCACGTGCTCGACGAACTGGGCGCGCCCTGCCCGCTGGGCATACCCGGTGAAATCTATATCGGCGGCGACGGCGTCACTTTGGGCTATCTCAACCGTCCCGAGCTCAACAGCGAACGCTTCATCCCCGATCCCTTCACCGGCGACGCACAGGCGAACATGTATCGCACCGGCGACCGTGGCCGCTGGCTGGCCAAGGGCGAGCTGGAACACTTGGGACGCCTCGACTTCCAGGTGAAAATCCGCGGCTACCGCATCGAACTGGGCGAAATCGAAACCGCACTCACTGATTTGCCTGAAGTCGCACGCGCGGTGGTGATGGCGCGCGAGGATCGCCCCGGCGATGTGCGCCTGGTGGCCTATGTGGTGCCTGCAGAAGGCGTGGATCTTGAGACGGTGGATCTATGCCCTCCCCTGCGCCAGCGCCTGCCCGACTACATGATCCCGCAGCACTTCGTGGCGATGAGCCCGATACCGCTGCTGCCCAATGGCAAGATCGATCGCAAGTCATTGCCCGCGCCCGCGCAGGCGGTCGCCGAAGCGCGCCGGGACCGTCGTGCGCCACAAACCGAAACTGAGCGTCGCGTCGCCTGCGCCATGGAAGCGGTGCTTGCGCTGCCCGAGCTGGATGTGCGCGACAATTTCTTTGCGCTGGGCGGCCATTCGCTGCTCGCGGCTCAATTGACCGCGAGGCTCAATCGCGAGTTTGGCATCGCGCTCTCTTTCCGCACGCTCTTCGATGCGCCGACCATCGAGGGCCTGGCCGACACCATCGATAGCCATCGCGCGCCTGCCAGCGCTGCGGCTGCCGTGGATATCCCGCGCCTTGCCGATCGTCAGGTCGCGCCGCTGTCGTCCATGCAGCAGCGCCTGTGGTATCTCGAACAACTGCATCCCGGGCGCGTGGTCTACAACACACCTTCGGCGCATCGTCTGCGCGGGCCGATGAACGTGGATGCCTTCCGCCAGGCGCTGCGCGACGTGGTGCAGCGCCAGCCGGCGCTGCGCACCTCCATTGAAGCCGGCGAGAACGGTGGCGTCCAGCGTATTCACGCCGGGCTGCTGCCGGAGCTGCCGCTGGAGGATCTGACCCACCTGCCCGCCGATGCGCGTCTGGACGCCATTCGCCAGGCGCTGGAGCAGGACATCGCCGTACCCTTCGATCTCACCCGGCCGCCACTGTATCGCGCGCGCTTGTTCCGTATCGATGAACACGACCACGTGTTCTATTTCATGGCCCATCACATCGTGTGGGACGGCTGGTCGTTCGATCTGCTGTACGAAGACCTCTCGCGCGCCTATGTGTCCCGCTGTGCTGGCGAGAGCCAAGGCCTGCCTGCGCTGGCCGTCGAGTACAGCGATTTCGCCGCCTGGCACCGCGACTGGATGCGCAGCGACAACGTGCAACAGCAACTCGCGCACTGGCTGAAGACGCTGGACGGCGCACTGGAACCGCTGGAACTTCCCGCCGACCGCCCGCGCCCGGCGCGCATGTCCGGCGCCGGCGCCACCGAATGGGTGCGCATTCCTGCCGAACGCGTGGCCGCCGTACACACGCTTGCCCAACGCGAGGAAGCCACGCCCTTCATGGTGCTGCTGGCCACCTACTACGTGCTGCTCCATCGCCTTGGCGGACAGCGCGACCTGATCGTCGGCACGCCGGTCCGCGGCCGTGATCGGGTAGAGACTGAAGGCATCATGGGACTGTTCGTCAACGCGCTGCCGCTGCGGGTGAAAGTGGATCCCCAAGCGCCGTTCCGCGACGTGCTGCGCCAGGTGCGCCAGGTGGTGCTGGATGCGTTTGCGCATCCGGATGTGCCATTCGAGCAGCTGGTGTTCTCGCTGGGTCTGGCACGCGACGAAAGCCGCCCGCCGATCTCGCAGGCGATGTTCTCTTTCCAGGACGCGCGCCGTCGCATCGTGTCGTGGGGCGAGCTGGCCCATGAGCACCTGCCGGTGTTCCAGCGCGGCGCCGCCGACGATATCGGCCTGTGGTTCCTCGAGCAGGAACACGGCCTGCTCGGCGGCATCACCTATAACAGCGATATTTTCGATGCGCGCACGGCAGCACGTTTCCGCGACTGCTACGAGACGCTGCTGGCTTCCGCGCTGGCCGATCCGGCGCGCACCGTGGCACGCCTCGACCTGCTGCCATCGCATGAAGGCGCCTTGCTGGCCGAGTGGAACCAGACCCGGCTGGACGTTCCCGATGTCGCGCTGCACAGCTTGTTTGAGCAGCAATGCGATCTCGCCCCGGAGCGTAACGCCATCCGTTGCGACGGTGAGTTGCTCAGCTACCGTCAGCTCGATCAACGCGCCAACCGCATCGCGCACGCCCTGCGCGCGCGCGGCGCGCGCCACGGCGCCCTGGTGGGTGTGTCGCTCACCCGTGGCATCGACATGCTCGCCACCGTGCTTGCCGTGCTCAAGACCGGTGCAGGCTATGTGCCGCTGGACCCGGAGTTCCCGGCCGATCGCCTCTCGTACATGGCGCAGGATGCGAATCTCAGCGTGCTGGTGACCGAAACGGCGATGACCAGCCGCATCGACAGCGAAGGCACCTCTCGCCTGCTGCTCGACGAGGCGGCCGACGAACTCGATGCGCTGCCCACCACACGCCTGCCCGCCGATCCCGCGCACAATGGCTGCTCCGTCGCCTATGTGATCTACACCTCCGGCTCCACCGGACGTCCCAAGGGCGTGGCGATTGCGCACCGCGCGGTGGTGAATTTCCTGGCTGGGATGACGCAACGCCCGGGCCTGTGCGCGGACGACCGTTTGCTCGCCGTGACCACGCTGTCGTTCGATATCGCCGTGCTGGAACTGTTTGGTCCACTGAGCGTGGGCGCCGAAATCCTGCTGGCCACACGCGAGGAAGCCACCGACGGCGACGCGCTCGAACAGCTGCTGCGCACCCACGCCGCCACCATGATGCAGGCCACCCCGGTGACCTGGCGCCTGTTGCTGCAAACGCCCTGGCAGCCGCCGCATGGCTTCCATGCGCTGTGCGGCGGCGAGCCGCTCTCGGCCGATCTGGCCGAGTCCTTGCTCACGCGCGGCTGTGAACTGTGGAACATGTACGGCCCCACCGAAACCACGGTGTGGTCCACCTGCTGGCGCGTGGAACACCCCGAGCGCGGCATTTCGATTGGCACACCGATTGCCAACACCACCATTCATATCCTGGACGAGCATGGCCAGCATTGCCCGATCGGCGTGCCGGGCGAGCTGTGCATCGGTGGCGATGGCGTTGCGCTGGGTTACCTGCATCGCGATGAGTTGACCGCCGAACGTTTCCCGGCCGATCCCTACGCCCCCGGCGCCCGCTTTTATCGCACGGGCGACCGCGCACGCTGGCTCGCCAACGGCACGCTGGAACATCTGGGCCGCATCGACTTCCAGGTAAAACTGCGCGGCTACCGCATCGAGCCCGGCGAAATCGAAGCCGTGGCTCGCACCGAGCCGGGCGTACTTGACTGCGTGGTGGTCGTGCGCGACATCGCGCCGAACGATGAGCGCCTCGTGCTCTATGCCGTGTGCAACGAGGACGAGGAGCAGCTGTGGCCCAAGTTGCGAGCCCAACTGGCTGCACGCCTGCCCAGCTACATGCAGCCGCAGCACCTGGTGCGCCTGTCGGCACTGCCACGCACACCCAATGGCAAAACCGATCGCAAGGCACTGCCGCCGCCACTGCTGCACAACGCCTCGCCAGTGGACGCCGAGCCCGGTGTCAGTGCCAGCGACGATCCGCGCGAGCGCTACCTTGGCGAGCTTTGGTGCCGCCTGGTCGGCGCCGACGACGTGCGTGCCAGCGACAACTTCTTCGATATCGGCGGCCACTCGCTGCTGGCCATCGAAATGGTCACGCAGGTGCGCAAGGAAACCGGCGTGAAACTCAATCTACTGGACGTGGCCACCAGTCCGCTTGCCACGTTGGCGGCTGCGTTGCCTGAAGGCGATCTCACGGAACCGGGCAAGGCGGCGTCGCTGGGCGGACGCCTGCGGCAATTGTTCGGGCGGCGGTGACAGCAGCATATCGGTGACAGGGGAACCGAGGTGACGACGATCGCAATCTTCATCTGTACAGCCAGTTTCTGGCTGCTGCTCTACATCTTCGCCGGCTACCCGCTGATCATGTGGCTGTGGGGCAAGCTGGCCCAACGCCCCGTGCGCAAGCAACCCATCCTGCCCACGGTATCCATCGTGATCGTGGTGCGCGACGGCGTGCGGCATATCCGGGCCAAGCTGAAGAACCTGCGCGCGCTCGACTATCCGCCGGAATACATCGAAATCATCGTGGCCTGCGACGGCTGCAAGGACCGCACCGCCGCGCTCGTGCGCCATGCCCATGATGCCCGCGTGCGAGTCCTGGAATTCCCCGTGTCGCGGGGCAAGGCCCTATGTCTCAACGATGCCGTGTCCACGGCACGCGGCGAAGTGCTGCTGATGACCGACGTGCAGCACAAGCTGTCGCCGCTCGCCCTGCGCGAACTGGTGAGCAATCTCGGCGATCCGCGCGTGGGCGCGGTCAGCGGCAGCCTGGAGCTGGAAAACGTCAGTAGCACCTTTGCGCGAGGGGTGAGCGCCTATTGGCACTACGAGAAGTTCATCCGCCACGCGGAAAGCCGTTGCGGATCGTCCATCGGCGTATGCGCGGCGCTGTATGCCGTGCGCAGCGAGCTGTTCAAGCCGCTGCCGCCGGACACCCTGCTGGACGACGTGCTGATACCGATGGATGTCGCCGCCTCCGGCCGCCGGGTGGTGTTCGAACCGCGTGCCGTGGTCTGGGGCGAAACCGCTCAACTGCCGCTGGACGAGCAGCCGCGCCGGATGCGCGCCATGGTGGGCTGCTTCCAGCTCGCCGACGTGGCGCCATGGCTGCTTTCACCGGCACGCAATCCGCTGTGGTTCCAGTTCGTGAGCCACAAGCTGCTGCGCCTGCTGGCGCCGTGGCTGCTCCTCTCGCTCCTGCTTTCGACGGCCTATCTCGCACGTCACCACATGGCGTATGGCGCTCTGCTGGTGGTTCTGCTGTTGTGTATGGGCCTGGTGCCGATTGAGCGGGCCCGTCCGCATGCCGGACGCTGGCTGCCCGTGCAACTGGTGGTCGCCTTCTTCTATCTCAATCTATACGCCGCGCAGGCCTCCATCGCCTACGCGCGGAGCCGGGGGGAACATTTATGGTGAGCCCAACTTCGAACGAAGCGCGCACCGTCGGCATCCGCGAACGCCTCGGTGAGCTCTGCTACAACACCGGCCTGCTGAGTCCGCTGCAAAAGATGCGCGCCTTGTGGCAGAAGGACCTGCGCATCCTCGCCTATCACCGCGTGATGCCGGTGCCCGATCCGGATCAGTACGAGTTCGACATGGAGCTGATCAGCACCACGCCGGAGGAATTCCGCGAGCAGATGCAGCTGGTCAAGGAACGCTATCGGCCCATGCGCCTAACCGATGTGGCCGCCGCGATCCAGGCCGGTGATGCGCTGCCGCCGGACGCCGTGGTGATCACCTTCGACGACGGCTACGACGACAACTACCGCATCGTCTACCCCATCCTCAAGGAATTGGGCGTCCCCGCGACTTTCTTCATTTCGACCGGCCACATCGACAGCGGCCGGCCGTACGCCTATGACTGGCTCGTCCACATGATCCTGTTGGCGAAGACAGATCGGCTGACCTTGCCGGAACTGGGCATGGACGTACCCATGCCGGCGACGCGCGCCGAACGCCGCGAACTCGCCGGCAACGTGCTCGACCATATGAAAGAGATCAGCGCGATCGAACAGGCGGCCATGATCCGTCGCCTCGAACGCGAGTGGCAGATGCCGTCCGACCATGCCTATCCCGCCGACTGCCGCCCGATGAACTGGGACCAGCTGCGTGAAATGCGCGCGGCAGGTCTGGAAATCGGCTCGCATGGCGTCAATCACTGGATGCTCTCCAAGCTGCCGCGCGAGGAGCTCGAACGCGAAGTGTTCGACTCGCGCAACGCGCTGCTGCGCGAACTGGGGCCGATGTCTTTGCTGATGTCCTACCCGGTGGGCAGCAACCGGGCGTTTGACCAGCAGGTGATCGAAGTGACCCGCGACGCGGGTTTCGACCTGGCCTGCAGCTATATCAGCGGCACCAACCTGCAGCCGGCGGCCAATCGTTACTCGCTCAATCGCATCGCGGTGGAGCGCTACTACGGCAAGGCGTGGTTCGCCGCGTTGCTCACCTTGCCCGGCCTTATCGGCTACCCGACACCCGCTCATCTGGCCACGACCGACGAATCATGTTCCCACTGATCCTCTTCTACGTCGTACTCACCATCGTCCGACCGCAGGAATACATTCCCGCGTTGATCGGCCTGCCGGTGCTGCCGGTGGTGTTGGTGTTGGCGTTTGCCGCGTGGCTGGCGTCCGGACTGCGCACGGCGCGTGCACCGCAGTACGGGATTCTGCTGGCCTTCTTCGTGGTGTTGATGGTATCGGAGGTCGCCAACGGCTGGCTCGGCGGGGTGAAGGAAGAGATGGGCAAGTTCGGCCCCATCGTGCTGACTTTTTTCATGATTGCAGCGGCATGCACTACCCAGCGCCGCATCCTCATCCTGATGGCGGTGATGGTGTTGTGCTCTACCTTGCTCGCGCTGCACAGCATCGGTCAGGCCCACAGCGGCGTCGGCTGGACCGGCATCCCCATCGGCGAGGATGGGCGCGTCCAGTACGTGGGCATTTTCAACGACCCCAATGACCTGGGCATGCTGTTCGTTTCCGTGTTCCCCATGGCCAGCCTGCTGTACAAGCGCGCCGGCTTCATCGGCAAGCTGTGCTGGCTGGCCTGCATTCTCACGCTGCTGTACGGCGTCTACCTGACCAATTCCCGCGGCGCCATGCTCGGCGTGCTGGTCGTGATCGGTGCCTACATCTGGTATCGCCGCGGCCTCGTGGTTGCCGGCGTCCTCGGCGCGCTGGGCCTGGCGGCGATGAAGATGCTGTCCTCGCGCATGCAGGAACTCGATGCCGGCGAAGAATCCGCCAACGGCCGCGTGGACGCGTGGTACGAAGGTCTGCAGATGTTCAAGGAGCACCCGATCTTCGGCGTGGGTCCGGGCAATTTCACCGACTACAACCATCTCACCGCGCACAACTCGTTCGTGCTGGTGCTGGCGGAAACTGGTTTCGTGGGCTACCTGCTGTGGCTGGCGCTGATCGGCTACAGCTTCTGGATGATGGCGGCCGTACTGCGCCTGAAGCCAGACGCCGCCGCCGAGCCCGAGCGATACGCGGCATGGAGCGCTGAACGGCCGATGGCGCTGACCCTGCTGCTTTCGCTGTGCGGCATGTTCGTATGCGCGTTCTTCCTCAGCCGCAGCTACATGATCGTGCTGTACGTGGTGCTGGCCATCGTCACCGGTTTCTATCTCGGCGCCCGTCAACGCGTCGAAGGCCTGCCTGCCTTCAGCATGAGCGAAAGCGGCGTGCGCTGGATTCCCGCCGCGGTCGGCAGCATCGCTGGCCTGTTCGTCCTGGTGAGCATCCTGCTGAGGACGACGGGATGACTACTACACGTTCGATGTCCAAGCACGGATCGATGGAGTGTTCGCCATGAGTGGTTGGTACGAGCAGGCTTTCCGCCGCGTGCTCTATCCTGCGTATGAGAGCGGCCTTCGCCGCCGCAGCACGCTGTCCTGGCTGGCGTCTTACGAGCGCGATCAGTGGTACTCGCCCGAGGCGATTGCCGAACTGCAGTTGCGGCGACTGAAGACGCTGATCGAACATTGCCATCGCGAGGTGCCCTACTACCGGCAGCGTTGGCGCGAACTCGGCATCCAGCCGGACGACATCCGCAATCTGCAGGACTATGCGCAATTGCCGGTGCTGACCAAGGCCGACATCCGCGAAAATTTCAAGGACCTGCAGGCCTCTTCCTGGCGCGACCGACTGCTGTTCAAGCGCACCGGCGGCTCCACCGGCGAACCGCTGGAGCTGGGCTACACGCGCGAGAGCTACGACAGGCGCATCGCCGTCATGTGGCGCGGCTACGGTTGGGCCGGTTCGCGACCGGGACGTCGCACCATGTATTTGTGGGCGGGCGCGGTCGGTACGCCGGGGCGCGCGCATCAGCTCAAGGACAATATCTACAACGCGGTGTTTGCCCGGCGCGTACTCAACAGTTTCGAGATGACGGAATCCAATCTGGCCTCCTATGCCGATGCGATCGACCAATACCGGCCGTCGATCCTGGTGGGCTATGTCAACCCGCTGGCGCAATTGGCGCAATGGATGGTCGAGACGGGGCGCAAGGTGCATCGTCCCGACGCGGTGATCGGCGCTGCCGAAGCGCTGCATCCGCACCAGCGCGAGACGATACGGCAGGCCTTTGGCAGCCCTGTCTTCAACACCTACGGCTGCCGCGAATTCATGCTGATCGCCTCCGAATGCGGCCATCACCATGGCCTGCACGTGAATGCCGATCACCTGGTGGTGGAGCTGCTTGATGGCGACGGCCAGCCAACCGCGCACGGCCCGGGCGAAGTGGCCATCACCGATCTTTCCAACTACGGCATGCCGTTCATTCGTTACGTCAACGGCGATCTGGCCACGGCGTCGGATGTACGCAGTTGCCCCTGCGGTCGCGGGCTGCCGCTGCTTGAGCGCGTCGACGGACGGGTGCTGGACGCGATTCGAACGCCGGACGGGCGCATCCTTCCCGGCGAGTTCTTTCCGCATATGCTCAAGGACGTGCCGGGCCTGTCGCGCTTCCAGCTGGTGCAGCGGCAACTGGACCGCCTTGAACTTTCCATTGTGCGCAGCGGGGAGTTCAACGATGCCTCGCTCGCCTATATCCAGCGCGAGACTGCCAAGGTACTGGGCGACAGCGTGGTGCTGGACTACCGTTTCGTCGATGACATTCCTTTGACCCGCAGCGGCAAGCGTCGCGTGACATTGTCGGAACTGGCATGAATATCACGCACGTGGTTGAAAACCTCAATCGCGGCGGCCTCGAGCGCATGGTGCTCGACCTGGTCCAGTTGCAGCAGCGGCAAGGCCATCAGTGCCAGGTGGTATGCCTGTACGACACCGGAGCGCTCGCGCACGAGCTCGATGCGGCGGGCATACCCGTGGTGGCCTGCCGCAAGGGACGCGGCATTGATCTGCGCGCGCTTGCCCGCGCCCGCTGGGCGATCGATCGCCACGATACCGATGTTTTGCACACGCATAACGCGGTGGCGCACTACCAGGCCGTACTCGCCTCTTGCGGTCTCGATGTGCTGCGCATACTCAATACGCGCCACGGCATGGGCGCGGGCCAGCGTACCGGCCGCAAGGAGTGGCTTTATCGCCGGGCGCTGGCCCGCACCGACCTGGTGGTCACCGTTTGCGAAGCCGCGCGACGCAGCGGCGTCTCGCGCGGCATGTTGCCCAAGGCGATGACGCGCGTGGTGCCCAATGGCATCGCTGTTGATCGCTTCACTCCCGCATCGCGCGCCATGCGGCAGCACGTGCTTCACCTTCTGGGCCTGGACGACAGCGCCTTTCTTATCGGCAACGTCGGCCGGCTGAACTGGACCAAGGACCAGAGCGGGCTGATACGCGCCTTCCGGCAGGTGCACGAGCAGCATCCGCACGCCGTGCTGCTGCTGATCGGCGACGGCGAACTGCGCGCCCAGCTCCAGGCGTGCGCAGCGACGCAAGGCGTTCGCGACGCCGTGCATTTTCTCGGCGATCGCAACGACGTGCGCGACCTGTTGCAGGGCCTGGACCTGTTTGTGCTGTCCTCGGCCAGCGAAGGTTATTCCATGGCGCTGCTGGAGGCCTGCGCAGTAGCGCTGCCCATCGTTGCCACCGATGTCGGCGGCAACGGCGAGATCATCCAGAGCGGTCGCACGGGCCAACTGGTGCCTCCCGGTGACGCCGACGCACTGTCCGAGGCCATCCTGCTGCTGTTGCGCGAGCCGCATCGCGCCGCCGCGTACGGACGGGCGGCACGCAGCTGGGTCGAGCAGTACGGATCGCTGGAAGCCATGTCCGAGCGCTACGAGCGCCTGTACCAGGCCGTGGAGTACACGGCGTGAGCCTGAAGATACTCGTACTGACCAACTTGTTCCCCTCGCCGTGGGACCCCTTGCGAAGTCCGTTCAACCGGCAACAGTTCGAACGGCTTGGCCAACATCATGACGTGGACGTGATCACGGCCGTGGACTTTCGCGAGCGCTTCGGCCGCAAACGCCAGCCGTTTCGCGTGAACCACGTCAACAGCGAGCAGTTCGTGTTCTTCTATCCGCCGGTGATCGGCCGCCCGCTGCATGCCGCATGCTGGCTGGCCTCGCTGCTGGCGCAGAAATGGCGGCGCCTGCGTCGCGTCCCTTACGACTGCATGTTGCTGAGCTGGGCCTATCCGGATGCGGCGGCGGCGAGCTGGGTGGCTCGGCATCTGGGCATTCCCTACGTGGTCAAGGTGCACGGCACGGATCTCAACGTGAAGGCCGAGCAAGGCTTGATCCGCCCGCAGATCCGCCAGGCCTTGCGCGGTGCGCAGGCCGTCGTGGCAGTAAGCCAGGCGCTGGCGGACAAGGCGGTTGCGCTGGGTGTGGATCCGTCCCGGGTGCACGTGCTGTACAACGGCGTCGAACCCAATCTCTTTACGCCAGGCTCGCTCAGTGATGCGCGCAGCAGGTTGTCGCTGCCGCAGGACGAACGCATTTTGCTCTACGTGGGCAACCTCAAGGACAGCAAGGGCTGCCTCGACTTGCTCGAGGCATTTCCACGCGTACTGGCCATGCATCCGGACGCGAACCTGATGTTCGTCGGCTCCGGCCCGAGTCGCGAGCCGCTACTGCAGCGCGCCGCCGCCCTGGGTTGCCAGGAGCGCGTGCGCCTCGTCGGCGCTGTCGAGCACGACGCGCTCGGCGACTGGTTCCGCGCCGCCGACCTGCTGTGCCTGCCCAGCCATAACGAAGGCGTGCCCAACGTCGTGCTCGAAGCGATGGCCTGCGGCACACCTGTGGTCGCCACCCGCGTCGGCGGCATCCCCGAAGTATTGCCGGATCACGCGGGCATGCTGGTGGATGTGCATGATCGGATTGGTCTGGAGGGGGCGCTGGTGGATGCGCTTGGAAAAGCCTGGGACACGCCGCTTATCGCTGCCCATGCGAGTCGATTTCGCTGGGATGAGAACGTCCAGCAATTGGGTGGCATCCTTGAGGCGGCGGCGATGAGTCGTACGGGAGAGGTGAAGTATTCGGCGTCGTGAGTGCCTCGGTGTTTTACCGCCGCGCTTTCGCCAGCTCGCTCGCCTGTCATGGGCATCCGTCATCTCGCCGGAGGCCGGGTCACCTTCCCTCGCTTAAACGCCCAGCCTTGCCGAGCTGATGTTTTGTAGGAGCGCACTTGTGCGCGACCAGCCTGCGGAGCGGTACACCTAAGCGCTGCGGTCGCGCACAAGTGCGCTCCTACAAGGATCTCGCAGGCCCGTACCGGTCGGCTCTTTGTGGGAGCGCACCCTGTGCGCGACAAACCTACGGAGCGATACACCGCAGCGTGGCTGTCGCGCACAGGGTGCGCTCCCACAGACAAGCGGGCGCGGCATGTGGATGTAGCGATGCCCCGCTTTAAGTCCTCAGCGATTCGGGCGCGTTGCGCAGCGCTTTGAAGTACCCGCTGTGTACCCTCGGAGGTTGTCCCATCAGACGCACCTCGAGCGTTCGGGCTTATCCCAACACGATGCTGCGGGCGTTATCAGGCCATTCTCTTTGGGTTACTTTCGACGCGAAGCTAGTCCCGTGGGATCTCTTGGGCCAGCAATAGAAAAGTGACTCGAGCGTCGGCAGCCGATCGAAACGCCCGCCGCGTCCCACTGGGACTAGCTTCGCGTCGCAGGCGGCACCCTGGCGATATCCCTGCAACCCAGAACCGAAGCTCTCGATGATCAGCCCCGCTGTTGAAGAGCGCTTCCCGCCTGCACTGGAATAACAGGCGAATGTTGAATGCGCCACCCGCCCCCAACCGCTACTTATCCGACACCTGCGCCAACTCCTCCCCCACCACCTCATCCCCAAACATCACATCCAGCCCCCTGCGCAAACCCACCCGCGGCTCCCAACCCAACACCTCCCGCGCCGCCCGCTGATCAAAATTTGCCAATGGTCGCAACGACCTCACCCGATAGCGCGTGAGCGGCACATTCCGATGCAACAATTTACCGAGGCCTTCCACACCCACCGCCAGCATGAGCAACAAACCGGTCGGCCAGCGCATAAGCCGCAGTCCCTTGCCGCGCTTGCGACGCACGCGATCGAGATATTCGCCCTGCGTCACGATCGCCGGATCGACCACATGAATCACCTGCCCCTGCGCCGCCGTCACATGCGCCGCGAGCAACAACGCATCCACCACGTCGTCCACATAAACGAGCGGCAGCGTCTGCGACGGCGAACCAACCGCAATCCATCGACCGGCGATGGCCAGGGTTCCGTTGGGCGTGGTGTTCTCCGATCCCGGCCCCACGATCTGGCCGGGCCGAATGATCACGGCAGGAAGACCGTGATCGCGCATGGCCTCGCGAACCAGCGTCTCAGCCGCCAACTTCGTCTGCGTGTAACTACCGCGCCAATCGGGATGGGGTTCAAGCGTCGATCCTTCATGGATCGCCACGGCGGGATCGCGCCCCGCGTGGTCGAGCACGCTCATCGAACTGACGTACACGAGCTTTTGCGTCGCGTGCTTCACGCAGGCGCTGACGATATTGCGGGTACCCCACACCGTGCCGGCCTCAAAATCGCGCGGGCCACCACCCATCGCTGCACCCACGTGATAGACCGTGCGTACGCCCTGCACCGCATGTTCCACGATGCGCGGATCGCCCAGGTCGCCCACCACCACTTGCTCGGCCAGCGCCGCAAGACGCGGGTCCGGCCGGCGTACCAGGACGCGCACTCGCTGGCCGTTGCGCCGGAGTGCACTCAGCAGGTTGCGCCCAAGAAAGCCTGACGCCCCCGTCACCAGGGCATCGACCGGTTCGAGCGCGACATATCGCGCTTCCAGCTCCTGCCTGCGCTCGTCATCGGCGCGGCGGCATGCCGCTTCCATCAGGGCAATGGGGCGACGGCCGTCCTCCGCGCTCACCGGCGGCGCCTTGCCATCACGCAATGCCTGGGCGAATGCCTGGGCGCCCGCCTGGATGCCAGGCGACGGCCGCAGCCGACCGGTGGCAAAACGAAGCACATTCCACGGTATGCGGAACACATCGCGCACCGCGCCAAAAAACGCGCCCATGACGATGCCGATGAATTTCGGTCCCGGCAACACGCGGCGTACATGACACACCTGCAGGAAGCGATCGATCTCGATCACGCCGCCGGTGCCCTGCACCACGATGCGGTTGATCATCGGGCGGATATTCCACGAGAGCATGATGCGTCCGGTACCGGCCGCACCCTCTGCCGTGGCCTGCCACTCATCGAGCTTCAGCGTGGTGGATCTGCCAGTGCAGCGATATCGGATATCGGGTTGCGCAAGCTCGCCGAGAAAAGCTTCCAGTGTGTACAAGCCATGCACGCCAAGATCGCGGAACGGATAAGAACCCTGCGCCACCATCCCTGGCAGCGGGCCTCCACCATAGGGCGGATAATCGGAGCTGCGCCATACGTCCACCGCCACCAGCTCGCCGCAGGCGCCGGCGTCAACCAGCGCCTTGGCACGCATCACCATCGGGTCGAACAGGTCCGAGTGATCGACCGAGAGCACCAAGCCCTTTTCGCGCGCCTTGGCGATCATGGCGTCGCACTCGGCCACCGAATCGGCCATCGGCTTCTCCACGAAGACATGGCAACCCATGTCGAGCGCGCGCAAGGTCAACGGGCAATGACTGGACGGTGGCGTCAGCACATAGATGGCATGCGGGCGAATTTCGCCGAGCTCGGCAAGATCAGAAGACACCCGCTCGATGCCGAACGCCTGGGCAAGCTTGCGCGCAGCGTCCACATCGAGATCGCAGATGCCGACGATCTGGACATAGTCCAGTCGCTGCAGCGCCTCGATGTGATAGCGCGCCACGTAGCCCGCGCCCACAATGCCGATGCGCAGACGGTTGTCGACAGAAAAATTCATCCAGGCACCCGACGGTCGGCCAATGTCATATCCGCCGTGGCCAGCGACATGGCGACCTCGCGCAGCACGTCCTCCACACGGCGATCCCAGGTTTGATCAGCCACCGAGGCCATGCGCTCGGCAGCGCCCTTCAGCGGTCCATCGGCCAGGACCTGGTCGAGACCGGCCAGAAAATCCTCATGGCCTTCAGCGATGCGCACCACGGACGCAAATCGCGCAATCTCCGGATTGCTCACCGCAACGATGGGCTTGCCGGTGGCGAGATATTCGCGCAGCTTCAGCGGATTGGCATTTTCCACCTGGCGATTGCGCCGATACGGAATGATCGCAGCGTCGAACGCCTTGGCCCATCCGGGCAAGCTGCCATACGGCTGCGCGCCGGCGAGCACTACGTTCGGCAGTGCCTCCAGTTCGGGCACCTTGATCGCGGCATAGCCCACCAGCAGGAAGGTCCATTGCGGCCGTGAACTTGCCAGCCAGGCGATCAGCTCCACGTCGATCCATTCGTGGATCGAACCGAAATAACCCACGACGGGGCCCTTCAGTTCGCGTGCCAGGGCAGGAACCTCCGTCGCCGGGTCGGCTGCGCGTGCAAACAGCTTGGTGTCCACGCCGTGCGGGGAGTAGCGCGTTTGAGGGTTCTGCGCCTGCTTGATTGCCAGCAAGGCAGGAGGTGCCACGAAGACGATGTCCGCGCGCTGGGTTAGCGCCAGGTCGCTGGCAGCGATCACTTCGGCGTCTACGCCAGGGTGAGCGGCATAGTCGTCGATGCAGTAATAGACACAGAAGTTTTCGCCCAGGCGTCGCGCGAGAAAGCCCGGATGAGGCGTCACGAACCATGAGATGCGACGCCTTGTGCCAAGCACACGCATGGCGCGTCGCAGCGCCCACTGGCTGAACAGGCGGTTGAACAAGGGCACGCCGGGAAGGCGCCGGAACGGCAGCTGCGGAACCGTGCAATGCCAGAAATTGGTGTCCACGCGTTGCGGCGACCGAAAGGCTTCGCGCAGTTTTCGAAATGCCCGGCGCAGGTCGCGTCCGCTGGCCTGCGGCGCGCGCATGCCCGGGGAATCCACGTATAGCACCGGCATGTGCGCGGCCAGACGCGTGGCAACGTGATGGCTGCTGGTACGGTTTTCCGCCCACCAGTCGTTGCCGAAATAGACCACGCCGTAGTGCTCTAGCATGCCAGCTCCCGCGTGAGGGCCGGGCGTACATCCATCATGACCTGTCCCCTGTCCAGGTTGATCACCCCAAGTGAAGAGCGGCGCATCGAAGGTGAACGCCGCCGGGTAGGCACAGACACCTGCTACGCCCACTGTTCGACACAAGCAGCCTAACCCAATGCCGATGACCCTCCCATCCGTCGAATTGCCAAGGCAACTGGAGCGAAAAGCCTTGTTTCAAGCCATTTCCGCGCAATCACGCGTGGTCGGACCGTGGCCTATCGGCCGTTCGCCATAGCCTGTCGGTGGCATGCCCCATTGACTATGTGCCCGATGGATATCAAAGCCCATTGGCGACAAAGTGGAGCCTGGCAGGACGGCGCCCGATGGCAGCCCAGGCCGCTGATCGACGCCCTTGCGGCGCTCGCCCATTCACATCCTTTCCGTGCGAACTGTCGTCATGACGCTCCGACCGAAAAAGATGCAATTGCTGCAATGGATACCGCATGCCGTGGTATTCACGCGCGCGCCTGGCGCCGACAAGGCCCTCTATCTCACCTTTGACGATGGACCCAATCCCGACCACACGCCGGCCCTGCTGGAACTGCTGCGCAGGCATGGCGTCAAGGCCACGTTCTTCCTGATCGGGCGCGAAGCGGAACGCTATCCGCAACTGGTGGAGCGTATCGTCGAAGAAGGACATGCGCTGGGCAACCACTCCTATAGCCACCCGATGTTCGACGCGCTGACCCACACCGAGCAATGGGTGGAAGTGGAGCGCACGGACCAGGTGCTGTCCCATTTCGACGGGCTCATTCATCACGGCTTTCGTCCGCCGCGCGGCGTATTCTCGCTCTTGCTGACGCTGCGCTTTGCCCTCAGCAAGCGCAAGCTCGCCTACTGGTCGTACGACACGCTCGACTATCAAGGCCGCGAGCCGGAAGAACTCGCCGCACGCCTGCGCGCACAACCGCCGCGCGCAGGTGACGTCATGTTGATGCATGACGACAGCGACTGCTCGCGCCGCATGCTGGAACAGCTGCTGCCCGAATGGGAGCAACACGGTTTCACCTTTCGCGCGCTGCCTGCATGACGCTGGGCAGCGCACCATGCGGAACGCGCCTGCCATGGCGCGGCGACCGCTGACAGGGGATGTGAGATGAGCCTAGCACTGGGCCTGGCGTTGCTGATCTTGGCGGTGCTCGCCGCCGTCTTCTGCATCGTGGCGTGGATGGCCATACGTTCGCGCAACATGCAGGTGTGGCTGGGCAGCTATCTGCGCCGCCGGCCGCGACCCGCCGTGACTGGGCCCACCCACGTCATGTTCTGCTTCGTCGATCACTACGAACCGGCCTGGGGTCGTGTGGATCTGGACACCCAGCGTGCCCGCGTCGACCGCTGGCACAGCGGCTATCCGGCCATGGCATCGCGCCATCGCGACGCCGATGGACGCCCGCCCCAGCACACTTTCTTCTATCCCGAAGAAGAGTACCTGCCCGAACACCTGGACAAGATCGCCGAACTCTGCGCCAACGGCTATGGCGAGATCGAAATTCACCTGCACCATGACAACGACACGCCGGAAAACTTCTGCGCCACCATCTCGCGCTTCAACGAGCTGCTGCATGCGCGGCACGGGGCGCTGTCGCGTGATCCACACACGGGCCAGCTGCGCTTTGGCTTCATCCATGGCAACTGGTCACTGGACAACTCACGCGCGGACGGTCGCTGGTGCGGGCTCAACAATGAGCTGATCCTGTTGCGCGAACTGGGCTGCTACGCCGATTTCACCCTGCCCTCCGCACCCAGCGAAACCCAGACACGCGCCATCAATTCGATCTACTACGCCACCGATGATCCCTGCCGACCGAAATCCCACAACACCGGGATGCCGGTTCGTGTCGACGGCACGCCGACGGGCGACCTGATGATCGTACAAGGCCCGCTGGGGCTGGACTGGAAGCGCCGCCGCAAGCTGATCATGCCGCGCATCGAGAACGCCGATGTGCGCCACAGCTGCCCGCCGACGCCCGAACGTGTCGATGCCTGGGTGCGCACGGGCATTCACGTGGAGGGTCGCCCGGAATGGATCTTCATCAAGATCCACACGCATGGCACCCAGGAACGTGACATGGAGACGCTGCTGGGCGCCCCCATGCACGCCATGCACGAACATCTGGAGTCGGCGTACAACGACGGGCAGCGCTACGTGCTGCACTACGTCACCTCGCGCGAGATGTACAACATCATCAAGGCCGCCGAGGCAGGCATGCAAGGCAACCCGGCGCGCTACCGCGATTTTGAACTACCCCCGCCACCGGGCGTCACCCGGTGGACATCCCCGGCGTCATCGCCCGATCAGCGCGCCACCGCAGCGATGGTCGACGTTCCCGGCATGGAGTAACCACGATATGCATTGGCGAGCCAAAGGCGTGCTGCAGAAAGTGCTGGGACATGTGCCTGGCGGCGAGCGCGCGCATTACGAGCTGCAGCGCCGGTTCGGCGGCCTGCGCGGCTTCACCCGCGAATTCGACATCAAGATGGATGATTGGCGCCTGATGGCCGGCCACCTGCGCGAAGCCGGTGTTCCCATTGCCGGCGCGCGGCTGTTCGAAATCGGCAGCGGCTGGTATCCCACCTTCCCGTTCGCCTGCTATCTCGGCGGGGCAAGACAAGTGATCACGGTCGACCTGAACCGGCATATCAAGCTGGATCTGGTCAGGGAATGCGCCAGCCATCTGGCCCGCCACACCGCCTTGATCGCCGAAGCCTGCGATGTGCCCGAGCACGTTGTTCAACAGCGTCAGCAGATTCTGGTGGCGCGCCTGGAGCTGAGCGATGACGTGACTGCAGCCACCAACGGCGTGGTGGTCTACGAGGCGCCGGCGGATGCCTCGCGTACGAGCCTCGGCTCACAGCAGCTCGACTGCGTCTTCTCCAACAGCGTGCTGGAGCACGTCGCTCCCGAGGCAGTGGATGGCATCTTCCGCGAAGCTCTGCGCATCCTGGCGCCCGGCGGCATCATGTTCCATTCGGTGAACTGCGGCGATCACTATGCTTATGTCGACCGCAAGATCAACCAGCTCAACTATCTGAAGTACTCCGATAGCCAATGGCGCCGCTGGGACAACGCCTTCCTCTACCAGAACCGCATGCGCGCGCACGAGTTCGTCGACCGGGCCAAGGCGGTGGGTTTCGACATCGTGCTCAACACCGAGTGCGCGCGTGAAACGCGCCTCGCCCAGTTGGCGGCCATGCAGGTCCACGCCCAGTTCGCGCACATTCCACCGGAGCGTCTTTGCGTGACCTCGATTGACTTCATTGGCCGCAAGCACGCGGCAGAAGCACGTCCATGAGCAGCACCCTGGTCAGCGTGGTGATGCCCGCTTACAACGCGCAGAACTATATACGCGGCGCGGTTGCCTCGGTGCTGTCGCAGACCTATGCCTCATGGGAGCTGGTCATCGTGGACGACTGTTCCACCGACGAGACACCCGCGCTGCTGGACTCGCTCGCCGAAGTAGACGATCGCGTTCGCGTGATCCACGCCAGGGAAAACGCAGGCGTGGCAGCGGCACGCAACGTCGCCATTGCAGCGGCACGCGGCAGCCATATCGCATTTCTTGACAGCGACGACGGCTGGCATCCGCGCAAGCTGGAGTGGCAGATGGAGCATATGGAGGAGACGCGTGCACGCGTGTCATTCACGGCTTATGACCGCGTCACCGATCAAGGCCACCTGCTCTCCTGCGTCAGACCACCCGCCACCGTCAGCTATGAGCAGATGCTGCGCAGCAACCATATCGGCAACCTTACCGGCCTCTACGACCGCAGCCTGGGCGACGCGGCATTTCGCAAGGTAGGTCACGAGGACTACGTGTTCTGGCTGGAGATGGTGCGCCGCGCCGGCTCCGCTTCATGCGTCCCCGGCGACCAGCCCCTCGCCTATTACTGCGTGCGCGACGGCTCCGTCTCCGCCGACAAATGGCGCGCCGCCTGCTGGCAGTGGCGCATCTACCGCGACATCGCCCACCTCAGCTGGCTCTCCTCATCCCAATATATGTGCCACTACGCGTGGCAGGCGATGAGGAAAAGGATGGCGTGACGGCCGCCGATGCACGATATCGGAAACGCCGCCGCGCCCTCACCCCAAGGCCAAAATCCCCTTGTAGGAGCGCACTCGTGCGCGACCACCTGACGGAGCGGTACACCCCAGCGCCGCGGTCGCGCACAAGTGCGCTCCTACAAGGGAGGACGCAGGTCTGTGGATGGCGGATCAATCTTGCCGGTCGGCTTTTTGTGGGAGCGCACCCTGTGCGCGACAAACCTACGGAGCGGTACACCCCAGCGTGGCTGTCGCGCACAGGGTGCGCTCCCAGCGCTTTGAAGTACCCGCTGTGTACCCTCGGAGGTTGTCCCATAACGACGCGCATCGAGCGTTCTGGCTTATCCCAACACAATGCTGCCGGCGTTATCAGGCCATTTTCTTTGGGTTACTTTCGACGCGAAGCTAGTCCCGTGGGATCTTTTGGGCCAGCAAAAGAAAGGTGACTCGAGCGGCGGCAGCCGCTCGAAACGCCCGCCGCGCAGGCGGCACGCTGGCGACATCGCCACAATCGAGTGGATAGTCACCGGATCTCTGTCTGCCAGGAATGGCGGACTGAAAATCGACCCGCGCAGCGATGACAAGCTAGAACCCTACGGTGCCCTAGGCACCGGCCCCTGCAACATCCCCAACACCCTCTTCGCCACCCGCCCCACCGGCCCCAACTTATCCGAAATCATCCCCATCAACCGGAAATCCTCTTCACTCCAGTAACGCACCAGGAAACTGGCCGGCAAAAACACTGCCACAAACGTGATCGCCCCCGTGATGAAAGCAAAGTGCCCCGGCGTCACCGCCGCCACCAACCATCCCGCTCCCGTGGCCACCAACCCCACGACAAACAGCTTCAGCATCGGTGCGATCGGCAACCCGGCACTGGCCACACGCCGGATATAAAACGTGCAGATCGCCAGCTCAGCCAGACGCGTGCCCGCATAGCAAAGCACCGCGCCCAGCAGACCAAAGTGCGGAATCAGGCTGAACCCAAGGATCACGTTGATGATCAACGCCGACCCGGAGATGCGCAGGCGGTCCCCCTGCCGATCCGTCACCACCTGGAAGGCGGCGATGCTGTTGGTGATCAGCAACAGCCCCGCCAATACCAGGGTGACCTCGATCGCAGGAATCGCATCGATGTACTTGTTGCCGTACATCAGCGTCACCAACCCCGGCGTGGTGACAAAACCCAGCCCCGCAATCATCAGACCGGTGGCCCAATAGAATCGCGTCGCCTCCGACAGCACGCGGGTTGCGTGCGATTGTCCACTCTGGCCAAAGGCGCGCGCCATGTAGGGCAGCAGTGTCGAGGTAAGTCCCACTGAGAACAGCTCCACCGCGCCGCGCGTCAAGGTGCCCGCAATGGCGAAGAAGCCCACCGCCGTGGAATTGGCATAGGTGTTGAGCAGAAAGACTTCGATCGTGTTGGTCTTCAGCGCAATCAACAGGATCAGCACCGCGGTAAGCCGCAAGTGGCGCGTCAGGCGCTTGGACATTTCATCGGGCACGTCGCCCGGGCCAAACGGCAGGCAGTAATGGCGATACGCCATGCGGTTGATCAGGTTCAGCGTCAGGCAGGAGACCGCAAAGATCCCGACGAAGGCGAGCAGGCCTGCGTGGAACCAGGTGGCAAGCCCCACCAGGGCCAGCATGATGACGCCCGAGATCACCGTGGCGATGGACACCGGCTCGAAATGCTCCTGCCCTTTCGATATGGCCACCAGCAGGCTGTAATTGGCCTTGGCCACCACGCCGATAGCCACGAGTACCGTGATCGGCAAGATGAAGCCCGCCCATTCCTGCGGGCGGATGATCGCGACACCGGCGAAAAACAGCGCAATCACAACCGCGCAACTCCACATCTGATTGCGCATCAGGCGATAGGAGATATGCGAGGCGACCTCGGGCAGCTCCGCACCGTAGGCCTCGGCGATGAATTTGGTCGAAGAAGTCGTCAATGCGTGATTGCTGCAAGTCATCAACCAGCCGCACAGCCACACCGTGAACGCATAGCGGCCAAAGTCCGCCGGCCCCAGCGCGCGCGCAATCCACACGCTGATGAACAGGCCCAGCGCGTATTCCACATAGGTGGAAGCCGACACCAGCGCCATGCTGCGAAGTGCTGCCATACGACGATTCATCTAAACCTGCCCCTGCTGATACCTTGCCATTCGTCCCATCCAAGCCCTAGGGCGTTGTGTGCGCCGCCAGCGGCGAGTTCGATCCGCTGCCCGGCGGCTGCTGCAGCAACCACATCGCCACGCCACTGCCGCGGTTGTTCCAGTTGAAGCGACGCACCGTCTCGCCAATCTGCGCGCACTCGGTGTTGTAGGAGGAGGCCAGTGCGTCGAGACGACGCTTCAGCGCATCGCTTTGCGCCGGATCGCGCTCGAAGTAATAGGCTGCCGCCACCGGCATCACCAGCTCGACGTTGTGCGAGTCGCTGTACCAGCCGTCGGAATCCTCGATCTCGGCCAGCTTGCTGCGACTGGCGCCCGAGGATGCCCAGTACCAGGCGATCTGCCCTTTCTCACCGGAGCACGGATTGCGCCACTCGTGACCCTGCACGATGGTGTTCACGTCGATCCAGCCGTAGCGCTCCAGGTAACGCCCAAAGGCCGTGATCATGTCCGGGATGCGGTGGTCGCCCGTGACAAGCCAGGTGTGCCAGAGGCCATCGATGATGTTCTCGCTCATCCACGGCGAGGACCCGCGCACATCGTGTTGCGGGTTCCAGGAATCGTCTTCGTGCAGGTTCCAGCTGTTGCGCCACGAGCCGTCGACGCCGAGTTTGTCCGGGTTGCTGCGCTGATGGTCATAGAGCCAGCCCACGCGTTCGCGCGCATGGGCGAGATAGCGAGTCTCGCCAGTCAGTTCATAGGCGTTAATGGTGGCCAGCAGGCCCAGACCCGCCAAGCGCTCGGTGAAGCGCTCGCCGGGATTCGTATATGGTCCCGGCGTGCCGCTCCAGCCGCCGTGTTGCCACAGGATGACCATCTTGTCGACGGTCTCCCTATCGTGTTCGCTATCGTCGCCGGTGAGCGCCAGAGCCAGCAGGATGGGCTCGACGTAGACGTATTTCACGTCGCACGGCTCCTTACCCATGGTCCAGCCGCCCCCACAGAACGGACTGAACGGCATGCCATCCCTCTTGATGTACTTCATGTAGAAGTGATAGCTCTGATCGGCGGCTTGCAGGTAATCAAAGCGGCCCGTTCGCACATAGGCCTTGAACAACGTGCTGGGGCGATCGAACAGCCACGCGGTGTGATCGTCGGTCGGCAGCTTCTTCGCCCAATCGAATTGGGTGGACACGTAGTTGGCGTAGGCCTCGCCCTTGGTGGCAGGCGTCTGCGGGCCGGCAATCAGCGACGCACAAAGCCACGCCGGTTCCAGTGTTGCGAGAGCGGCAGCCACACGCACGCCTTGCCCATCCGTCACCAGTTCCTGCGCATACGGCCAGCCGGGCGCGTCGCGGGTACGCGGCTTGCTGATCGAGAAATAATAGGTGCCCTCACCCTTGGTTAGTTGGGCATGAAACTGGGCGCGTACCGCCCGAATGCTGCGATCGCGCGCATACCAGAGCAGGGTCGCGTCCACGTGCGATGGCACTTCGTTGCCCGCCGCATCGAGTATGCGCAGCTGCTGCACATCGCGTAGCGTCGATGGCGGAAAAGGAATGCCTACGGAGACTCGAACCTCTGGCCCGTCGCCCACGTTCTGATGCACCACGATGCGTTGCGCAGCTGCACTATCGGCAGGTGCTGCAACAGCGGGCGCTTCAGTAGTCTTGGTGGGCGCGCCATGCGACTTGTGCGTATGCCCCGCCGACCAGCATGTCATCGGCAGCAGCAGGGCGAGCCACACTAATGAAGTTGCACCGCGCCTACGTCCCCGTATCGGGCGGGAAACCAACGCGGGCGCGCTTCCCGTCATCACGCCACCGACGACAATGGCGCAGGCTTGCTTACCAGCTTGCGTTCCCACAACAGGGCTGTGCGCACGATGAAATCGAGATCGTCGTATTGGGGTTGCCAGTCCAGCACCTGCTTGAGCCGGTCGCTGCAGGCGATCAGCATCCCAAGATCGCCGGCGCGCCGCGGCAGCTCGACGATATTGAGCGGGTGACCATCCACCCTCGCCACCGAATCGAGCACCTCGCGCACGCTATAGCCATGGCCATAGCCACAATTGAGCTTGAGGGAATCGCCACCTTCGCGAAGATAATCGAGCGCGCGCAGATGGGCCGTGGCCAGGTCTTCCACGTGGATATAGTCGCGAATGCCGGTGCCGTCGGGCGTGTCGTAGTCCGTGCCGTAGATGGCGAGCGATGCACGCTTGCCCACCGCATGCTCGCACGCCGCCTTGATCAGCAAAGTCGCCGACGGCGCCGAATGACCGATGCGCCCCTTGGGATCGCATCCGGCCACATTGAAGTAGCGCAGGATCACATGACGCATCTGCCCGGTCGCGCAGTGGTCGCAGAGCATCATCTCCGACATCAGCTTGGAGCGACCGTACGGATTGGCGGGCTGGGTCGGCGTATCTTCATCGGCGACGCCATGCTCGGTCAGGCCGTACACGGCTGCCGTGGACGAGAAAATGAACTTGTCGACACCCGAATCCGCACAGGCCGCCAGCAGGTTGCGCGTATTGCAGGTGTTGTTGCCGTAGTACTTGAGCGGATCGCTCACCGATTCGGGCACAACGGTGTGAGCCGCAAAGTGCAGCACGGCATCGATGCCGTGATGCTGCAGCACCGAGGCCACCAGCGCGGTATCGCCCACATTGCCCACCACCAGCTCGGCACCCTGCACGGCCTCGCGATAACCCGAGCTCAGGTTGTCGATCACCACCACATGCTCGCCACGTGACGTCAGCTGCTGGACGACATGACTCCCGATATAGCCGGCGCCGCCGGTGACGAGTACTTTGTGCATGATCACGTGCCTGGTCGTGTGACGGGGAAATGGCGACCCATCCACTGCGCGACGTGCTCGAGCAGCTGCTGGCGGTCACCGCTGAGTACGTAGGTGTGGTCCGCTTGCTTGAAATAATTGACGCTCACGCCCGGGTGATCGGCCAGCCGGCCAAAACACTCGCGGAACTGGCGGACGTGGTTGAAGTAACGCGCCACGCCGCCGCTGTAGATGAAATCGAGCTTGAGTCCACGCTGGAGCATGTCGGCGAGCTGCGCGCGCACGACCCTCGGCGGCAACGGCTCGACCACGAAGGCCGGCTCGGCGGGACGCTGCGCCACTGCCACGCCACGACGCGCCAATCGCTGGCGCCACACCGACAGGCTCAACAGGCGCGGCAGGTAATGACGCACGCGCTGCCCCAGCGTGCGATGTCCATAGCCATCGAGGAAAAACGCACCCGCCACGCGTTCGTCGGCAAACGCCGTCGAATGCGCGTTCTGCGCGCCGGAACAAAGTCCGAACAATACAAAGCGCGTGCACCCCGACTGCTGCTTCAGCAGTTCCATCGCGTCGCGTACATCGGCAACCACCTGTTCGGGACGCGACAGGCGCTGCCCGCTGGCGCCGCTGTCACCGATGGTGGACAGATCAAAACGCAGCGTGGGGTAACCCAAGGCGTTGAGTCGCCGCGCCAGCTCCACATGGAGGCGGAACGGGCCCACGCGATGCACCATGCCGGCATTGAGAAAAATCACGCCAACGCCCTGGTCGATCAGCGCGGGCAAACCGACCACGCCAACCAGATGCCTGGCGCCACCAAAGCGGAAGGCCTGCTCGTGCATCAGGCCATCTCCTTCAGGTGGCGCTTGGCCGCCTCCAGCAAAGGATGTGAAAGTATCGCCAGCTCAAGGCTGTCGACATCGTCCCAGCGCGGCGAAACCTCGACCGCGGTGCACTTGCCGGCATAACGCTCATCCAGTTGCGATGCGTCATCGGATACGGATGAGGCAAGCCAGGCCGAGGCGATACCCGGGTCCAGCAAGCGCAGATCCATCAGTTGCCCGCGCAGGCGATCGCTGGTCTCAAAGCCCGGCCATTGCGTACTGACGTCGAGCTCCGGTCGCGCATATTCGAATCGGTTCAGATCGACCTTCAGGGATTCCTGCATGTGGTCGTACTGACGTACCAGGGCTGCGCCATCGGTAATCACGTCCCACGCAACGACACCGTCCAGTCGCGCCGCCTGGGCCGCCGCGAGCGCCGCATTGGCGCCAAGACGCGCGCCAAATGCCAGCACACGCCCGCCGCCGTGGCGCATGCGCAACTCCGTGGCGGCTGTCACCACGTCAGCGAGGCAACGCGTCCATTCAAAGGCGCGGCTCTCACCCGCCGAATCGCCGGTCCCGAAGTAGTCGAAGCGCAATACCGGAAATCCTGCCTCGGCCAAGCCATGGGCCAACTGGCGATACAGTCGGTGGCAGCGGATCTGCTCGACGCCAAACGGCGGACATAGCAACACCGCCGCGCGCATGCCGGCGGCGGGATGATAGAAGCCGAACAGCTCCCTTCCGGGGCCGAAGTAAAACGGCAGTTCGGCTTCGATGCGCGCTTTCATCGGTGATAAACCAGCGACACGAGAAATTCGTTCTCGTGGTAGCTCTGCTGCACGGCCGTGCTGTTGCGCAACTGGCGGGTATAGGCAGCGCGCCAGCTCCAGCGCTGAGTGAACTGGTGGCTCAGCGCAAGACCGAAACGCGTGGTCTTGTCGGTACGGATGATGTTGGTGTAATCGAGATGCTGGTAGTTGCCGAACGCCGACAGAAACAACGTGGGCCGCAGTTTGTACTCCACGCTGATGGCGCCGCTCTTCTCTTTCTGATTGAACTCGGTGTCATTCAGATAGGTCAGTTTTCGATAGAGAGGCTGCACGGTGATGGACAAGCGATCGCCGCGATAGCTGTAGGTGCCCTCGAGGCTTTGGTCCAGGTACACCTCCGAGTCCACCACCATAGTGCCGGTGTTGATGCCGCCGCGGGTCGGGTCGTTGATCAGATCCAGCGGGTTGGTCGGCACATTGGTCATGCTGTCGACGATGGTCTGGCCCGGCTGCAACAACATGTCCTGGGCCGCATCGGAGTACTCGTAGCGGCCGGTAAGGCTGAAGCTGTTGTCCACGCTCGGCCGCCAGCCCACGGTGACGTTGGCCAAGGGCTTGGACGCGCTGGGAGCATGGGTGAAGTCGATGTATGCCCACCCCAGCGACGCATCCACGTCAAAATCGCGCAGCGTGTGCACGTAGTGCGCATAGAACTCGTTGCGGGTGTAGTCGGGGCCGGCGTCGTTGTTCTTCAGATCGACGCGCTGTGACTCCACGTTCAACGACACCTGGGTCGTGGGATTCACGTCGCGAATCACGCGGAACGCGCCCAGCCCGCGCGACGAATCGAAATCGTCCACCTTCGAGGCATAGCTGTTGAGATACTTCAGCTCAGCCTGGCCGCGGGTGGAGCCGTTGAACTGGAAATGCAGGATCGGTCCCAACGACAGCACGTTGGTCTGCTGTTCGTTATTGGGCGAATTGCTGGCCAGCGTGTCGACCGGCTGGACGCCCGCATCGTCCTCGATGGAAAAATCCAATCGCTGCGGTATCACCGACCAGTTGGCCTGCGCGCCCAACGTGCCCAGCACTTGGCTGTCGAAATTCTTGTTGCTGTAATCGAGGTATTCCACCGTACCGACTACGTTCGCCTGGAGCGTGGAACCCACCTGTCGATAGGCAAAGTTGACGCCCGGAACGAACACATTGGTGCTTTGGGGGTTCTCCGTGGACAGGGCGATGTTGTCGCTGTGTTCCACGCTACCGAACACCGAATACGCGAAGTCGCCTGCCCATGACGTGCCAGGCACAACGACGAGCGCGATCATGGTGGCGCGGGCGAGCCTGTTGTAAGCCGGCATATCCATTCCTCTGACCGTTACCCCTTGAGGCGCCGTCCCACCCTGTGGCGGCGCCTCCTTCCCTATCCTTCATTCCTGTTGGTCTAGGGCGCTTGGTTGAACACCACTCCTGCGAGCTTGCTCGGCTCAAAATGACTGAGCGCCTGGCTGATCGCCCCAGGCGTGTCCTTCCCGTAGCCAGCCACCACCACCACGAAGTCGGCCAGGTCGGCGAGGATTCGCGCGTCCGGCGCGCCCTTGATGGAGGGACCGTCGAGGAAGATGTAGCGGTCGGCATAGCGCGATCGCAGCGAATCGATCACCGCACGCATGCGATGGGAGGTGAAGTATTCGCTGCTGCTTTCACGCGACTTGCCTGCCGGTATCAGGCGCAGGTGCGGTACGCCGGTGTGATAGATGATCGACTCGATGCCGATCGCCGGATGATCCATCAGGTCGATCAGTCCACCGCGCGCAGGCTCGATGCCCATGACCTTGTGCTGGTTCGGATAACGCACGTTGCAGTCGATCAGCAAACTGGTCTTGGCTTCATCGAACGCAAAGGCGGCGGCGAGATTGCGCGCCACGAAGCTGCTGCCCGAACGCGGGCTCACCGCCGCCACCAGGGTCGTGAAGTTGTGGTGTCCGCCCATCGCGAGCAGGCGCGTACGGATTTCGCGGAAGGCATCGGACTGCTGGCGCACCGATTCTTCGCGATGAATCATCCGCCGCTGCTCGAGCTGGATCGGCGCCAGCGCGCCGCCCTCCTCGTGCATGCGTGCAATGGACTGGCTTGAGGTCTTGCGCAACTCGAGGTTGTGCGCCGCCGCTTCCAACACTTCGCTGATACGTTCGGACATGTTGTCGTCTTCGATATTCTTCATGGTCATCCCTTCAGCCGTATCCAGACGGCAATGAGATAGACAGCGCCCACCCCGAGCACGATTAGGCCGAGGATCATGTTGCGCATGCGATCGCGACGGCGATCACCCGGCGTGGGATAGAACGGAATCGTCGCGAGCACCGGCGCACCGATAGCCTGCTCCAGCTGCCAAACCGAGCGCACGCGCGGGTCGAACCACACCAGAGCCACCAGCAGGCCAAGCGGCAAGACCAGCGACAAACCCATGCCCGCCAATCCGAAATGCATGAAGCGCAGGCCCGATGGCGACAGCGGCATCACGGCGGGGTTCTGCACCAGGAAGGTCAGGCCACGCTGCTCGGCGTCCAGGTTCATCGACACGCGGGCGTTCTCGCGGCGCTTGAGCAAGTCCTGGTAGACGTCGCGGTTGACGTTGTAGTCGCGGGTCAATTCGGCCGTGACGTTCTCCGAGTTGGCAATACGCGCGCTGCGTTGCAACTCGGTTTGCAGCATCGCCTCGCTCGCTCCCATGCGTGCGGCAGCTGCCGCACTTGCTGCGCGAGCCGAAGACAGCTGCGTTTTGATCTGCTGATAAGCCGGGTTGAACGAGACGTTGCTGTCCAAGGCAGTGGGCGTACCCGCCAACTGGGCTGCGTGCTGGCGCTGGTCGGAAGCGGCCAGCTGCCGCTTCAGGTCTTCCATCTGATGACGGATGCGCACGACATCGGGATAGGAATCGGTATACGTCAACAGCAGCTTGTTGAGCTGCGCCTGCAGCTCGCCCAGCTGCGCCTGCAGCAGGCCATCCGCCGTCTGCACCGTATTCACTTCGGATTCGCCGTTGAGCTGCGACGCCAACGAGCCTTCCTGCGAGCGACGCTCCATCATGTCCATGCGCGCGGATTCGATCTGCGTGCGCAACTGGCTGATGCGTGCCGCGGTATCCGCTTCGCTGCCCGGCCGTGCGTCGGCGTTGGCATCGCGGTACGCCTTCAGCTTGTCCTCCGCGTCGGTCAGCTTGGCGCGATAGGCCTCGACCTGGCTGTTGATGAACTCGTAGGCCTCGCGGCTCTCGCGCTGCTTCGATGCCAGGCTTTCGCTGATGAACAGCTGAGCGAAGGCATGCGCCACATCGAAGGTGCGCTTGGCGTTGCTGTCGCTATAGGCAATGGTGATCAGGTTGTCGTGCGAGATCTGCACCTGGGTGCGCGACTTGATGCCTTCGGCGATGCGGTCCTGTTCCACCGGCGACGGATGGGTGGCCATCCAGCCACCAGCTTCGAGGATCTTGGCCATCACCTTGCGGCTGAAGATCACGTCGCGCGCCATGCTGGCGCGATTCTGGTTAGCCGTCGGTGCAGCAGCACCCGCCATCAAGGGCGTGATGATGCTGCTCTCCTGCGCAAGAATCGTCGTCGAAGCGACGTACTTGCGCGGCCACAACATGCCGGCAGTCAATGCAGCCAGCGCAATCAAGGCAAACGCGATGCCCAACATGAGACGGCGGCGACGTGCCTCATTGATCAATGCCGGCACAAGGCTTGCCATCGGCCTGAGTTCTCCACTCATGGCGACGTCCTCCCTTTCCCCTGCGTGCGGCGTTTAGAACGCGCGCATCGGTACGGTGACAACATCCCCGGGTTGCACCGGGTAATTGGTGGCGAGATCGCCCTTCTGCAGTACGTTGTCCAACCGCACGGCATAAGGCGTGGTCACGCCGTTCTTGTCTTCGCGATACAGTTCGGTGCGGTCAGGCGCCGCGAACTCGGTGGTGCCTCCGGCGGCCAGCACCGCGTCCAGCACGGTCATGCCCTGGCGATACGGAATCGATACCGGCGTGCGCACGGCACCGGTCACGCGTACGCGCGACAAGTACTCGTGACTGCGCAAGGCAGTGAGGATCACGGCGACCTGCGGATCGCGTACATAGGACTGCAGCTTGTCCTTGATCTCCGCCGCGACCTCTTCGGGCGTCTTGCCGCCGGCCATCACATCGCCAATCAAGGGCACGGTGATCTTGCCGTCCGGCCTCACCGGCACGCTGACGCTGAGGTCGGGGTTCTGCCAGACGGTGACCTGAAGCTGATCGTCCACGCCAATCTTGTACGTGGACACCGCCTGCGCGGCAGGATCGATCTTCGGCGCCTCGGTCGAGCCACGTCCGGTGGCACAACCGGTCAGCACCGCGGCTACGCAAACAGCAAACAACAGAGTGAGAACTTTCATGGCGGGGCCCCCTGCGCATAAAGTGTGAACTGCGTCACTTGCGAGTATATCCACGGCCCACGAGAACTTGACAAAACCATTCGTTCTATGTCTTGACGCACATGGATTCTGGGAAAAGGCGTTTGCGCAGCGCGCCTGTACCAGCGCCGCGGCGATGGCAACACCAGTCTGGTCAAAGGGGATGGGGATCCTTGCGGTGTCGACCCTCCATGACGCCAGCCGGATTTAGGCCGTTTGGCCGATAGCTCGGAAATTCACGCTTCTGCAGACCCGCCCTGTCGCAGGCGCGAAACACTGTCGACCCGGCCTATGCATGCGCTTCGCCAAGCTGCTGCCGACACCCGCAAGGACACCGCCATGACGCAAACGCCCGCCATCACGCCTTTCGAGGCCCAGCCGCTGAAAGGAACGACCATCCTGGTGACCGGAGGTGCGCAAGGTATCGGCCGCGGCATCGCCCAAGCCGTGCTCGGCGCCGGCGGCAATGTGTTGATCGGCGACTTGAGTACCGAAGCCGGCAAGGCCTGCCTCGACGAATGGAACGTGGGCGAACGCGCCCGCTCCACGGTGCTTGATGTATCGCGCGAAGCCAGCGTCAAACGATGGATCACCAGTGCGCTCAAACACTACGGCCGCATCGACGGACTGGTTAACAACGCCGGCATCGCCGATCCGCACAGCGGCCCACTCAGTGACTTGTCGCTGGAACAATGGAACCGCTACCTGGCCACCAACCTCACTGGCACCTTTCTCTGCAGCAAACACGCCCTGCCATCACTGCAGCATCAACACGGCAGCATCGTAAACATCGCCTCCACCCGCGCACTGCAATCGGAACCCGACACCGAAGCCTACGCCGCCACCAAGGGCGGCATGCTCGCCTTCACCCACGCGCTGGCCGTGAGCGCCGGCCCCAAGGTGCGAGTCAACGCCATTCTTCCTGGCTGGATAGCCACCGACGCATGGCGCGAGCCTGCTGAACGCAGCGCTCCCAGACTCAGCCGCCGCGATCACACCCAACATCCCGCGGGCCGCGTAGGCACTCCTGAGGACATCGGCGCATTGGCCGTCTATTTGTTATCGACGCAATCGTCCTTCGTCACCGGCCAGCACTTCGTGGTCGACGGTGGGATGACGGTGAAGATGCAGTACGTGTGACGGCGCGAGTCGCCAGGGTGCTTATAGCGCTGTCCGGATAGGAGACGTCGGCCATCGAGCGACATCAGGCAATACGCTCGTTCGTCGAATCCACCTCTGGAGCCGCGGCCGTTACTTCCTCAGCTTGAGAGGACTCTTCTTCCAACGTACCGCCAGCGCCTCAAACTCTTGAAGGATGGTCTCCCGCTGCTGCCTTCGTCTTATCGCAGCGATAAGCGGCTGGGTTCGTTCGTACGTCTGCAGGACGATCATGCACCAGCTGCGCTTGAGCATCGGCTCGTCATAGATTCCAGCATCGATACCTACGCTGACAGTCTCGAAGTGATTCAATACATAACGAACATCCTCGGCGTGGTCGCTTTGAGCGTCCACTTCGGCCAATGCGATGATGTTCTTGGTACAGGCCGTGCTGTACTCGCCGATGAATTGATATCCGGACTGAAGTTTTTTATCGCTTCGGCTCGCAAACAAGAGATCTGCCGTTTGCTTCTTACGGGCGATTGACCTCTGCGTGTGGATCGACACTACGGCGACGATGACGCCGACAGTGACAACGAGACTGCGAAAGGCGTCGTCCCTGAAGAATGTAGCAACGTCCATGCTTTCTCCCTGGTTTGCCATCCCCCAAACGAAACTACCCGCCAGTGCGGCGGGTAGTGTTGACGTTGGGACTGGTTTTAGAAGCCGCCTGTGGTGTCTCGCATATACACACTCCTCCATGGCTACAACTTAGAGAACTATCAACACTACCCAGCTCAACAGCGCTTTCGGCAACGTGGCAGCTTGGCTTCGTAGCTAGCCTAACAAAGCCCTCAGGACTTCGATGTCCGAATTCCCGAGCTGACTCACAAGGCCAAGGCTCAGCGGCTCGTAGTATTAAGCCGGTATATGAGCAAAGAAAAAGGCGCTTAGCTTTCGCTAAGCGCCTGATTCAATTGGTGGGCCGTGAAAGATTCGAACTTTCGACCAATTGATTAAGAGTCAACTGCTCTACCAACTGAGCTAACGGCCCTGAAACTGTTTGTACTTACTTTCGTCAACTGGGGTGGAAGATGGGACTCGAACCCACGACCCTCGGAATCACAATCCGATGCTCTAACCAGCTGAGCTACATCCACCGCAAACTTTGAACTGGCGCGCCCGACAGGAATCGAACCTGCAACCGTCGGCTTAGAAGGCCGATGCTCTATCCGGTTGAGCTACAGGCGCTTGTGCACATTGTGCATAGCATCTGCATGGTCGGGGCAGAGGGATTCGAACCCCCGACATCCAGCTCCCAAAGCTGGCGCTCTACCAGGCTGAGCTATACCCCGATTTCGAAACCCTCAACCTGTTCGGGCTGAAGCTTTGAAATGCTACGGGTGACGCCTAGCCTAGTCAATCCGTATCAAAGCACACCGAACTTCTAAACCTTACGTTCGGACCGCCTGGCGATTCATTGCCTTGCGGTGCAAGCCGTGATGCGAACATCACATCTTGCTGTTATATGGCGCGCCCGGAGAGATTCGAACTCCCGACCACCAAGTTCGTAGCCTGGTACTCTATCCAACTGAGCTACGGGCGCGTTTTAACTTTTGCCTTGTCGCTTAACCACCGAGGTGGAAAGCGCCGAAGCGAGAAGCGGAATTATTCAGATTCGAGGGCGGTGCGTCAACTCTTTTTTTCAGATTTTTTGCATTGCCGTGTGGAAATCTTCACGTTCGGCGATGACTGCACTTCACTCGAGCCCGCTATTTTAGCCTTCTGTTTCACTTTCGGCTACACCTCCACGCAAAAAAATTGCAGATCCTTTGTAGGAGCGCACTTGTGCGCGACCGCAGCGCCATGTCGCCTCTGCTTCGCCTGGTTGTCGCGCACAAGTGCGCTCCTACAGTGGTCCGTCGCCAGAAGCGCTGCGCTCTCGCAGCGTTCGCGCGCAAAAGAAAAGGCGGCCTATGGCCGCCTTTCTTCTGTGCATGTAGCGCGATCAGCGATCGGCGACGCGGCTCTGAGTGGCCGGATCACCCACCTTGGCGCCGCTGTCGCCACGCGGCGGCGGAGGCGGCGGCGTAGAGCCGCTGGAGTTCTTCGACCAATCCGCCGGCGGGCCAGGTACGCGGCCAGCCATGATGTCGTCGATCTGGCGCGCGTCGATGGTCTCGTACTGCAGCAGCGCGTCGGCCATCACGTGCAGCTTGTCGATGTTGTCGGTCAGCAGCTGCTTGGTGCGGGCGTAGTTGCGATCGAGGATGGCACGCACTTCCTCGTCGATCTTGCGCGCCGTCTCATTGGAGACGTTCTTGTGCTGCGTGACAGCGCGGCCGAGGAACACTTCGTCCTCTTCCTCGCCATAGGTCACCGGACCGAGCGTGTCGGACAGGCCCCACTTGGTGGCCATGTTGCGGGCCATCTTGGTGGCGCGCTCGATGTCGTTGGACGCACCGGTGGTGACCTTGTCCTCGCCGAAGATCAGCGCCTCGGCCACGCGGCCGCCGTACAGCGAGCACAGCTGCGATTCGATCGCCACGCGGTTCATGCTGTACTTGTCGCCCTCGGGCAGGTACATCGTCACGCCCAGCGCGCGACCGCGCGGGATGATGGTGACCTTGTAGACCGGATCGTGCTCGGGCACCAGACGGCCGACGATGGCGTGACCGGCTTCGTGATACGCCGTCAGCTTCTTCTCGTCCTCGCTCATGGCCATCGAGCGGCGCTCGGCACCCATCAGGATCTTGTCGCGCGCCTTGTCCAGATGAATCATGCGCACGTCGCGGGCGTTCTCGCGTGCGGCAAACAAGGCAGCCTCGTTCACCAGGTTGGCGAGATCGGCGCCCGAGAAGCCCGGGGTGCCGCGCGCGATGGTCATCGCATCGACGTCCGAGGAAATCGGCACGCGACGCATGTGCACCTTGAGGATCTGTTCGCGGCCCTTCACGTCCGGCAGGCCCACCACGACCTGGCGGTCGAAGCGACCCGGACGCAGCAGTGCGGGATCGAGCACGTCGGGACGGTTGGTGGCGGCGATCACGATGACACCTTCGGTGCCTTCGAAACCGTCCATTTCCACCAGCAACTGGTTGAGGGTCTGCTCGCGCTCGTCATGACCGCCGCCCAGACCGGCGCCGCGATGACGACCGACCGCGTCGATTTCGTCGATGAAGATGATGCACGGCGCGTGCTTCTTGGCCTGCTCGAACATGTCGCGCACGCGGCTGGCGCCGACGCCCACGAACATCTCCACGAAGTCCGAACCGGAGATCGAGAAGAACGGCACCTTGGCTTCGCCGGCGATGGCCTTGGCCAGCAGCGTCTTGCCGGTACCCGGGGGACCGACCATCAGCACGCCGCGCGGAATCTTGCCGCCCAGCTTCTGGAACTTGCCCGGATCGCGCAGGAATTCGACCAGCTCGCCGACTTCTTCCTTGGCTTCATCGCAGCCGGCGACGTCGCTGAAGTTGACCTTGATCTGATCCTCGCCCTGCAGCTTGGCGCGCGAGCGGCCGAAGCTCATGGCGCCGCGACCACCCGCACCGGCCTGCATCTGGCGCATGAACCAGATGAACACGCCGACGATCAGGATGATGGGCAGCCAGTTGAGCAGCAGGCCCAGCAGCGAGAAGCCGTTGTTGGAAGGCTCCTGGCGGACCTCGACGCCCTTGTCCTGCATCTGCTTGACCACCCCGTTGGTGGACCAACCCAGGACCGGAGCGACCGTGCGGAACGAGCTGCCGTCCTTCAGCTTGCCGCTGATGGCGGCCGGCTGGTCGGCACTGATGTTGGCCGAGGCCACGTTCCCGTTGTCGACGCTCTGCACGAAGCTGCTGTAAGGCAGGTCCGACGAGGAGGCGCCATGCGGGTTGAAGCTCTGGAACACGGTGAGCAGGACCACCGCGATGATCAGCCAGAGCAGCAGGTTTTTCGCCATTTCATTCATGCACGGTTCTCGCCGGATTGCCCGCCATGGACCTTTCGCCCCACAGCTAATGCATACACCTCCCGCGAACGTGCGCGGGAGGCCTTGGGTTTACGCATCGTTACGCGGGTGAAGTCTGCGCGCAAGCTGCGGATGTAGTCGTCAAAGCCTGTCCCCTGGAACAACTTGATCAGAAACGAGCCGCCGGGCTTGAGCCATTGGCGGCTGAAGTCCAGCGCCAGCTCGGCCAGGTCCATTGCCCGGATCTGATCCGACAGGGCCACACCACTCATATTGGGGGCCATATCAGACAGCACAAGATCGACCTGTTGCCCCTGCAGGCGGCTTTCCAGCTCCTGCAGCACCGATTCCTCGCGAAAATCGCCCTGAAGGAAGTCCACGCCGCCAATGCCCTGCATCGGCAGGATGTCCATGGCTACCACATGACCGGTGTCGCCCAGGCGCTGGCGTACCAGCTGCGACCAGCCGCCGGGGGCGGCGCCCAGGTCGACCACGCGCATATTGGGCTTGAGCAGGCGATCCTTGTCGATCAGCTCTTCCAGCTTGAAAACGGCACGCGAACGCAGCCCCTCAGCCTGGGCTTTCTTCACATAAACATCATCGAAGTGCTCCCGCAGCCAGCGGGAACTACTTTTGCTGCGAGCCATAGGCCGAGGTGCCACAGATACGGGGGAGATGGCCGCATGATACCCTTACCTGTCCTATCGCAGTGAATCCGAGACTGAACGCATGGCACTTTCCAATTCGCAGCGCCGCTACCTGCGCAGCCTTGCGCACGATCTCAGCCCGGTCATCCTGCTGGGCGCCAAGGGCGCGACCGAGGCTGTGCGCAAGGAGTTGGATCTTGCGCTGTCGCAGCATGAGCTGGTCAAGGTGAAGCTGTCCGGCGGCGACAAGGACGAGCGTCAGCAGCAGATCGACTTCCTGGCTGAAGGCACGCAGTCCGAGAGCGTGCAGCAGATCGGCCACATCGTGGTGCTGTTCCGTCGCAACGAGGACGAGCCCAAGCTCGCCCTGCCCCGCTAAGGGCCACCCAGCGATGGATCTGTCGCTCGATCGCCCCGAAGGCTATCTCTTTGTGCGCCGTGTCGGCGCCCATGCCATTACCGTGGTGGACCGCGAATTCACCCGCAGCTTCCTGCTGTCGCCTGAGCGCCTGGTGGAAGACTGGCCGGTCGCGGCAGCCGCCGAGCTCGATGCCAGTCATATCGACGCCATCCTCGCCTTGAAGCCCGAAGTGGTGCTGGTGGGCACTGGCGAGCGCCAGGTCTTCCCGGCGCAAGCCTTCATGGCCGGGCTGCTGCGCAAAGGTGTGGGCGTGGAAGTGATGGATAACGCTGCGGCGGCGCGCACCTATGACTTGCTGGCTGGCGAGAGTCGGCGCGTTGTGGCGGCGTTTATCCTGCCCGCGTAAAAGCACCTGGTTCTCCTGTGGGAGCGCACCCTGTGCGCGACGGCCTCGAACCTTGAGGCAAGACCCGTCGCGCACAGGGTGCGCTCCCACAGTGTTTCAACTTCGGTTTTAGCGCGGCGGCAGGTATCCCAGCGGATCCACCGGATTGCCATCCTTGCGGATCTGGAACTGCAGCTCGTCGCGCGACGCGCCCGTCGAGCCCATCTCCGCAATCGGTTGACCTGCGGTGACACGCTGACCTTCCTTCACCAGTCGCTTGCTGTTGTGCCCATAGGCCGACAGATAGCTGTCGTTGTGCTTCACGATCACCAGCTCGCCGTAGCCGACCAGGCCGTTGCCGCTATACACGACGACGCCGTCGGCAGCCGCGCGCACCGGATCACCGGATTTGCCGCCGATCTCGATACCGGGAATGGCATCGCCGGATTGGAAACGTTTGATCAGCGTGCCGTCGGCTGGCCAACGCCAGTTCACGCCGCCATTGCTGCGCGTCGCGCCCGGAGCGGCCGGTACCGGCGGAGCGGGCGGAGGCGTATTGGCTGCAGTGGCAGTCGGCGCGCCGGCCACGGGAACCACTGGCGTGGTGCTGGCGGCAGGCGCCGGCGTGGCGGGGTGTGCCGCCGACGGCGCAGGGGGCGTAACGACAGCCGTCGTATTTGCAGTGGACGGTGTTGCCGGCTGGAAGCCCGGCTGAGCTTCCGGCGCAGGCGTCACCACGCGGCCGGTCGTCGGCGGTGGCTTGGTCGCCGTCGCCACCACCGGCGCGGTGTGCATGGCCGCCGCTGCTGGCGGCTTGCCGTCGGCGGGGGCCAGCTTCAGCTCCTGCCCCGGCCAGATCGTGTAAGGCGAATCGATATGGTTCCAGCTCGCCAGGTCGCGGAAGTCCACACCATTGCGGAAGGCGATCGAGTAGAGCGTGTCGCCCTTGGCCACCTTATAGGTGCCGCCTGGCACCGGACGAGCTGCCGGCGTAACCACGCGCGAGGAGCTGCCGGCCGATGGCTCGACCACGACGGAGCGCTGGGTGCCGCAGGCAGCCAGCAGGACGACGGAGGTCAGGATCAGTGACCGGAGATATCCATTCATATCGGTCAGCATAACTAGGCGACGCGTCATTTTCATGCGTATTGCTTGCACGGCAGCCGAAGTCCGCCGGCCGGCGTTCAGCGCGACAGCAACCACCAGGCCAAAAGGCCGGCCAAAATCACCAGCGCCGCCCAGCCAATGCGCTCGATATGCTTGTGCAGGATGCGCTCGGCACGCTCGCCAAAAATGCGGATCAGCAAGGCCAGCAGCCACACGCGCTTGCCGCGGCCGACCGCCATGCAGACCAGGAACGGAATCACCGGCACGCCCACGATGCCCGACGCCCACGTGACGAACTTCATCGGGACCACCGGCTGCAACGCAGCCAGCGCAAGCACCAGCAACAGACCCAGCCAATGCTGGTTCATCTGCAGGCGCAGGTTGTCCACGCCCTTCTCGATGGGCGCCAGCAGATGCAGGCTGTCGAGCAGCGGCGACAGCGCATGGAAGGCCCAATGGCCCAGCGCGTATCCGACCAGCGAACCCAGCAGCGAAAACAACAGGCTGATGTTGGCGTAGAAAAACGCCTTGTGACGCTTGCCGAGCATCATCGGCGCCAGCATCACTTCCGGCATGATCGGGAAGATGAAAGCCTCGACGAAACTCAGGCCGCACAGGTAATACACAGCCCTGGGGTGGCGCGCCCACGTGAGTGCACGCGCGTAAAGCGGTCCGAACAGACGCATGCTTAAACGTTTCCTTGTGAGCGCATCAGCCGATGCCGCCAAGCAGCGGCACGAAACTGACGGCGGCCAGTTCTTCCTGGATGAAATCGCCCTGCCCGTCGCCGCGCATGCGGATCAGGGTCTGGTTGCTGGGCGAACCGACCGGGGCGACCAGCACGCCCGTGGGGCTGAGCTGGTCGAGCACGGCGTGCGGAATCGCATCACCGGCGGCGGTAAGAATGATCGCGTCGAATGGCGCCTCGTCGGGCCACCCGAGTTTGCCGTCGTCATGGCGCGAGCGAATATTGTTGAGGCCGAGCTGGCGGAAGCGACGGCGCGCCTGGCGCAGCAACTCCTCGATGCGCTCGACCGTGAACACCTGCGGCACGATCTGCGCCAGCACCACCGCCTGATAGCCGGAGCCGGTGCCGATCTCCAACACTTTCTGCGGCACGCCCTGCTTGCCGTCGGGACGCTCCAGCAGCGCTTCGGTCATGCGCGCTACCACCCACGGCTGGGAGATGGTCTGCCCGTGGCCGATCGGCAACGCGGTGTTTTCGTAAGCGCGCGAATGCAGCGCCTGATCGATGAAATGGTGACGCGGCGTATTGCGGATCACGTCGATCACGCGCTGATCGCGGATGCCTTCTTCCTTGAGCTTCACGGCAAGACGATCGCGCGCACGCTGCGAGGTCATGCCCTCGCCCTTCAGTGCGGATGGCGGCAAAGGATGCACGTTCATGCCCTCACGCTGCCTCATCGGCCGGCTTGCCGCCGGCCACGCTCTTGTTCAAGCCGCCGATCCAGCTGCTGACCTTTTCCAGCGCCTGGAAGCGCGTCAGGTCGACATGGATGGGCGTCACCGAAATATAGCCGCGATGCACCGCATTGAAGTCCGTGCCCGGGCCGGCGTCGTCGACGGCGCCCGAGGGGCCGATCCACCAGATTTCCTTGCCGCGCGGATCGGTCTGCTTGATGCATGGTTCCGAACGGTGGCGCTTGCCCAGACGGGTGACTTCGAAGCCGCGGATCTGATCCCACGGCAGGTCGGGCACGTTGACGTTGAGGATGGTGTCCGCCGGCAGCGGATCGACCAGCAGCTGCTGCATCAGCGCCAACACGGCATTGGCCGCTGAGTCGTAGTGCTCGCCCTTGTGATCCTTGGTGACCAGCGACACGGCAATCGCCGGCAATCCCAGGAAACGACCTTCCATCGCCGCCGAAACGGTGCCGGAGTAGATGACGTCGTCGCCCAGGTTGGCGGAGTTGTTGATGCCCGACACCACCATGTCCGGCTCGTAGTCGAGCATGCCGGCCAGCGCCAGGTGGACGCAGTCGGTGGGCGTGCCCGCCACGCGGTAGTAACCGTTGTCCATCCGCAGGGCGCGGATGGGGGCGTCCAGGGTCAGGGAATTGCTGGCGCCGGAGCGATCGCGGTCGGGCGCCACTACGGTGACCTGACCGACCGCGCCAAGGCGTTCGGCGAGCACGCGGATGCCCGGTGCATCCACGCCATCGTCGTTACTAACAAGAACTCGCATGATGATCCGTTCTAAGCCAGTCGCGGCGACGCGGATGGGGCTGCGTCTGCCGGTGAAGCTTGAAGTCTACCGGACCGGGGCGGCGGTTTCACATCAGATAAGCGCGCACCCGCGCCCGATTCCAAAGGCCCGCCATGGCCGCCGGCTCAACCAGGCCGCGACACAGGCGTGACGCCCGTGCATTAGGATTCATGGCATGAAACATCGCCCGCCCTCTCCGGTCTCCGATGATGACGCGCGCCTCTTCCGCGAGGCCCTGGGCGACCAGGTGCGTGCCTTCGATCCGGTCGAGCCCACCCCGGCCGCGCCCAAGCCAGAACCCCAGGCGCACATGCTGGAAGCAGACGAGGCCGCCGTGCCGGGCGAATTGCTGGACATGGCCTTTGACCCGACCATCCTCGAAGTGGGCGAGGAACTGAGCTATCTGCGCGACGGCTATCCACCCAAGTTGCTGCGCCAACTCAAGCGCGGCCAGTACAGCATCCAGGACGAAATCGACCTGCACCAGATGAATGCCGCCACCGCGCAGGCGTGCATCACCGATTTCCTCGCCGAAGCCAAGCACCAAGGCATCCGCTGCGTACGCATCGTGCACGGCAAAGGCCTGCGCTCCCGCGCCGCTGGACCGGTGCTGAAAGTGCTGACCGATCGCATGCTGCGACGTCGGGATGATGTGGTGGCGTTTGCGTCGGCGAGGCCGATGCAAGGTGGGACGGGGGCGGTGGTGGTGCTGTTGAAGGGGCGGTAGGGTTTTTCGTTGCCTTAGTGCGCCGGGCGACACCGATCGGGACACGACAAGCGACCTGGCCCTAACCTAACTGTAAGAGCGCACCCTGTGCGCGAACACCCTRCGGAGCGGTACATCTGAGCTCCGCGGTCGCGCACAAGTGCGCTCCTACAAGGGGGTGCGTACGCCGTGGCTCAAGTTTTCAACCATGCGGGCCGCTTGTCTGTGGGAGCGCACCCTATGCGCGACAAACCTACGGAGCGGTACATCGCAGCGTGGCTGTCGCGCACAGGGTGCGCTCCCACAGACAAGCGGTCGTAGCAAAGGGAAGGCGGGAGGATGAAAGCCGATGCGCAGCGAGGCCCGGCTTTAAGTCCTCAGCGATTCGGGCGCGTTGCGCAGCGCATTGAACTACCCCCTGTGTACCCTCGGAGGTTGTCCCACAACGACGCGCCTCAAGCGTTCGGGCTTATCCAAACACAATGCTGCGGGCGTTATCAGGCCATTTTCTTTGGGTTACTTTTCTTTTGGGCCAGCAAAAGAAAAGTGACTCGGTCGGCGGCAGCCGATCGAAACGCCCGCCGCGTAGGCGGCACGCTGGCCGTAACGCGACAATCAGAAACCGAGGCTCTGGATCCCGGCCTGCGCCGGGATGACGAGCAAAGCGGGACTCACGCTGTCGTAGCCAGTTCTCTAATGACGGTCGTCGCATACGCCCCCGCCGCCAACTCAAAACTCAACTCCAACGCCCCATCCTCCAACCACCGCCAGGAAAGATTCTGCGGAATCATCCGCAACGCGCGACGCTCCTGATCCATCTTTGCTGCCACCAACCCATCGGCAAGATCGACATTGTCGGCAGCCACGGCATTTTCCAGCGATGCCACCTCACCCTGGGCCGGCGTGTCGCCGCGTCCCCACAAGGGGCCTGAAGGATGAATATCCCCCGTAGCCAATCGCTGCGACAACGTCGCGTCGAACGGCTCCGGCCCAAACCACGAGCGCGACCCCGCCAGCGACCAGATCTCCCCCTCCATCGGCGAATCCCACGCATCGCGCTCAACACGCGCAGCCAGCACGGCATTGAAAATATGCGAGCGTGCAGCCGACAACAGAAAGTGGCGCTTGTCGCGATCCACGCGCCGCCCGGCAAACATCGCACGGGCCTGCGCCACGTTGCCGCCCTCGCGACCAAAGCGCTGCTCGCCGAAATAATTGGGCACGCCACGCTGCGCGATCTGCTTGAGGATCTGATCGGCCACCGCTCGATCGCCGTCGACCTGACGCAACACCAGCACGAAGCGGTTGCCACGCAGCGCGCCGCGCTTGAGCTTGCGCGTATGACGCGTCGCCGCCAGCACCTTCACGCCCTCGGCGGCAAAGGTCGACCAATCGGGATCAGGCTTGCCCGCCAGCTGCACGGAGAAGGTCTGGCGCGTCACCGCATGGCGATCCTTCAGTCCCGCATAGCCCACGTTGAGCGGCGGAATGCCGGCGAACTTCGCCAGCTCGCGCGCCACCCAGTCGGTGTTCGCGCCACGCTTTTCCACCCATAGCAAGGCATGTTCACCTTCACCGTCGGCGTCGTAACCCAGAATTTCCTCGACCTGAAAGTCTTCGGGCGCACTGCGCAGCACGGCGGTCAGCGGCGGGTTGCCATAGGCATAGGGCAGTTCGAGATCGGACATGGGACTCCACCGGCGGGACCGGCAACAAAAAGAAGAAAAGCGCGGGGGCGCATTACATCAGGAACAGCGTGGCGAGACCGAGAAAGATGAAGAAGCCGCCCGAATCGGTCATGGCGGTAATCAGCACGCTGGAGCCCAGCGCGGGATCGCGCCCCATGCGCATCATCAGCAACGGGATGCCGACACCGCAGAACGCGGCCAGCACGAGGTTGAGCGTCATCGCGGTGGTCATCACCAGGCCTAGCGGGAAATTGCCGTAAAGCCACCACGCCACGGCACCGATCACGCTGCCCCACACCAGGCCGTTGATCAGGGCCACGGCGATTTCCTTGCGCCACAGCCGCCGCGCACTGGCGGCGGTGATCTGATCGAGCGCCAACGCGCGCACGATCATGGTGATGGTCTGGTTGCCCGAATTGCCGCCGATGCCGGCCACGATGGGCATCAGTGTGGCCAAGGCCACGAGGTGCTGGATCGAGCCTTCGAACAATCCGATCACGCGTGATGCGATGAATGCCGTGACCAGGTTGATGGCTAGCCACGCCCAACGGTTGCGGATCGATTTCCACACCGAGGCGAACACGTCTTCCTCTTCGCGCAGACCGCCGCGGTTCAAGGCCTCGCTTTCGCTCTCTTCACGCAGCACGTCGACCATCGCATCGATGGTGATGCGGCCGATCAGGTGACCATTGCCATCGACCACCGGTGCGCTGACCAGGTCGTAGCGTTCGAACGCCTGGGCGACTTCATACGCGTCGTCGGTGGGATGGAACGTGTTGACGTCCGGCGCCATCACCTCGCTCACGCGCTTCTCGGGCGAGGTGACCAGCAGCCAGTTCAGCGGCAGCACGCCGGTGAGCAGATTGTCCTGATTGATCACGAACAGCTTGTCGGTCTGCGCGGGCAGTTCGTCGAAGCGGCGCAGATAGCGCAACACGGTTTCCAGGCTGATGTCATCGCGGATGGTGACCATCTCGAAATCCATCAGCGCGCCGACCTGATCGTCCGGATACGACATCGCGGCCTGCACGCGCTCGCGCTGCTGCGCATCGAGGCTGGCCATGAGTTCGGGCAGCACTTCGCTGGGCAGGTCGTCGACCAGGTCGGCCAGTTCATCCGCGTCCAGCGGTTCGACGGCCGCGAGGATCTCGTGGTCGTCCATGTCGGCGATCAGCGATTCGCGCACCGCATCAGAGACTTCGAGCAAGATCTCGCCATCGCGATCGGCCTTCACGCGCTGCCAGACGGCCAAGCGGTCGACCAACGGAAGCGCTTCGAGCACGTAGGCGATATCGGCCGGATGCAGTGCATCGAGCAGACGCTGCAGCTCGATCTGCGCCTCGCGGAAACCCTGGTCGCTGTCGGGCTCCGGCAATTGGCCAAGGCCGCGCAGTCGCCGCAGCAGTTCGGCGATGTTCTCCAGCTGATCGTGTAGACGCGAGGCCGAACTGCGGCCTCCTACCTCGCTCATGCCAGGACCAGCAGCACGCAGGCTTGCGCCGCAATGCCCTCGCCGCGGCCGGTGAAGCCGAGCTTTTCGGTGGTGGTGGCCTTGATGCTGATGCGGCGGAGTTCGCAACGCAGCTCCTCGGCCACGGCCTCGCGCATCGCCAGCGAGTGCGGACCGACCTTGGGCGCTTCGCAGATCACGGTGACATCGGCGTTGCCCAGCGTGTAGCCCTGTTCGCGCATCAGCTTGGCTGCATGACGGAGAAAGACGCGGCTGTCGGCATTGCGCCACTGTTCCTGGCTGGGCGGGAAATGCCGGCCGATATCACCCAGCGCCAGCGCACCGAAAATGGCGTCGCACAGCGCATGGATCACCACGTCGCCATCGGAGTGCGCCACCACGCCGTGCGTGTGCGGCACGCGCACGCCGCCCAGCATCACGTGATCGCCTTCGCCGAAAGTGTGGACGTCGAAGCCCTGTCCGATGCGCATCATGGGTACTCCTTGGAGCCTCGCGGGCTCATTTCATACGCGACAACAGGAACTCCGCAAGCGCGAAATCCGTTGCCGTGGTGACCTTGATATTGTCTTCGGCGCCCTCGACCAGCAATGGCGCGAAGCCGGCGCGCTCCATCGCCATGGCCTCGTCGCTCACCATCACGCCGGCAGCGTAAGCCGCCTTCAGCGCGGCCGAAAGCTCGCCGCGACGGAACATCTGCGGGGTAAATGCGCGCCAGCGATGATCGCGCGGTTCGGTGACTTCGCTGCGCCCCGCGTCATTGGCCCGCTTGAGCGTATCGCGCAGTGGCGCCCCCAGCAGGCCACCACCGGCGGGCATACCCAGATCGAGCAGACGCGTGATGTCGCCTTCGCGCACGCAGGGGCGCGCTGCGTCATGCACCAGCACGAATCCTTCGTCGCCTACCTCGGGCGGCAAGGCGCGCACGCCTGCCAGTACCGAGTCGCAACGCTCCGCACCGCCCAGCGTCGTGCGCACGGGCTTGCCGTAAAGCAGATCGACGCCCGGCCAATGACCATCGTTGTCGCCAAGCACCACCATCAAACCGGCGATGCGGGGATGCGACGCCAGCCGCTCCAGCGTGTGCAGGATCAGCGGCCGGCCGGCCAGCGGCAGGTATTGTTTGGGGATGCTGCCACCAACGCGCGTGCCGCGCCCCGCCGCCGGCACCACGCACCAGAGCGGCGCGTTCATGGGTTGCCGTTGGTGGAGGTTGCGGACGCGGGCGCCTGCGTGGCGCCCGGCTTTTCAACCACCTGGTAGAACGTTTCGCCCGGCTTGATCAGGCCCAGCTCGGCACGGGCACGCGCTTCCACGGCTTGCTCGCCGTGCTTGAGGTCGCTCACGTCCGCGCCCAGCGCCTGGTTGCGCTGGGTCAGCTTGTCGTTGTCCTCGCCCTGTTTTTTCACGGCGGCACGCAGCGTTTCCACGCCGTGCACGCCGCCCGTGCCGCTCCACAGTTTCACCTGCAGGGCGATCAGGACCAGGACCAGGATCAGGGCAACCCAACGCAGCATCGGCGTAGTGCGCTCCTATCAGCCCGGCAGCTTGGCCAGGTTCGGGAACGCGTCACGACCGGCATAACGCGCGGCCGAGCCCAGAGCCTCTTCGATGCGCAGCAGCTGGTTGTACTTGGCCACGCGATCGGTGCGGCACAGCGAACCGGTCTTGATCTGGGTCGCGGTCGTAGCAACAGCGATATCGGAAATCGTGGTGTCTTCCGTTTCGCCCGAGCGGTGCGAGACGATCGCTGCGTACTTGGCCTTATCGGCCATGGCGATGGCTTCCAGCGTTTCGGACAGCGTGCCGATCTGGTTGACCTTGATCAGGATGGCATTGGCGATCTTCTTGTCGATGCCTTCCTGGAAAATGGTCGGGTTGGTGACGAACAGATCGTCGCCGACCAGCTGGATGTTCTGGCCGAGCTTGTCGGTGAGGTGCTTCCAGCCGTCCCAGTCGCCTTCGCCCATGCCATCTTCGATGGTGACGATGGGGTACTGCTTGGCCCAGCTGGCCAGCACGTCGACCCACTGTTCCGGCGTGTAGACCTTGCCTTCGCCTTCCAGGTCGTACTTGCCGTCCTTGAAGAATTCCGAGCTGGCCACGTCGAGGCCGAGCAGGATCTCGCTGCCCACCTTGTAGCCGGTCTTGCCGATCGCTTCGAGAATGGTGTCGAGCGCTTCGATGTTCGAACGCAGGTCCGGCGCGAAGCCGCCTTCGTCACCCACCGCCGTGTTCAGGCCCTTGCCCTTCAGTACGCTCTTCAGTGCATGGAAGATTTCGGTGCCGGCGCGCAGCGCTTCGGCAAACGTCGGCAGGCCCACCGGCAGCACCATGAATTCCTGCACGTCGACGTTGTTGTCGGCATGCGCACCGCCGTTGATGATGTTCATCATCGGCACCGGTAGCGAGCCCGGCTTGCCGGTGGTGCCGTTGATGCTGGCCAGGTACTGCCACAGCGGCTGGCGGTTCTGCGCGGCGACCGCATGCGCGGCAGCCATCGACACGCCGAGGATGGCGTTGGCGCCCAGCTTGCCCTTGTTCGGCGTGCCGTCGAGGTTGATCAGCTTGGCGTCGAGACCGCCCTGATTGGCAGCGTCAAAGCCCTTCAGCGCGCTGGCGATGGCGCCGTTGACGTTGCCTACCGCGTTCTTGACGCCCTTGCCCAGGTAGCGGGCCTTGTCACCGTCGCGCAGCTCCACCGCTTCGCGCGAACCCGTCGATGCACCGCTCGGCACGGCAGCGCGGCCAAAGCCGCCGCCGGCCAGCGTCACTTCCGCTTCAAGCGTGGGGTTGCCGCGGGAATCGAGGATTTCACGTGCGTGGATGCGGGTGATGTCGGTGCTCATGGGATCCGTTGCTTGATGAGGTGAATGAAGCGAGGGGGAGACATCCTGCCTGATCTGCGGGGGACGCGCTTCATTCGCCTCCCCCGAGACGGATCAGAGCCGTTACAGCGTGTCTTCGAGGAACCGGTGGCGCTTGGTGACCTGATCGAGTTCGAGCAGGGTTTCCAGCAGCGCTTCCATCTTGTCCAGCGGCCAGGCATTGGGGCCGTCGCTGAGCGCCTTGGAAGGATCGGGATGCGTTTCGGCAAACAGGCCGGCCACGCCCACCGCCACCGCGGCACGCGCCAGCACCGGCACGAATTCGCGCTGGCCGCCCGAGCTCGTGCCCTGCCCGCCCGGCAACTGCACCGAGTGGGTGGCGTCGAACACCACCGGACAGCCGGTGTCGCGCATCACGCTGAGCGAGCGCATATCCGACACCAGGTTGTTGTAGCCGAAGCTGGCACCGCGCTCGCACACCATGATGTCGTTGTTGCCGACGGCCTTGGCCTTGTCGGCCACGTTCTTCATCTCCCACGGCGAGAGGAACTGGCCCTTCTTGATGTTCACCGGCTTGCCGGCGCGCGCCACGTTCTGGATGAAGTCGGTCTGGCGGCACAGAAAGGCCGGCGTCTGCAGCACGTCGACCACGGCGGCCACTTCGTTCATCGGCGTGTATTCGTGCACGTCGGTGAGCACGGGCACGCCGAGCTGGCGCTTCACTTCGCCGAGGATCTTAAGGCCTGCTTCCAGGCCGGGGCCGCGGAAGCTGTTGCCCGACGAGCGATTGGCCTTGTCGAAGCTGGACTTGAAAATGAAGTTGATGCCGAGCCGGCCAGTGATTTCCTTGAGCGAGCCTGCGGTATCCATCTGCAACTGCTCGGACTCGACCACGCAGGGGCCGGCGATCAGGAACAGCGGCTGGTCCAGGCCGACCTCGAAGCCACACAGCTTCATGCGACCGACTCCTTCGCAAGACGCTCGCCTTCGCGCACTGCCTTGAACTCACGGGCGGCCTGCACGAAGCCGATAAACAACGGATGGCCGTCGCGCGGGGTCGAGGTGAATTCCGGATGCGCCTGGCAGCCGAGGAACCACGGGTGCTTCTGCTGCGGCAGCTCGACGATTTCCACCAGCAGATCGTCCATCGACTTGCCCGAGATCACCAGGCCGAGGTCTTCGAAGGTCTGGCGGTAGCGGTTGTTGAATTCATAACGATGACGATGGCGCTCGCGCACCACGTCCTGGCCGTACAGCTCGCGCGCCAGCGTGCCGGCCTTGAGGCGGCACTCCTGCGCGCCCAGGCGCATGGTGCCGCCCAGGTCCGAACGCTCGCTGCGCTGCTCGACTTCACCCGTGGCGGTAGTCCACTCGGTGATCAGGCCGATCACCGGATCGGGGCTGTTGCGGTCGTTTTCGCTGGAATCGGCTTCGGTCAGACCCGCCACGTTGCGGGCGAAGTCCACCACGGCTGCATGCATGCCGTAGCAGATGCCGAAATACGGCACGCCCTTCTCGCGGGCGTACTTGGCCGCCAGCACCTTGCCTTCGAAGCCGCGCTTGCCGAAACCGCCCGGCACCAGGATGGCGTCGGCATTGCCCAGCGCCTTGGCGGCGCCCTCGGCCTCGACCTGCTCCGAATCAACCCAATTGAGATTGACGCGGGTCAGCTGCTTGATGCCGCCATGGCGCAAGGCCTCGCCCAGGGACTTGTATGCGTCCTTGTGCTCGACGTACTTGCCGACGATGGCCACGGTGACCTCGTCCTTGGGATGCTCCACCGCTTCGACGGTACGCACCCACGAGGAAAGATCCGCCGGGCCGACCTGCAGGCCCAGGCGCTTGACCACGATCTCGTCGAGGCCCTGCTTGTGCAGCCACAAGGGCTGCTTGTAGATGATGTCCACGTCGGCCGCGCTGATCACGGCGTTCTCGGGCACGTTGGTGAACAGCGCGATCTTGCGGCGCTCGCCATCGGGCAGCGGCTGCTCGCAACGGCACAGCAGCACGTCCGGCTGGATACCGATGGAGCGCAGTTCCTTCACCGAATGCTGGGTCGGCTTGGTTTTGATCTCGCCGGCGGCCTTGATGTACGGCACCAGGGTCAGGTGCATGAACATCACCTTTTCCGGGCCGTGCTCGATGCGCAGCTGGCGGATGGCCTCCAGGAACGGCAGCGACTCGATATCGCCCACGGTGCCGCCGATCTCGACCATTGCCACGTCGTAGCCGCGGGTGGCCTCATGGATGCAGTGCTTGATCTCGTCGGTGATATGCGGAATCACCTGCACGGTGGCGCCCAGATAGTCGCCCCGGCGCTCCTTGCGGATCACCGATTCGTAGATCTTGCCGGTCGTGATCGAGTTCTTGCCCGTCAAGCGCGTGTTGACGAAGCGCTCGTAGTGACCCAGGTCCAGGTCGGTCTCGGCGCCGTCGTCGGTCACGTAGACCTCGCCGTGCTGGAAGGGGCTCATGGTGCCGGGATCCACATTGATATAGGGATCGAGCTTCATCATGGTGACCGAGAGGCCACGCGCTTCCAGGATGGAAGCCAGCGACGCCGCGGCGATGCCCTTGCCAAGAGAGGACACCACACCGCCGGTGACGAAAATCAGGGGGGTCATGGGATGCAGCCGTGCTGGAAATCGGCATTTTAGAGGAAGAACGGTTCTACCGCGAGGGTTTGCGGTCGCTAAATGACTGGGGCGTTCAAGTTGAGGGTCTGGAGGCCCTGTTTTTGATCGTCATTCTGGCCCGCGCCGGATTGACGGCTGGGAGGTCTGAGGTCGCCCCATAAACAACAAAGGCGCCCGAAGGCGCCTTTGTCGTCACGCAGCAGCCCCGGCTTACTCCACCGGCACCATCTGCGACGTCGGATGCATCATGTTCACATTCATGTTGTGCAGCACCCACAGCGAGCCGACCACCACGATGGCCAGGATCAGCAGGGTGAACAGCATGATGGCGAGGTTGCCGCGCTGCGAGGGCGAGGTACCCATGTGCAGGAAGTAGACCAGCTGGACGATCAGCTGGGCCACGCCGAACACGATGATGCCCGGCATCATCAGGTCGTGCGGGACCTTGCCGCTCATGACCACGCCGAACGAGGCCAGGGTCAGCACCACCGAGAGCACGAAGCCGATCAGGTAGGACTTGGTGCTGCCGTGGGCGGCGTCGTGATGGGCCGCGTCGTGGGAGGAATGATTGGCGGACATCAGATAGCCCCCCGCAGGTAGACAAAGGTGAAGACGCAGATCCAGACGATGTCCAGGAAGTGCCAGAACAGGCTCAGGCAGGACAGACGGCGACGGGTCGCGTCGGTCAGGCCGTAGCGGCGCATCTGGTCCATCATCACCACCAGCCAGATCAGGCCGCAGGTCACGTGCAGACCGTGCGTGCCGACCAGGGTGAAGTAGCTGGACAGGAACGCACTGCGGCTCGGGCCGGCGCCGTCGGCGATCAGCTTGGCGAACTCATGGACTTCCATGCCGATGAAGCCGGCACCGAACACGAAGGTCACCGCCAGCCACGCCAGCAGCTGGTTCTTCTTGCCGGCGTGCATGGCGAGCATGGCCATGCCGAAGGTGACCGACGAGATCAGCAGCAGCATGGTCTCGCCGAGCACGTACGGCAGTTCGAACAGCTCCTTGCCGCTGGGGCCGCCGGCGGTGGCGTTGCCCAGCACGGCGAAGGTCGCGAACAGGCCCGAGAAGATCAGGCAGTCGCTCATCAGATAGATCCAGAACCCCAGCAGGGTCTTGGATCCATCGTCGTGGTGATGGGCATCTCCCCCGTGGGAGATGCCGTCGAGCGCGCCGTGGGTGGCGCTTACTGCAGGACTGCTCATGACTTACGCCACCTTCTGACGCTGCGGCGCGGCCACCGGAGCCACCTGCGTGGTCTGGAACTGCTTGAGCTGGGCGTGACGCGAACGCTCGATGCGCTCCACTTCGGCCGCCGGCACCCAGTAATCGACGTCGCGGTCGTAGGCGCGCACGATGAAGGACGCAATCATGCCGAGCAGGCCGATCGCCGCCATCCACCAGATGTGCCACACCAGGGCAAAACCCAGGACCGTACCGAACGCGCCCATGACCACACCGACGCCGGTGTTGCGGGGCATGTGAATGTCTTCGTACTTGGCAGGTTGCACGTAGGCGACTCCGTTTTGTTTGTCTTCCCAGAACTGGTCCAGTTCACGGACCTGGGGGAGCGTTGCAAAGTTGTAGAACGGTGCGGGCGAGCTGATCGACCATTCCAGGGTGCGGCCACCCCACGGGTCGCCGCTGGGATCGGTGAGCTTCTTGCGGTCGCGCACGCTGACGTAGAACTGCACCAGGATGCAGAAGATGCCGGCCGCGATGATCGCCGCGCCGATGGCGGCGACGATCAGGTAAGGCTGCCAATCGGGGTTCGCATAGTGGTTCATGCGACGGGTCATGCCCTTCAGGCCGAGGATGTACAGCGGCACGAAGGCCACGTAGAAACCCACCAGCCAGCACCAGAACGACGCCTTGCCCCAGGCCTCGTTCAAGCGGAAGCCGAACGCCTTGGGAAACCAGTAGTTGATGGCGGCCAGGCAGCCGAACACCACGCCGCCGATGATCACGTTATGGAAGTGCGCGATCAGGAACACGCTGTTGTGCAGGACGAAGTCCGCACCCGGCACCGCCATCAGCACGCCGGTGACGCCGCCCACCACGAAGGTGACCATGAAGCCGATCGTCCACAGCATCGGCACGGTCATTTCGACGCGGCCGCGGTACATGGTGAACAACCAGTTGAACAGCTTCGCGCCGGTAGGCACCGAGATGATCATCGTCATGATGCCGAAGAAGGCATTGACGTTGGCACCCGAGCCCATGGTGAAGAAGTGGTGCAGCCACACCAGGAACGACAGCACGCCGATGGCCGAGGTGGCGTACACCATCGACTTGTAACCGAACAGCGGCTTCTTGGAGAACGTGGCGACGATTTCCGAGTACGCGCCAAAGCACGGCAGCACCAGGATGTAGACCTCGGGATGACCCCAGATCCAGATCAGGTTCACGTACATCATGGCGTTGCCGCCAAGATCGTTGGTGAAGAAGTGCATGCCCAGGTAGCGGTCGGCCGTGAGCAGCGCCAGCGTCACCGTGAGGATCGGGAACGCGGCCACGATCAGGATGTTGGTGACCAGCGCCGTCCAGGTGAACACCGGCATCTTCATCAGCGTCATGCCGGGCGTGCGCATCTTCATGATGGTGACGATGAAGTTGATGCCGCTCAGCGTCGTGCCCAGGCCCGATAGCTGCAGCGCCCAGATGTAGTAATCGACGCCGACGGTTGGACTGTAATCAAGCCCCGACAACGGCGGATACGCCAGCCAACCCGTGGCAGCGAAGTCGCCGACGAACAGCGACACCATCACCAGGAACACGCCCGACAGGAACAGCCAAAAGCTGAGCGAGTTGAGGAACGGATACGCCACGTCACGCGCGCCGATCTGCAGCGGCACCACCATGTTCATCAGGCCGGTGATCAGCGGCATCGCCACGAAGAAGATCATGATCACGCCGTGGGCGGTGAACACCTGATCGAAGTGGTGCGGAGGCAGGTAGCCCGCCGAATCGGCCGCAGCCGTCGCCTGCTGCAAACGCATCATCAGCGCATCGGCGAAACCGCGCAGCAGCATGACCAGCGCCACGATGATGTACATGATGCCGATCTTCTTGTGGTCCACCGAGGTGAACCACTCCTTCCACAGGTAACCCCACAGACGGAACTTGGTAAGAGCCGCGAGCATCGCCAGGCCGCCAAGGATGACGGCGGCGAGCGTCACCATCACGATCGGCTCGTGATAGGGAATCGCGTCAAGGGTGAGCTTTCCAAACATGGCTTACTTCTCTGCCTTGGCCGGGGTGATGTTCGAGGACACGCTGTTCGACAGCGGGGCGCCCCCGTCCTGGTGTTCGTGCATGTCCATCTGCATGCTTTCTTCCGGCGCGTCGTGATGCATGTCCATCGACATCGCTTCGTGCGCGCCGGCGTCATGCGGCATGCCGTCCATGTGTTGGTTGAGCACGCTGGAGAACAAGCCGTTGCTGACGTTGCCGTAGTAGGCAACCGGCGTCTTCTCGCTGGGCTTGGCCAGCGTCTTGTAGCTGTCGGCGTCCAGCGTGGCCTGCGTGGCCTTGGCCTTGGCGATCCAGTCCTTGAAGCCGTCTTCCGAGGTGGCGATGGCCTTGAAGTGCATGTCCGAGAAGCCTTCGCCGCTGAAGTTGGTCGACAGGCCGTCGTACGCACCCGGCTCGCGGGCGATCAGGTGCAGCTTGGTTTCCATGCCCGCCATCGCGTAGACCTGGCTGCCCAGCTGCGGGATGAAGAAGGCATTCATCACCGAATCGGAGGTGATCTGGAAATTGACCGGGCGATCGACCGGGAAGGCCAGCTCGTTGACCGAAGCCACGCCGTATTCCGGATAAACGAACAGCCACTTCCAGTCCATCGACACAACCTGCACCGTCACCGGCTTGGCCTCGGACTCCAGCGGCTTGTACGGATCGAGCGCATGCGAGCTCGTCCAGGTGATCACGGCAAGAATCGCCACGATGATCGCGGGGATGGTCCACACCACCACTTCGATCTTGCTCGAGTGCGACCAGGTCGGCGCGTAGGTGGCCTTCTTGTTCGCCTTGCGGTAACGCCAGGGAAACCACAGCGTCATCGCGATCACCGGAATGGCCACAATGGCCATCAGGCCCAGCGCGATCAGGATGAGGGACTTCTCCTGGGAACCCACGTCGCCCTTGGGCGTGAGGACTTCCAAGTTGCAACCGCTGAGCAACACAGCGGCGCCAACGCCTGCGTAGCGCAAGCGCGAAATAAGGGCATGCATGTTCACTGACTACCTGGGGTACAGCGTGGGGACGGGCGGCATGGTAGCGATTTGTCCGAGCGTTTTCGCCTCCTAGAGACACAATGCCGCACATGCAACATTTTGCGCATGTGGTCGCGACCACTTGACTTGAAAAAGCAAGTGCGCGCACCCGCATTCGATCGTCGACCTTGGTCGAAAAAATCAAGAAAATCGACGACGCCGAGGCCCTGCTAACATGCGCCGATGGACCTCACCACGCCGATGAAACTGTCCGCCCTGCGGCAAGCCATGCAGCAACACGGCATCGCCGCCTGCCTCGTGCCCAGCGCCGACCCTCACCTGTCCGAATATCTGCCCGCGCACTGGCAGGCTCGCCAATGGCTGTCCGGGTTTACGGGCTCGGCCGGCACGCTGGTGGTCACGGCCGATCACGCGGGCTTATGGACCGACAGCCGCTATTTCGCGCAGGCCGCCACGGAATTGGCCGGCAGCGGCATCGAACTGATGAAGCAGCGCGTGGCGCATGCGCCGGAACATATCGAGTGGCTGCTCGAGCGCTTGGGCGAGGATCAGGTACTGGCCGTTGCCGGCGACAGCTTTTCGTTGTCCGCCGCGCGGCAGCTTGAGCGGCGCCTGGAACGCAACGGCGCAAAGTTGCGCACGGATCTGGACCTGCCGGGGCTGATCTGGCCAGACCGTCCCGCTCTGCCCGCTGCGCCGGTGGTGGAACATCCGGCCCGCTACGCCGGCCAGCCACGCAGCGACAAATTCGGCCGTTTGCGCACCGCCATGCGCAAGCTGGGAGCCACTCATCATCTGGTGTCCAGCCTCGACGACATCGCCTGGCTGACCAACCTGCGCGGCAGTGATGTGGAGTGCAACCCGGTGTTCCTCGCGCATCTATTGGTGCAGGCCGAAGGACACGCCACCTTGTTCGTGGATCGGGGCAAGCTCAGCGACGCCCTGGTGCAGGCGCTCCACGCCGACCAGGTGCGCATCGCCGACTACGCCACGGTGACCGACGCGCTGGCCGAGCTGGCTGCGCAAGATCGACTGCTGCTGGACGGCAACCGCGTCGTGGTCGCCGTGGCGTCCGCGATTCCTGCTGCCGCGCCGCTGATCGAGGCGGCCAATCCGTCGACGCTGTTCAAGGCGCGCAAAAGTGAAGGCGAGCTGGAACACGTCCGCGACGCCATGCGCCGTGACGGCGCGGCCCTGGTGCGCGCGTTCCGCCGACTGGAGGAACGCGTCACCGCCGGCATGAAGCAGACCGAGCTCGACGTCGATGCCCTGCTGCGCGAAGAACGTTCCGCACAACCCAATTTCGTCGGCGAGAGTTTCTCCACCATCGCCGGCTATCAGGCTAATGGCGCCCTGCCCCATTACCGCGCCACGCCGGAAGCCCACAGCACGCTGAAGCCGCAGGGCCTGTTGCTGGTCGATTCCGGCGGCCAATACCTGGGCGGCACCACCGACGTCACCCGCGTGCTCGCCCTGGGCGACACCACCGCCGAGCAGCGCCGCGACGCCACTTTGGTCATGAAGGGCCTGATCGCCCTCAGCCGCGCCCGCTTTCCCAAAGGCGCCAGCGGCCCGCAGCTCGATGCACTGGCCCGCGCGCCGCTTTGGGCCAGCGGCATGGACTACGGCCACGGCACCGGCCATGGCGTCGGTTACTTCCTTAATGTGCACGAAGGCCCGCAAGGCATTCGCCCGCCCGCCTCGGGCGCCACCCTGGTGCCGCTGGACCCGGGCATGATCACCTCGATCGAGCCCGGCCTGTACAAGCCGGGCCGCCACGGCATCCGCCACGAGAACCTGGCGGTGGTGATCGAGGCGGACAAGACCGAGTTCGGCGAGTTCTACGCGTTCGAGACGCTCACTTTGTGCCCGTTCGACCGCCGCGCACTGGAGCCAGAGCTGCTCAATCCTGAGGAACGGGCCTGGCTGGACGACTACCACGCCACCGTACGCGCCGCGCTGGCGCCGTTGCTGGAAGATGCGGACCTGGTGTGGCTGGAGCGGCACTGCGCTCCCACAAAGGGACGCTTGACCTTCCCGCCCCCGGCAACCCATTCTCCCCGTCTTAGCCAACCCGATCCTTCCCCATGAGCAGTCGCTACAACGCCGCCGACATTGAAGTCCTCTCTGGCCTTGACCCCGTCAAGCGCCGCCCGGGCATGTATACCGACACCTCGCGCCCGAACCATCTGGCGCAGGAAGTCATCGACAACTCGGTGGACGAGGCCATTTCCGGCCACGCCAAGACGCTGGACGTGATCGTCCATACCGACGGTTCGGTGGAAGTGAGCGACGACGGCCGCGGCATGCCGGTGGATATCCATCCGGAAGAAGGTGTGCCGGGCGTGGAGCTGATCCTCACGCGCCTGCATGCGGGCGGCAAGTTCTCCGGCAAGAACTACAACTTCTCCGGCGGCCTGCACGGCGTGGGCGTATCGGTGGTCAATGCGCTGTCCAACCGCGTGGAAGTCACCATCCGCCGCGACGGCAACGAATACCGCATGGCGTTCGAAAACGGTGACCGCGCCAGCGATCTCGACATCATCGGTTCGGTGCCCAAGAAGAAGACCGGCACCACCGTGCGCTTCTGGGCTGACCCGAAATACTTCGACTCGCCGAAGATCTCGCTGTCGAAGCTGCGCCACCTGCTGCGCGCCAAGGCGGTGCTGTGCGCAGGCCTGAGCGTGAAGCTCACCGACGAGGCGACCGGCGAAGTCAACGAGTGGTACTACGAGGACGGCCTGCGCGATTACCTGCGCGACGAGCTGGACGGCGCGGAAGCGATTCCCGCCGAACTGTTCGTGCACCATATCCAGCGCGAAGCGGACGGCCTCGACGTCGCCCTCGCCTGGCTGCCGGAAGGCGAGCTGGTGCAGGAGAGCTACGTCAACTTGATTCCCACCGCGCAGGGCGGCACGCACGTGAACGGCCTGCGCTCGGGCCTCACCAATGCGATCCGCGAATTCTGCGACATCCGCAACCTGCTGCCGCGCGGCGTGAAACTGGCGCCGGAAGACGTGTGGGAACGCCTCGCCTTTGTGCTGTCGACCAAGCTGCAGGACCCGCAGTTTGCCGGGCAGACCAAGGAGCGCCTGTCTTCGCGCAACGCCGCGGGCATGGTCGAGAACGTCATCCACGATGCTTTCAGCCTGTGGCTCAACCAGCATGTGGATCTGGGCGAACGCATCGCGCAGCTCGCCATCGAGCGCGCCAGCGCCCGCCTGAAAGCCGCCAAGCAGGTGGTGCGCAAGAAGATCACCCAAGGCCCCGCCCTGCCGGGCAAGCTGGCCGACTGCACCGCCACCGACCTCACCCGCACCGAGCTGTTCCTGGTCGAGGGCGATTCGGCCGGCGGCAGCGCCAAGCAGGCGCGCGACAAGGAATTCCAGGCGATCCTGCCGCTGCGCGGCAAGATCCTGAATACCTGGGAAGTGGAATCGGGCTCGGTGTTGGCTTCGGAGGAAGTGCACAACCTCGCCGTGGCGATCGGTTGCGATCCGGGCAAGGACGATCTCTCCGGTCTGCGCTACGGCAAGGTGATCATCCTCGCCGATGCCGACTCCGACGGACTGCATATCGCCACCCTGCTGAGCGCGCTGTTCCTGCGCCATTTCCCGTCGCTGGTGCGCGAGGGCCATGTCTTCGTCGCCATGCCGCCGCTGTTCCGCGTGGACGTGGGCAAGCAGGTGTTCTACTGCCTGGACGAGAACGAGAAGAACGCGATGCTCGAACGCGTTCAGCGCGAGAAGATGAAGGGCCAGGTCAACACCACCCGCTTCAAGGGCCTGGGCGAGATGAATCCGCCGCAGCTGCGCGAGTCCACCATCCATCCCGACACGCGCCGCCTGGTGCAGCTCACCGTGGACGGTGACGACGGCACGACCAAGCTGATGGATATGTTGCTGGCCAAGAAGCGCGCCAGTGATCGCAAGGCGTGGCTTGAGGAAAAGGGCGATCTGGCGACGCTCGAAGTCTGAGTCGACCCAACCGGCTTTAGTCCGCTGCGTGTCTGTGGGAGCGCACCCTGTGCGCGACAGCCACGCCCGGGTGTATCGCTCCGTAGGTTTGTCGCGCACAGGGTGCGCTCCCACAAAGATCCGCATTCCAGGTTCTGCGCACCCCCTGTAGGAGCGCACTTGTGCGCGACCGCAGCGCGGAGATGTACCGCTCCGTAGGCTGGTCGCGCACAAGTGCGCTCCTACAAAGAGCGGGCTGGCTGTGGCCCTGAGGGGTTCCGAGGCGCCACGGCCTCGATCGTTCGCTTGCCCCAGCGCAACTACACCGTGCGACACCCTTTCCCAAAGGATGCCGCCGGCGCTATCTTGATGATCTCCCGCCCCCGGAGCACCCATGGCCCTCACGCCTCCCATCGACCTGCAGCGCTGGATCGACGAGCATCGGCATCTGCTCAAGCCGCCGGTCGGCAACAAGTGCATTGTCGACGGCGACTTCATCGTGATGATCGTGGGCGGGCCGAACTCCCGCACCGATTACCACTACGACGAAGGTCCGGAGTTCTTCTACCAGCTCGAGGGCGAGATGGTGTTGAAGGTGCAGGATGAAGGCATGGCCCGCGACATTCCCATCCGCGCCGGTCAGATGTTTTATCTGCCGCCATGCGTGCCGCATTCGCCGCAACGCCTGCCCGAGTCCATCGGGCTGGTGATCGAACGTCGCCGGCTGGCGGGCGAGAAAGACGGCCTGATGTGGTACTGCGAGCGCTGCAACCACAAGCTGTACGAGGAGTATTTCACCCTCGACAGCATCGAGCGGGATTTTCCGCCGGTATTTGAGCGTTTCTATCGCTCGATCGACGCACGTACCTGCGTCGAATGCGGTCACCTCAATCCGGCGCCGGCGAAATATTCCGGGCAGCCCGCCTGAGGCAAGCGCCGCTCAGGCGCGCAACAACCACTTGCGCGCCATGCGCGCCAACGATGCATCGGCCGAGGGATCTTCCGCGATCTCGCGAATGGACCGCCACGCCAGCGCATTCGATTCCTCGTTGATCACATAGTTCTCGTTGGCGCCCGCACGAACGACGTAACGCACGTCGTAGTGCCAGTGCTCGGGCTCTTCGCCGCGCGCAGGGATGCGGTGACGATCCAGGTCAAACGGCGCCGCCTCGACACTCAGGTCCACCAGACCCGATTCCTCTTCGGCTTCGCGCAACGCGACGCGCGCCAGATTCGTGTCGCCGTCGGCATGACCGCCCAGCTGCAGCCAACGGCCAAGCTTGCGGTGGTGGGTGAGCAGCACACGCTCACCATCGGCGCTCACCAGCCACGCTGAACCGGTGAAATGACCTTCCAGCGCCTCCCGAAAGAACACACGCTGGCCCTCGCCCAGAAATGCCTCGAAATGCCCGGCATCGCTCTCCTGCGGCCATTGCAGGCGATAGTTCTGGAGCTGTGCAAACAACGTGTCCATCGATAATCCGTGTCAGTCAAAACCGGCCGCGCAGCTGCGGCACGGCGGGCCGCATTATTCCAGACGCCGCCGAGACTGGCACGGGCCGGCAGCGCGTTTCCCGCCAGCCGCAATGCAGCTTGTACCCCCAAGGCCCGCTGGGCTATGGTTCCGTGTCGTCGCAGGGGAAGCGACGTTAATGGCCATGGCGAAAGTCACGGTTTCACGCTTTTAAGAAACGAGAATTCCGGCGGTAGGGGAGAAACATGCTTAAAAACCTGTTCGCGACGCACCCGATTGAGGCGTCGCCACACGTCGACGCGGGCGAGCTGCCCCACGACGGCCTGCAAGGCGAAACCAGCCTCAAGCGCGTACTCACCGCGCGTCATCTCGTGACGCTGGGCATCGGCGCAGTGATCGGCGCGGGTATCTTCGTCATCACCGGCCAGGCCGCCGCCGAACACGCGGGCCCTGCCCTGGTCATCAGCTTCATCGTCGCCGGCATCGCCTGCGCATTTGCGGGCCTGTGCTACGCCGAGTTCGCCGCGATGATCCCGGTATCGGGCAGCGCCTACGCCTACTCCTATGCCACGCTCGGCGAGATCGTCGCCTGGTTCATCGGCTGGAATCTCGTCCTCGAATATCTGTTTGCCGTCGCCACGGTGGCGGCAGGCTGGTCGGGATATTTCAACGAGTGCCTCTCCATCCTCGGACACTGGACCGGGATCCCGATGGCGCTGCCTGACTATCTGGCAAGCGCGCCGCTGAAGTTCACCGACACGCACCAGATCGTGACCACCGGTGCGCTGATCAACCTGCCGGCCGTGCTGATCGTGTCCGGACTCACCTGGCTCTGCTACGTGGGTATCACCCAGTCCACCTTCGTCAACTCGCTGATTGTGACGATCAAAGTGCTGGTGATCTCGCTGTTCCTGATCTTCTCGTTCCGCTATATCAATCCGGCCAACTGGCATCCGTTCATTCCGCCGGAAGAAGGCCCGGGCCGCTTCGGTACGAGCGGCATCTTCCGCGCCGCGGTGCTGGTGTTCTTCTCCTACGTCGGCTTCGATGCGGTTTCCACCGCCGCCGGCGAAGCGAAGAACCCGCAGCGCGACATGCCGATCGGCATTCTCGGTTCGCTCGCCATCTGCACCGTGTTGTACATCGCGATGGCGCTCACGCTCACCGGCATTGCCCCTTATCACATGCTGGGCACGCCGGAACCGGTGGCCACGGCGTTGAGCCTCTATCCGCAGCTGACCTGGCTGAAGGCCATCGTCTCGTTCGGTGCGCTGGCGGGCCTGTCCTCGGTGATCCTGGTGATGTTGCTGGGCACCTCGCGCATCTTCTTCAGCATGGCGCGGGATGGCCTGCTGCCCAAGGGCATGTCGCGCGTACACGCCTCGCACCGCACGCCGCACGTCGCCACCATCATCGCCGGCGTCGCTGCGCTGGTGATCGCCGGCCTGTTCCCGGTGAGCATCCTGGGTGAGCTGGTCTCGATGGGCACGCTGCTGGCCTTCACCACCGTGTGCATCGGCGTGCTGATCCTGCGCTATACGCGTCCGGAACTGCCGCGCTCGTTCCGCGTGCCGGGCGGCATGATCGGCGTATGGACGGTGGCGGTGCTCGGTTCGGTGATCTGCCTGTATCTGTTCTGGCAGTCGTTCCGCGCCAATTGGCCGCTGATGCTGGGCTGGACCATCATCGGCATGCTCATCTATTTCCTCTATGGGTATTCCCATAGCAAGCTACGCAAGCAAAACTCCTGATCTGACACGAAGGGCCGGCTTAGCGCCGGCCCTCTCGTTTTGAATCCCGCGCCTCTCGTGGCACCAGGCCGACGCATGCTCAAACAGTTATTCGCTCGCAAAACCGATTTCTCCGACGCCGACGACGCGTCCCACGGCCCCACTCTGCGCCGCACCCTCGGCCCCTGGGGCATCACCGCGCTAGGCATTGGCGCCGTGATCGGCACCGGCATCTTCGTGGTGACCGGACAGGCCGCCGCCGAACACGCCGGCCCTGCCGTGCTGATCTCCTTCATGCTGGCGGCGCTGTGCAGCGGCTTTACGGCGCTGTGCTACGCCGAGTTCGCGACGCTGATTCCGGTCTCGGGCAGCTCCTATTCGTACGCCTATGCCACGCTCGGTGAGCTGCTGGCCTGGTTTATCGGCTGGAACATGGTGCTGGAATACGGCATCTCAGCCTCGGCCGTTGCGGCCAGCTGGACCGGTTACTTCACCAGCATGCTCGATCAGGTGGGCATCCACCTGCCCACCTCGCTGACCGAAGCGCCGCTGGCCTTCACCGACGGACACCTGGTCACCACCGGGCATCTGATGAACCTGCCCGCGGTGGCGATCGTGCTCGCCCTCACCTGGCTGTGCTACGTCGGCATCCGCGAATCGGCGGGCCTCAACGTGTTGATGGTGGCGCTCAAGGTGGGCCTGATCATCGTGGTGGTGGTGGCCGGTTATCGCTACATCGATCCGGCCAACTGGCATCCGTTCATTCCCGCCAACGAAGCACCGGGCAAGTACGGCTGGTCCGGCATCATGCGCGGCGCGGCGATGGTGTTCTTCGCCTATATCGGCTTCGAGGCCACTTCCACGGCCGCGCAGGAATGCAAGAACCCGCAGCGTGATCTGCCCTTCGGCACCCTGGTGTCGCTGGTGATCTGCACCATCCTCTATCTGGCGATGGCGGCGGTGCTGACCGGCCTGATCTCCTACACCGAGCTGGGCACCAGCGAACCGGTGGTGACGGCGATCAAGAACCATCCGGAACTGGGCTGGCTGCGCTGGGTGGTGGAAATCGGCGCGATGATCGGCTTGTCGTCGGTGATCCTGGTGATGATCATCGCGCAGCCGCGCATCTTCATGATCATGTCGCGTGACGGCCTGTTGCCGCCGATCTTCAATCGCATTCATCCCAAGCACCGCACGCCGCACATCAACACGGTGATCACCGGCATTGGCATCGCGGTGCTCGCTGCCGTGTTTCCGCTCGACCTGCTGGCCGACCTTACCTCGATGGGCACCTTGATCGCCTTCGTGGCGGTGTGCGCGGGCGTGTTGATTCTTCGCTACACGGCACCCCAGCTGCATCGCGGCTTCCGCGTGCCGTGGGTGTGGTTTATCTGCCCCGCTGGCGTGATCAGCTGCCTGGCCCTGCTGGGCGCCATGGCCTGGTTCAATTGGCTGTTGATGATCATATGGACGGTCATTGGCCTGGCCATCTACTTCGGCTACGGCATCCGCCACAGCCGCCTCCACCGCCCTTCCTGAAGGGCCTGGCGATATTGGCGGCGATCTGCCGCCAACGTCGCCGAAAATCCAAAAAGCCACACCCTGCTCCCCAGGAAGGAATGATCGACCCTGGAAGGCTATTCGTGATCGCCAATCTCTAATAGTCTAGCAAGTTATTGTTTTTATTGGATTTAACGAGACTTTTTCGAGAAAATTTTGGCCTCCACGGGCCCAAAAATGCCTGGCCGGGAGTATCATCTGTGCTCCGTGGGTTGATCACTTGGCAGTGGGCCCCGGATTGCCGCCCGGCGCGTCAGGCGGGTCAGCTCCTCGGCCTGACGCGTCTGGGCAGCATCTTCTCTCTCACCGAGTTCTTCGGTTCGAGTTGTTACCCATGAGTAGTAAAACCGTCGATGCCATGTGCGTCGCCGCGTGCGTGACGCTGATGTCACGCGCAAAGAAAAGCCGGCACGCATGCCGGCCTTCGATTGCGTGATGTGTGCTGCGATCAGGCTTTCTTGGGTGCGTGCGATACGCACCAGCCCTTCGCATTCACCGCCTTGCCCGGGAACAGCTGACACGGACCGTAGCCGGTTGCCGCGCCGGTATAGAACTGGCAGTTGGAGCAGACATCGCCCGCCTTGCGCTTGGCATCGGTCGATTTGCTGGCATCTTCGACGTAACCGAGCGCCTTGGCCGTCGGATCGGAGTCAGCCAGGTGCGGCAGATCGGCAGCGCGCGATACGCGCGGCAGCGAGCCGATCATGGCCGCGGCGACAGCCGTCCCGGCTGCGGCCTTGAGAAAACGGCGACGCGATTCGATATCTTTCTCATGCGACATAGGTCCAACCTCCGTCTTGAAACATTCATGTTCGCCACGCCCGTGGCCAACCTTCTGCCGATGCTACTCGCGCCAGCGATAAGTCGTGAGAATGGATCGCATTTTCGGCATATGCCGGAAACCGGCGTGGTATAGTGCCAACTCATTTGGACGTCCATACATCATGAGCCAGGTTCTCCCCGACACGATCTCCACCGCGCTGTTCGCCGAGCGTTCCGACGCCATTGCCGATGCGGCGCGCGAGCTTGCCGCTGCCGGCTGGACGCCTGCCACCAGCAGCAATTTCTCGATGCGCATCGACGGCGATCACGCCGCGATCACCATCTCCGGTCGCGACAAGGGCAAGCTCGGCCGCGACGACATCATGCTGATCGACATGAACGGCCAGGCCGTGGGCACCAGCGCCCGCCCCAGCGCCGAAACCGACCTGCACACGCAGATCTACCGCCGCTTTCCCGAGATCAACGTGGTCCTGCATACGCATTCGCGCACGCAGAGCGTGGCCTCGCGCCTGTTCGCCCGCGACGGCGTGGTGAAGCTGGAAGGCTGGGAGCTGCAGAAGGCCATTGCCGGACAGACCACCCACGATGCCGAGCTGGCTATCCCGGTGTTTCCGAACACGCAGCACATGCCGGAGCTCGTCGCGCAGGTGGAAGCCTGGCTCGACAGCGGCCGCTCGCTGCACGCCTATCTCATCAACGGTCACGGCATCTACACCTGGGGCCGCGACATGGCCGAGACGCGCCGCCATCTGGAGGCGCTGGAGTTCCTGCTCGGCTGCGAACTCGACTTGAGGAGCCTCTCCGCATGAGCCGCCTGCGCATTTTCAACGACACCCAACCGCAAGCCCCGCTGTCGGTGCATACCGAGCACGCGGACATCTCGCGCGAACTGGCGAAGATCGGCGTGCGTTTCGAACAATGGGAAGCGAACCAGCCGATCGCTCCCGGCGCCAGCCAGGATGAGGTGATCGCCGCCTACCGCAGCGACATCGACCGGCTGATGGCCGAGGCGGGTTATCAGGCGGTCGACGTGATCAGCCTCAAGCCCGACCACCCGGACCGCGCGACGCTGCGCCAGAAATTCCTCAGCGAGCACACCCACAGCGAGGACGAGGTGCGCTTCTTCGTCGCCGGCGCCGGCCAGTTCACCCTGCATGTGAATGGCAAGGTGTACGACGTGCTGTGCGAACAGGGCGACCTGATCGGCGTGCCGGACGGCACCCGCCACTGGTTCGACATGAGCGAATCGCCCTATTTCGTGGCCATCCGCCTGTTCACCAACAAGGAAGGCTGGGTGGCGCAGTTCACCGGCGAAGACATCGCCCTGCAGTTTCCCCGCATGACGCCGCACGCCTCGACGGCGGCTGCCTGAGACGATTCCCGGCCGCCGTCGCGGCCGCCGGGTGAACGGGATCATGAACCGGCGTACCGGCGCTCGCCCGGGGACCCGGCGCCGGGTAAGCTTGTCGCTCCTGTTTCCCGGCTTTGTGTATGACCGTCATCCGCGCCATCGTCACCGATATCGAGGGCACCACCAGCTCGATCAGCTTCGTCAAGGACGTACTTTTTCCGTACGCCTATAAGCGGCTGCCTGCCTTCATCGAGACGCACGGCGACAAGCCCGAGGTGCAGCACTGGCTGCACGAGGCGGCCAAGGAAGAAGGCATTGTCGAAGCGCCGCGCCAGGAGGTGATCGAGCTGCTGCTGCGCTGGATCAAGCAGGACCGCAAGTCCACCGCGCTCAAGGCGCTGCAGGGCATGATCTGGCAGGAAGGCTATGAGGCCGGCGACTACCAGGCCCACGTCTATCCGGAAGTGTCGGCCAAGCTGCATGCCTGGCGCGCGGACGGTCTGCACCTGTATGTCTATTCGTCAGGCTCGGTGCCGGCGCAGAAGCTGTTCTTCCGCTATAGCGACGCGGGCGACCTCTCGCCGATGTTCTCCGGTTACTTTGATACCGAGACCGGTCCCAAGCGCGAGCGCCGCTCCTACGAGCTGATTGCCGAAGCGCTCGGCGAGCAACCCGCGCATATCCTGTTCCTTTCGGACATCGTGGAAGAACTCGACGCCGCCCGCGACGCAGGAATGCGCACCGGCTGGCTGTTGCGCGAGCCGCTGGAGATTCCCGATGCGCCGCGCCATCCGGCCTATCGCACGTTCGACGACATCGTTCTCTGACCTCACGGGCTCCCGCCATGCGTACCGCTCTGATCGCCCTGCTCGCATTTGCAGCCGGCGTTTTGCTCATGGTTGGCCTGTCCCATCACCTGCCCCTGGCGCCCGTCGCCGAGCAAGGGCAGCTGCCTGCGGCTGGCGCGAGCGCGCCGACACCGGCGACCACCAGCGCGACCACCGACGACGACAGTTCCGCCGGCGACAATTGGCCGGCGCAGGCGCCATCGCCCGAGCAGGTGATGTACGGCCAGCGGACGATGGTGCAGAAGGCGCTGGCTGAACTTGGCCCGCGCACCGCCGGTCGCCCCAACCTCTACGTCGTCGCGTTCGGCGCCGATGGTGGCGAGGATGTGTTCCGCAACGAAGCGGAATATGCCGCCAAGATGTTCCCCCAGCGCTTCGGCGCGGACACCCACGTGATGGTGCTGGAGAACAATCCCGGTTCGCTGGAAAAACACCCGCTGGCCAGCTGGAGCAATCTGGAAGCCACGCTCGACGGCCTCGCCACGCTGATGAAGCCGGATGAAGACATCCTGCTGCTCTACCTCACCACCCACGGCGATGAAGACCACAACCTGCTGGTGGACATGGATCCGCTGCCGCTGGACCAGATCGGCGCGAGCGATCTGTCGGACATCCTCAGCAAGCGTCCCTTCAAGTGGAAGGTCGTGGTGGTCAATGCCTGCTACTCGGGCGGCTTTGTGCCACCACTGCAGGGAGCCGGCACGCTGGTGATCACGGCGGCACGCTCCGATCGCAGCTCGTTCGGTTGCGGCACGGATTCGGACATCACCTATTTTGGCCGCGCCTGGCTGGTCGATGGACTCAATCGCACGCCGGACTTCATGGAAGCATTCCGCCAGGCATCCGCTGAAATCGCGCAGTGGGAAGCGAAGGACAAGCTGACACCGTCCGAGCCGCAGATGAACGCGGGCGACGGCATTGCCGCGCAGCTCGCCCTGTGGCGCAAGCACGTGACGCCCGGACCGGCGGTGGCATTCAAGCCGGCCGCCCCGGCAGCCGTGTTGGACCGCCCCACCGGTTCGCGCTGAGTCCGCAGTTCTTTAAGCAGGCACGGGACTGCGCGCCTGCCAGATCCAGCGTTCCGCGCTCAGCGGCCGTCCATCGCGATCGAGCGGAAACAACACCGCACCGCGCGGCGCGACATTCAGCTCCATGCCGGCCTGCAGGCCCAGTCGCGACAGATCTTCACTGGCCACGTCCGCTTCCAGCGAGAGGTCGAGTGAGGCCACATAAAGATCCAGGTGCGCCACGCTGCCAGCGAGATAGATATGGCGCAGGCGCGCCTCCCAGGCCGGTTGCGAGGCCGGCGCCGCCAGCCGTAGTTGTTCGGGCCGCACATAGGCCACGGCCTCGGTGAAGCGCCCTTGCCACGGGTCGTCCTGCAGCGACCAGCTGCCGGCCGCGAAGCCCTGGCTACCGCTCCACACGTTGAAGCGGTTCACCTTGCCGATGAACTCGCACACGAACGGCGTGGCCGGCTGCTGATAGATGATTTCGGGCGTGCCGACCTGCTCGATGCGCCCGTTGTTCATCACGGCCACGCGGTCTGCCAGTTCGAGCGCTTCTTCCTGGTCGTGCGTGACGAATACGGTGGTGAGCTCCAGTTCCTCGTGCAGCTCGCGCAGCCAGCGCCGCAGCGTCACGCGCACCTGCGCGTCGAGCGCGCCAAAGGGCTCATCCAGCAGCAGCATGTCGGGCTCGACGGCGAGAGCGCGCGCCAGCGCCACGCGTTGGCGCTGGCCACCGGAAAGCTGCGCCGGATAACGCGTACCCAATCCTTCCAGTTGCACGCGGCGCAACAGACGGTCGACGCGTGCGCGAATCTCGCTGCGTGACGGGCGCAACCGCCATGGCCGCACGCGCAAGCCGAAGGCGATGTTCTCGATCACCGTCAGATGCCGGAACAAGGCGTAGTGCTGGAACACCATGCCGATGCGACGCTCGCGTGCCGGCTGGGCAAGGAAGTTCTCGCCATCGTTGTGCACGCTGCCGCTATCGGGATAGTCCAGGCCGGCAAGAATGCGCAGCAGCGTGGTCTTGCCCGAACCCGACGGCCCCAGCAACGCAAGGAACTCGCCCGGGGCGATGCTCAGGCTTACGTCGTCCAGCGCCTGGAAGCCGGCGAAACGACGATGGAGTCGGGACAATTCAAGCGTCATGCCGCACTCTCAATGGCCACCGGGTGCGTGCGCGGCGATCTCGTCGCCGTAACGCCATTCCAGCAGGGATTTCAGCGCCAGCGTCAGCAGCGCGAGCATCGCCAGCAGCGAGGCGATGGCGAAGGCGCCGACGTATTCGTATTCGTTGTAACGCATTTCCACTTCCAGCGGCATGGTCGTGGTCAGCCCGCGGATATGACCGGAAACCACCGAGACGGCACCGAACTCGCCCATGGCGCGCGCATTGCAGAGCAGCACGCCATACAGYAGCGCCCAGCGGATATTGGGCAAGGTGACGCGAAAGAACATCTGCCAGCTGCTGGCGCCCAGCACGCGCGCGGCTTCTTCTTCCTCGCTACCCTGGGCCTGCATCAAGGGAATCAGTTCGCGGGCGACAAACGGCAGCGTCACAAAAATCGTGGCCAGTACCAACCCGGGCACGGCGAAGATGATCTTGATGCCATGACTGTCCAGCCACGGCCCGAACCAGCCTTGCGCACCGAACAGCAGCACATAGACCAGGCCCGACACCACCGGCGACACCGAAAACGGCAGGTCGATAAAGGCGCCAAGCAAGGCCTTGCCGGGAAACTCGAAGCGCGTCATGGCCCAGGCAGCTGCCACGCCAAACACCAGGTTCAACGGCACGGCGATCACCGCCACCAGCAGCGTGAGCTTGATGGCAGACAGCGCCTCGGGCTGCTTGATCGCCTCCAGATACGGCGCCACGCCCTGCCGAAAGGCCTCCACGAATACCGTTGCCAGCGGCAGCAGCAGGAACAGCACGAGAAAGACCAGCGCCAGGGCAATCAGCACCACGTGCACCACGCGGCGCGGCCACCCTACCGGGCGGGAACGCATCACGGCGCTCATAGCGATCGCTCCTGCCAGCGATGACTCCAGCGCTGCAGCAGAGACACCAGCACCAGCAAGACAAACGATATCGTCAGCATGGCTACGCCCAACGCCGCAGCGCCCGCGTAGTCGAACTGTTCGAGCTTCTGCACAATCAGCAAGGGCGCGATTTCCGAGCGCATCGGGATATTGCCGGCGATGAAGATCACCGACCCGTATTCGCCGACGGCACGCGCAAGCGCCAACGCAAAGCCGGTCAGCAACGCCGGCGCAAGCATCGGCAGGATCACACGGAAGAAGGTTTGCCAGCGTTGTGCGCCGAGACTTTCGGCAGCTTCTTCAACATCGCTCTCCAGCGATGCCAGTACCGGTTGCAAGGTACGCACGACAAATGGAAAGCCCACGAACACCATCGCCACGAACACGCCCAGCGGCGTATAGGCCACCTTGATGCCCAAGGGTTCGAGCCACTGTCCCAGCCAGCCATTGGGCGCGTACAGCGTAGTGAGCGCGATGCCAGCTACGGCAGTCGGCAAGGCGAATGGAAGGTCTACCAGGGCGTCAAACAGGCGGCGTCCCGGAAAGCGATAACGCACCAGCACCCAGCCCACGAGAAGACCGACGACGGCGTTGACAAGGGCTGCGACCACCGCACCGACCACGCTCAGGCGCAGCGCGGCGAGCGTGCGGGGCGAAGACAGCAGGCGCAGCAAACCTTCGACACCAATCCCCGACGCTTTCCACGCCAGGGCCGCCAACGGCAGCAGGACGATCAGCCCGAGATAGGCCAGCGCGTAGCCCAGGCTGATGCCGAACCCCGGTAGCACGCGTCGACGCATGAACTCAGCTACCCACGCCCAGCTGGTCGAAGACGCCGCCATCGTTGAAGAACTTCGCCTGCGCCTGGCGCCAGTCGCCGAACAGATCGCTCAACGTGAAGGTATGCGTGACCGGGAACTGGCTGGCGTAGCGCGCAGACAGCTCGGGCGAACGCGGGCGATAGAAGTTCTTCGCGGCGATCTCCTGGCCCTGCGGCGAATACAGGAACTCCACATAAGCCTGCGCCACCGCACGCGTACCGTGCTTGTCGACATTGCTGTCGACCACCGCCACGGGCGGTTCCGCCACGATGGTGATCGACGGCACCACGATCTCGAACGCGTTGTTGCCCAACTGCCGCTGGGCCAGCAGGGCCTCGTTCTCCCATGCGATCAGCACGTCGCCGATGCCACGCTGCACAAAGGTATTGGTGGCGCCGCGCGCACCGGTATCGAGCACGGGGACGTGCTTGAAGAGCTCTTTCACATAGGCCTTGGCGGTGGCATCGCTGCCGCCGGGCTGCTTGAGCGCATAGCCCCAGGCCGCCAGGAAATTCCAGCGCGCGCCGCCGGAGGATTTCGGATTGGGCGTCACCACCTGCACACCCGGGCGCACCAGATCGGCCCAGTCCTTGATGCCCTTGGGATTGCCCTTGCGCACCAGGAACACGATGGTCGAGGTATACGGCGTGGCGTTGTTAGGCAGCTTCTTCTGCCAGTCCTTGGCCAGCAGGCCGCGATCGGCGATGGCGTCGATATCGTAGGCCAGCGCCAGGGTCACCACGTCGGCGGGCAGCCCATCGACCACCGAACGCGCCTGCTTGCCCGAACCGCCATGCGACATCTGGATGGCGACGCTGTCGCCGTGCTGCGCCTTCCATTGCGCGGCAAACGCCGTATTGATCTGGCGGTACAGCTCGCGCGTGGGGTCGTAGGAAACGTTGAGCAGCGAGACATCCTTGGCGGCAGCGGCGGCCGTGAGCAGCACGCCGATGGCGACCAGCAGTACGAGGATGGACTTCTTCATGGCGCCTCCTGCGGAAGGGTGAAACGGCAGACTAGCGTTGGCGGAGGAACGGACGAAATCGCAATATGGCATATCCTCATGTCGCGACCCTGCGCAATATCAGCGCAGAATCGTCTGATTTGCGCTTCAGGGCAGCTCGCTCGCACTCTCGCGCGTGACAACGGCTGGTGACAGATGGACGGCCAGACGATGCGCTGCCGCGCGTATCTCCGGCATGGCCGTGCATTCCCACAGGTTGCCGCGCAACAACGATCCGATGGCGTACAGGCCGCGTTGCAGGCGGCCGTCGGCATGCACCAGCTGGCCGTCGGCCTGGGCCAGCACGCCCAGCTGCAAGGGGTCGGCGGTGGCAAGGCCATCGCGCAACAATTGCGACAACAGATCGTGGGCGCCGTACGCCACGGCGGTGTCCAGGCCCGTCGCCTGGATCACCAGGTCCGCCTCCAGCACGCTGACCAATTGGGTCGCCCGTTCGCGCAAACTCACCTGCAGCGGCGCAGAGCCGTCTACATCGAGCACGCGTGCCGCCAGCACCTGCAACCTGCCCTCTTCCTGCAGCTGGTAAATCGCCTCGCCCGTGGCCGGCGCCATGCGATGACGCGCTGCTTCCCAGATCCAGCGCGCATGCCGCAGGAACTGGCGGCGCCGCGCATGCGTGAGCTGCTGCCAGAGCCGGGCATTGATCGGGCGCATGCCGTCGATGATGCTGCGCCAGTCGGTGTCGCCAGCGTCGCTCAGTGCACGACGCACCAGATGGAACATGGCCGCGGGCCCGTCGCTGGCCAGCAGAGCCTGATTGAGCGCCTCCTGCTGCGCATACGGCGCCAACGGCAGCGCCGAATGGTTGAACGGCAGCAGGCCATGGCGCGATACCGCCACCAGTTCGGCGTGCGGCCATCTGATGGCCGCCGACAGCAGCGTATCAACCGCCGTCAGGCCGGTGCCGATCACCACCACCCGACGAGGCGCCTGCGGGTGGCGATCAAGGCGCCACGGGTCAAGTTCATAGGCGCCGCTGGCAAGCGCCGTGGTCGAGACGGTGCGCAACGGACGTTGGGCCAGCGCGCCCACCGCCAGTACCACATCACCCACTTCCAGCCAGCGATCGGCTCCCACGCGTACCGCATAGCCGCCTTCGCCGCGCGGCACGATTTCGCGCGCGCTCTGCGGGTGAATACGAAAGCTGCGTCCGGCACGGCGCGCCGCATCGATACGCGCGCCAACCTGCGCCTGGATGAAATCTCCGAACAACCGCCGCGGTAGAAAATCCGTACCCTTCACCTGGCCCAGCTGCCGCGATGCATGCTGGAGAAAATCCTCGGCATGCTCCTGGAACACGCCCATGGAGGCCGCGCGCACGTTCAACAGGTGCTGGTTGTCGCTGGTGCCATAGGCCACGCCGCGACCCGGTGCGTGCTGACCGACGATCCAGTGGACCGTGCCGCCATCGAATCGCGCGAGCAGCTCGCCGAACGCCGCCGCGCCTGCCGCCCCACCACCGATCACTGCCACATCAGCCATAACGCGATCCTCGAATGGGACACCAACCCCTGGCGGTCTGCCCGCAGGCAGATCACTACGCGTTGCGTCCCCCAGAAAGAAATCCCAGGTGAAAACTGCCTTCACATCCCAAGACCGTGATGCGGCTCGGTCGCCTCATCGGCTTCGTGCCGCATGCAGTGCAAGCACGTCAATGCATGGGGTAACAAGAAATCACAGCAGCCGTTAAGGCCGTGCTAGCCATCCGTGCAGTTGTGACGCGGCTCATTCCCGGGAGGTTATGACGACACACTCGTCGCATGTCGCTGGGCAAGCACGGCGGATACGTCGGAAAGGCCTAGTCCGCGGGCCCGCAGCGTCACCGTGAGGTGGTAGATCAAATCGGCCGCTTCGCTGAGCAAGGCTTCGTCGTCCTGCGCCACGGCAGCAAGCGCAGTCTCCACGCCCTCCTCGCCCACTTTCTGCGCCATGCGACGTATGCCGCCTTCAAACAGCTTGGTGGTATAGCTGCCAGCGGGACGCTGCGTGTGTCGCTGCTCGATCAACGCATCCAGTTCGGCAAGGAAACCCAAGGGCGGTCGCACTTCTTCGCCGAAGCAACTGCTGGTGCCCTTGTGGCAGGTCGGTCCATGCGGCGCGGCCTGCAGCAGCAACGTATCGGCGTCGCAGTCCATGCGCACCGATTTGAGCGTCAGCACATGCCCGGACGATTCGCCCTTGGTCCACAGGCGCTGCTTGCTGCGGCTGTAGAAGGTGACCTGGCCGATGCGCTGGGTCGCCTCCAAGGCCTCGGCATTCATATACCCCAGCATCAGCACCTCGCCCGTCAGCCAATGCTGGACGATGGCGGGCAACAGGCCGTCGCCTTTGTTCCAGTCGAGTTGGTCGGGATCGAGCGTAGTGGCGTTCATGGTGATTACCGGATATGGCGTGGTTACGTGCGTACAGCGACGCCCCACGCAGCAAGCGACTGCTTGAGCGCGGGAATGGCAATGGCGCCGGAGTGGAATACGCTGGCGGCCAGCGCACCGTCGACATCGGCGGTGAGGAAGGCGTCGCGAAAATGTTCCGGCGTGCCGGCGCCGCCGGACGCAATCAAAGGCACCAGGCAAAACTTGCGCACGGCGGCAAGCTGCTCCAGATCGTAGCCCTGGCGCACACCATCGCTGCCCATGCAATTGAGCACGATCTCGCCGGCGCCGCGCTGCTGGGCTTCCACCAGCCAGTCCAGCGTGCGCCGCGGCAACGCCTGCGTGCGCGAGGGATCGCCGGTGTACTGGCGCACATGCCACTCCCCATCTGCATCGCGCAGGCTGTCGATGCCGACCACCACGCACTGCACGCCGAACGCCGCGGCCAGCTCATCGATAAGATCGGGGCGCTCCAGCGCCGGCGAATTGACCGAGATCTTGTCCGCGCCCGCATGCAGCACGGCACGCGCTTCTTCCACGCTGCGAATACCGCCCGCAACGCAGAACGGAATATCGATGACGCTGGCGACCCGCTCGACCCAGCCGCGATCGACGCTGCGCCCTTCCGGACTGGCGGTGATGTCGTAGAACACCAGTTCGTCCGCGCCTTCGTCGCGATAGCGCAGCGCCAGATCCACGATCTCGCCCATCACCACGTGATCGCGGAAGCGCACGCCCTTCACGACCTTGCCGTCGCGCACATCGAGGCAGGGAATGATGCGACGACTCAGCATGCCAGTGCCTCCTTCACGGTGAAGCGGCCTTCGAGCAGCGCACGACCAAGGATGACGCCCTTCGCGCCTGCATCGCGTGCGGCCCGGATGTCATCGAGCGAGCGGACGCCGCCGGAAGCCTGCACGGCCATCGTCGGCACCGTTGCTGCCAGATAGCGGTACAAGTCGAGATTGAAGCCGGCGAGCATGCCGTCGCGATCGATATCGGTGCACAGCAGGTGTTTGGCGCCGCGCTGTGCATACCACGGCGCGAGCTCGTCCAGCGTGCTGGACTCCGTCTCCGTCCAGCCGGCGCTGGGCAAGCGCCAGGCGCTGTCGCGATACAAGGTGTCCAAGGCCAGCGTGAAGCGATGGACGCCGCGCGCCGCGAGCCATCCTTCCACCATCACCGGATCGCGAATCGCCAGGCTTCCAAGGACCACGCGCGACACACCGGCGTCGAGCAGCCGCTGCACGTCAGCTTCGCTGCGAACGCCGCCGCCAGCCTGGATATGCATGCCGTCACTGGCAATCGCCTCGATCACCGCGAGATTTTCCAGGCTGCCGCCGCGGGCACCGTCCAGATCCACCAGATGCAACCATTGGGCGCCCGCTTGCGCGTAGTCGCGGGCAAGCGAACGCGGATCGAAGTCATACGTCGTCTGCTGCTCGTAGTCGCCCTGCTTGAGGCGGACGACGCGGCCAGCGCGCAAATCGATGGCGGGGATGACGGTAAAGCTCATAGTTCGAGAAAGTTCTTCAGCAGGCGGGCGCCGACCTTGGCCGAACGCTCCGGGTGAAACTGCATGCCGTGGAAATTGCCGCGTGCGATGACCGAGCTGAAGTCGCCCCCAAAATCGGTGAGAGCCAGGGCGTAGTCGCCCGCGGGTACCGCATAACTGTGCACGAAGTAGGCCCAGTCGCCGTCGTCCAGGCCATCCAGCAGAGCATGCTCACGTTGGCGCTGCAGGCGGTTCCAACCCATGTGTGGCACGCGCAAGCCCGGTTGCTCGGTGAAGCGGCGCACGGTCGCAGGTATCACCCCGAGGCACGCGGTATCGCCCTCTTCCGAATGCTCACACAGCAATTGCATGCCCAGGCATACGCCCAGCACCGGCTGCGTCAGCGAACGCATCAGCGCCACCAGGCCGAGCTCATGCAGACGCGCCATGCCGGGACCTGCTGCGCCCACGCCTGGCAGGATCACCTTGTCGGCCATGCGAATGGTGTCGGCATCCGCAGTGAGCGACGCCTCCACACCCAGGCGCTGCAACGCATAGCGCACCGAGCCGATATTGGTGCCGCCGGCATCGACCAGCACCACGCTCATCACAGTGCTCCCTTGGTGCTGGGCAGCTCGCTGCCTTCGCGTCGTATCGCCTGACGCAGGGTGCGCGCCACCACTTTGAAGCAGGCTTCCACCATGTGGTGCGCATTGTCGCCCTGCACGCTCAGATGCAAATTGGCGCCCAGCGTTTCGCACAAGGATCGAAAGAAATGCGGAATCAGTTCGGTAGGAATATCGCCCACGCGTTCACGCGGGAACTGGCCTTCGAAGACGAAATACGGACGCCCGGACAGATCCAGCGCCGCGCTCGCCTGCGCTTCGTCCATAGGCAGCACGAAACCGTAGCGGCCAATGCCGCGCTTGTCGCCCAGCGCCTGGCGCAAGGCCTGCCCAAGCGCCAGCGCGCAGTCTTCGATGGTGTGATGCTCATCGATATGCGTGTCGCCGTCGCAGCGCAGCGCGAGGGCGAAGCCGCCATGCTTGCCGATCTGTTCCAGCATATGGTCGAAGAAGCCCAGGCCGGTGTGGATCTGCGGCTCCGCGGTCTGGTCCAGATTCACGCTCACCGCGATGCGCGTTTCGCGCGTGTTGCGCTCCACGGTTGCCCGGCGCGGCGCGTCGAGCAACAGGTGTGCGACCTCATCCCAGCCGAGGCCATTGGAACCCACCTGGAAGCCGCGTACACCCATGTTGGCGGCGAACTGAAGGTCGGTCTCGCGATCGCCGACCATGGCCGATGCCGCGCGACTCCAGCCGTCGTCCGCCAGGTAGTGGCGCATCATGCCAATGCCGGGCTTGCGGGTGTCCTTGCGCTCATGCAGGAAGCTGCGGTCGATCAGCACCTCGCTGACCTTGATACCTTGCGAGGCAAGGATGCGCATCAGCAGTTCATGCGGTCCGATGAAATCCTCTTCGGGAAAACTGCCGGTGCCCAGGCCATCCTGATTGGTCACCATCACCAGCTCGTAGCCGGCGGCCACGCAGCGCTGCAAGGCAGCGATCACGCCAGGCAGCAGGGCGAATTTTTCAAAGCTGTCGATCTGGAAATCTTCCGGCTCCTCGATCAGGCAGCCGTCGCGATCGATAAAGAGAATCTTGCGGCTCATGCACCTTGTCCTGCGGCTGATCCGTCCACTGTTGCCGTCGCTGTCTGCTGCAGCACCTCGAGCACCCGGTCGTTCTCTTCAGGCAAGCCAACGGTGATGCGCAGTGCGTCGCCCAGCCGCGGATAGCGGCGGATGTCTCGCACCAGGATGCCGGCGTCTCGCAGGCACTGATAGACGGCGGCGGCGTCATCGTGGCGGATGGCCAGAAAATTGGCGTGCGAAGGGAGTGCTTCGCGGACGCCAGGCATTTCCGCAAGCGCGCGACGCATGCGTTCACGCTGTTCGCGCACGATGGCCATATGCGAACGAGCTGCGGCCTGCCCCTCGTCAGACAGGGCTTGCATGGCCAATGCCACACAGGGGCGCGGCAAGGGATAAGGCGCGATGATGCGTCGAAGCAAGCCGATGACGGCCTCGTTGGCCACCAGGCTGCCGATGCGTGCGCCTGCCAGCGCCCATGCCTTCGACAGCGTGCGCAGCACGGCGAGGTTGTCGAACTGGTTCACCAGCGAGGCCGCACTGGGCGCATCAGAGAATTCGAGATAGGCCTCATCCACCACCAGCAGCGCGCGATCGGCCAGCGCCTGCGCAAGACGCGTCACGTCACGCAAGGGCACCAACTGCCCGGTCGGATTGTTCGGCGTGCACACGAACACCAGCTTCACCGCTGGCGTGACGGCGGCGAGCACCGCATCCACATCCAGCGTGAAATCCGCCTGCAATGGCACGGCTACGATGCCGGCGTTCTGAATCTGGGCGCTCACGGCATACATGCCGAATGTGGGGGGCTGGATCGCGATCGCATCTTCACCGGCGCGGCAGAACGCGCGCACCAGCAGGTCGATGACCTCGTCGCTGCCGCGCCCTACGATGATCTGCGCGGGATCCACACCGTACAGGCGCGCCAACGCTTCCACCAGATCGACGGGCTGAGGATCGGGATAACGGTTGCACGCCAGATCGCCATCACCCGGCGGCGCCCAGGCCGATTCATTCGCATTGAGGAAAATGCGGCCGCCGCTCGCTTCCATGCGCGCCGACGAATATGGCTGCAGCGCGCGGATCTCGGGGCGGGCCAGGTCGAGCACGCTCATGCCGCGTTCTCCAGCGCCGCGAGGCGCAGCGTCACGGCGCGGCGATGGGCTTCCAGCTGCTCGGCGGCAGCCAGCGTCGCCGTGCACGGACCTATCGTGCGCAGGCCTTCGGGAGACAGCTCCTGCACGGTGATCTGCTTCTGATAGCTCGCTACCGAGACGCCGCTGTAGCTGCGCGCATAGCCATAGGTCGGCAACACGTGGTTGCTGCCGCTGCAATAGTCGCCCACGGACTCGGGTGTCCACGCACCCAGGAAGACCGAGCCCGCGCTCTGCACGTCGTCGAGCAAGTCGCGCGGCTCATTGACCTGGAGGATCAAGTGCTCCGGCGCGTATCGGTTGCTCACCTGCACCGCCTGCGCCAGCGACGCCACGGCGATCAAGCGACTCTGCGCCAGCGCTTTCTCCGCAATCCCGGCACGCGGCAAGGCCGCACACTGGCTGGCGACTTCCTTCTCCACGGCATCAAGCAGCGACGCCGACGGACTGAGCAGGATCACCTGCGAGTCCGGCCCATGTTCGGCCTGCGACAACAGATCGGCGGCAATAAACGCGGCGTTGGCATCCTCGTCGGCAATCACCAGCACTTCGGATGGGCCGGCCGGCATGTCGATGGCGGCGCCATCGGGATCGCCGGAGACCTGCAGCTTCGCCTCGGTCACCCAGGCATTGCCCGGACCAAACAGCTTGTCGCACTTGGGCACGGACTCGGTGCCATACGCCATGGCGGCGATCGCCTGTGCACCGCCGAGTTTGAACACGCGATGCACGCCGGTGATGCGCGCGGCGTACAGCACCGCATCATCGCAACGGCCGTCGGGGCGCGCAGGCGAACACAGCACCACCTCCGCGCAACCGGCAATGCGGGCGGGCACGCCGAGCATCAACGCGGTGGACGGCAGCGGCGCACTACCGGCAGGAACGTACAGCCCAACACGACCAATCGGCCGCAGCATGCGCTCCACCCGAACCCCGCTGGCGGTGTCCAGTGCCACCGGTTGCGGCGCGGCTGCCCGATGAAAGGCGTCGATGCGTGAGGCGGCTTCCTCGATGGCGGCCTTGAGTACCGGCGCCAGACGAGCTTCTGCCTCGCGCCATTCCTGCTCGGTGACCTCGATGGCGTGCAGCTCGCAGCGGTCGAGCTTGGCGGTGAGTTCACGCAGCGCCAGATCGCCGTCCGCGCGTACACGCGCAACGATCTGCTCCACGCCGGTGCGCAAACTCTCGGCGCGCGACTGCGCCGGTCGCGACAGCGCCGCGCGCTGCGCCTGCGTATCCAGGGCATTCCAATCTAGACGGTTCATACGGTGGGCTCGTTCATTGCACTTGCATCACGCAAGCATTTTCTCGACCGGCAGCACGAACATCTCGCGCGCACCTGCCTTCTTGATCTCTTCCAGCTGGCGCCAGCTGACCTCGCCGGCGCACAGCGCCTGCAACATGAGCTGATCCGGTTGCCCCGCCACCGGCAGCAGAGTCGGCTGGGGACCGCCGGGCAGGAGCCGGATCACGGCCTCGAGCGCGCCACGCGAGGTCTGCAGCAACAGCAGGCGCGACTCGCGCACCTGGATGACGCCGTCGAGGCGCTTTAGCAACAGCTCGATCATGTCGCCGCGCTCGTCCGTGGGCAGCGCCTGCGGCCCCGCCAGCACGGCTTCGCTCTCCAGCAGTACATCCGCTTCGCGCAACTGATTGGCAACCAGGGTGCCGCCGCTCTGCACGAGATCGCAGATGGCATCGGCTGTACCCAGGCGTGGCGCGATTTCCACCGAACCGGCCAGCGTGACCACGCCGGCATCGATGCCGCGCTCGCGCAGCCACTCGCCCAGCAGCCCCGGATACGACGTGGCGATGCGCTTGCCCTGCAACTGCGAGGCATCGCGATAATCCAGATCCTGCGGCACGGCCACCGAGAGGCGGCAACGCCCGAAACCCAGCGGCCGCCATTCGGCCAGCGCCGGACCGTCCAGACCACCGGTGAGGCGGTATTCGCTCAGCACATTGCGGCCCACGATGCCCAGATCGCACACGCCTTGCGCGATCAGGCCGGGGATGTCGTCATCGCGCACCAGCAACAGGTCCACGGGCTCGCCTTCGCCAAAACAGAACAGCTTGTCGCGGCTCTGGCGGAAGGTGAGGCCGCAGCGGTTGAGCAATTCCAGTGCCGGTTCAGTGAGACGGCCGGATTTCTGCATCGCGATGCGCAGTCGGTCGCGCGGTTTCATGCCTTTGCCTTCTTGGTCGCTGCACGACGACGCGCCGCGCGGGCCGCCGCAGCGAGATAGCCGCCACTGCCCTGGTTGAGATAGCGCGCAACGCGTCCGATGGTGGTGATGCTCACGGCGGTGCGTTCGTGGATTTCGCGATACGACACGCCATCAAGCAGGTAGGGCACCACGCGCCAGCGGTCCACCATGACTTCGAGTTCGGCGGGGGTGCACAGGTCATGCAGGAAGGCCGACATTTCCTCGGCATTCTTCAACGACAGCAGCGCCTCGCACAGACTCAGCTCGGCGGACTCGGCAGGTTGCTCGGGATCGATCGATCGGCGCTTCATAATGTACTAATGCGTTAATACAGTGGAACAGATGATACGTGCGTCGGACCGCCGGGGCAACCCCGCGCCGCGACGGCCACAAACAGGGCCCTGGACACCCCTCCGGCCGGCAACATCTTGCGGAAAGCCGCCGCGGTTTCGGTTGTCCGGAGCGGCTTCCAGGCCAATTGACGCCCTCTGTAGCTGACTCGGACGCAACCCTGCCCCGACCACCGCACTCGCCACCCGCCCAGATTTGCGCTAAATTAGATAGGTAGCCTATCTATCCACCCAGCCAAGCCGCCCATGAGCCAGAAGCCGTCCACCGAAGGCGATGCCCGCGAACTGGCCGAGCAGTTGCGACCGGCACTGCGCCGGCTCTTTCGCCAGCTGCGCCGCCACTCGGATCACCAGGACATCTCGCTGGTACAACTCCCCTTGCTGCTGCACGTCCTGGAGAACCCGGGCATCGGCGTGGGCGAACTGGCCCAGCTGGAAGGCCTGCGCAGCCCCACCATGACCGGGCATATCAACAGCATGGTGGCCGCCGGCCTGGTGAAGCGCACCGAGCCTGCCGACGGCGACCGGCGGCGTGTGGGCCTGGTGGCCACGGCGCATGGTCGTGCCGTGATCGAGGCCAAGCGCCGGCGCCGCACCGACCAGCTCACCAAGGCGCTGCTGCAGCTCCCGCCCTCGTCACGCGCCGCGCTTTGGGCCGCGCTTCCCGCCTTGAACGACATCGAATTGAACGACATCGACGCATGAGCACTCCAAGCGCCACTCTCGCGGCATCCACGGACGCCATCCATCCCGCCACCGAGCACGAGATCCGCCGCGTCTTTGCCGGCCTGGTGATCGTGCTTGCGCTGGGCGCGATCGATCAAAGCATTGTCGCCACTGCCCTTCCCCGCATCGTGAGCGACCTGGGCGGCATGAGCCATCTGTCGTGGGTGGTCACCTCGTACATCCTCGCGTCCACGGCCACCATGCCGCTGTACGGCAAGCTGAGCGATCAATACGGCCGCAAGCCGGTGCTCTACTTCGCCATCTTCATGTTCCTGCTTGGCTCCGTGCTGTGCGGCGCCGCGAGCAACCTGCTCGAACTGATCGTGTTCCGCGCCATCCAGGGCGTCGGCGCGGGTGGCTTGCTGCCGTTGGCGCAGATCATCATCGGCGACATGGTGCCACCCACGCAGCGCGGCAAGCGACAGGGCGTGGTGGCCGGCATCTTTGCGCTGTGCAGTGTGGTCGGCCCGGTGCTTGGCGGCGTCATCACTGACCTGCTGTCCTGGCACTGGATCTTTTTCGTGAACCTGCCCGTGGGCGCGGTGGCGTTCGTGATCATCAGCCGCACACTGAGGCAATACACGCCGCTGCATGCGCGACGCATCGACTATCTCGGCTCCTTGCTGATGACGAGTTGCACGGTCGCGCTGCTGCTGGTGCTCACGCTGGGCGGCGGCCAATGGCCGTGGACGTCGACGCCGATCATGACGCTCAGCGCCTTCGCGCTGGCCACCGGCGTGATGTTCGTGCGGCACGTGAAGCGCGAACCCGAACCGGTATTGCCGCTGGACCTGTTCCACAATCGCCTGTTCGTGATCGCCAGCCTGGTGATGGCGCTGACCTTCATGGGGTTGATGGGCGCGAGCCTGTTCTTCCCGCTGTTCTTCCAGCTGGTGATGGGCGTGAGCCCGGCAACCTCCGGGCTGCTCACAGGGCCGATGATGATAGGTATCGCGCTCTCTTCACTGTTCAATGGACGCGTGCTGATGCGCGCAGGGCGCTACAAGCCCACCGTGGTGGCAGGGCTCGCGCTGGCGACGCTGGCGTTCGGTGTGCTGGCGTGGAGCGCGGCCACCGCGCAAAGCCTGGCGATCATCGAGCCCTCCATCTTTGCGCTGGGATTGGGTCTGGGCCTGGTGATGCCGAACGTGACGATTGCGGTGCAGAGCGCCCTGGCGCCGATTCATCGCGGCGTTGGCACGGCCACGCTCACCTTCTTCCGTTCGCTCGGCGGCCTGGTCGGCGTGGCGGGATCGGGCGCCATCCTCGCCTGGCAGCTGCGCAGCCACGGCAGTGCAGCGGCGGCGGTCGTGAGCATGACGCCCGAGGGCGGCGGCATGGCGGACCATGCGTTGCTGCATCAGGTTACCGATGCCGCGGTGCAGATGTATCGCCATGCGATTGCCTCCACCTTCACCTTGGGCGCGTGCATCGTGGCGTGCGCCTTCGTGCTGATCCTGCTGCTGCCGGAGGTGCCGTTGAGCGATCATCATCACCGGGCGCCCACTCCTGCCGCCGACTAAAGGAACCGCATGATCGCTTCGCGGCAAAACACATCGCTGGCGCTATCGGCCGGATGGATAGCTTTCGTCGTGATCGCGTTCGCGTTGGCGGCTGGCGTGCTGCAAGTGACGCGCACGGACCTCGATCCAGTCGCCATGCCATTGAGCGCGTATCTGCGTGGCGCAGGCGGCGGCTGGCTGCGTGGCGCTTACTATCTGATGGCGAGTGCGCTGGCGTGCCTCGCGTGGTCGAGCTTCCAAGCCACGCGCGCAGACCTGCGCAGCGGCCTGGCGAGCACCCTCTTCCTTCTCGCCGCGCTGGCGCTGCCGGTGGTCGCAGGGACGGTGCTTTACGAGCACACGCCCAGGGAAGATCTCGCGCGCCTCATCCATGGTCAAGCAGCGCAAACCACCTTCCTGTGCCTTGTGGTCGCCATGCTGGTGCTGTCGACACGCTGGCTGCGCGATGCGCATATGCGAAACGGTCGATATCTCGGCGTTGCGCTGGCATGGCTTTCTTTCGTGCAGATGTGGGTCTTGGCGCTGTGGAAAGGTTTGCCGCCAGGGCTCACGCAGAAGGTGCTGATCGTATTGATACTGCTGTGGCTTGCCTGGGTGGCGCGGCAATTGTGGCGGGTGGGCTCGTCGCTGGAATGAGTCGCGCACAGGGTGCGCTCCCACAGAGGTTCGGCCAGCCCTGTGGGAGCGCACCCTGTGCGCGACTCAATCCGCCCAAACCCACCAAAAGAAAAGGGCCGCCTGAGCGACCCTTTCTTTAGACGCTTACTTGGCAAACACCCGCTGCCGCACCAACTCGCAAATCGTGCGGACATCCCCATCCATCGCCCGGTCGCGCGGCATGAAATCAATGCGTCGACGCAAGGCATCGTGAGCCTTGCGCACGGCTTCGCCCGCGTGAAAATCACCGACATTGGTCAGCGCCGCGGTGAGTTGCTGCACCTCTTCCACGAACTGCGCGTAATGCGCATGATCTTCGCGCGGCGCGTTGGCCACCTTGCCGGCCAGGGCCTGCCAGTCGCCACGCGAGGCAAGACGGCGCGCGGCGTTGAGCATGGCCTGGCGGAAATCCAGCGCCTGGGCGGCGGTGTACAGCTCCATCGCCAGCACATAGCCGAGATCTTCCATCATCTCGAGCACGTGACGCGCTTCATTGGCGCCCATCGACACGTGATCTTCCGCATTCGCGCTGGTCGGTACGGAGTACACGCTGGCCGGATGCGCGCGCGTGGCCAGATCGTTCACCAGCGCGGCCGCGGTGTACTGCACGATCATGAAGCCGGAATCGGTGCCATCCTCGTTGCCGGTAAGAAACGCCGGCAGACCATCATTGGTGGCCGGGTCGACCAGCTTGTTGAGGCGACGCTCGGAGATCGAAGCGAGCACCGGGATGGCCGCCTTCACATAGCTCATGGCCAAGGCCAGCGGCATGCCGTGGAAGTGGCCGGCGGAGATCACCTGCTCCTCGATGAACTGGGCGTCCTCGGCATCGGGGAAGATCAGCGGATTGTCGGTGACGGAGTTCAGTTCCACGTCGATCACGCGGCAGGCCTGCGCCCAGGCGTCGCGCACGGCGCCATGCACCTGCGGCATGCAGCGCAGGCAATAGGCGTCCTGCGGCTGGTGCTTCTTGCCGCCCTTGAACGGCAGGAAGCGCGCGTAGAACGCTTCGCGACCATGACGCTGGTTGGCCGGCACCCAGTCCCAGCCGATATCGAAGGTGAGTGCCTGATCGGCGGGATCGGCCCACGCCTCGGCCGACCACTGCTTGAAGCGTGGCACCAGGTGATAGGGAATATCGACCAGGGTGCTGCCCGTGAGCAGCTCGCGCACGTGGGCGGCCGCGTCCACCTGGCCCGGATGCGGACGCAGCGCGTGCACTTCCGGACGCAAGGCGCCGCTGCGGCCAGCGAATGCATCCAGCGTCATCGCGGCAGCAAGATCGGCGAGCTCGAGCAGGTGCTCGAGCTCATCGAGCGCGAGCGCTGCAGTGGCCAGCATCTGCGCCGTGCCGTTGTTCAGCGCCAGACCTTCCTTGAAAGACAGGCGGATCGGCGTGAGGCCGGCGCGCTTGAGCGCCTGTGCGCCATCCAGGCGCTCGCCCTGATAGAACGCTTCGCCACCGCCCAGCAACACGATGGCCAGATGCGACAGCGGCGCCAGGTCGCCACTGGCGCCCACCGAACCCTTCTCTGGCACCACCGGCACGACGCCGGCGTTGAGCATCGCGGTCAGCGCCTTCAGCGTTTCAACGCGGATGCCCGAATGGCCGCGCATCAGCGTGTTGATGCGGATCACCAGCATGGCGCGCACCACTTCCGGCGCGAACGGCTTGCCGACGCACACTGCATGCGTGGTGATCAGGTTGTGCTGCAGTTCTTCCAGCAGCGTGCCTTCGGGTTTGTCGGGATCGCCACCGGGCAGCTCATCGCGCAGGCGATGCGCGCCCAGCAGCTTGTCGGCATTGCTGCCGAAACCGGTGGTGACGCCATAGGTGGGTTCGCCGCAACTCACCTTGTCGGCGAGGAAATCGGCCGCGCGCTGCACGCGCTTGAGCTGAGCTTCATCCAGCTCCACGCGCAGCCCCTGTCGGGCTACCGCGACCAGCTGGTCGCGCGTGAGGCTGTTGCCGTCCAGGAGTATCGTCTTTGCGGTCATGCTTGGCTCCAGCCCGGACGGGCCTTGAAGTCTATGTCAGCCGCCGCGCCTGGCGGCTGCGGCGGCATCTGATGAAAGCGAACCGCGCTCAGGCGCCGATTTCGGCCTGCGCCAGTTCCACGCGCAAAGTCTTGATGAGATCGGCGCGAGCCACTTCAAACTGGTCTTCGCGACGCAGATCCTTGACCGTCACCACGCCCTTGGCCAGCTCGTCTTCGCCCAGCACGATCACGAAGCGGATGCCCGCGCGATCGGCGTACTTGAATTGCTTGCCGAGCTTGCCGCCATCGAGCACCACTTCGGTGGCGATACCGGCGCCGCGCAGTTCGCTGGCCACCGCCAGATAAGCCGGCAGCTGCGCCGGATCCATCTGGGTCACCAGCACATCGACCGTGCTGCGCGCGGTGCCGATCAGCCCTGCATCACGCAGCTGCCAATACAGGCGGGTGAGACCGATGGAAATGCCCACGCCCGGCAGGTGCGACTTGGTGTACTGGCCGGCGAGGTTTTCGTAGCGGCCACCGGAGCAGACCGAACCGATCTGCGGATGATCGTTGAGCGTCGTCTCGTAGACGGTACCGGTGTAATAGTCCAGGCCGCGCGCGATCGACAGATTCAAGGCGTAATGCGATTCCGGCACGCCGAACGCATGGATCAGCAGCAGCACTTCCTTCAGCTCGGCGCGGCCCTGCTCCATCGTTTCAGGACCGGGGCCGAGTGCGTCGAGCTTGTCCAACGCGTCCTGCAGTGAGGTGGAACGCACCTGCACGAAGTCGAGGATCTTTTGCGCGGTCTCGGCACTCAGCCCGAACGGCTCGGCGATCAGCGTGTCGCGCACGTAATCGGCGCCGCRCTTGTCGAGCTTGTCCACTTCGCGCAGCACAAGGGTCTGCTGTTCGCCATCCACCACGCCCAGGCTTTCAAAAAAGCCGCGCATCAGTTTGCGGTTGTTGAGCTGGATGGTGAACGCGCCGACATTCAGTTCGCGGAACACGCTGTAGATCACCGCGGGCAGCTCGGCGTCGTAACGCACCGACAGGCTGTCCTTTCCGATCACATCGATGTCGCACTGGTAGAACTCGCGGAAACGGCCACGCTGGGCGCGCTCGCCGCGGTAGACGCGCTGCATCTGGTAGCGGCGGAACGGGAACGACAGATCGTGCTCGTGCTCGGCCACATAGCGCGCCAGCGGCACGGTGAGGTCGAAGCGCAGGGCCAGTTCGGGCACGCCATCGCCCTTGTCGGCGTTGTTCAAGGCGCCGGTGGACTGCACGAAATACACCTGGCGCTCGGTCTCACCGCCCGTCTTGGTGAGCAGCACGTCGGAGAACTCCATCACCGGCGTTTCCACCGGCAGAAAACCGAAGCGCTCATAATTACGGCGGATCACGTCGAGCATGCGCTGGAACGCGATCTGGTCGAGCGGCAGCAGCTCGAGCACGCCGGGCATGGTGCGGGCCTGGGTAAGCGCCATGAAGTCCTCTGCTTAGCGGTGTGAAAAACGTCGGCAAACGCCGGTTGGCAACCTGTCCGACAGAGCCGCATAGATTAGCAGAAGGCCGCCCCAAGACCCTGCTCAATCGCCCTGCGACGCGCCGACCGAGGTTTGTGACGAAAATTTTCCATGCAACTGTTGCCAAGCCTCCGAGGTGTCATTAAGATACGCGGCTTCCACGGGGTGTAGCTCAGCCTGGTAGAGCGCTACGTTCGGGACGTAGAAGTCGCATGTTCGAATCATGTCACCCCGACCAAGTTAAAACCTTGAATTTCAAGGATAGATAAGCCGCCTAGCAAGGCGGCTTTTTTATTGGGCGATGCCCTGAGGCCATCTCGCGCCTGAAAATCTGGCAACGAGAGCCCGTAGGCAAGATTTGGCGAAGCCATCCCGGAGCTTCCGCGGCCAACTGCGAGGCGTTCCTCGTCGGGGCACGGCAAGCGTGCCCAAGGTCCAAATGGCATTTCAATAAGACGCGCTAGACACCATATCGGCGTGCCAGGTAACTGTCGTCGTTTCTGCCACACACCCTACAGCGATGCGGATGCATACGCTAAGATCCGCGACTTAACACGGACGTCCTGCGCATGAGCAATAAGGTTCTCTACGCTCCCTACATCGATGGGCTCAGGGCAATGGCCGTGCTTTCGGTCATCGTGTACCACTTGAATCCCCACTGGCTCCCTGGCGGTTTCGCCGGTGTCGATGTTTTTTTCGTCATCTCCGGCTTCGTGGTGGCTGGATCCGTGGGAACCATGGAGCAACTGAGCCTCCCGAAGTTCTTTCTCTATTTTTATTCGAGGCGGCTGGCACGCATTACGCCTGCACTGGTGGTGTGCCTGGTGGCGACGTCAGCGGCGCTGGCCATTTTGATACCCGACGCGTGGCTTTCCCGTTCAAACCAACAAACGGGCCTCTATGCCTTTTTTGGGCTTTCGAACTTCCTACTCGCCCAGGGCGTCGGATACTTCTCTCCGATCGCCGAATTCAATCCTTTCACGCACACCTGGTCGCTGGCGGTTGAAGAGCAGTTCTACCTGGTTTTCCCCATCCTTTTCGTCGCATGGATCTACCAGCGCAAGCTCGTCTCAAGTGTGCTTTTCGCTGTTGCACTTATTGCCTCTTTCGTCTGCGCGATCTGGTTGGCCCAGGTCAACGAGACCAAAGCTTTCTACCTGACCTGGGGACGTTTCTGGGAGCTGGGCATCGGCGTCCTTCTATTCCAGTTCATGTCGCTTCGCGGCCATTCCTTCACCAAGGCGAGCGAGCCGCGTCGCTGGTTTGCAGTGTCAGGAGACTTGGCAGCAATTGCACTGCTCATAGGGCTGGTCATAGCCAAAGCCGAGCACGCACCTTTTCCGACCTGCGTCCTGCCGGTGGTGGCCACTGCGGCCGCACTGGGCTTTCTTCATGGCCGACCGGGTGGCATTGCCACGGTCCTTCTGACGCACCCACTGCCCCGTTTCATAGGAAAAATTTCCTACTCGCTTTACCTGTGGCATTGGCCCGTATTTGTCATCTTCCGATGGACGACCGGACTGGAAAGTCCAGCGCAGATCCTCGCTGCGCTCCTGATCGTGGCGATCCTCTCCATCGCGTCGTACTACTGGGTCGAGGTACCCCCGAGGCGGGCGGCCCGCAGACTGAAACAAGTCGTCGTCGTTTTTGCGGGATTCGCGCTGATCGGGGTGGGCTGCAAGGCTGCTTCCAAACTTGAGGCCAAGCAGCCGAAGATTTCCATCAGCACCGTCACCCGCCACGCCTCGGATTGGTATCCCGTCGGCCTCCCCACCAGCCCGGAGCATCCCGGGTGCGTCGTAAATCAGACCATGACTTCGCTTGACACTGGCTTTTACCTGAGTGTTGTCAAAAGGAACTGCGAGGAATCCGTGACCGGGCCGCGAGTATTTGCCTTGGGCGATTCTCACGCGGTCGGCTACATGGCTCTATACACCAGCTATGCCATGGAGACGGGCGCCCCTGTGGTCATCTATCAGAACGGCGGGTGCCCGTTTCTGAGCCTGCAACCGGGACGTGAGGATGAAGAAAATTGCAAAGCGAGTACTCGGGCATCGCTTACCGACTTGCTTGGAAAGGTCCACGCGGGCGACGTCGTATTTCTCCCCTCGCTTCGTATGCCGCGATTCGCCGACCAGTGGGTTCAATTCAATGAGGACGATGTAAAGAACAGGATCTACGGCGCCGATGCGGTGGCCAGCAGAGAAAAGGCAATCATCGAGGGAAAGGCCGTCGTCCAGAAATTTACGGCGCTGGGCGTTCGTGTTGTATTCGAAGCGCCAAAACCGATTTTCAGGTCGCCAACGTTCCGATGCGCAGAGAAATATAACCAGACCAATTCCATCTGCAAGCCGGGCTCCGAGGTCGATCGCGCGGAGGCTGTGGCATTTCGCAAGCCGGTCATCGACGCGCTGACGCAAATAGCAGCGACTAATGATCACATTTCCATCTGGGATCCTTTCCCGATCCTGTGCCCTCCCGCAGCAACCTGCAGTGAGTACCGCCAAGGCAAGCCATTGTTCTTTGACGGCGATCACGTGAGCGGCTACGGCAGTCGTTTGCTGTTACCGTCATTTGAGGCGTTCTTGACACGCAATTAGCTCCGTGACGACTTGGAGCTGGGGCGTCCGGCGGTGAAAGATTCCTTCATGCCACGGCTCTAACCCGCTTGCTATGGCCAAGTCCAGGGCCGCTTCAGCACTTACGACGACTCCAAACCAACGGCACGCTCAGACTTGCAACGCGAGCTCGGCCAGGCGATCCAGCTCTTGCTCATCGAAACCGGCTTCGAGACGCGCCGGCCGGTTGAACGGGCCGCGCAGGGTGGGACCCATATAGTCGCGCAGCAGGTCGAGGAAGGTCTCGCGCGGCTCCAGCCCGTCGCGTTCGCAGCAGTGCCGGAACCAGCGCGTGCCCGCCGCCACATGGGCCACTTCCTCGCGCAGGATCACTTCGAGTATGGCTACGGTGCGATCGTCGCCCACCGAGCGCAGGCGCTCGATCATGCTCGGCGTCACGTCCAGGCCACGTGCCTCCAGCACGCGCGGCACCAGCGCCATGCGCGCGGTGTCGTGGTGGGCGGTTTTTTCGGCCATTTCCCATAGGCCGTTGTGCGCGTCGAAGTCGCCATAGGCGTGGCCTAGCTCGGCCAGTCGGCCGGACAACAGCGTGAAGTGGCGTGCTTCGTCGTTCGCGCAGCTGGCCCAGTCGCGGTAGTAGGCCGACGGCTTGCCGCGAAAGCGGTAGACAGCATCCCAGGCGAGATTGATCGCGTTGAATTCGATATGCGCGACGGCGTGTACCAGCGCGGCGCGCCCCTCGTTGGAACCGAGGCCGCGGTGCGGCACTTGTCGTTGCGGTACCAGGCGGGGCAACTCGGGCCGGCCTGGCGCGCCGATCGGCTCGGGCGCGGGCGATGCGTCATCGGGGCGCAATTCGCCGGCGAGGAACGCTTCCCAGGTGGCGTGTGTTAGGCGCAGCTTTTCCGCGGGATCGGTGGCGTCGAGGCAGCGCTTGGCGGCAGCGTGGAGGTCGGCGGTCATGGACGGAACACGCTGGCAGGTGGGGTTGTGGGAGCGCACCCTGTGCGCGACTGCGACATGTTGCGTCGAGGCAGTCGCGCACAGCGTGCGCTCCCACAGGTGGTTGCGGTCGTGCTTAGGCGCTGCGGCGGGCCGCCTTGGCGTCGTCCGAGCGCAGCATTTCGATCTGCTGCAGGTATTGCTTGTCCAGGCCGGTGACGTATTCGCCGGAGAAGCACGAGGTGTCGAAGTGCTTGAGGTTCTCGTTGCCGTCCTGCACGGCCCACACCAGGTCCTTCAGATCCTGGTAGATCAGCCAGTCGGCGCCGAGCACCTTCTCCACTTCCTTCTCCGAATGACCGGAAGCCACCAGCTCGGACGCGGCCGGCATGTCGATGCCGTACACGTTCGGGTAGCGCACCGGCGGTGCGGCGGAGGCGAAGTACACGTTGCGCGCGCCGGCCTCGCGGGCCATCTGGATGATCTGGCGCGAAGTGGTGCCGCGCACGATGGAGTCGTCCACCAGCAGCACGTTCTTCTTGCGGAATTCCAGCTCGACCGGATTGAGCTTGCGGCGCACGGATTTCACGCGCTCGCCCTGCCCCGGCATGATGAAGGTGCGGCCGATATAGCGATTCTTGACGAAGCCCTCGCGGAACGGCACGCCCAGCGCTTCGGCCAGGGCGGAAGCCGCGGTGCGCGCGGTGTCGGGAATCGGGATCACTGCTTCGATGCCGTGGTCCGGGCGCTCGCGCAGGATCTTCTCCGCCAGCTTCTGGCCCATGCGCAGGCGCGCCTTGTACACGGAGACATTCTCGATCATCGAGTCCGGACGGGCGAGATACACGTATTCGAAGATGCACGGCGCGTGCGTGGCGCCTTCGGAGCAATGGCGCGCATGCAGCTGGCCATCGTCGGTGATGATCACGGCTTCGCCCGGGTCCAGGTCGCGCAGACGCTTGAAGCCCAGGATATCCAGCGCCACCGACTCGGACGCCACGGCGTATTCGCGGCCTTCCGGCGTCACGCGCTCGCCCAGCACCAGCGGACGGATGCCGTTGGGATCGCGGAAGGCCAGCAGGCCGTAGCCCAGCACCAGGGCGATGCACGCATAACCACCAGCTGCGCGCTGATGCACGCCGGCCACCGCCTTGAAGATGTGGTCGGGCGTGAGCGCCATCCGATCCTGGATCTGCAGCTCGTGCGCCAGCACGTTGAGCAGCACTTCGGAATCGGAATCGGTGTTGATGTGGCGACGGTCGTCTTCGAACATCTCGCGGCGCAGCTGTTCGGTGTTGACCAGGTTGCCGTTGTGGGCGAACGCGATGCCGTAAGGCGAGTTCACGTAGAACGGCTGCGCCTCGGCCGAGCCTTCGGAACCGGCCGTGGGATAGCGGCAATGACCGATGCCGATGCGGCCACGCAGGCCGCTCATCGAGGTCTGGTTGAACACGTCGCGCACCAGGCCGTTGCCCTTGTGCAGGCGCAGGCGCGCGCCATCCACCGTGGCAATGCCGGCGGCGTCCTGGCCACGGTGCTGCAACACGGTCAAACCGTCATAAAGTGACGCGGCGACCTCACTGGTGCCGACGATGCCGATGATTCCGCACATGGTTTGAAAGCCTGTATTAGAAAGTCGCTGCCGGAGCGGCCGTGGTTGCGGTCGCGGGATGGGTTTCATGTCCAGTCGCTGGCGAAGCGCCTGGCATGCCCGCTGGCAAGGCGGGTAAATGGTCTAGCAGGGGCTGCGGATTGAGGTAGTGACGGACGTTGTCCGGCACGCGCTCACCCAGCCACGCAGCCATTCCCTTGAACTGCGGCAATAACACCGAATCGTGCCACCACGGGTCGCGCGTGAACGCGGTAAACCCGAGCAGGAACACCGCCAGCGTCACCAGCAGCACGCCGCGCACGAAACCAAACACCATGCCCAGCAGGCGGTCGGTGCCGGACAAACCGGTACTTTCCACCAGCTTGCTCACCAGGAAGCGCAGCAGCGCACCCACGATCAGCACCACGATGAAGCAAAGGCCGTAGCCCACCAGGATCCGCGCCGACGGCAGCTGGATACTGTGTTCGAAATACGCCGCCACGCTGGGCCCGTAGGTCCAGGCCACCCAGAACGCCACGATCCAGATGGCCAGCGCCAACACCTCGGAAATGAGGCCGCGCCACAGGCCAATCAAGACCGAGACGCCCAGTACGGCAAGAATGATGTAATCGGCCCAATTCACCGGGTCACCTTACCGTCGCTGGTTCAGGTTGAAGTTCACGGAGCGGTGACGACGTTGCCGTCCACGCCCAGCTTGCTCTTGATCTGGTCACGCACGCGCACGGCATCGGCGCGCTGGGTCTGCGGACCCGCGCGCACACGCCACAGCTGCTTGCCGTTGGCATTGACCGTATCCACGTAACCATCGAAGCCGTTGGCGCGCAGCTTGTCGCGCAGCGCATTGGCGTCGTTCTGGCTGCCCATGGCGGCCACCTGCACGGCCCAGCCGCCGGGATGCGATGCGGGCGCCGCTGCCGTATTGGCCGCAGGCGTTGCCGGCTTGGCTGCCGGTGCATCGTCCTGGGTGGGCGTGGAGGCGCTGCCTTCCAGGCGTGCCGGCGCTCCCGGGATGGTCTGGGTGATCTTCAGGCGGGCCGCTTCGGCGCCGGCGCGGGATTCGAACGGACCCGCCGTCACCATCGTCAGCTGCTTGCCGCCCTGGTTGATGGAGCGACCCGAAGCCGGGTAACCCAAACCGCGCACGCGCTGGATCAGGCTCTGGGCGCTGGCGCTGGACGCATAGGCGCTGAGATTGAGCGAATACGCACCGTGCGCGGCAGTCGCCGGCGGCATGGCCGGTTCCTGCTGGGCAGGAATGGCGGCCGGCGTGGTGGCCTTGCCGGCCGTGGTGGTGGCCGAACCCGTCACGCCGGTCGCGGCCTTGCCCTGCACCGGGATCACCGGCTGGGAGGCGCTGGAGCCCGGGCGCGTCACGGTGGTGGGTTCAGGCTTCTGGCCGGCGGTGGGGTCGGTTTCCACGTCCTTGGGACGGTTGGAACCGATGTTCACCGTCGCCAGTTGGTCGGACGAACCCACCGGGGTGGCCGTGGCCGCCGGTGCCGGCACGACCGGCTTGGGCGCCGCCGCCGTGGAAGCGGGAGCCGCGCCCGGCGTCAGGCTCATGGTCTTGGTCTGCAGGTCGCGATCGGGCGCCGGCGGGATCGCCAGGCTCACCGATTCGTCGCCACTGGTGGTCGGCGGGTTGCTGGAGATGAACATCGGCACAAACAGCACAGCCAGCGCGATGAGAACGGCAGCTCCCAGCAGACGTGTTTTCAAGACGGGCTCCAAGCGGGCGGGGAAGCGAGAACGGGGCGATTATAGCCGGGCCAGCTGCCGCTCAGGCCGAATCGGACCCACCCGATTCAGCAAGCACCGCCGCCGCGACGAAAAACGAGCCGAAAGCGAGCACGCATTCGCCGGGCCTGGCTGAAGATCGCGCCGCCTTCAGTGCAGTGCCGACGTCGGCATGGACCTCATAGCCAGCACCGGGCAGCACAGCCGCCAGCTGCTCGGCCAGCGCTTCGGCAGTCAGTCCACGCGGCGTGTCCTGAGCCAGCCCGGCCAGATGCCAGTGCGCGATGCGCGTGCCCAGCGCGCCGATCACGCCGGCCACATCCTTGTCGGACAGAGCGCCATAGACGGCATGCACACGGATGCCGGGACGCGCATCCAGCCACTCGGCCAACGCACGTGCCGCCTGCGGGTTGTGGCCCACGTCCACCACCAGGGCGGGATCGCCAGCCAGAACCTGCAGCCGGGCCGCCACTTGGGCAGTACGAACGCCGATCGCGGCGGCAAGCGCGAGATCCTTCGTCGCCAGCACCGCATCTTGTTGTTGCAAGCCGTACAGCGCGGCAATGGCTGCAGCCGCATTCGCGTATTGCACGGGTGCGGCCAGCGCGGGATCGGGCAGCGTCCACGTCGTGCCATCGCGATGACGCCACTGCCAGCCGGACGATAGTCGCTCCACGCTGAATTCCACGCCGGCTCGCTCGACGTTTGCGCCGATACGTTCCAGCGCCTGCAGCAGACCCGACGGCGGATCGGCTTCACCGACTACGGCCAGGCGCCCTGCCCGCGCGATGCCCGCCTTTTCCCCGCCGATGCTGTCGCGGTCCGGGCCCAGCCAATCCATGTGATCGAGATCGACCGTGGTGATCACGGCCACGTCGGCGTCGATAATGTTCACAGCATCAAGTCGGCCACCCAGACCGACTTCGAGCACCGCTAGGTCCAGGTCGGCGCGCGCAAACAGATCCAGTGCGGCCAGCGTGCCGAACTCGAAATAGGTCAGCAAGATTTCGCCGCGCGCCGCCTCGATGCGCTCGAAACTGGCAACCAGCGCTTCGTCGTCCGCATCATGTCCGTCGATGCGGATGCGTTCGTTGTAACGCAGCAGATGCGGCGAGGTGTAACAGCCCACGCGCTGGCCCGCGGCGCTCAGCATGGCCTCGAGCATCGCGACGGTGGAGCCCTTGCCATTGGTGCCGCCCACCGTGATGACGCGGCGCGCCGGCGCAGGCGCGCCCATGCGTTCCCATACGGCACGCACGCGATCGAGGCCCAGCTCGATGCTGCGCACGTTCACGCGTTCCTGGTACGACAACCATTGGTCGAGAGTGCGGGTCATAGGTGCAGTATTCATGCGTCCAACGGACGTAGCCAGAAACGCAGGCGGTGGGCGGTAGGTGTCAGGGCGTCGAGCTCGGTCCAGTCCAGCTCGCAGAACATATCGTCCTGCCGCTGGTAGCCGCGCTTGCGCCAGAACGCGTCGTTGGGTCGGTAACCGGGCGGCTGGCGTGCATCGTTGCCGGCGCGTTCCACGGCGCAGAACGCCGTCCATCGATAACCCGGCTGGGAGCGCGCGTGGTGTTCGCGCGCATCAAAGAAACGGTGGCCGATGCCCTGCCCGCGATACGCCGGCAACAACACCGATTCGCCGAAATAGTACACGTCGCCCAGCACCATCCCGCGCGCCACGAACGGCTGCTGGATGGCGGGCACTTCGTCGACCAGCGGAATGCCGGTGGAGCAGCCCACGACATCGTCGCCATCGAGTGCCAGCACGAACACGCTGCGTCGCGAGCGCGCGTACGCTTCCAGATAGCGCTGCTCGTACGCCATGTCGCCGTCGTACAGATACGGATAGTCGCGGAACACCGAGATGCGCAGGCGCGCCAATGCTTCCAGGTGCGCCCTTACCGCCTCGCCGACACTGGTGAGGATGCGCACGCCCATGGCTCAGCCAGATACCTGCGCGATCCAATCGGACAGGTTGTAATAGTTGCTGATGCGCGCAATGCGACCATCGCGTATCTCGAAAAAGGCCCCGCCCGGCAGCACATAACGCTGGCCGCGGGCCGGCGGCAGGCCTTCGTCGTCGGCGAGATATTGACCATGGACAATGTATTCCGCTGCGGCATGCGCGCCGTCAGCGCTCTTCATCAGCACGATATCGCGCAGCTCTTCGCGGTAGCTTCGATTCATGCGCGCGAGGAAGGCACGGAAGGTGTCGCGCCCGGTTTCGCGATGGCCCTGGTTGATGTCGTGCGCCACGTCCTCGGTGAGGCAGTCGAGCATGGCCTCCCAGTCGCCGCGGTTGAACGCATCGTAATAACGGGCGATCAAGGCGATGCTGGCGGACATGGCGGTTTCCTGGGGCAAGGGGCGCACAGCTTAAAGCATGTATCGCCACCTATCATGCCCTGCCCTTGGTCATGCACGCCGCGACTCAGAAGTGGATGCCCGTCGCCTTCAGCGCCCAATACATGCCGAACGCGGTCCAGAACATTTTCTTGATCGCCTTGCCGGCAAGCCACGCGGCGAGCAAACCCACCAGCAAGGGCATGTACTTTTCCAGCGTGCTGCGCGAGTTGTTGATCACGTTCATGATGATGTCTCCCCGCACCCCATCGGTGCGGGAGAAATCATCCGTCCGCGCCCATTCTGGCGGCAGGGCGCGGCGTCAACCATCGCAGGTGACAACTATCACGCCTGCCGCAGCCTCAGCGCGTTGCCCACCACCGACACCGACGACAGGCTCATCGCCAGGGCAGCCACCATCGGCGACAACATCACGCCCAACCACGGGTATAGCAGGCCCGCGGCCAATGGCACGCCCACGGCGTTGTAGACGAAAGCGAAGAACAGGTTCTGGCGGATATTGCGCACCGTGGCGCGCGACAGCGCTAGCGCTCGCACGATCGCGCTCAACTCACCCTTCACCAGAGTCACCTGCGCGCTCTCCATCGCGATATCAGTGCCACTGCCCATGGCGATGCCGACATCGGCGACGGCCAATGCCGGGGCGTCGTTGATACCGTCGCCTGCCATCGCCACCCGGTGGCCTTGCTTCTGCAGACGCTGGATCACTTCCGCTTTTTCGGTAGGCGACATGTCCGCATGCACTTCGTCGAGATCAAGCGCACTGGCGACGGCGCCCGCCGTGGCGAGGTTGTCGCCGGTGAGCATGACGATACGCAGCCCTTGCGCCCGCAGGTCCGCAAGCGCCTGCGGCGTGCTTGGCTTGATGCGATCGGCCACGGCGATCAGGCCTTCGAGAACGCCATCGATGGTGAGAAACATCACCGTGGCCCCTTCGCCGCGCAATGCATCGGCGCGCGCGCCCACCTCGTCGTCGAGCGGCACGCAGGCATTGGACAACAGACGATGGTTGCCCAGCGTCACCGCGTGTCCGTCCACTTCGCCTTCCACACCGGCACCCGTCACGCTGCGAAATTGCGAGGCTTGCGGCACGACGATGCCTTCCGCTTCCGCGCCAACGACGATGGCTCGCGCCAGCGGATGTTCGCTGAGCCGTTCCAGGGCTGCTGCCATGCCCAGCAATTGCGCACGCGGCACCTCACCCAGGCTCACGACCACCTTCAGCGCAGGCTTGCCTTCCGTCAGCGTGCCGGTCTTGTCGACCACCAGCGTGTCGATGGCGCGCAGCGATTCAATGGCTGCCGCATCGCGGAACAACACGCCGTTCTGCGCGGCGCGACCGCTCGCCACCATGATGGAAATCGGTGTGGCCAGGCCGAGTGCGCACGGGCACGCGATGATCAGTACGGATACCGCCGCAATCAACGCATAGGCAAGCCTGGGCTCGGGCCCCAGCCAGGCCCACAACACAAAGGCCAGCGCCGCCACCGCAACCACGGCAGGCACGAACCATGCGGCAATGCGATCGGCCACGCGTTGCAGCGGCGCCTTGCTGCGCTGGGCCTGCGCCACCAGGGTCACGATCTGCGAGAGCACGGTAGCGGCGCCAACTTTTTCCGCGCGCATGAGCAGCGCGCCATCCTGGTTCACCGTGCCGCCCGTCAGCTGCTCGTCCTTGCGCTTGACGACAGGCATGGGCTCACCGGTGAGCATGGACTCGTCCACATGGCTGCTGCCGTCGAGCACGACGCCGTCCACCGGCACTTTTTCGCCGGGGCGCACGCGCAGGTGATCGCCGGCGTGGACGGCTTCGATCGGCACATCATGTTCGGTGCCGTCGGCTTCGATGCGCCGCGCTGTCTTCGGCGCCAGCCCAAGCAAGGCCTTGAGCGCCGCGCCCGTGCGGCGTCGCGCGCGCAGCTCGAGGAAATCGCCGAGCGTGACCAGGGTGACGATCACCGCCGCCGATTCGAAGTACACGCCCACCCGGCCATGCATATCGTGAAACCCCGCAGGGAACCACGAGGGCATGAGAAACGCGGCGGCGCTGTAGAACCACGCCACGCCGGTGCCGAGCGCGATCAGCGTGTACATGTTCGGCGACCACGGTTTGAGCGAATGCCAGCCGCGCGCGAAGAACGGCGCACCGCCCCACAACACCACGATGGTAGCCAGCACGGCCTCCGCCCACGCGGACCATGCATGCCATGGCGCCGGCAACTGCCAGCCGAACAGATGCGACCCCATCGCCAGCAGGAACACCGGCAGCGTCAACGCGGCAAGCGTCCAGAAGCGGCGCGACATGTCACGCAATTCGTGGCCGTGGTCTTCGAGGCTGGGCATCATGGGTTCCAGGGCCATGCCGCACTTTGGGCAATGGCCTGGACCGATCTGCTGCACTTCCGGATGCATCGGGCAGGTGTAGATCGCGCCTGCGATGACCGGCGTCGGCTCAGAGACTGGATTCAAATAGCGCGTTGGCTCCGCGAGAAACTTCTCTTTGCAGCGCTGCGCACAGAAATAGTAGGTCGCGCCACCGTGTTCGGCGTGATGCTTGGCGTGGGCCGGATCCACTGTCATGCCGCATACGGGATCTTTCATCGCAGGCGCGTGGTGGTGAGATGAGCCGTGATCATGCTGGTGGTGTGCGGGCTCTGCCGCGTCTGTGCCGCAACAAGTCGATATCACCGCCGGCTCGGCCGCTGCGTTGGCGCTGCAGCATGCATGCTTCTCCCCGCTCATGCCTCGTCTTCCTGATCGGTCAACGCCTTCAGGATGGGACATTGATCCGGCGAGCCGTGGCCCGGGCATGCCTCGATAAGTTGTTCCAGGCCATCGCGCACGCGGGTCAGTTCGGCGATGCGCTCGTCGATGGCGGCCAGCCGTTCCTCCGCGCGTTTCTTCACCGCTTTGACGCCCCGATGGCGATCCGCCGACAAGGCCAGCAAATCGCGGATCTCCTCGAGCGTGAAGCCCAGATCCTTCGCGCGACGAATAAATCGCAGTTGCCGCACCGCCCCTTCGTCATAACTGCGATAGCCGGAAGCCCGGCGCAACGGCTCGGGCAACAGCCCCTCGCGCTCGTAGTAGCGAATGGTGTCGATGGCGACGCCGACGCGCCGGGCAACGGCGCCGATGGTCATGGAGGTGTGGGGTGTGTTCATGGGGCCAAGTCTAGACCTTTGATCAAGGTCCAGAGTCAAGCGGTCCGGGGCGGCACTGGTATCGAGAGTCCTTAACCTTGGCACTGGCAAGCGCGAAGAGGACGCTGCCCGCGATAACCTGCCCTAATCGCCCTGCTCCCCAAAACAGGTCAATCGTTCTGCCCAGCCAAAGTCCGAATATCGCACGCCATCAAGGGCGCGCTTGATGGCCAACGCTGTATGCGGAATCACGTCTGAAGGAAGTCGACTGGGATCATGCCAGCCAAGATAGTTGTACTTGCCATTCTCAATGAGCCGCGGCTCCCCCGCCCAGCGCTCGGCAAGGAAAAATGCGCCCAACCACTCTGCTCCGCTCTCGCTGGACAGAAAATGCATGAGATGCGCCAGGCGAAGCCCATCTGGCGCAGCCATCAACCCGGTTTCCTTCTGGAGCTCCCGTGCCGCAGCCACGACCAATGGATCGCCGCCATGATGTAAACCGGCCGGCAGGTTTGAAAAACTGCCCTGCCAGCCGGTATGGCTCTGTCCCAGCAGCAGGACTCTTTTCTCTCGACGCACGATAACGAAGATGTTCGTGCTCAACTGAAAATGCAGCATCAACTGGTTCTCCACTATCCAATCGCACCATGCGTCACTGATGTTCGATCTGAGCCAGTAACTGACCTTGTGATGTTTCCTGCCCGCGCACTCAGTAGATCCGGAACAAAGGGTCCAGCCAGCGGGACCTTTGCCTCGCTTCCGCTGCATTCCTGCGTCGTCGTCGCGCCGCCACTTTCGAGGCATACGACTGCGACGTATCGATGCAAATGCTCTTTCGGTGAAATGCTTCGATGTCGCCGATCAGCACCTCGTCGTGCCGAAATTGCCAAGAATCGTCAGTTTGTTTCGAGAGCAGACATTTCTTCGTCATGCGACTTTCTCCCAAACGAACACACCAGGCACCGCCAGAAGGCGGGTGCGGGATCCGGACGGAACGCCGCGCACACTCACACCTCCGCCATTGCGTGGGTTGCGTAAGAGAGATGCGATTGTGTGGATGCCGTGGTCCTGACCGGCACGATCTATCGGCAATCGTGCTGTCACAGGTCTCACGCAGTCCGGAAGCCGGATGCAGCGCACCGCAGCCGAAGCCAGTGTTGAGGACGCGCGAAGCGCCTGGCAACGACAAAAATCCTTGTTTTGCTGCAATGCATCAACGCAATGTGGCACGCAGTAACGGCGCTTCGCCGAGTGCATGGGCACCAAATCTGCTATGCCAAGGAGGCCACTGCCTCACCAATCCGCGGGCGAGGTCCGCCATCAACCTGCCGGATTTTCAACTCCGACGAGCATGGCACCCAGCATCGACCGAGACGTAATGCCGGCCTTCGAAAAAATGCGATGCAGGTGATATCCGACCGTACGGTGCGACAGGTACAGCCTGGTACCTATTTCCTTGTTCGAGAGCCCTTCGGCAGCGAGCTGCGCGATATGAAGCTCCTGCGGGGTCAGCGTTTCCCACATGCGCTCGGTTCGTTGACGGCTGCATTCGCCCGAAGCACGCAGCTCTTCGCGCGCACGATGGCTCCAGGGTGAGGCGCCGAGCGCATCGAAGATTTCGCGCGCCTCACGCAGTGGAGCCCGCGCGTTGGCGGACCGGCGCTGGCGCCGCAGCCATCCGCCATAAGCCAGAAGAAGACGTCCTCGCAGAAATGGCCAGTGTTTCGCGGCTGGCCCAAGGCCTTGCAGATACCAATGCTCAGCGTCTTCGGGCGCAGCGAGCAATGCTTTGCCGTAGTACAGCATGGTCTGAACCCATGGCATGGGCATTGGGGCTGCGGCGCGCTCGATCTGATCGATGACACGACAGCCCGACTCGGGGCTGCCGGAAAAAACGGCGGCTTCCACGAAATACGCCAGCGCGAAAGACTCCAGGCCTGAATTGAAGGCTGGGTCGGCGGGCGCAAATACACGCTGCAGTTGCTCATAGGCCAACCAATGCTGGCCCGCTCCGATGGCAGACGCGCCTCGTGCGATCTGTAACATCGCGCGCAGAAATCCGGCACCTACCGGTAGCAGAAGGCGCTCCGCCTGCGCGGCGAACGCTTCGGATTGGTCCAGGTTGCCCTGCATGCCCACCAGCATGGCCTTCAGGATGGTGGCTGCCGCCATCCACAGGGTTTCACCGGTCTCCTCGGCGAGCCGCGCGGATTCTTCGGCCTCTCGCATCGCGCCCGCCCAGTTGCCGATCTCCATTTCTGCCCACCCTCGCGTAAAAAGTACGCGGGCGAGTTCGCCCAGTCGCCCCTGTGCACGCAACGCGGCACTGAATTCGGCGAGCAGGCTCACATTGAAATCGAACGCGCCAATGATGTTGGCGGTGGTTGCGAGGATTCGCGCGATCGAAGGATCGCAGTGATCTATCGGTGAGAGCTGTTGCAACGCTGTGAGCACGCTGCGGCCGCATCGAAGCGGCTCGACATAGGCACAGATGGCGATCATGCGTAAGTCGCCGTCTGGCAAGCCCAACCGGTTTGCCGCAGCCAGAACGCTCGCCCGGAGTTCTTCGCTCGCACTGCTCCACCAGCAGCGTTGCCCGGCGCGCCAGAGAAGATTGATGGCCAGGTCCTTCGCACCGGCGGCTTCGGCCTGCGCAGCGAAGCCAACCAGTGCCGCGACTTTCGCGGGGTCATACACCGCCGGTGGCTTGCTGATCTCTCGGCACCAATCGATACGCACGGTCGCGAGCTGGTCCGACTCATCCACATCGACCTGGCGCAGCAGGCGCTCCAGCACGTCCGGTTGATCCAGATCGGCAGCAAGTTCGGCAGCCCGCAAGAGCCTGTGGCTTCTGGCTTCTGCGGTCGTGCTCAGTCGGGCCGCGTTTTCAAACACCTCGATGGCCATCGCAACGGCGCCGCGTCGTACGGCGCGCTCCGCCATGCGATCGTACTCGTCTGCGAGTTCGTCATCCGGGCCGATGATGGCAGCCGCGCGATGCCACAGCTGACGATCCAGCTGGCCGCGAATGGTTGCCGCGAGTGCGCCGTGAATCCGCTGGCGTGTGGCCAGGTCGGCGACCTGATGGAGCGCGGAACGAACGAGTGGATGCCGAAAGCGCACCTCCGTTCTGTCCACCTCGATCAGCTTGGCGGCAATGGCCGGCGCCAGGTCATGCACGCCCACGCGTTCACCCACCACCATGTCGCCGGCACGCAAAACTTCCTCGAGCGATGGTTCATCGTTTTCCGCCGCCACGAACAACAGCGTGCGGGCCGTATCGGGAAGATCGCGTAGACGCGATGAGAAGGTGCGCTCCAGGCGTTCCGTCAAGGGAAGCCATGTCGTGTCGCCGGCATCGGTCGTGCGATCGGCGTGAGGCAGCTCCAACAGGCCTAAAGGGTTGCCTGCAGCCTCCATGAGGAATCGGCTGCGCAGGTCAGGCGAAAGGCCCGGTGCGTGGGCGTCAAGGAGATGCTCCGCGTCGGCATCGTTGAGCGCCGAAAGCCTGAGTCGCAAAGTGTCGGGGTCGCCGAATGGGCGATCAAAACCATCGAGTATGGCAACCAGAAGAATGATGGGGTCCGAGCTGAGCCGGCGCGAGATGAAAGACAGGACGTCATAAGTTGCCTGATCCAGCCACTGGACGTCGTCTGCAACGAACAGGATGGGTGCGCATGTGGCGCTTTCGCTGAGAACAAACAAGGTCGCGAGCGCCACCAGGAAGAGATCGGGCGCCCCACCCTCATCTTGCATGCCGAATGCGGACAACAATGCCGATCGCTGGCGAGGCACCAGACTTGCAATCTGCTTGCCGAATGGACGTAACGCTTGTTCCAGCGCAGCGTAAGGCAAATGGACTTCGGCGAGAACGCCGGTCATGTTCAGTACGGTGAAATCGCGCTCGATTGCGCGGTGCTTGGCTATTTCGAGCAGCGCGGATTTCCCTATACCGGCTTCGCCGCTGATAACTAGCGCCGCTCCGCCCTGATCGACCCGATCGAACAGATGGTCAATGAGGGCGATGTCCTCTTGTCGACCTTGCAGGGCTAGCGATGCAGATCGGGCGGCGCTCGTGGACTGTCCGTGCCCTTCAGGCCGGGTATTTCTTGTGCTTTGGCTCATCCCACAACCGGCGCAGGGGCGCTACTAAAACAGTGTCGAACATCGCTTGGCTGGCGAATTTAAAGGCCGCCAAGTTCGCAGAATGCATTCGGGACATCTGATGTTGGGTCTTGCACATGCGTGAGCCTGGATGTTGCCGGGCGGCGACCGCTCGGCTAAGTCGTCGCGACCAGGTCAGGTGCGCATGTCGGTCGCATCGACTCGATGATTAACCCTAACCCTGTCGATACGCTTACATGAAAGAGCTGCTTTTGAGGGCTCGCTCCTGGCTTCACTGCGCAGAAGAGGCTGGCCCAGTTCTATTGCTCGAAGTGGCGATTTTCTCCGAAGAGCAAAGCTGACGACGCTCGCAGCGAACGTGCTGCGTGAAACAGAAATGTGGCCATGTCGTTGCCGACACTGTGCACGCTCATGGCTCAGTGCGATCAGGGCACTCGTTGATAAGTACTTACGTCCCGCTCGCACGAATCCACGCTCAGCCTGCCCGAGTGCTCCAGTCATCAGACTGGTCAAATGGCAGAAGCGACGCCCTCTGCTCGCGGACTAGCTTCTCTCCGTCCAGTTTTTGGATGGAGAACGACCATGAAGCGCGACTATTCGATCGCAACACGAGCCGTGGGAGCAGTCCTTATGATTCAAGCCGTCTTTGCAGAGCCCGATGCCTCAAACGATCCCCGGATCGATCCCCAAGTTCGTGCTTTCCTGCGCGACACCGACAAAGAATCCAGCGCATTCTGGGAGCTTCCCCAGCCCAAGCCGCAAGAAATTCTGACGGGCCTGCAGGACAAGACCCTCGTCGACATGTCGGGAGTAACGATCACCGAGCAGACCATCACTCAGGACCGCCAGACGGTGAAGGTCTACATCATGAAGCCTGAGCAGGTGACCGGTACGCCGGGTGTGCTGCTGTTTATTCATGGCGGTGTGTGGATCGTCGGAAATTTCCACAACCATCAGCGCCTGCTGCGCGACCTGGTCGTTGGCTCCGGCCAGATCGGCGTGTTTGTGGAGTACACCACCGTGCCGGAGGCTCGCTTCCCCACGCAGCTCGATCAATCCTATGCCGTACTCAAATGGGTCGCGGCCCACGCGAACGAGTTTGGCGCCGATGGCAGCCGCATCGCAGTGGCCGGCAACTCGGTGGGCGGCAACATGTCCGCTGCGCTGGCGCTCATGGCGAAGGATCGCAATGGCCCCAAGATCAGCTATCAGGTGCTGATGATCCCGGCCACCGACGCCGGCATGGCTACCGCCTCCTACCGTGAGTTCGGCACCGGGCGTTTCCTTGCCCGCGCCTTCATGAAATACGGCTGGGATATGTACGCACCCGACAGCAAGACCCGTGACAACCCCTACGTGTCGCCGCTGCGCGCCAGCTTGCGGGAGTTGAGTGGGCTTCCGCCTGCGCTCGTTATCACGGCGGAGAACGACCCGCTGCGCGACGAAGGCGAAGCCTACGCCCGCAAGCTCAAAGAGGCCGGCGTCCCGGTGATCGCCACGCGCTACAACGGGATGATCCACGACTTCGTGCTGTTGAACGGCATCCAGGCCGCTCCCGAGCCGCAGGCCGCGATCCGCCAGATGTCCGCCGAGATCAAAGCCCATTTGGCGCCGTGATTCAAAGGAATGAAGCCGAAGGCAGCGTATGCGTTCTGCCTTCTTGCCATGGCCCCGGCCCCCCACCTTGTACTTGTCGAGATCGAAGCTCCCCTGTCGGAGATCAAGACTGCGCAGCCGACAGGCAGGCAAACGTAGGTATCGGAAAGTCCATGAATGCCCGTTTCGATGGAAAGCAAGGCGCCGAAGCCAGGGATAGGTTGCTTCTTGAACGCATCGCCCATGGCGATCGCGACGCTTTGGCGACGCTCTACGACAGCTACCACGAGCGGCTATGTGAGTTCCTGTACCACCTGACCCGACACGCAGAAATGATTTATGAGGTCATCAACGAATGCTTCCGGGTCGTCTGGCAAGAGGCAGCGAACTTTCAACAGGCATCACTCGTGTCCACGTGGATTTTTGGCATCGCCTATTGCGTGGGAAGCAAGACGCTGCGTCAGCGTGCTCGCGAGCCCGTCAATGGAGATAACGCCACGCCTGATCCCTTCCCTTCGAGCGACCGCGATGGCATCGACTTGCGTGATTGGATCACGAACGGCCTGGCCCGGCTTACTCCGAACCAGCGCCTGGTGTTCGAGCTGGTCTACGGCGCAGGTCATCGCCTGGACGAGGTGGCCACCATCACTGGCACACCTTTGGGCACGGTGAAAGCGCGCTTGTTTCAAGCAAGAGTCAACTTGCGCAGCGTGCTGCCTGTGTTTGGCGGTTAACGGTGGCAGGATTTGGCGCTAGCCATAGTTTGCGGCCCGAAGCGTGGTCACAGCCAGAAATTTGCTTCGGGGATCGCCGCATGCAGACGAAAACAGTCCTGTTTCTCGCGTTCGATGGCGTGTTAATGCTGGACATGGTCGGACCTATCACGGTATTCCGGTCCGCCATGCATTACCTGCGATTGCCCGGTAGCGTGGGTTATGCGACCCATATCGTAAGCCCCGATGCAGGTGTTGTCGTCGGCATCGAGGGAGTCCCCATCCAGACCGAATTATTGTCGGACTTCGATGAGGCTGCGATTGACACGATCGTCGTGCCGGGGTCGACCAATGTCGAGCGGATGCTCCAGAACAAGCGCATCGTTGCGTGGTTACAAAACGCATCAGCGAGGGCGCGCCGAACAGCGTCAGTCGGCACCGGCGCCTTTCTTCTCGCCGAGGGCGGTCTCCTGCAAAATCGCCGCGTGATCACTCATTGGGCGGCTCGCGACCTGCTTGCTTCGTCGTATCCCACGCTGGAGGTGGAAAAAGAAGCCATCTTCGTTCGCGACGATCCGATTTGGACGTCCGCCGGATTCACCGCCGGAATCGACCTGGCCCTGGCCCTGGTCGAAGACGATCATGGTCACGAACTTGCCATGCAGATTTCGCGAAAGCTTGTCGTCTACCTCAAGCGGACGGGAGGGCAGCCGCAGTTCAGTCAAGCACTGCAGGCACAGGCCATGAACTCCAACTCGTTCGACGCCCTGCATCTTTGGTTGGTGGAACATTACGCCAACGAGAATTTGAACATTGAGACACTGGCCAATCGCGTGCACATGAGTCCGCGAAATTTTTCGCGTAGCTACAAGCAGAGAATTGGCAGGAGCCCAGGGAAGACCATCGAGCTTTTCCGGCTCGAGGCGGCTCAACGACTTCTCGACGAAACCAGTGACGGTATCGAATCGATCGCACGGCGTTGCGGTTTCGGTGACGAGCAGCGCATGCTGGCGACCTTCAAGCGCAACCTGGGCATCACGCCACGGGAATACCGGAAACGGCGCGCGCACACCTAGACGGCACACAGCTTGCGCTGACCTTTATGTCCGTCGCGTTTCGAAGGCTCTTATCTCGCATTACCCTCAAGCCAACTGACCGCATTTGGCTGCCTGGCTTTGCTTGGGGCTGGACAGCTTCTTGCCGAAGTTGTTTGCGGGAATTTCCACATACCGATGGACAAGGAAGGCGACGAGAATGGTCAGGCCCAGGCTGATCATCCAGGCGAACGTGAAGGTTATGCCCCTGCTGATCAGGATGGGCATGGCGACGTAGCCGATCATGGAGTGAACCAGATAGAGCGGAAAGCTGATGTCGGCCAGGAAGTCGATGACCCTGTTTTCCTTGAACCTGCTTCGAAGCAGATAGCACAGAGAGAACAGCATCAATGCATAAGTGTAATTTTTTGTCAGCGGCCCAAAGAAGCCTGTTCCATAGAAGGAATTGATCGTCACGAACAAGGCATAGACGATGACCCCATAACTAAGCGCGACCTTTACGCTGAGCTCGCGATAGAGGACGTAATAAAACAGGCAGCCAAGGAACATGAATGTGATGAACTTCATGTCCGATACCGCATATGAAACAGAGGACAGGGAATTCATCCCATGAGTCGCGCAGAAAGCAACGATGCAGCACAAGGCCATCAAGCCAATGGACAGCCGCATGACTTGATGGGCACTTTTTCCGAGCATGCTCACCAGCGCAAAGATCACATAGAACTTGATCTCCACCGCCAGTGACCAGCTCACGAAATCCAGTGAAGGCAAACCAGCCGCGCTGTGGACGAGCGGGATATTCCTTGCCAGGAACGAGAGGCTGATGCGGTCAGACAGCGGTGTCGACCAGTACCACGAACAGATGAAATACAGGGCAATGCTTATCAACAGGCAGAACCAGTAGACGGGATAAATGCGAAAGAACCGCCTCGTCAGAAATTGACCGGTTGAAATATTCCTAAGGCTTATCGGTATGACCAATCCGCTTATCAGAAAAAACACGGCGACACCGAAAACGCCGTAGAAGAATCCGCCCCATGCCGGTGACAATACGTGCTGCGTATAGGCCGGCTTCAACGGCACAAAACTGGCCGGCGTCCCGATCAACGCGCGCACGCCGGGCGCAAAGAAGATGCCCCAATAGTGGTTGATGACCACCGATAGCGCCGCAATCGCGCGCAGCTGATGGGCAAACCTGACTTTCATGAGGGCTGCCGATGGCTCGACGCGTTCAACATGTCGCGATCCGAACGGCGAGCTTGAAACCCGGTTGAGCCGGCATTTTCAGCTTTCTCCCAAGGTGGGCACGCACACTGGGCGTCACCATACATCGGTGCTGCTCGCGACGGTGGGACTGCCTCATCGCTCCGCTCAGTTAGTGCCCGGCACGGCCCAATCCGTTGCGATGCGGCCCCAAGTCGCTCTTTTCCGGCGCAGCCACGGCCCCGCCTGATGCCCGTGTATCGGCCAGCCAAGGCCACGGAACAGGCTCGTGCTCGGGCATACGGCCACCCACACCTGATCCGAAACGGGCGACAGCTCGGTTATCGGACTTCAAATGGCTCTTGGCCGTGGCACTGGGGCTTTGACCGGCCGTTCACTGAGTCACCGTCAGCAACAAAACGCGAACGACGCGCTCCGGCGCAATTAGGTCTCTACGAGTCTCGCTTGCGATAGACAGCGACAGTCGTATTTCGAAGCATGGGATGATCTGTGCCGTATTTCGCGGTGAAATCGTACGCGAACACGTTGCCACCCCCTCGCCAATTCGAATGATCGTTCATCCCCCAGAATTCAACGACGTCGAATCCCGCTTCTGCAAAACAGCGCTGCACCTCTGCCGGCGTGAACTCGCGATTGTGTCGATCAAGGCTCCCGTAAAAAATCTCCTTGTCCCAGAATATATTGTGGCCGTGCAGAAGCGCGTAAATATTGGAGATGTTGCAAACGTTTGGGGTGGAAAAAATAAGCAGGCCGTCCTTGCGCAGAGCTCGTTTCAATTCGGAAAGTACTTCAACAGGATTTCGAGTCGCGATGTGCTCGAAAACCTCGGTAAACATCACCGCGTCGTAGCTTTGATCGGGGACGGGGATCGGATTGTGCTCAAAATTCGTTTCGATGATGTCGAATTCGGTCAACCACGTTGGAGACGCATAGTTGGACCGGTATTCTGCACTCATATTCAGGCCGCGGACCTTATGTCCTAGCAGGTGCAGTCCAATTCCGACATGGCCGGGCGCATTCCCCACATCTAAGATGTTGCTCGCGGGCTTGAACAGGCCTATAGCCGCGGCCAGGTAGTGCGCGTACCGCTCCTCAGACGCCTTGAAATAATCAGCATAACCCGGGCTCAGGCCTAGAGCAGCAATTTGCCCCACTACTTCGCGCGCCTTGGGCAAGTTCGCCGTCACCGTTTCCGGCGTGGACGCCAGCAGTGGGGTGACTTCGGCAAAATCGAGAAGCGCCTTGAACAACTCGCCTTCCGTACTCATGGCTTCTTTAGAAAGCACACCCACCTCCCAAGTTGTGACTGAAAGAAACGATCGCTTGAATGACGCCCTGCTTAAAGCACTATGCGAAAATGTACCGACAGCCTGCCGGGAATTGCTACAAAATACTAGCGAGAAGAAGAAACCGATTGATGTACTCGCAGAGTTCCCGCTCAATACAATGATGCCGAATGAACTACAGCGATCGAAGTAGCGGCACTCAACGAGATCGCGGAGTAATCCGTGGCGATCTTGATGAGTTTTTGGATGCTAGCAAGACCCTCGAACAATAGCTGTATCGTGCCGAGCAAGAAAAGTAGAGCGAAAACAAAACGTGTCATAGAAGGCTAGGGCTTTGTCATGCGGATGTCTCCGTATCGACATGAGGTGTCGCCTAACAAGCTATACGGAACATCCTCAAACAGTGGCCCCGGAAATGTCACTAGCGAAGCATGTGTTCCGGGCTTCGGCTTTTATCGATTTGCCGTTGGCGACCTCATAGGTCACGCTCCAGTGACGACCCGTTTGTTTTGACAGCCTGTCCGAATAGCCAGGTGGTCAGCGCAACCTTTATTGGGCCGTCGCCAGTTCTCAGCGTGGCGCTGCGGTTTAGGCACTCTGCCGCCAGGTCGGACAGCAGCTTCGTGCAGGACCAGGAGGCTCATCCTTCGTACCCACAGCCCCCCCCCTTGAGCCAAACTCCCCTAAGGATGTCACTTGGCGACAATAGTCTCCTAACGATGGGACCGACTTGGTGTCCTGTCACGAGAAATTGCTCTTCCAGAGATTAACTTGCGTCGACTGACAGAATTAGCGCGTCGCGACAGCCTCAGAGCCTATGCTCAGCCGGTGTGGAGACGCCGCGCGGCACCGAGGTAACCGGCTGCTGCCGTCCGACGAAGTGAGGATATCCAACCTGCGATCCCGGGAGCGCCGCATGACCGATCCATCTCGTCAGCCACCTTCACATCAACCCTTGAGGTGGCTGGTTATCGGCCTTGCAGTGGCCGTGCTCGCCGGCGCGTTTGCCTATGTGGCCGGCTGGCTGACGCCGCAAAGACTGACGTCGCGTCGATTGGTGGATACGCTGCAGGAAGGCGGTGGCGTGCATCCCGGCTTCCGGCGCAATCACGCCAAGGGTGTGTGCGTGGCGGGTTATTTCGAAAGCAATGGTGAGGCCGCGGCGTATTCCACGGCCAGCGTGTTTACGGCAGGTAGTCGCACGCCCGTGGTGGGCCGTTTTGCCCTGCCCGGCGGCAATCCTTATGCGCCCGACAGCAGCGTGCCGATCCGCAGCTTTGCGCTGCGCTTTGCGTTACCCAATGGCCAGCAGTGGCGCACCGGCATGAACAGCATGCCGGTGTTCCCGGTGGCGACGCCGCAGGCGTTTTACGAGCAACTGGTGGCCACCCTGCCCGACCCGGCAACCGGCAAGCCCGATCCCAAGAAGGTTGGCGCCTTCTTCGCCTCACACCCGGAGACCGCTGCATTTCTCGCCTGGGTGAAAACGACCAAGCCCTCGGCGAGTTTTGTCACCGAGACCTACGAGGGGCTCAACGCGTTCTATTTCGTCGATGGCACCGGCAAGCGCCACGCGGTGCGCTGGAAAGTCACCCCTGTCGCGAACGACGATGCCGGCACCGGCCCGCAAGCCGGCGACCCGGATTATCTGGCCAAGGACTTGCAGCAGCGATTGGCGCAAGGACCACAGCGTTGGCAGCTGCGCGTAACCCTGGCCGAGCCCGGCGATCCCACCAATGACGCGACCAAGCAATGGCCCGCCGATCGCCACACGATCGACGCGGGCACGCTGGTGATCGAAAGCGAGCAGCCGCAGGACAGCGGCCCCTGCCGCGATGTGAATTACGACCCGACCATCGTTCCCGCAGGCATCGAAGTCTCCGACGACCCGCTGCTGCCAGCGCGCTCCGCGGCCTATGCCGTGTCCTATCTGCGCCGCACCAGCGAAGAAGCGCATGTCCCCGGCGCCGCGCGCGCGACCACGCCCTCGGAGCACCCGTGATGAATGCCAAGCACGCTACCTATCCCGGCGCGTTTCATCCGCTCGCGCGCCTGCTGCACTGGCTGATGGCCTTGCTGATCCTCACCATGCTGTTCGTTGGCGTGGGCATGGTGTCGACCGTGTCGGAAAAACACCAATGGCTGCTCGCCCTCCACAAGCCGCTGGGCGCCACCATCTTCGTGCTGGCGCTGATCCGCCTTGCCGTGCGCTGGCGCCACCCGCCGCCGCCCTTGCCGGCCGATATGCCGCCGTTGATGCAGTGGGTGGCGCATGCCTCGCATTGGGTGCTGTATGCGCTGATGCTCACGCTGCCCCTGGTGGGCTGGGCGATGCTTTCGGCGGGCGGTTACCCGATTTCGCTCGGTGGTTCGTTGCATCTGCCGCCGCTGCTTTCGTTCGACGGCGAAACCTATGCGTGGCTACGAGTCACGCATCGATGGTTGGCCTATCTGCTGTTCGTCACCGTACTCGGACATATGGGCGCCGCGCTCTACCACGGGCTGATCCGACGCGACGACGTGCTGCCCAGCATGACCTTCCCGCGGCGTGAAACGGTGATCGTGGAACCGGTGGTCGTAGTCCCTGCCGCGAGCGAACCGCCGTCGAACGAGCCGCCCCGTGCGTGATTCGGCGGCGTCTCATGGCGCTGCCACTTGCGATGTCCGCTGTCAATAGTATGATTGAAATCATACAAACTACGTGGAGCGGCCATGCGTTACGACGCCGAACACAAACAGAAAACCCGCAGCAAGGTGCTGGAAGTAGCGGCCAAGGCGATCCGTCAGGATGGTCCTGACCGCATTGGCGTCGCCGGCGTAATGGCCGAGGCCGGCCTCACCCACGGCGGCTTCTATGCGCACTTCAAGTCGAAGGACGACCTGGTCACGGCGGCGATCGAGCAGATGTTCGAGGAGTCGCGTGCACGCCTGAAGCATGAGATGGAAGGCCACGCCCCCGCCCAGGGGCTGGCCAACTACATCGATTTCTATCTGTCGAAAAAGCATCGCGACGCGCGCGCCAGCGGCTGTCCCATGGCTGCGCTGGCCTCTGATCTGCCGCGCCTCCCCGAGCAGACCCGTGCGCTGTTTGCCGACGGCGCGCGCCGTCTCACCGACGCCATGGCGGAGCGATTCACCGCCTTGGGCTATAGCGATCCGCAGACCCTGGCTCGTTCCACCGTGTCCGAATTGGTCGGCGCCTTGTCGCTGGCCCGGGTGGAGACGGACGCCAAGCGTTCTGATGCGATCCTGGCCGATTCGCGGCACCTGCTGAAACAGCGCCTGGGCCTGGAGTCCGCATCGTGAGCATGATTACCGAGATCGGCCAGGGCCTTAGCGGGCTGGAGCAATTGCGCGCATTCATCGCCTCGGGCCAGCGCCCGGGCATCGGCGACTCGCTGGATTTCGATCTCGTGGACGTGGGTGAAGGCTACGCGGCATTCGAAGGTGTGCCCGGCGTGCATGCGTACAACCCGATGGGCATCGTCCATGGCGGCTATTTCGCCACGCTGCTGGATTCGGCATGCGGCTGCGCGGTGCATTCGCGGCTCACCGCGGAGCAGGCGTATACGTCGCTGGAGCTCAAGGTCACCTTCCAAAAAGCGATGACACGCGATACGGGTCGCGTCCGCGCCGAGGGCCGCGTGCGCACCATCGGGCGCCGCGTGGCGTTCGCGGAAGCCAGCCTGATGGACGCCCAGGGCCGCCTGTACGGTACGGCCACCTCAACCCTGTTGGTCTTCGATCGCTAGCAGTCAGCGCGCGCGTGAGCGCATGGCGCGCGTACGTGCTGCACGCACGGCGCCCGCCGCTCGGCTGCTGGTCGCAGCGGCCTTCTTCGCCGCGGCCTTGCGTACCGCGGGCCCCTTGGTTCGCGAGGCCTTCTTGGCCGCGGCGGAACGTTCGGCTGGGGTGCGGGCAGCGGCGGCCTTGCGCGCGTGCTTGGACAGCGCGGCATTCGAAGCCGACGCCGTGCTCTCGCGCTTGAGCGCCTGTAATGTCGCTCGACTGCGCTTGGCTGAGGCGGCCTTTGTCATCGCGCGCTTCTTGGCGACCGGTTTCTTGCGGGTGCTCTTGGCGCCCTTCTGCGCCGGCACATCGATGCCGGCGCGGCGCGCCTGCGACAGGCCAATCGCAATGGCCTGTTCCGGCGAACGCGCGCCATGCACACCTTCGCGGATGCGCTCGATTTCCTCGCGCACGAACTCGCCGGCCTGGGTGCTGGCCGACTTGCCCTGGCGTTGATCTTTGCGGGCGCGAGCCAAAGCGCGTTCGGTAGGCATGTCGAAACTCCACTGCGTGTGCACCGACCATGCTGCGGTGATGCCCGTGAAATGCAGAACAAAATAAAGCTCAGGCCACTGGCGAATATTCACAGCGATGGCAGCAGTGGCTGCGACATGCTCGCCCGCTTTCACGCCAGCGCGTTGTCCTCGGCCGGATCCTCCGCCGCCACGAAACCACCGGTCTGGCGCTGCCAGAGACGCGCATAGAGGCCGCCACGTGCGATCAGTTCCGCATGGGTGCCGGTTTCCACGATCTCACCCTTGTCCATCACCACCAGGCGATCCATGCGCGCAATGGTGGACAGGCGGTGGGCGATGGCGATCACGGTCTTGCCGCGCATCAACACTTCAAGGCTGTCCTGGATCGCCGCTTCGGCTTCCGAATCCAGTGCTGAGGTCGCTTCGTCCAGGATCAGGATCGGTGCATCTTTCAGCAGCACGCGTGCGATGGCGATGCGTTGGCGCTGGCCGCCGCTGAGTTTCACGCCGCGCTCGCCCACGTGCGCGTCGTAACCCACGCGGCCTTCGCCATCGACCAGTTGCGGAATGAATTCCTCGGCGCGCGCCTTGCGCACGGCTTCGATCACCTGCGCCTCGGTGGCATCGGGTCGGCCGTACAGCAGGTTGTCGCGTATCGAGCGATGCAGCAGCGAGGTGTCCTGCGTGACCACGCCGATCTGCGCGCGCAGGCTTTCCTGCGCCACCTGGGCGATGTCCTGGCCATCGATCAGGATGCGCCCCGCTTCGAGGTCGTACAGGCGCAGCAGCACATTCACGAGAGTCGATTTGCCCGCGCCGGAGGGGCCGACCACGCCGATCTTCTCGCCACCGCGCACCTTGAGGTCGAGGCCGGCGATCACGCCGCCCTTCTTGCCGTAGTGGAAGTGGATGTCTTCGAAGTGCACGGCGCCTTCAGTCACTTCCAGCGGCATGGCGCCGTCGCGGTCCTGCACGGTGCGGGGCTTGGAGATGGTCTCGATGCCGTCCTGCACGGTGCCGACGTTTTCAAAGATGCCGTTGATCACCCACATGATCCAGCCGGACATGTTGTTGATGCGGATGACCAGGCCGGTGCTCAGCGCAATCGCGCCCACGGTGACCTTGCCCTGGCTCCATAGCCATAGCGCCAGCGCCGAGGTGCCGACGATCAGAAAACCGTTCAAAGTCGTGATGGTCGCGTCCATGGCCGTGGTCAGGCGCGTCATCGCGCGCATGCGCCTGATCTGTTCGCCCATCGCATCGGCCACATAGGCCTCCTCGCGCTGCGTATGCGCAAACAACTTCAGCGTGAGGATGTTGCTGTAGCCATCGACGATGCGCCCCATCAGGCGCGAACGCGCCTCTGACTGGCGCCATGAGCGCTCCTTGGTGCGCGGCACGAAATAGCGCAGCGTGGCCACATAGGCGATGAGCCACACCACCAGCGGCACGGCGAGCCACACATCGGCCTTGGCGAACATGAAAATGGCGCTGCCGGTGTAAATCGCCACGTACCAGATCGCATCCACGATCTGCACCGCCGATTCACGCAGCGCGCCTGAGGTCTGCATGATGCGGTTGGCGATGCGACCGGCATAGTCGTTCTGGAAAAAGCCCAGGCTCTGGCGGATCACATAGCGATGGTTCTGCCAGCGGATGCGGTTGGTGAGGTTGGGCACGATGGCCTGGTTCACCAGCAGGTCGTGCGCGCCGATCAGGATCGGGCGTGCGATCAGCGCCACGAAACCCATCCACAGCAGTTCGTTGCCGTGCAGGTGGAAGAAGTCGGCGACCGGCGCACCCTTGGCCATATCCACGATGCTGCCGATGAAGCCGAACAGCGACACCTCCACCAGCGCCACGCCAAAGCCCACCACCAGCGCGGCGGCGAACACCGGCCACACCTGGCGCAGATAAAACACGTAGAAGCGCCAGACCGACGACGGCGGCATGCCGTCGACGGGTTCGCGGAACGCGTCGATCAGCGATTCGAACCAGCGGAACAGCATGGGGAGGTCGTCCTTGGGAGGCGGCGGCGCGGGAGGAGGCGCTTGATAGCACTTGGGTGAAGGCAAGTCACGGGAGTTTCAAGACACCAGGCGCTTCGACTCCTCCTTTGTGGGAGCGCACCCTGTGCGCGACGGCGGCGGCCTATCAAACCGGGGCGGCGCTCTCGCGCCGCGTTCGCGCACAGGGTGCGCTCCCACAAGGGGGGACAGGGGCGCCGTCATGGGCGCGCACTTGCATTTTTCGAAACTCACGATATATCTTAAGACTGTTACTTACGATATATCGGAGTTAGTCATGGGATTTCGTCATTTGTTCGATCGGCACCACGCGCACCATCACCACCACTGCCACGAAGGCCGCGACGCCTGGGCCCGCGAGGCCATCGGCATGGGCCGTGGCCGGGGACGCGGTCGGGGCTTCGGGGACGACGAGGGTGAAGGCGGCTGGGGTGGCATGGGTGGACGTTTCCGCGGGGGCCGCGTGTTTGGCCACGGCGACCTCAAGCTGATCCTGCTCGCCTTGATCGCCGAACAGCCGCGTCATGGCTACGAACTGATCCGCACCATCGAGGAGATGTTCGACGGCGCCTACTCGCCCAGCCCCGGCGCGGTCTATCCCACCCTCACCCTGCTCGAGGAGCTGGGTCACGCGAGCGTGGAAAACGACGGCGGCAAGAAGCTCTACACCATCACGGCCGAAGGCAAGGCGTTTCTCGCCGAAAACAAGGAAGCCGTGGACACGGTGATGTCGCGCATGGAGCAGACCGCCAAGATGTTTGCCCGCGCTGCCGCCCCGATGGCCTTGCGCGAGGCCATGCACAGCCTCAAGCGTGCGCTGTTCATGCACGGCGGCCCGTGGAATACGGATGAGGTGAAGCGCATCGGCGACATCATCCGCAAGGCCGCGGAAGAGATCGCCAAGGGCAACAAGGATGCCTGACGCCATGTCCACTGCGCCGGCCGACGTTCATCAGCTGCTGGCGCAGGCGGGCATGCGTGCCACGCCGCCGCGCCTGGCGATCTGGCAGGTGCTGCACGAGGCGAGTGACGAGCCGGATGCGGTGGAACTGATGTGTCGGGCGCAGGCGCTGGAGCCACGCACCAGTCTCGGCACGGTGTATCGCTTTCTGCGCGAACTGGAGCAGCACGGGCTGGCCAGTTCGCGTGCCGTGGCGCACGAGCGAGCGCGTTGGCGACTGGGCGCATCGAGCGGATCAGTGTCGCGGCAGCCCGAAGCGATCGCTGCCGTAGCCCGGCTGGCGGCGGCGTTTGGTTATCGCCTGGTTCGCGCGACCAGCTGAAAGTCAGCGACGCACGGTTCCTCGCCGCGACGCCAGCCGATCAGCCAGCCTCGTAGGCTCGGGCAACCGATACTTCGTGCCAAATGCCAGCACCAGTTCCGGCGCAGTCGCCATGCTCACGCGATGCCCCGGCGAAATGATCAAGGGCCGGATGCGATCCTTGCTGCGCAGGACGCAGCCGATCACTTCGCCCTTGTACTCCAGCGGCTGACGGTCGCCACGGTGCGGCCCCACTTCCTCGTGCACACCCACCAGGATCGATTTCGCCACGCCGATGGTCGGCAAGCCGGTGACCACGCCCAGGTGCGCGGCGATGCCGAGTCGTCGCGGATGCGCGATGCCGTGGCCGTCGACGAACACCAGATCCGGCGATTCCGGCAGTTCCGACAAAGCTTGCAGCAAGGCAGGCAGCTCGCGAAACGAGAGCAGCCCGGGGATATAGGGCATGCGCGTCGGCTGTCGCGCGACCACTTCGGCGATCGGCGCCAGCGTCTGCGCATCGATCAACACCGCCGCCGCGCGCGTCACCGCACCGCTCTCTTCAAAGCCCACATCGACGCCGGCGACATGGCGCAGTGGCGGATAGTCGTCCATCAGCCGCACCTGCGCCGCCAGTTCGGACTGAAGCAGGCGTGCCTTGGCGACGTTTCCGTCCCAGGGCGGCATGGTGTTGGCGAGGTCGAAGGCGCTCATCAAGAGAGCGTGAATGCCCGGGCCTGAACACACCGTCAAAACATTTATTCATTGACCGGTTCAGGACCGGTCGGGATCATGCCCGCATGCCTACCCTGTCTCGCTTGCTGCTGATCCTTCTATTCGCCGTCGCTGGCGCCTCTCCCGCCTTCGCCCAGGACACCCAGAACAACGGGCAGATCCAGCAGACCGTGCTCGCCACGCCTGACCAGTTGAGCACACAGCTCGACCAGATCAAGAAGACGCTGACCGACAAGACCAAGCTCACCGACGACATCCTCACCGACGCGCGCAGCAAGACGCAGGCGATCCAGCAGCAAGCCGACCAGTTGACCACCAGCCTCGCTCCGCAGGCTGATGCGCTGAAGGCCAAGCTCGATGTGCTCGGCCCGGCGCCGGCCAAAGGCGCCCCGGCGGAAACGCCGGAAGTGGCGGCCCAGCGCAAACAACTGAGCAAGGACCAGACCGACCTCACCGGCCAGCTCACCCAGTCCAAGCTGCTCAGTCGCGAGAGCCAGCAGCTGCTCACCGAAATCGCCGCGCTGCGCCGCAACTTGTTCCAGGCGCAGATCAGCCAGCGCAGCGCATCGCCGCTGAGCATGGCGTTCTGGAGCCGCTTCGCGCAGAACCTGCCTGATGACAGCGGCAACTTCCGGCAGCTCTCACAGTCCGTGCAGGGCGCGCTCGCCCAGGCCTGGCAGCCGGGCAATCGCCTGCCCTTCATCCTGTGCCTGACTGCCGCCGTCGCGCTGCTCGCGGGTGGGCGGCGCGTCTTCGAATACAAGATGCTGGACATCGCGGCGCGTTACCTGCCGTCGGGTCATCTGCGCCGCAGCGCCATGGCGGTGGTGGTCACCGTCGGCACGACCCTGATCTATGGCATCGCCGCGTGGCTGATCTATCTGGCGGTGAACTGGAACGGCGTGTTCGACGAGGAACTGGACGAACTGGTGCGCCCCATTGTTCGCCTGATGTTCTACGTCGCGACCATGGCGGGCCTGGGCCGTGCCCTGTTGATGGTGAAGCATCCATCCTGGCGCCTGCCGCCGATCTCCGACAACCTCGCGACCCGGCTGTGGCCCTTCCCCAGCCTGATGGCGTACAGCGCCTTGCTGCTGGGCGTGATCGAACGCGTCACCAACGACATCAGCGCCAGCCTCTCCACCGCCATGGCCGCCAATGCGCTGGCGGCCACGCTGATCGGCGGCCTGGTGGCCTATGCGCTGGTGCTGATGAGCCGCGCGCGCCGTGCCCTGCTCACCAGCGGCGCCACACCCGCGGCCCGGCCGCTGTGGGTGGGCGTGCTGGTGCTGTGTGCGTTCCTGGGCATGTTGATCACCCTGATCTCGGTGTTCACCGGCTATATCGCGCTCGCCTTCTACGTGGCGCGGCAGATGCTGCGCGCAGGTTTCTTGATCGCCGCGCTGTATGTGGTCATGCACCTGATCAACGATCTGTGCGAATCGGTGCTCTCGCCCGACTCCCGCACTGGTGTACGACTGCAGGAAAATTTCGGCATCGCACCGGCCCGCCTCGAACAGACCGCGACCGTGCTGTCCGGCGTCGGCCGCGCTTTCCTGTTGATGTTCGCCATCCCCTTGATCCTGGCGCCCTATGGTGCGGGCGCCAACGAACTGATGGATCGCGGCACGCGCATCTTCAACGGCCTCTCGCTGGGCACGCTTACCATCAATCCCACCAGCATCTTCAATGCAATGGTGGTGCTGGTGGTCGGTTACGTCGTCGTGCGCCTGATCAAGCGCTGGCTGAGCAAGCAGCTGCTGCCGAAAACGTCGCTGGACGTGGGCATGCAGATGTCCATCGTGACCTTGCTCGGTTACGTGGGCGGCATCCTGGTGTTCGTGCTGGTGCTGGGCGCGCTCAAAGTGGACGTGCAAAGCATCGCCTGGGTGGCCAGTGCGCTGTCCGTGGGTATCGGTTTTGGCCTGCAGGCGATCGTGCAGAACTTCATCTCCGGCCTGATCCTGCTGGCCGAGCGACCGGTGAAGGTCGGCGACTGGGTGAGCATCAGCGGCGTGGAGGGCGACATCAAGCGCATCAATGTGCGCGCCACCGAGATCCAGCAAGGCGATCGTTCCACCGTGATCGTGCCGAACTCGCAGCTGATCACCCAGAACGTGCGCAATGTGACGCTCGCCAATGCGCAGGGCCGCGTGCAGATCCGCCTGCCGATGCCGCTGGGCACCGATCCGAACAAGGTGCGGCAGATCATCTTCGACATCCTGCGCAATCATTCGGTGACGCTCAACACGCCGGCACCCACCGTGCAATTGGACAGTATCGATTCGGGCTCGATGATGTTCGTGTGTACTGCCTACGTGAACAATCCGCGAGACTCGGGCACGGTCAAGAGCGACCTGCTGTTCGAGATCCTCGATCGCCTGCGCAAGGCCGATCTGCCGCTCACCACGCCGCAGGACATGGTGGTGCGCACCATGCAGCACGATCCGGCGACGGCACCGAGCCCGTCGACCACCGTCTTTCCCGGCAAGCCATCCTGACAGTCATGCCGCATCGGCCTAAACTCCGGACGTCACCCGGAGTCAGCCGATGGGACACCACGTCGTCGTACCTGCGCCGCCGCTCAACGCCCTGATTTCCCGCCTGTGGGATTGGGATATGCCGCCGGCTGCGCATCACTTCGAACGCGTGCTGCCGGTGCCGGGCGCGGCGCTGATCATCAACCTCCATGAGAACGAGACCCGCGTCTACAGCGACGACGCGGATCGCCGCTGCCTGCGCGCCGCCGCCTCGGTGATCGGCGGACCGTGCCTGCGCAGCCAGATCATCGACACTGCCGAACAGGTACGCGTGATGGGCGCGGTGTTCCATCCCGGTGGCGCGCATGCGTTTACCGGCGAAGACCACGAAGCGCTGGTCGGCCAGGACATCGGCCTGGAAGACATCTTCGGCCACAGCGCCCACCGCCTGCGCGAGCAGTTGCTGGACACGCCCTGCCCGCACGAGCGACTCGCTGTGCTGGAGCAATGGCTGCTCGCCCATATGCGCAAACCACAACTCGCCCCCGAGGTGTTGCATGCGCTGGACCAGATCAGCGCACGGCCGCAAGTGGCACGCATTGGTCCGCTGGTGCGCGATGTCGGGCTGTCGGAATATCGCTTTGGCCGTCTATTTCGCCGGCAGGTGGGCATGGGGCCGAAGCGCTATGCGCGACTGATGCGTTTTCGCCACGTGGTGGATGCGGTCTATCGATCGACCGCCGTGGACTGGAGCGGCGTGGCGATCGACGGCGGCTACGGCGACCAGGCGCATCTGGTGCACGAGTTCCGCGACTTTGCCGGCATGACGCCAACGGCATTCATGGCGGCACGCGGACCGTATCCCAATCACCTGCCCCTGGACTGAAGGCGGTATCCGCTACCATCACGGCGGATTGATGCCTCTCTTCATCTCGCCCGTGGCATGATCGGCCATCCCCTCCGAGTCCCCGCCATGTCTGCCGACCTGTTCTCGCCTGCTCCCGCGCAGGGCCTTGCATCGCGTATCCGCGTCGGCATCGGCGGTTGGAACTTCGCCCCGTGGCGCAACAACTTCTATCCCACCGGCCTGGTGCAGCGCCGTGAACTGGAATACGCCAGCCGACATCTGCGCGCCATCGAGATCAACGGCACGTATTACGGCGCGCAAAAGCCCACGACGTACGCCAAGTGGGCGGCTGAAACGCCGGCAGGTTTCGTGTTCTCGCTGAAGGCGCCGCGCTACGTCACCGAAGGCAAGCGACTGGCCGATGCCGGTCGCGGTATCGATGGCTTCGTATTTGGCGGCCTGGCCGAGTTCGGCGATCGCCTGGGACCGGTGCTGTGGCAGCTCAGGCCGACGCGTCCGTTCGATGCCAACGACCTGGCCGCCTTCCTCGATCTGTTGCCGCGCGAACTCAATGGCCAGCCGATGCGCCATGTGCTGGAGGTGCGCCACCCCAGTTTTCTCGACGAGCGCTACGTGGAGCTGGCGCGCTCGTATCGCATCCCCACCGTATTCACCGATTCGCCCGAGCATCCGTCGCTGGCCGACCTGACCGGCGACTTCGCCTATGCGCGGCTGATGCGCAGCGAAGCGCAGCTGGAGACGGGCTATCCATCGGGCGACCTGGATATCTGGACCACGCGCGCACGTGCCTGGGCCGAGGGCCACGACCTGCCGGATCTGCCGCACGTGTCGGCGCCCTTGAAAGCTCAGGCGCCGCGCGATGTATTCATCTACTTCATCAGCAGCGCGAAGGAACGCAATCCCGCCGCGGCCATGTCGCTGCAGCGGCGGGTGGACAAAAAGGGCTGATGCCCGCGTGCCTGGGCACGCCGAAGGATCTACACTCGCGCCACTCTGACCAGGCGTTTCGTGATGCGCGCACTCAAACCATTGCTTCTGCTGGTCGTGCTGGCCGTGGCGGCGCTGCTGTGGGGTCGCCACACCTCGGAACCCGCGCCCCCCGGCAGCGTGGCGTCGCAAAGCGCGACCGCGCCAGGCGCCGCACCGACGCGCAGCGACTCGCTGCCTTCGTTCCTGCCGCCGGAAGCGGCCGACATCCTGCGGCGCATCGCCAACGGCGGTCCGTACGAGCATCGCCAGGACGGCGTGGTGTTCCAGAATCGCGAAGGGCGCCTGCCGGCCAGGCCCCAGGGGTATTACCACGAGTACACGGTGGACACGCCGGGACTCGATTACCGCGGCGCGCGGCGCATCATCACCGGCGGCACGCCGCCGCAGACCTACTACTACACCGACGACCACTACCGTACGTTCCGCCAGTTCGAGGTATCCCGATGAGCGCGCAATTTGATCTCGATTTCGGCGATGCCGAAGACGGCGGCATCTTCTTCGTCACCAGCGAGGATCTGGAGCCCCTGGCCGAAGCGGCCGGCATGCAGGGTCTGCGCGTATGCCGCATCAGCCTGGCTGACTACACCGATCACGAGGCGCTGTTCGATCGCCTGACCCGGGCGCTGCAGCTGCCCGCCGACTTTGGCCGCAACTGGGATGCGCTGGCCGACAGCATGCGCGACCTGTCCTGGCTCAAGGCCAGCGGCTATATCCTGCTGTTCGACCACGCCGAACAGATGCGCAGCCGCAACGAGGACGACTTCGACACCTTGCTGGATATTCTCGAGGAAGCGGTCGACTACTGGCAGGACGCCGGCGCCCCGTTCTTCGTGTTCTTCGCGCTGCCTGAAAGCGCTTTCGACGATACCGACGACTGAGTACGCACATCACCATGCAAGACATCGATTTCGACCTTGACCGCGACTACGTGGAACTCAACCAACTGCTGAAGCTGGTTGGCCTGTGCGACAGCGGCGGCGCCGGCAAGGCCATCGTGGCGTCGGGCGTGGTCTATGTGGACGGCCAGCAGGAGCTGCGCAAGACCTGCAAGATCCACGCGGGCCAGGTGGTGCAGCTGGAAGACTTCGTCATCCACGTGAACGCGCTGGACTGATCACGCCTCCGGCATCGGCAGCGCGGCGAGCCTGGCATCGAGCAGCGACGATGCCGGCAGGCGGATGCCAAATTGCTCCGCGATCACTCGCCTGATCTCGTCCGTACTCTGCAGCGTGCGGCGCACCGATTCGTGCCCCAGGGCATGCACGGCGAACTCGCGGTTGCGCAGGGCGAGCCGGCGATCGGCGAGGGTGCGCGCCACGATGAGATTGTGCCGGAACAGCGACGAGGGATAAGTCGAGGTGAAGTGGTTGCCGACCACATAATCGATCGGCTCCGCGGGCTGCAGGCGAAACCGGTACAGCGTGCGCCACTGTTCGCCCACCCGTGCCTGCATGCGCCACTGCACGCCGTCGGTGATGAGCCGGAACGGCTCCAGCGAAGTGGGTTGCGCCTCATCGACCACCAGGCGTAGCGCGCCGCCCAGCGCCATGCTGCCGAAGCCCACATCGGCCAGCCAGCTCTCCCCCTCCACTTCCACACGCAACAACATATGCGTTTGCGGGCTCTCGGCATCCTCGGGCTGGTTCCACAGCACGCGGGCGATCAGCCCGGTGACATCGAAGCCCACCGCCTTCAGCACGGCGGTGAACAACGCATTCTGTTCAAAGCAGTAGCCGCCGCGCTGGCCGTTCACCAGCTTGTCTTCGATCGCCGCCAGCTCCAGCGACACCGGCGCGTCCAGCAGCGGATCGAGATTCTCGAACGGGATGGCCGCGATATGCGCCGTAGCGAGCGCGCGCAGGGTCGCTACATCTGCCCTGGGCTCGCCGACAAACCCGATGCGTTGCAGGTAGCCCTCGAGATCAAGCTGGTGCGGCATGGCGGCCTCCATGGCGAGAAAGCCGCACGATAACACCGCCTTGGCGATGCCTTTGCACCCGGCCGGACGCAAGCTGTCAGGATGCAGGTAACCGGAAGCGACCCGGCGGCGAATAAGGAAGCAAGGCCCGCGATCCTGCGGGCATGCCGTCCCCCTCCTCGATGGAGCGTTCGTTCATGAGCATCCGCCGATTCAAGCTGTTCCCCGCCCTCGCTGGGCTAGTTCTGATGGCAGGCCTCGGCGCCTGCACGCTGGCCGCCGCCGGCGACAACACCGTGATTCCCGACCCGGCGGTCGATGCCGCGCCCGCCCAGGGCGATCAGGTGGCCGTGTTGGCCGGCGGCTGTTTCTGGGGCCTGCAGGCCGTGTTCGAGCACGTCAAAGGCGTGAAGAAAGTGTGGGCCGGTTATTCCGGCGGCGCCGCCAATACCGCCGACTACGATCGCGTGAGCGACGGCGACACCGGCCACGCCGAGTCCGTGAAGATCGTCTACGACCCCAGCAAGGTCAGCTATGGCCAGTTGCTGAAGGTGTACTTCTCGGTGGCCACCGATCCGACCCAGCTCAATCGCCAGGGCCCGGACGTGGGCACGCAGTATCGTTCGGCGATCTTCTATGGCAACGACGACCAAAAGCGCGTTGCCACCGCGTACATCGCCCAGCTGAGCGCCGCGCATGCCTATGCCGATCCCATCGTGACGCAGGTGGTGCCGCTGAAGGGTTTCTATGTCGCCGAGTCCTATCACCAGGACTATGCGAAGCGTCATCCGAACGAACCGTACATCGTGTTCAACGATGCACCGAAGGTCACGCATCTTCAGCAACAGTTTCCGACGCTTTATCAGCCTGACCGCGAAATAGTCAGCGTCACGCTGCACTGACGATCAGCCAGCCTCGGGCGGCACCAGGCGCAGGTGGGAATTGCCCTGGCGCCGGCCGGGGCTGAGCAACTGGGCGATCACATCGGGTTCGACCGGACGCGAATACAGGAAGCCCTGCCCTTCGGTGCATCCGGCACGCAGCAGGAAGCGATGTTGTTCTTCGGTTTCGATGCCTTCGGCAATCGGGCTGATGTCGAGACGGCGGCACAGCGTCAGCATGGACTCGACGATGGCGCCGTCGCTGACGTCGTCAGGCAGGCCGGCGACGAAGCTCTGGTCGATCTTCAGGTAATCGATGGCGCGCAGTTTCAGATAGCTCATCGACGAGTAGCCCGTACCGAAATCGTCGATCGCCACGCCCACACCCAACGAGTGCAACGCGTGCAGGGTCCGCTCCATCTCCTCGCCCAGGCGAAGAATGGCGCCCTCGGTGATTTCCAGCATCAGCCGCTCGGGCGCCAGGCGGCGCGCTTCAAGGAGCATGCGGATTTCGTCGACGAAGTTGGCCTGTCCAAACCAGTTCGCCGACACATTCACCGCCATGCGCAAGGGCGGCAGTCCGGCCTTGTCCCACGCGGACATCTGCTCGCATGCAGCCTGCAGCACCCATTGGTCGATGCGCCGGATCAGGCCGAGCTTCTCCGCCATCGGGATGAATTCGCCCGGCGCGATCAGCCCGCGCTGCGGGTGATACCAGCGCAACAGCGCCTCGACCGCCACGATGCGGCCTGTGCGCATTTCCACCGTGGGCTGGTACATCAGGCGGAACTCGTTCTCCGACAGCGCCTTGCGCAGTTCCGAGGCCAGCGCGATACGGCGCCGTGCGTCGGCCTGCATGCGCGGCGAGTAGAAGCGGAACGCGTTGCGCTCCTCGGTCTTGGCCGCGTACATGGCGGCATCGGCATTGGTGATCAGGGTGGGCACGTCGGTGCCGTCGAGCGGGAAGCAGGCAATGCCGATACTGGCGCTGAGCGCAAGCTCGTAGTCGCCCACCGCAAACGGCGTCGACAGCACCGTCAACAGACGACCCGCCAGCGCGCTCGCCTGCTCGCGCGAATGCAGGTCCGACAGCAGTACGGTGAACTCATCGCCGCCGATGCGGCCCGCCACGCCGCGATCGCCCAGCTCATAGACGATGCGCTCGGCCACCTTCACCAGCAGGTGATCGCCGATGGCATGGGTGTAGCTGTCGTTGACCGCCTTGAAGGCATCCAGGTCGATGAAGACCACGGCGGCCATGCCGCGCTCCCGCTCGGCAGTGGTTACCGCCTGCACGCAGCGACGCTCGAACTCGGCCCGGTTGGGCAGGCCGGTGAGCGTATCGTGCGCGGCCATGTATTGCAGGCGCTGTTCGTTCGCCTTGGCGGTGCTGATGTTGTTGATGACTGCCACGTAATGCTGCACCTCGCCTTCCGGGTTGCGGATGGCGCTGATGCTGAGCAGCTCGGGATAGCTGGTGCCATCCATGCGGCGGCTGCGTACCTCGCCGACCCAGTTGCCCTCGGCCTCGATCACGTCCCACACCGAGTTGGGCAGCGGCGAACCGTCGGCCAGGCAGCGCAGGTCGTCGAAACGCAGCCCCTGCAGGGCTTGCACGGTGAAGCCGGTCATGCGGATATGCGCGGCGTTGACGCGCGTCACGCGCCGATCCGCCTCGGCGATGATCACGCCCTCGGCAATGCTGGCCAGCGCCTCCGACGCGATGCGCCGCTGCTGCTCCAGGTTCACCCGTTCGGTGATATCGCGCAGGATCGATTGGCGAACGCTCTGCGCCCCCCAGTGGGTCACGCTGCTGCGCATCTCCACCGGGCGCAATTCGCCGTCCGCCATGCGCAGCTCGCCGGTGATGGCGCCATCGGCGCGGTGCAGCAGCGGCGTAAAGAACGTGGACAGGGCTTCGCCGGTGAGCTTGTCCTCGTCACGACCGGTCCATTGCAAGGCCGTGCGGTTCGCCTCCAGGATGCGGCCGCTTTCTTCGTCCACCATCAGGATGGCGTCGGCGGCGCTGTTGAACAGCATGCTGTAGCGCTCTTCGGTGCCGCGGATCCGCGACAGGATGCGCTGGGCCATGCGCAGCCACAGCAAGGAGGCGATGCACGCGGTGAGGAACACCGCCGCGAACAGCACCTTGCCGAGCCAGATCGCGCCCTGCGCCACTTCCAGCGAGAAACCGTTGGTAAGCGGCTCCAGATCGTTGTTGAGCCCGTTGATCCGATCGAGCTGCCACTGCAGCCATGCCGGCTCGGGCTGGCCGCGCGCATAGGCTTCGCTCAATTCCTTGGCCACGCCATCGAGCTGGCCCAGCGGACCATCGGCGGCGCGCCATAGCGAAACGGCTTCGTGCATGTGCTGCACATCAGTGCAGCAGCGCAGCATGAAGATCATGCCGGGCTCGGCCTGCGGCAGGATCTTGCCGCGCTGGAACGCCTCGTGGATGAGCTTGCGGTCGTAATGGCCCGAGGCGATCGCGTCGCGCGCCCAGCCATCGGAGGTCAATAGTCCGTAGTTTCGGCGAAAGGCCGCCAGCCGGGCCGCATCGCCGGACTGGGCATAACCGAGCAGGTCCACCACCGCCTGCTTCTGCGCCTTGCTCCAGACACTCTCGCCGTTGAGGAAACCGGCGAGAGTGACCTGGACCTGGAGGGCTCCCCAGGTAAGCATGAGAATCAGGCCGATGACGGCCACCAGCCCATAGGCCAATGGCCTCAAGCGCCGGGACAGCGGTCTTGGAGAGGTGCTACGGATCAAATCCATGGCGTCCTTTTACACGACCACTCCATAAAGCTACATCTCGTCCCGTCACGCTGTCGACGACGAGATCCCCGTTATGCCGCTTGCTCTGCCACTTCGTTCATCGTGTGCTGCACCAGACAACGCTCCAGACCGTAGTGCAGACTCACGTAGCTACGTTCGATGCATTCGCGCAGATGCTCCACTTCCTCCTCTGCGGGCTGGCTGCCCATCAGGGTGCAAACGATCTCCAGCGCCTCCCACGGATGAGTATCGTCATAAGCGGCGTGTAGCTGAAGCCAACGCAGGGTGGACTTGCGACCGGCAGCCGGCAGGCTGTTGGCGTAGGCCACGCTGTCGAACACCTTCTGGGACCACTCGCCGGTGACGCCTTCGATGGCGTAGTTGGTGGCGGCGATGCCGGCAGCCAGCGTGTCGCGGGCACAGACGTCATGGCACCACTCCGCCGCCGTCTGCGTGCCGCGCGGGGGCATGCCGTCGAGCACCTCCTCACGCGACACACCCGAGCCCTCGGCCCAATCCAGCCAGTACTCGGCATGGTTCTGCTCCACGCGGATGTTGCGGACCAGCCAGCGTCGGGCCATGTTGTCGCCGGCACTGCGTCCATAACGCGTCTTGAGCAGGCTCAATGCCATGAAGCCCGGGAAGCGCTCGATCAGCGACCAGGTGCCGACCATGAAGTTGCGCACGGTAGCCAAGTCGATACTACCTTCGCTCATCATGTCCCACATCACGTGGTCGCGGACGCTCCGGCGGGCGGGTTCGCAGGCTTCGATCATCTCGCGCGCCCATTTGGGGTAGCTCGACAGTTCGGTCAGCGAGCCGGTGCGTACAGTGTTGGTGTTCATGCAGTTTCTCCAGTCGTCAATCAAGGAAACCGCCGGACCCTGCCCGGCGGCCCGACACAAGCCGTGCCGGACCACCAGTGTGGTCACGCCTCGAATGGCTTGCGAACGCCCGTTGCGAAGCAACCTGGAAAAACCTGCGCAAGTGATTGACTAAAAGAGGAAAAGCAAAAATAAGCCAGCTGGCTGCCGACCCGGAACTGGCGGAAAACTGACGTCGGAATTCCGGCGCACGCCAAGTCTTTGACGCTAAAGCGGGAGCCATGAGCAGCACGACCCGATAGACACGCGCACACAAACGTGGCCCGCCATCGGGCGGGCCGCGGCATCAAGCGCCGTTCCGTTAGTGCGAACCCAATACGCCGGACAAGACCATCAACAGGCCTGCGATCGACACCGCCCACACCAGGGTGCGCAGATAGGGAATGCCGGCCGCATAGATCGGCAGGTAGACCACGCGCGCCCAGAAGTAGATCTCGGCGCCAAGCGCGGTCGTGCCACTCGCGCATTGCCCCACCACGACCACCAGCACGGCGGCCGCGAAGAACGCAAAGGTCTCGAGGAAATTGCGGCTGGCGCGGCTGGCCCGATCGGCGGCGCCGGTCAGCGGGGCTTCGCCGGAGCGATTGCCGGCATTCCAGGCCATGCCTCGCTGCATGGTGGCCAGCGTCACCGCAAACACCACGTAGACCAGGCCCAACACCACCGACCACGCCAACATCTTCAGTTCGACCGGCATGTCGCCACTCCTCGTTGGATGTGGCGACATGATGCGCCCGGGCGCGGCCCTGCACCACCGGTGGGCGTTTTATGGATGTACCGAGGACGCCACGCTACGCGCGATATCGGCGAACAGCGCGGCGCGCTGCTGATCGCTGGCCGACGAGTCCATCAGAAACGCGGCCACCAGCACGGTGTGCCCATCGGGCCAGCGGATGATGCCGATATCGTTGAATGCAGCCATGCGCTTGCCCAGCGCGCCGGACGTGCCGGTCTTGTCGGCAAACGTCAGGCCTGCCGGCAAACCCGCGCGCAGGCGGTTCGGGATGGTTTGCGCTTCCATCAGCGCGAGCAGGCGCTGCGTTGATACCGGCGACAGCAACTCACCCTGGACCAGCTTGCGGAGGAACGCGATCGCCGCATCCGGCGTGCTGCGATTGCGCGGGTCGGCGAGAAAGGCCTGATAGCCCGACTGGTAACGCTGGTCCGCGGCCGCACTGCTTTCATGCGCCGGCGCCTGTTCGCCCGGACGCAGACCGTGGAACACCTGCGCGATGTCTGCCTCGTCCACGTCCACGCGCATGCCATCGATGCCGTGCGCATGCAGATACCTCGTCACCACGCCAGCACCACCGACGGCGCGTATCAAGGCATTGACGGCCGTGTTGTCGCTCTCGGTCACCGCGGCTTTCAGCAGCTGCTCGATGGTGAAGCTCATGCGCTCGCCGTGGAAGTGTGCGCCGATGGAAGGTATCGCCGAGCCGCCCATCACCTGATCGCGCGTCACCATCACCGTCTGCTGCAGCGACAGCGATCCATCATCGATCCGCGACAGCACCGCTGCGGCTACCGGCGCCTTGAACACGCTCATCATCGGGAACGCGCGATCCGCGTCGACGCCAGCCGTCGCACCCGACTTCAAATCAAGCACAGCCACACCCAGCGTGCCAGGATGCGCTCGCTGCGCCAACGCATCCAATGCGTGCTGGAGCGCCTCGTTCGTTGAGGCTGACAGTTGTGGGCTGGCCGCGAGCGACACCCCCGAGACAGCCGTGCATGCGATCGCGAACATCGCCGTGCACCATGCACGGCGGGCAGTCGAAAAAGCCATGGAGAGTCCTTTCGAGTGGGGTGACCCGGGCACTTTCTCAGCCGACTATGGCAAATCTCGGGCGCTCACCTGTCCTTGGCGCGACAGCAGTGCCCTGCGCCGTCCGCAAGGCACCGCGATTCGATCAGATCATCGGCAGGTTGAGGCCCTGCTCTTTCGCGCACTCGATGGCGATCTCATAACCCGCATCGGCATGACGCATCACGCCGGTGCCCGGGTCATTCCACAGCACGCGCGCAAGGCGCTGGTCGGCCGCTTCGCTGCCATCACATACGATCACCACGCCCGAATGCTGCGAGTAACCCATGCCCACGCCGCCGCCATGGTGCAGCGACACCCAGGTCGCGCCGCCGGCGACATTGAGCATGGCGTTCAGCAGCGGCCAATCGCTCACCGCATCCGAACCGTCGCGCATCGCTTCGGTCTCGCGATTGGGGCTGGCCACCGAACCCGAATCGAGATGATCGCGGCCAATCACCACCGGCGCCTTCAGCTCGCCATTGCGCACCATCTCGTTGAACGCGAGGCCCAGCTTGTGGCGCACGCCCAGACCCACCCAGCAAATGCGCGCCGGCAGGCCCTGGAAATTGATGCGTTCCTTCGCCATGTCCAGCCAGCGATGCAGGTGCGGATCATCGGGGATCAGCTCCTTCACCTTCTGATCGGTCTTGTAGATGTCTTCTGGATCGCCCGACAGCGCCACCCAGCGGAACGGGCCCACGCCACGGCAGAACAGCGGACGCACGAAGGCCGGCACGAAACCGGGGAACGCGAACGCATCCGCACAGCCTTCGTCCTTCGCCATCTGGCGGATGTTGTTGCCGTAATCGAACGTCGGCACGCCCTGCTGGTGGAACGCGAGCATCGCTTCCACGTGCGTCTTCATCGACTGCTTGGCGGCCTTGGACGTGCCGGCCGGATCGCTCTTGCGGCGCTCGAACCACTGCTCGACCGTCCAGCCCTGCGGCAGGTAACCATTGACCGGATCGTGCGCGCTGGTCTGGTCGGTGACGGCGTCCGGACGCACGCCGCGGCGCACGAGTTCCGGCAGCACATCGGCGGCGTTGCCAAGCAGCGCGATCGACTTTGCTTCACCGGCCGCGGTGTATTTCGCGATGCGCGCGAGCGCGTCGTCCAGATCGGTCGCCTGCTCGTCGACGTAACGCGTCTTCAGGCGGAAATCGATGCGGCTCTGCTGGCATTCGATATTCAGCGAGCACGCGCCGGCGAGCGACGCGGCCAGCGGTTGCGCGCCGCCCATGCCGCCCAGACCCGCGGTGAGGATCCACTTGCCCTTGAGGCTGCCGCCGTAGTGCTGGCGACCCATTTCCACGAAGGTCTCGTAGGTGCCTTGCACGATGCCTTGCGAGCCGATATAGATCCACGAACCGGCCGTCATCTGGCCGTACATCATCAAGCCCTTCTTATCGAGCTCGTTGAAGTGCTCCCAGTTCGCCCACGCCGGCACCAGGTTGGAATTGGCGAGCAGGACGCGCGGCGCATCCGGATGGCTGGGAAACACGCCGACCGGCTTGCCGGACTGGATCAGCAGCGTCTCGTTGTCGTTGAGCTCGCGCAGGGCGCGCAGGATTGCGTCGAAGCATTCCCAGTTGCGCGCCGCCCGCCCGATGCCGCCGTAAACCACCAGTTCCGCCGGATTTTCCGCCACTTCCGGATCGAGGTTGTTCTGCAGCATGCGGAACGGCGCCTCGGTGAGCCAGCTCTTGCAGCTCAACTCGGTGCCGCGCGGCGCGCGGATGGTACGGGTGGTGTCGATGCGGGTGGGAGCGTTCATGGGAAGCGTCACAGCCAGGGGAAAGTGCCATTGTGACGAGGCTGGCCGGCGCCCGCAAACCGCATTGCGGCAAAGTCCCGCCCATCCACCTTTCGGCACTTTCGCGACGCGCAAGGCGAAATCATGCTTGCCGCACTCCCCCCCTGAGGTTGCGCCCATGCAGCGTTTCCTGATTCTGGCCGTGCTGGGTGTGGCCGCGTCCGTTGGTCATGCGCAGGCTGCTGAAACATCGCGTTGCGCGGTGTGGCAACGAGAACTGTCGTTCGCCGCGTCAGTGGATCGGCACGACGAGAAGGCGTTTGCCGAGCATATCGACAGCGATGCCGTCTTCGCGGCGAACACTGCCCATCCGCAGCGCGGCCGGGCGGCGATCGTCAAGCAGTGGAAGACCCTGCTCGAAGGCAAGAGCATGCGCGTGCGCTGGTACCCCGCCTGGGTGGTGCAGGCAGGCGATCCATCGACCGTGCTGTCGAGCGGACCGGCCCTGCTGGAAAACCTCGCGCCGAACGCGAATCCGCGCTACACGCTGATCGCATTCAGCACGGTATGGCATCGCAGCAATGACGGCGTATGGCGCGTGATGTTCGACGGCGGCGACGAAGGACGCGCAGCGAGCGCCCAGGACGTGGCGAATTTCGAGTCAGGGCGCCGTGCGGAGTGCGCGCCCGATCTCGTGTCGCTTGCCATCGTCCGCTGAGCACCTCGCACCTTCATCATTGCAATGATGCGTGGTGGGGTGATGGCGCCGATTTCGCGGAAGCCTTGGCGGCGCCGTCCTGCAGCGCCTGTTCTGCCCTCATTCGCAACAGCGCGCGATGCATCTCGGGCGTGGTATCGAAGTGGGCCGCGAAATAGTCCGCGGTATCCTTCAAGCCCTTCCTTGGCTGGCGCATCTGAATCTCGGCGCGCAACCACCAACCATAAGGCTCGCCGGGCGCTGCCTGCACCAAACGCTCGTCCAGCGCCCAGGCCTTGTCCCAGTCATGCGTCTGGTTCATATAGACGTTTGCCAGTGCGGCAACTGCCTGCCTATGGTTTGGCGACAAAGCGAGCGTGGCCAGATAGTCCTGCTCGGCATGCGGATAGTCGTTCAACATCTCATAGGCGTTGCCGCGCGCAACCACATAGTCGGCATTGCCGGGCTCCTCACGCATCAGCTGGCTGGCCTGCGCGACCGCCCATGCTGATTCATCGAATTCGTTGAGGTTGTATACCCGACGCGCGCGGGCGCTGCGGTCTTCGGGATAGAAGCGCAAATCCTCGGAGAAATACACGGTCGACAGATCCAGGTGGTTGCATGCCTCGGCGGACTCGGCGGCCGTGGACAGCTGCGAGGCTACGGCAACCTGGTCGAATACGAGACGGAACTGCTCGAACCGGCCCGGTACGTTGCAGTCATCGCCATCGAGATCCACTTCCTCCGCAACCGCCTTTTCCGGCAGCAGCATAAGCAAGGGATTGTCGGACGCATGCTTCAGCGCCGCCTGCCCGTTCTGCTTCATCTGCTGGATCGAGCCGCCCCAACGGGGTTGCAGGGCGCGCATCATTTCGCTGTAGATCGCAAAGTTTGCCGGATCGGTGTGCAAGCCGGCATCGGCCGCGTTTCTTACATAGGCCGAGCCCAGGCTGAGTTGCCCTGCGTCGATCATGCCGACGTACGCAGGCGTCATGCGCGGATCGAGTGATACGGCATGGCGCAGATCCGCATCCGCGAGCGCCAGCAAGCGTTCCATCGCGTCGATGTTGCTGCGCGGCGTGTCCTGTATGTATTCCTTTCCGCGTGCATGCCACGCCATGGCGACGTAGGAGACGCCACTGGCGGTGTACGCAAACGCGCTGTGCGGGGACGCCTGCTTCCAGTGTTCCAGCAGGGGGCGCAAATCAAGGTCGCTGCGGTTGAACCAAGTTTCGAACGCATGATCCATCACGCCTGCCACGTCCGGCTTGTGCAACTTGTCGTCGAGCATCCCCGCCAATCGCCGGTCGAGCTCGACGTACTGGCCCTGCTCAAGCAGTGCGTGTACCTGTTCAAACGACATCGACGGATACGTTCGATACCGGCAATACGCCGCGACGGCGGCCGGCGACCAATGGCTGCCGGGTGGATCCGGATATGCGAGACAGCGCTGCAGCGGATCGGTGATCGCTTCGGCACGTTTGGCGCCGGCGAGGAATCTGTAGACGCTGTTGCGGTCGAACACATGCGCCTTGGCTCCGTTCGGCAGAGCCACGGTCGGCGCCAGCTTGGGCGCGGGCCGATTGATGCGAGCGACCATCGCATGCTGCCAGCTCGCAGCCATTGCCCAGACGCCGCCGCCAACGGCTAAACCGAGTCCGGCCGCCGCGGCGAGCCACCACTTGTTTCCGACGTTCATTCCCTGGCCCCCCAGTGATTGCGCAAAACCCTAACATTGACGCCCTTGTTCGCCAATCACGCGGCGGCCGTGCAGGCTGAACCTCCCGGTATTGATGTCCGAAAACGGCCAGTTTGAGCCTGCCCCCGGTGCTAATCTCGCCGCATGGCCCACCAGACCGCCCCCTTGCCCGATGACCGCACCTGCGAGCAGGCGCGCCTCAGCCGCGATGCACGCTTCGACGGACTGTTCTTCACCGCCGTCACCAGCACACGCATCTACTGCCGCCCGGTATGCCCTGCCCCGTCGCCGAAACCACAGAACGTGCGCTATTACGTGAGTGCCGCGGCGGCGGAAGCAGCCGGGTTTCGTCCATGCCTGCGTTGCCGGCCCGAACTGTCGCCTGGCAATGACGCGTGGCAACGCGGCGACCACGTCATTGCACGCACGTTGAAACTGATGGACAGCGGCGCGTTCGACGAATTATCCGTGGATGCGATGGCTGAGCGCGTCGGCGTCGGCGCGCGACAGCTGCGCCGGCTGTTCGTGGAACGTCTTGGTGCGCCGCCGATCAGCGTCCATACGACGCGACGCCTGTTGTTCGCCAAGCAGCTGCTCACTGAAACGACGATGCCTGTCACGGAAGTCGCGCTCGCATCCGGCTTCGGCAGCCTGCGCCGCTTCAATGCGGCGTTCCTGCAAGCGAACCGCATGGCGCCACGCGACTTGCGTCGCCACCCCGGCGCGGCGACCGGCGATGCGATCACGCTGCGGCTCGCGTATCGGCCGCCTTACGATTTCGACGCGATCCTCGCGTTCCTGCGCGGACGCGCGCTGCCCGGCGTGGAGCACGTAGACGAGCACAGCTACGCGCGTGTATTCGGTACGCCTGAAGCACCGGGCTGGCTGCGCCTGAGCGCATGGCCCGGCCACGATCATGCGCTGCGACTGCAACTGCACTGCCCGCAGCCGGCGCAGATGCTCGGCGTGGTGAACAAGCTGCGTCGCATGTTCGACCTGGACGCGAGCCCGCAATCGATCAGCGATGCACTGAAGGAAAGTCCGGTGCTGCGACCGCTGCTGCGCAAGCGCCCGGGTTTGCGCCTGCCCGGCGGCTGGGACGGCTTTGAAATCGCGGTGCGCGCGATCCTCGGGCAACAAGTTAGCGTGGCCGCCGCGCGTACCCTGGCGACGCGCATCGTGCAGCACTTCGGTACGCCGGTTGTGTCGCCGGTGGCCGAACTGCAACGCTTGTTCCCGGGCCCGGCATTGTTGGTCGATGCAGATCTCCGCTCGATTGGCCTCACCACTGCCCGTGCGGCGACGGTGCGCGGCGTCGCACAGGCGCTGCTGGATGGGCGCATCGATTTTCGCAGCGAGCAGCCGCTGGAAGAATTCGTCGAACGCTGGGTCGCGCTGCCAGGCATCGGCGAATGGACGGCGCATTACATGGCGATGCGCGCGCTCAGCCACCCGGATGCCTTCCCTGCGGCCGATCTTATTCTTCGTCGCGTGGCCGCCGGTGACGGTCCTGAATTGTCGACGAAAGCGCTGACCTCGCTCGCCGAGGGCTGGCGACCGTGGCGCGCCTATTCCGTCATGCATTTGTGGCGCAGCGCCAGCGACGCTGCTGCATCGAGCAAGAAGGTGGCCTGATGAACGAGATGATCTGGCACGACGAGATGGACACGCCGATCGGCCTGTTGCGTTTGGTCGCGGACGAAGCGGGCTTGCGCGAGATCTGGTTTTCCACCGGCCGCCATCAACGCGCGCCGAACCCGGCCTGGATACGCGCACGCGAACCACTCGCCCAGGCAAGACAGCAGCTCGAAGAATACTTCGCCGGCGTACGACAGCAATTCGATCTAGAACTGCATCCCCTCGGCACGCCGTTCCAGCAGGAGGTGTGGTGGGAGCTGGCGCGCATTCCTTACGGCGCCACCATCAGCTACGGCGAACTCGCGCGTCGCATCCAGCATCCGCAGGCCGTGCGCGCCGTGGGCGCTGCGAACGGACGCAATCCGCTGCCGATCGTGCTGCCCTGTCATCGCGTGATCGGTGCGAACGGCAGCCTCACGGGGTTCGGTGGCGGCCTGCCGACCAAGCAGTTTCTGTTGTCGATGGAAAGCCGCATTGCCGAAGGCGACCTGTTCGGCGCCCAGTTGCATCTCGCGGCACACTAGGTGCCGCGCAGGCACCCTATCGATCAGCGCTCGTTCGCCGCCGGCGGCGGCGTCAACGCGTTCTGGTAGGAATCGAGCTGATGCGGCCGATGCGATAGATGATACGTATCCGTCGTGGACGGCGCCGGCGTCGGCTTGGTCTTGCTGGCCTTAGGCGCGGGCGTGGCATTCGCATCAACATGCGATGCTTTCGTATTCGCCTGCGATGCCGGCTTGTACGCCGACATTGCCGCGGGCGCGGCAACGGTGGAAGCACTCGCAGGCGCACCACCCGTTTCCGGATGCGCCGCTGCCATACCGGCCCAGCACGAGCAAGTGACGAAAGTTGCGCAAAGAAAAAGACGTGTAATGGTCATACGCCTGGGCGATCATACGGACTTTGTACCCATGATAAGTCCTTGCGCATGAAGATCCTGTTTCGCCCGCTGCTCTGTGCGCTAGTCGCGCTCGGAGCAGCTTGTGCCACGCCTCACCCGCAACCGGTTTCCACGCCAGCGCCGCAGCCTGCTGTCGCAGCAAAGCCCGCTCCCGTGCCCGCACCGCTGCTGCTGATCTCGATCGACGGTTATCGCACCGATTACATCGAACGCGGACTGAGCCCCACGCTTGCATCGCTGGCCAAGCAAGGCGTGCGCGCCACCGACGGCATGCAGCCGTCGTTTCCGTCGCTGACGTTTCCCAATCACTACACCATCGTCACCGGCCTGCGCCCGGATCACCACGGCATCGTCAACAACACGATGACTGATCCGGTGCTCGGCAAATTTTCGCTGGGCAATCGCGATGCGGTCAGCAATGGCCAGTGGTGGGCTCAGGGCACGCCGCTGTGGGAAACCGCGCAACAGCACGGCATGAAGACGGCCACCATGTTCTGGCCGGGTTCCGAAGCGGATATCCACGGCGCCCATCCGAATTTCTGGAAGCCGTACGACGGCAATGTCACGCCCGACCAGCGCGTGGACCAGGTGCTGGCGTGGCTGGATCTTCCCGCCGGCGAGCGCCCGACCTTCCTCACGTTGTACTTCGATGAGGTGGATCACGCCGGCCATCATTTCGGACCCGATTCGCCGCAGGTCAACGAGGCGATCGCGCATACCGATGCGGCGCTCGATCGTCTCGTCAAAGGCCTGCAGCAACGGGGCCTGCTCGATCGCATCAACATGATCATCGTGGCCGACCACGGCATGGCGAGTTCTCCGAAGGCCAACGTCGTGGTGATCGACAAACTCATCCCGCTCAAGCAGGTGGAGCTGGTGAGCGTGGGCGTGCTGGCCGGTTTCAACCCCAGGCCGGGGTTCGACTTCGCCAAGATTGAAGCCAGGATGGAGCGGCCCCAGCAGCATATGACGTGCTGGGACAAGACGCGCGTACCCGAGCGCCTCGCCTATGGCAGCAATGCGCGTGTGCCGCAGCTGCTGTGCCTGGCCGATGTCGGCTGGCGTATCTCGACCCGCGAGTACCTCGCCAAGAAGAAGGAACCGATGCGCGGGGACCACGGTTACGACAACGCCGCGCCGCAGATGCAGGCGCTGTTCGTGGCGCATGGCCCGGCCTTCCGCGCAGGCGCCGAGATCCCGTCGTTTCCGAACGTGGATGTCTATCCGCTGATGACCCATCTGCTCGACCTGCCGGCCGCCGCCAACGATGGCGACTACGACGCGGTGAAGGGCATGCTCAAGCCGGACGCGCAGTAAGCCGGCAACTCATGCTGCGGAGGCGTGCAACGCGCTTCCGCAGCCTCACTGGGGAATCGGCGGTTCCGTTTCCGGTCGGGACGGACTGACCAGCGGCGGCAGCCGATACAGGCGCCACGCAATCAACAGTCCGGCGACGACCAGCGCGCCGACAAACACCGCCACGCCGTTCCAGCCGTGCGATGCGTAGAACAGGCCACCGCTGGCGCCAGCCAGACTGGAACCCATGTAATAGGAAAACAGATAAAGCGACGAGGCCTGCGCCTTGTTGTCGCCGGCGCGACGCCCCACCCAGCTGCTGGCGATGGAATGCCCGCCGAAAAAGCCAAACGTCACTGCGACGATGCCCAGCACGATCAACCACAGTGGCCGCGTGGCCGTGAGCGCCAGCCCCGCGAGCATCAGCGCGAAGGCCGTCCACAACACCTTGCGTCGCCCGAGCTTGCCGGCGAGATGTCCCATCCAGGCCGAACTGAAGGTGCCGATCAGGTACACGCTGAAGATCGCGCCCACCACCGCCTGGTTTAGCCCATAGGGTGGTGCCAGCAAGCGGTAGCCGATGTAGTTGTACAGCGTGACAAACGCGCCCAGCAGCAGGAAGCCTTCGGCAAATAGCCACGGCAGGCCGGCATCGCGAAAGGTCGTGGCGAAGCGCCCCATCAGCGCGCCCAGGTGAAACGGACGACGCACGTGATGACGCGACGGCGGCAGACTGCGCCAGAACACCACGCCGGCGATCAAGCCGATCACGCCGACCGTGGCCACACCCACGCGCCACCCGAAGAACTCGGCCAGCACGCCTGCCACCAGTCGTCCGCCCATGCCGCCAATGGCATTGCCGCTGATGTACAAGCCCATGCCCAGGCCGATCGATTCGGTGTGCATTTCTTCGCTGAGATACGTCATCGCCACCGCAGGCAATCCACTGAGGGTCAATCCCAGCAGCGCACGCAGTATCAGCAACATGTGCCAGTCGGGCACCAGCGCGGTCAGCACCACCAACACGGACGAGGACAGCAGCGAGGCCGTCATGATGGTCTTGCGGCCCCGGGCATCGGACAGGCCGCCTGCAAACAGCATGGTGAAGGCCAGCACGCCCGTAGTCAGTGAAAGAGAGAGCGCCGCGGCAGCCGCGCTGACGCCATAGTCCTTGCTGAATTCGGGCATCAGTGGCTGGGTGCAATACAACAGCCCGAAGGTGGCCAGGCCGGCGGCAAACAGCGCCAGATTGGTCCGTCGAAACGCCGGCGTGCCGTGGCGGATAAAGTCGTGCGACTCAAGTTCGTCGGCCCCGGGCCGATGATCTGCCTGAGTGACCGGTTTCACACTTTCCCGCCTTGCCATGCCACCACCGCCAACGACTGCCGAGGTGATAAGCATAAGACTTGCCGTGATTGTGTTCGACCGCCGCTCATGGCCGACCCGGATCGTGAAGACCCAGGCCCGGGCTGGCCAAAAAGTCCATATCGCGTGTGGAACGTGATACATAAAGACGCCGGGGTCGCTGTCCGAAGGAAGGACCCGCCCCGCACGCCGGTAACAGGGGACCGGCAGCAAGGGGGGATATGTCGATACGCGGGCTCATCGTGGTGTTGTTCACCTGGATGTGCGCCATGTGCTTTGCACTGGCCGCACAGGCGACGCCTGCGCGCTCCGCTATGCCGACCCTGCAGGTAGCGTCGCTGGTGCCGCTCAAGCCGGCGCCCACGCCAGCACAGGTTATCCACGGCGGCATGGATGGACGTTTCCTGCCCAGCCGCTCGACGCATACGCCCAATGCGGTGGAGACGCAGCGCTGGTATCGCCTGACCATCGATCGCGACTGGCACGAGACCAGTTCGCCCGTGCTCAATTTCACCGGCGCCACCTATATACGCATCACCGTGTATGCGCCGCCGGACTATCAGCCGCACGAGCTGTGGTTTGCCCAGACCGATCAATTGGCGCGTTACTCGCGCCATCACCTGGCGCTGGAATTGCCGCATGACCTGCGCGCCGACCAGCCGATCTATGTGCAGATCGCCGCCGACAATTTCACGCGGCAGATCCGCGCCGACATCACCGACATGGCCACGTATCAGACGCAGGACCTGACCCACGTGCGCCTGACCACGCTGTTCTCCAGCGTGCAGTTCACCATGATTCTTGCGGCGCTATGCCTGTGGCTGGTGTTGCGCGATCGCGTGCTGCTGTATTTCATCGGCTACACCGGTTGCCAGCTGATGAACCAGCTGCTGATGAGCGGGGAGATGTATGAACTGCCCGGCGGTTCGCTGCTGGTGCCGCTGGGCACGCATGCGCCATGGCTGTTCGTGGCGCTCAGCGCACCGCTGCTGTTCTCCTTCATCCTGGAATTCTGCGAGCTGCGCCAGATCACCCCGCGCCCGGCGCGCGCACTGGGTTATATGCGCTGGCCGTACGTGCTGATCGCCGCCCTGCTGTGCTTCCCGTTCGCGGAGCGCATGCATCTGCTGGCCAGTGCGTACAACCTGTGGTTTATCGTCACCTCGCTGTGGGCCTTGGGCACGATCGTGCTGGCTGCGTCCCGGCATGGGCGGCAGGCTCGTTTTTTCCTGGTGGCGTGGTTGCCCCAGGTGCTGCTGACCGTCATGCGACTGGGCCAGATCTTGCTGGCGCTGGACCAGCCGCGCTGGCTGGAATACGGCCTGCCGTTCGCCACTGCGTTCTGCAGCATCGTGGTGACCATCGGTTTGGCTGATCTGTCCTTGCGCGCGCGGCGCGAACGCGACGTGGCGCACCACCTGGCCGACCACGACGCGCTCACCGGCCTGCTCAATCGGCGCGCCCTGGTCGCCCGGCTGCATGAGGCCGTCACGCAGGCAAGACCAAAGCATCAGCCACTCGCGCTGATCTTCCTGGACTTGGATCACTTCAAGTCGGTGAACGACCGCTATGGTCACCAGACGGGCGATGCCTGTCTGCGCGCGGTGGCCGCTGCCATCGCCGACGAACTGCGCCCGACGGACAGCCTGGGCCGCTACGGCGGCGAAGAGTTCGTGGCCTTGCTGCCGGCCACGACGCACGAGCAGGCGATGGCGGTGGGCGAGCGTATCCGCCGCAGCATCGAATCACTGCATGTGCACTCGCGCGGCAACTCGCTGCAGACCACCATCAGCATGGGCGTGGCCAGTCTCACCGGACCTGCCGATACGGCGGACGATCTGATCGCCCGCGCGGATGCGGCGCTCTATCGTGCGAAAACCCAGGGACGCAACTGCGTGGTTGCGCACTCGCCGTTGACCGCCGTGGCGGGCTGATTCCCGTTACGGCGTGACGCCATACGCCCAGCGCAGGAACACCGGCAACATGCGCTTCCAGGTGGCCTGGTTGTGCTCTCCATCGGGCAGCAGATCGTAGACGACCTCGTCCGCTTGCGACGGCTGGTCGGGGTGATCCGTCTCGATGCGATAGCCCAGATCGCGCAGTCCCCGCCGGTGCCTGCCATCGGGTGCCGCAAAACCGTTGATCACGTCCTGCAGATCTTCGACGGCGTCGATGGTGCCGTTATGGTTGCGGTCATTGGTTTCTTCATGGCCGCCCACGGCAAACCAGAAACGCAGCGGCTTGCGCTGCCCGGCACGATCCACCATGGCCTGCGCCAGGCGCGTGCTTTCCACCGCCTGCGCATCGCTGCGATCGGCCGCCAGCCAGAACGATGGCGAGAACGCGCCCACTTGTCCGAACACGTCCGGGTACTCCCAGCCCAGGTTGAACGCATTGAGCGCACCCAGCGACCAGCCGAGCATCGTGCGCCCTTGAGCCGAAGCCTGCGTGCGGTAATGCGCGTCAACATAAGGCACCAGCGTGCCGGCGAGCCATGCCGAGTAATCGTACGCACGCGCTCCGATCGGGCCGATGCGCGAGCCTCCCACGATGCTTTGCCGACGTGCACGATCGAACAGCCCATAGCCCGACGCACGATCCTTGAGCATGTCCACCGCCACCACGATCACCGGATGGATCGCGTGTTGCGCGTAGAGCGTTGCAAGCGTCTGCTGCAAGCCAACCGCGTCCATGTCCTGCCCATCGTTCGCGTACAGCACGGGATAACGCGCGTCGGAACTCGTGTAGCCCGGAGGGAGGTAGACCGTCACCTTGATCTGCTCGGGCGCGAACGCCTTCGCGTCCAACACGAGTTTTACCGGCGGAGGCAGCGCTTGCTCCTCGGCCTGTACCGGCAGCGGCCTGACCAGCGCTCCAGCGAGCAGGCAAATCGCCACACTTTTCCAAACTGCACGCATCACCATCGCTCCGCCGCCCTCAGCGCTCATGCACCACGATCCGTTTCCAATGTGCGCACCTCGTCCCGGTGCCCGGCCGCCGATCGACCACTTACCCAACCGAACAATGCAATGCCAACGATGATCATCACCGCGCCAAACGCTGAGTAACCATGCGGCCACGCCTCGCCCAGAAAGCTCGCACCAATCACCGTGGCGAACAGCAGCTCGGCCGCCTGCATCGCTTCCACCGCCGCGAGTGCGGTGGGCTCCGAACGAACCATCGCGGTGGCACGGAAAAACAACACCGTGGCAATCACGCCCGACGACAAGGCCACGCCGCCCGCCAGCAGGATTTCGCGCCAGCCCGGCGGGCCCACCGCGATCCACGTCACCACGGCGAGGATCAGCCACAGCGGCCAGCTGCACAGCGTCATGCCGAACACGCGCTGGGTTGCGCCTATCTGCGCGCCGCTGTGTTCCAGATGCAGCAGCACCATGCGGTTGCCCAGCGGATACATGAAGGCCGAAAACACGACAGCGGCCATCGCCAGCCAATCGCTCGCTCGCAGCTGGCCTTGCGCGTGCCCCCATTGCAGCGCGAACACGCCGGCCACGATCAACACGCCGATCGCCACGCTGCGCCATGCCAGATGCCGGCGTGCGTCGCGATAAATCAATGGCGCTAGCAAAGGGCCCGCCAGCACGGTGGTCTGGAAACTGCCTGCTACCAGCCAGGACGGACCGCTGTTGGCCGCCCACGTCAACGGCAGGCCGAACAGCACAAAGCCCACCGCACTCCATAACAGCCATGCGCGCGGATAGCGCTTCAACTCATTCGGCAATTCGCCCAGGCCGCCCTGCCAGGGCAAGGCAATGGCCAGCAACGGCAAGGTGATCAGATAACGCAGGATCACCGCCCACGCCCAATGACCGCCGCCTGCCACCAGGCTGCGGTTGAGTACATAGGTCATGGTGAAGAACAGCGCCGCGCACAGCGCCAGTCCCACCGCGGCGATAGCGTTGGAGCGCATCGGCAGGCCGTGGTCGAAAACACCGAGTGTCGCAGACGCGCGGGCGTTTTCGAAGGCCGTGGGCTGCCCGAAGCTCGAATCAGCCGGCAGTGGCCGGCGCCAGTGGCAGTTGCAGAGCGACCAGCAATCCGCCGCCGTCAACGTTTTCCGCGTGGATGTCGCCGCCATGCGCCTTGACCACGCGCTGGACGATGGCCAGCCCCAGCCCGTGTCCATCGGCGCGCGATGCATTGCTGCCGCGGAACAACGGCCGGAACAGGGAGCCAAGCTCCGCCTCAGGCACTCCGGGCCCGTTGTCGCGCACGGAAACGTCGACACGTGCGCCCACGGTCTGCGCCCTCAGTTCGACCCGCCCGCCTTCGGGGCTGAACTTGATCGCGTTCGCGATAAGGTTGTCCAACGCCCGCTCCAGCAGCAGCTCGTTGCCGGATACCACGGCCGGTGCGCTGTCGAACAAGGCCAAGGTGATATGGCGCGCGGCGGCTTCCAGTTCGGCGCGTCGCGCGCTTTCGCGCAAGAGCGCGGCCAGGTCCACCGGTTCGCGGTTGACGCCGGGGATACCACCTTCGAGCCGCGACAGCGCCAGCATCTCGCCGGTCATATGGTCGAGGCGGCCAATTTCCTGTTCCGCCTGCAGGAAATATCGCGCGGCTTCTTCAGGCGTGCTGCGCTGGGCGAGATCGAGGATCAGGTGCAGACGTGCGAGCGGTGAGCGCAATTCGTGCGAGAGGTCTTGCAGCACGCTGCGATCGTGGGCGACCAGGGCCTCGATGCGTTCGGCCATCGCATCGAAATCGCTCGCGAGCTGGGTGAGTTCCTCCGGCGCGCGGCGCCCCTGCCCTTCGACGCGCGCGGACAATTCGCCCGCCGCCATGCGCCGCGTGGCCTTGCTGATCGCTTCCACCGGCTTGGCCACGCTGCGCGCCACCCACCAGCCGACGAAGCCGATGAAGAGCAGCGAGAGCCCGCCCTGGAACGCCAGGAAAATCGTCTGCCGCGTCTGCTGGCGCAGGCGCGAATGCGTGCGGCTCAGCGCCACCAGTTGGCGAACGCGGCCATCGCTGCCACGTATCTGCTGCACGGCGAGATAAAGATTCGGCCATGGCTGCAGCACCATGTCGCGCTTTTCTTCCAGCCAGCTCGGCAGCGATTCCTGCATGGACGGGGGCATGCGGATCGGCGACAGCGCCTGTCCGTTTTCGTACAGCGTCGCCTCGATGCCTTCGCGCCGCTGTTGCAGCGACCACTCGGTGAGCGCCGTCGGGCCGCCCGCTTCAAACGCCTGATCCGCGCCTTGCGCCACGGCGGACCAGTTGATCTCCACCGCGGTGCTGTATTCGATGAAGCTCTGCGTGAGAAAGATACCCAGGGCCAGCGCCAGCAGGTTGGCGGCGCAGAAGCTGATCAACACGCGCCAGTAAAGCGAGCTCTTGAACGGACTCACGCGCCACCCGCCACGAGGCTGTAGCCCGCACCGCGCACGGAATCGATGCGTGGCGCCTGCGGCGACGCTTCGGCCAGCTTGTGCCGCAGGCGGCTTACGTGCACGTCGATGCTGCGATCGAAACGCTCGAGCTCGCGGCCCAGCGCCATGCGCGTGAGCGTGGACTTATCGACCAGCTCGCCGGTGCGTTGAGCGAGTGCGAGCAGCAGCTGGAATTCCGCGCCTGTGAGTGACAACTCCTGCTCACCCACATAGGCGCGACGCTCGCCCGGCTCCAGTCGCAGCACGCCCACTTGCAGCGTGCCCGCCGTGGCCGGCGTATTGCGTCGCAGCTGGGCACGCACGCGCGCCAGCAATTCACGCGGCAGGCAGGGCTTGGTGAGGTAATCGTCCGCGCCCAGTTCCAGACCGATTACGCGATCCACCGGCTCGCCCTTGGCCGACAGCATGATCACCGGCAGGCGATGCTTGAGGCGCAGCTCGCGCAGCGTGTCCAGGCCGTCGCGCCCCGGCATCATCACGTCGAGGATCAGCAGGTCCGGGCGCGTCGACGGGTTGTGAAGCTGCGCAAGGCCGGCCTCGCTGTCGTGCGCGACATCCACCACGAAGCCCTCGCGCCGCAGGTATTCAGCCAGCAGTTCAGCCAGTGCGCGGTCGTCGTCAACGATGAGGATTCGGGGCATGTCGGGGATTTTTCTGGTGCCTGGAGGGCCATTCAAGCGGTGCGAAGGAACTTGCTCCACCGGCTTTACCGTTCTTTACCTTCCCGCAAAGAACATACACATAGCGCTGTCGTCAAATAGGCACCACGCAAGACCCCTCCACCACGACACAGGTAATCCCCATGCGCAAGAACATCTCTCTCGCTCTGGTGCTCGCTTCGGCTGTTGCTCTCGCTCCGTTCGCCATCGCCTCCGCTCAGGACGGTGGCCCGCACGGTGGTCACGGTCATGGCCACGGCGCGTTTGAGGCGTACAGCAAGCTGAACCTTAGCGACGCCCAGAAGGCCAGCATCAAGCAGATCATGCAGAGCTCCTTCTCGCAGGGTAAGGCCCAGCGTCAGGCGCTGCGCCAGCAGCGTGAAGCGTTCGAGCAGATGGCTCCGAATGCTTCCGGTTACCAGTCCGCGGCTACCGCCCTGGCCCAGGCCGAAGGCGCCGCCACCACGGCCCGCGTGCAGCAGCGCGCCGCGATCCGCGCCCAGGTCTACGCCATCCTCACCCCCGCCCAGCAGGCCCAGCTGGCCACCTTCAAGGCCCAGCAGGTTGCACGTCACCAGCAGTGGGAACAGTTCAAGGCCACGCACCCGACCTCGGGTTCGTCCTCGGCCCAGTAACGGTTCGGACGACGGCATAACAACGTAACGGCGCCTTCTCCGCGCCAGGTAAGAAACTCGGCGCCAGCCTGCATGCTGGCGCCGTTTTTTTGTGGGACCTCAATCCCCTTGTAGGAGCGCACTTGTGCGCGACCGCGGAGTCACGTGGGTACCGCTCCGTAGGTTTGTCGCGCACAAGTGCGCTCCTACAACAGGCTAATCGGCGATCAATCGGCCTTGAAGCCTGCCTGTTGCGCCGCCGGCACGAAGACCTTGTGCGCATAACTCTCCGGCTTGCTGCCCACGGCCACGCCGCCATGGATGCGCGACTGCTGCACGTCGCCGAAGAACCAGTACGGGAACGTCGGCTCCAGAGCGCTCGCTTCGTTCAAGCGGGCACGCAAGTCGGCCGGGATGTCGAACGACAGCGCAGCGAGGTTGTCATCCAGTTGAGCCAGCTTGGTGGCGCCGACGATCACCGAGGCGATGCCCGGCTGCGTGGCCACCCAGTTGAGCGCGACCTGCGCCATCGGCTTGTCCAGCTTGGCGGCCACCTCTTCCAGCGCGGCGACGATCGCCCAGTTGCGTTCGGTGAAGCGGTCGAAACCCGGTGCGCCCGAGATCTTCGCCAGGCGGCCGTCGCCCGCTGCACCGGGCTTGTACTTGCCCGACAGCAAGCCCATGCCGAGCGGACTCCACGCGGTGATGCCCATGCCCAGTTCGGCGGCCATGGGCACGAATTCGTGTTCCATGTGGCGCTCGATCAGCGAGTACTCCAGCTGCAGATTCACCAGCGGAGTCAGCGCATGCGCCTCGGCATACGTCTGCGCGCGCGAGGCGTACCAGGCCGGCACATCCGACAGACCCGCGTAGCGGACCTTGCCGGCGCGCACCAGATCATCGAGCGTGCGTACGACCTCTTCGGCGGGCGTCAGCCGGTCCCAGGTGTGCAGCAGGTAGAGATCGATGTAGTCGGTGCGCAGCCGGCGCAACGAGCCTTCCACGGCGCGCAGGATGTTCTTGCGGCCGTTGCCGCCGGCATTGGGGTTGCCGGGCTGGGCGTTGTAGCTGAACTTGGTCGACAGCACGACGCGGTCGCGGGTGCCGCTATCGGCCACGAACTGGCCCAGCAGCTCCTCGCTGGCGCCATCGGTATACAGGTCGGCGGTATCGATGAAATTGCCGCCGGCCTCCAGATAGCGGTCGAACATGGCGCGGGCGGTGTCCTGCGCCGCTCCCCAGCCCCAGTTGTCACCGAAGGTCATGGTGCCCAGGGCGAGGCGGCTGACGCGCAGGCCGGAGCGACCGAGGGTGTAGTAGGCATCGAGCGACATGGCGAACTCCCGTGATGGTGGCTGGTGCGGATGGGCAGAGCATGCGCCTTGCCATTACGGGGAAAAATCGGCATCTTGTGCATGCGTTATTAAGCGAGGCTAATTAATGGCTCAGGACCACGCGACCGCCCTGCGCGCCTTCCGCCTGATCGCCCGCCATGGGAGCTTCACCCGTGCCGCCGCCGAGCTGGAGGTCACCCCCTCTGCGCTCAGCCAGACGCTGCGGCACCTGGAAGACCATGTGGGCGTGCGCCTGCTGCACCGGACCACGCGCCGCGTGGGGCTGACCGAGGCGGGCCACGCCTTCCTCGAACGCATCGCCCCCGCCTTAAGCGAAATCGACGACGCCATCGACGCCTTGCGCCAGCACGGCGACCGACCCGCCGGCACGCTGCGCATCGCCGTACCGCAGATGGTGCTCGATCACCTGATCGCACCCTGCGTGGCCTCCTTCATGCGCGCATGGCCGGAAGTGAAGCTGGATATCCAGATCGAGAACCGCCTCACCGATTTGATCGCCGATGGTTTCGACGCCGGCATCCGCCTGGGCGAACGCCTGGCGCGCGACATGGTGGCCTTGCCGCTGGGCGGCCCGCAGCGTGCCGTGGTGGTGGGATCGCCTGCGTACTTCGCCGTGCACGGACGCCCCATCCATCCGCGCGACTTGTCCACGCACGACTGCGTGCGCTTCCGCTTCAGCAGCAACGCGATCTATCGCTGGGAGTTTGCGCACCCGACGGGTGCGTCCAAGGGACAGTGGTTCGAACTGGACGTGGACGGCCCCATCACCACCAACGACCCCAGCATGGCGATACGCGCTGCCATCGACGGCCTGGCGCTCACGCATATGGTGGAGCCTTCCGTGCGTGCAGCGCTGGCCGATGGCCGCCTGCAAAGCGTGCTCGACGACTGGTTGCCGCCGTTCGACGGCTTCTATCTCTATTACCCCAGCCGGCTGCAGGTGCCCCCGAAGTTACGCGCCTTCATCGAGCACCTACGCCAGCACTGCGCTGTCCTGGCGACGGCTCACGAACGCCAGTGACCGGAAATATAGACATTGCCCGGGGCGTAGTAAGCCGGCACCCAGACCCGCGCTGCATAGTGCGGTCGCGGCGCGACCACCACGCAGCCGGTGAGTGACACGCTCGCGCTGAACATGACGGCGAGGCCGAGACCGATCAGCATGAGTCGACGCATGGTGTTCTCCTTCGGGTGGGTTCGATCCGGAGAACGCCGGTCTCGAAAAACCCGATGACGCGAACACCCGCTTTTGATGGCTGCGATTCATCGAAATCGCAGCCACCGTTCATGCTGACTTGATCCTTGCGCGTCAGTGCTGCTGGGCGAGCCGTTCCATCACCGTGCGGTAGCGCGCGGCAATGCGATCTTCATCGCGATGGGTGAAGCCACGCACCATCCATTCGCCGCCCACCATCACATCGCGCACCAGCGGCGCGTTGCCGGCGAACAGGAAGCTGTCGATCAGCGAACGTTCGTCGCGTGCGGCAAGCAAGGGTGCGCGATCGTCCAGCACGATCAGATCGGCGCGCGCGCCCGGGCGCAATTCGCCGATCGGCAATCCCGAAGCCGTTGCACCGCCGCGCAAGGCGGCACGCCACAAGGTCTCGCCCACGCTGTCGCCCTGATGACGTCCGGCGATATTGCGATGACGCGTCGCCAGGCGCTGGCCGTATTCCAGCCAGCGCAATTCTTCCACCGGCGACACGGAGATATGCGAATCGGAACCGATGCCAAGCGTGCCGTTCGCGTCCAGATAAGCCGCCAGCGGAAACAACCCGTCACCGAGATTCGCTTCCGTGGTGGGGCACAGACCAGCCACGGCGCCGCTACGCGCGATCTGCAGCGTTTCCTTGTCGGTCAAATGCGTGGCGTGGATCAGCGTCCAGCGTGCATCCACCGGGGCGTGATCAAACAACCATTCCACCGGACGCGCGCCGCGCGTGGCCAGGCAATCCTGCACCTCGCCGATCTGCTCGGCGATATGGATGTGGATGGGGCACTTACTGGCCGCATCGTTGGCGAGCACCGTACGCAAGGCATCCTCCGGCACCGCGCGCAGCGAATGCAAGGCGATGCCGACACGCAGCTTGTCGCTCTCGTGCTTGCGCAGGCTTTCGAGCAGGCGCAGATAGGACGGCACGTCGTGGCCGAAGCGGCATTGACGCGGCGCCAGCGGACGGCCATCGAAACCACCGCTCATGTACAGCACGGGCAACAAGGTCAGCGCGATGCCTGCCTCGCGCGCCGCTTCGATCAAGGCCAGCGACATCGCCTCGGGCTGCGCGTACGGCGTGCCATCGGGCTGGTGATGCAGATAGTGGAATTCGCAGACCTGCGTGTAACCGCTCTTGACCATCTCCACGTAGAGCTGCGCGGCGATGGCCTGCAATTCGTCCGGGCCGATGGTGGCGGCGAACGCATACATGGTTTCGCGCCAGGTCCAGAAGCTGTCGTCGCTCTTGCCCTTGCGTTCGGCCAGACCCGCCATGGCGCGCTGGAACGCATGCGAATGCAGGTTGGGCATGCCGGGCAGCACCCATCGGCCGAGGCGCTCGGCGTGCCCTCCCGATCCCTCGACCAGCATGCCGCCATCATCGATATCCAACACGGCGTCAGAGCTCCAGCCCTGCGGCGTCCAGAGTCGGTCGGCGGCGTAGCGGGTCGGGATGGTGGCTGCCATGAGCAAGCTCCGTAAGGACAGACTTCGAGTGTAACCGCTCGCCACCCCGCGCCGTTCACATCGCTGCGGCATAATGCGGCAATGGCCAAAAAATCTCAGGAACGCACGCCCAAGCTGCTGGTCAGGCAGGCCAAGGCCGCCGATGTACCCGCACTGGTCGACCTCACCGCCCGCGTCTATACGCCCGAATGGGGACACTCCGCGGAAATGCTGCGCTCCCAGCAGACGCACTTCCCGGAAGGCCAGTTCGTGGTCGAATACGAAGGCAGGATCGTCGGCTATTGCGCCACGTTCCGCATCGACGAAAAGACCGCGCTCGCCCCGCACACATGGATGCAGATCACCGGCGGCGGCATGGCCTCACGCCATCGCCGCGACGGCAACTGGCTGTACGGCATGGAAGTGGTGGTGCATCCCGATTACCGCAATATGCGCATCGGCCAGCGTCTATACCAGGCGCGCAAGCGGCTGTGCACTGATCTGAAACTGCGCGGCATCGTGTTCGGCGGACGCATTCCCGGGCTTGCGCGCAATCTGCATCGCTACGGCAGCGCCGAGGCCTATGTGCAGGCCGTGGTCGAAGGCAAACGCCGCGACCTCACGCTCAGCTTCCAGCTCAGCAACGAGTTCGAAGTGGTCGGCCTGCTGCGCGGCTACGTGCCGTCCGACTATGAGTCGCTGGGCTATGCGGCGCATCTGGTGTGGCGCAATCCGCAGCTGCTCGATCACCCGGATATCCCCTCGATTCCCTCGACGCAGCGACTGCCCGACATGGTGCGCGTCGCCTCCGTGCAGTACCAGCAGCGGCGCATCCGCTCGTTCGAGGAATTCGCCACCCAGGTGGAATACTTCACCGACATCGCTGCCGACTACAACGCGGACTTCGTCACCTTCCCCGAACTCATCACGCTGCAGTTGCTGTCGATCGAGAACGAGGAGCTGTCGCCGGTCGATTCGATCCGCATGCTCAGCCAGTACACGCCGCAGGTGAAGGAGCTCTTCAGCCGGCTGGCCGTGCACTACAACATCAACATCGTGGCGGGATCGCACCCGACCGAACAGGCCAACGGCGACATCCACAATGTCTGCTACGTATGCCTGCGCGACGGCTCGATCCATGAGCAGGAAAAGATCCACCCCACGCCCAGCGAACGCACCGTGTGGAACATCACCGGCGGCGACACCGCGGCCACCATCCAGACCGACTGCGGCCCGATCGGCGTGATGATCTGCTACGACTCGGAATTCCCCGAAGTGGCGCGCCATCTCACCGACCAGGGCGCACTGATTTTGTTCGTGCCGTTCTGCACGGACGTGCGCGAAGGTTACCTGCGCGTGCGCTACTGCTCGCAGGCGCGGGCGATCGAGAACCAGTGCTACGTGGTGCTATCCGGCAACGTGGGCAACCTGCCCGGCGTGAACAACTTCGACATTCAGTACGGCCAGAGCTGCATCCTGACGCCCAGCGATTTTCCGTTTGCACGCGACGGCATTGCCGCCGACTCCACGCCAAATATCGAAACCGTGCTGTTCGCCGATCTGCACCTGGAAAGCCTGGCGCGCGCACGCAATGCCGGCGCCGTGCAAAACCTCAAGGACCGCCGTTTCGATCTTTACGAAACCCGCTGGACCCGCAAGTCCGAGCCGTCCTCGTGAGCGACGCGGACAAAGAACCCGCACGCCCGTCGTCCGTCGCCGGGCGTTTCCAGCAACTGGCCGGATCGGAATTGTTTTCGCCGATCCAGTGGCGGCGTCGCGTGCTGTTCTGGGGCGGCGCGGTGCTGGTCGGACTGGCGGCAATCGGCTTCACCCAGGCGGCCGACTGGGCGTTCAACACGTTCCACGGTGTGGTCACGCACAACCGGTTCTGGGCTTTCCTGATCACACCGGTCACGTTTGCCCTGCTCGCGTGGCTCACAGAAGGAGCACTCAGGCCAACGCGAGGCTCAGGTATTCCTCAAGCGATTGCCGCGCTGAAAGTCGAGGACGAAGGTTTTCGGCAAAGCCTGCTTTCCTTGCGCATCGCCATCGGCAAGATGGGCCTCACGCTTGCCGCACTGCTTGGCGGTGCATCGGTGGGACGCGAAGGTCCAACCGTGCACGTGGGTGCGGGTTTGCTGTACTCGCTGGGACGTCGCTTCGGTTTCGACGAACCTGCTGCCGCCGGGCGTTTCATCCTCGCCGGCTCCGCGGCCGGTCTGGCGGCGGCATTCAACACGCCGCTGGCGGGCATCGTGTTTGCGATCGAAGAGATGAGTGGCTCGTTCGAACATCGCGTGAGCGGCATTCTGCTCACCGCGGTCTTCATCGCCGGCCTCGTTTCCTTGGGCATCCTCGGCAATTACGCCTACTTCGGTCATTTCGACATCGGCCTGCCATTGGGCAAGGCATGGTGGGCGGTGCTGGCCACGGGCATCGTGTGTGGACTGGCCGGTGGTTTGTTCGCGCGCCTGATTCTGCCCAGCGATACCGGCTTGCGCGGTGTCGTCGGTCGGCTGCGCGCACGCCAGCCGGTGCTGTTTGCGGGAGCTTGCGGGCTTGCGCTGGTCTTGCTCAGCCAGCTGACCAATACCGGCTTGTACGGCACCGGCTATGCGCAGGCCAAGGACATCCTGCAAGGCCATGCCGACACGGTATCCAGCTTTGGCGTGCTGAAGTTTCTCGGCAATATCGCTTCGTACTGGGCCGGCATTCCCGGCGGCATCTTCTCGCCGGCGTTGGCCGTGGGTGCGGGGCTGGGCAATAACTTGTGCGCCATCCTGCCGGGGGTTGATCCGTCCGCGGTCGCCCTGCTCGCCATGGCCGCTTATCTGTCCGGCGTCACCCAGGCGCCGCTCACCGCCACGGTGATCACGATGGAGCTTACCGACAACCAGCAGATGGTCTTGCCGATCATGGCCACTTGCCTGCTGGCGCGCGCTGCTTCGTCGCTGCTGTCGCGCAAGCCGGTCTACCGCGCGCTGGCGGACAAGCTGATCGAAGGCTATGAACTGGAACGCGCGCGACGTGCCGCTGAAGAAGCGCATGACGACGAAGCCTTCAACGAAGCGCCACCGATCGTGGAAGATCCCGCGACGCCCCTGCTTCCGCCGGAATCCACTTCTCCTGACAAACCCACTGATCACCGACCGTCATGACGCCACCCTGGGACTCTCTGCTGATCAACGCAACGCTGGCCACTTTCGCTGGCGATAAACCGTATGGCTTGATCGAACACGGCGCCATCGCGATGCATCAAGGTTGCATTGCATGGGTAGGACCGGAGGCGTCGCTGCCAGGCGATGCCAGCTCGCTCGCATCGCAAGTGGAAGACCTCGGCGGCGCGGTGGTCACGCCCGGCCTGATCGACTGCCATACGCATCTGGTGTTCGGCGGCAACCGCGCGCATGAGTTCGACCTGCGCCTCAATGGCGCCACCTACGAAGAGATCGCGCGCGCCGGCGGCGGCATCGTGTCCACGGTGAAAGCCACTCGCGCTGCCAGCGAGGACGAGCTGTTTGCCCAAGCGTTGCCGCGCGCCCATGCATTGATGGCCGATGGCGTCACCACGCTGGAAATCAAATCCGGCTACGGGCTGGATCTGGAAACCGAGCGCCGCATGCTGCGCGTGGCGAGGCGTCTGGGCAAAGCGCTGGGCATCACGGTGCGCACAAGCTTTCTGGGCCTGCATGCACTGCCGCCCGAATATCGCGAAGATCGCGAGACCTATGTATCCCTGGTATGCGACGAGATGCTGCCTGCGCTTGCCGCCGACGGCCTGGTCGATGCGGTCGATGCCTTCTGCGAAAACATCGGCTTCACGCTCGAGGAAACGCGCCGCGTATTTGATCGTGCCACGCAGCTGGGTTTGCCCGTGAAGCTGCATGCCGAGCAGCTTTCCGATCTCGATGGCGCGGCGCTGGTCGCCCGTTATCACGGTTTGTCCGCCGACCATCTCGAATATCTCAGCGACAGCGGCATGCGCGCCATGGCTGCCGCGGGCACGGTGGCGGTATTGCTGCCGGGAGCGTTCTACGCGTTGCGCGAAACCAAGCTGCCGCCCATTGCTGGCTTGCGCGAACACGGCGTGGCCATGGCCGTCGCTACCGACTGCAATCCGGGCACCTCGCCCCTGCTCTCGCTGCGGCTCGCCGCCGGCATGGCGTGCACGCTGTTCCGTCTCACGCCCGAAGAGGCGCTGCGCGGCGTCACCGTCCATGCAGCGCGAGCGCTCGGTCTCAGCGACCGTGGCACGCTTGCGCCCGGACAGCGGGCGGATCTGGCCGTATGGAACGTGAACCAGCCTGCGGAGCTGTGCTACTGGATCGGCGGCAGCCATGCCCTGCGCAAGGTTTTCATCGGCGGCGAGGCCCAGGCGGCCGCCTGAGCGGTTTTCAGGCAAAAAAAAGCCCCCGCTCAGCGGGGGCCTTCTTGTGAAGTCAGGCGCTTAGGCCGACTTCTTCTTCGGCGCGGCCTTCTTGGCGGCAGCCGGCTTGGTCACGGTCGTCTTGCTACCGGCTACGGCCGGCTGCAGCGAGTGAGCGCGGCTATTGCCGTAGCTGCCACGGTAGGTCTTGCCACGACGGGTCCTGCGATCGCCCTTGCCCATGAGGGAACTCCTTGATTCGTTAGGGTGAATACGGCCAACCATCGTATCAGCGACCGCCCAAAGCGCAATAGTCAGCGACAACCGGGGCCAGCACAGCCGCGCAGCTCGTCGGGACAGCGCTCGACGTCGATCTGCACCGTAACGTGTTGAATGCCGAAGCGTTCGGCCAGCACGCCGTTGATGGATCGGATCGCTGTCGTACTGCTCGCACCCTCGTGCAATTCAGCGTGCAAGGTCGCCATGCGCGAACCCGAAGCGAGCTGCCATACGTGCAGATGATGCACATCGCGGATGCTTGCGTCGGCGCCACGCAGCGCCTCCGCCACATCGCCGGTATCCATGCCCTCGGGCACGCCTTCCAGCAAGATGTGCGCGGAACGGCGCAGCAGGCGCCACGCGCTGTTGAGGATCAGCAGCGAGACCAGCAGCGACAGCACCGGGTCGGCCCAGTTCCAGCCCAGCCAGCGCACCAGCAGCGCGGCAGCGACCGCGCCCACCGAACCGAGCAGGTCGCCCAGCACGTGCAGCGTCGCACCAGCGAGATTGACGTCGTCGTGGGCGTGTCCGTGCAGCGTGCTCAGCACCAGCACATTGGCCACCAGGCCGATCAGTGCAACCACCAGCATCATGCCGGACAGGATATGGGTGGGCTCGAACAGGCGCGTCACCGCTTCGTACGCAATAAACGCCACCAGCACAAATTGAGTGAGCGCGTTGACGAAGCCGGCGAGCACTTCAAGGCGGCCGTAACCGTAGCTGCGACGCGCATCGGCCGGTCGACGGGCAAACCACGCCCCCGCCACAGCGAGCAGCAGCGCCAGCGAATCGATCAGCATATGGCCGGCGTCGGCCACCAATGCCAGTGAGCCGGACCAGAAGCCGCCAACCGCTTCCACCACCATCATCACGGCGGTGAGCACAAACGCGAAGATCAGTTTTTTCTCTCGGCCGCTGATGCCGCCGTGCGCGTGGTCGTGAGCGTGATCATGCGCATGACCGTGGGCATGGTCATGGGCGGAATGATCGTGGCTGTGGGCGTGGGCGGAACTCATGCGCAAATGCTAGGAATCACGGGCCCCGTTACACAATCACGGCCCTTTCCGCCGTGACGTTCAGTGAGCACACTGCGGACCGTGAATGTGCAGCGCACGCTGCGTGCGCAAGTTCACGAAGTGCGCGCTTGCCACGAGCAAGCCGCCGCAGGTGACCATCACGCTATGCACGCCGATGCCGAATTTCTCGGCGAAGGTGACCCCGAAGATCAACAACGCCAGGCCCGGCAGCGCCAGTAGCAAAGGCAGCGGCCGGTGGTGATGTCGATAACCGCTGACCAGGCTGATCAGCGCCAGCGCGCAGGCAAACATCACGAAGCCACGCTCGAAGGCGTGGTCGGCAAGGAAACCCAGCCCAATGAACGGAAGTATCGCCAGCACGAACGGAAGCGCCGCGCAGTGGATGGCGCAAAGGAAGGATGCTGTCGCACCTACCCGGTCAGCCAGAGACCAAAAGCGATTGTTGTGCTGCTGGGGAGCTGCCATCGGATCGGGGACCGGCACGGAGCATAGGGGTCGTCAGGTGACCCATTGACGCCATGTTACATTATAACGCCATGAACGCAAACCTTCCGGCCACGGTCATTCAGGCGGCGGCAGTCAGCTCTTGCGGCAGTGTTTGCACAGACCGTGCACTTCCAGCGTCTGCGCCTGGGGCCGAAAGCCAAAGCTCTTGGCCTGTGCCTCGATCAGCTCCGCCACGCGTTCGTCGCACACTTCCTGGGCGCTGGAACAGTTGTCGCAGATCAGGAACGGCACCTGGTGCGCCTCGGCCGGGTGATGGCAGGAGACGAAGGCGTTGATCGATTCCAGCTTGTGGATGAAGCCGTGCTCGAGCAGGAAATCGAGCGCGCGATACACCGTGGGCGGCGCCGCGTTGCCGTGACGCTCGCGCAGCTGATCGAGCAGGTCGTACGCCTTCACCGGCTTGCCGGCGGCGGCGACCAGTTCGAGCACCTCTTTGCGCAGAGGGGTCAACCGGAGACCGCGTTCCTCACTGGCATGCTCCACCGCACGCACGAAGCTTTGCGCGTCGTCGTGGTGATGGTGATGCGTGTGCGGTTTGTCTACGGCATGACTCAATGGATTCACCTCGGAAACCATCATACACCGACGTCTATGTGAGGCCTGTTGCAGCCCATCGCAAGCCGGCTCAACGGCGCGATGGCAACGGCGGCGGCACCGCCCTGGGCTTGGGCCGCGGCCTCAACACAATGACCACCCAGCCAATCGGGCCGAGCACGGCCGCCAGCACGACGCCCTCCACCGTGCGCCCACGCCACCAGCCCAGGAGCGCGCCCACCACCATAAACAGCACGCTCCACCAGAACAGCGCCACCCACGGCACCAGGCCCATCAGGTTGAGGAAGATGTGCAGGAAGGCGTCGGGCGCATCCGGGTCGACGCCTTGCGTGGCTTTGGCGAGCAATTCCTCCATGGCGGTTCAGTGATGGCCGCGCATGGAGAGGATCATCAACCCTTCGCCTTGGCGATGGCGTCATCAATACGCTGCAATGCCACCTCGCGACCCGCGAGATAAATGGTGTGATCGATCGATGGCGACACCTGCGTGCCGGTCATCGCGACGCGCAGCGGCTGGGCGATCTTGCCCATGCCGAGTTCGAGCTTGGCGGCGATCTGCTCGATCACGCCGTGGATGGGCTCGGGCTTCCATTCGACGTTTGCGATCAGGCTCTTTGCCTCGGTGAGCACCGCCACGGCGCTGTCGTTCTGCAGATGCTTGGCGACTGCCTTGTCGTCCCACTCGGTGATCGGGCCGTACCAGATCTTGGCGCGCTCGGCCATTTCCTTCAGCGTCTGCACGCGATCGCGCAGCGCGACGATGACGTCGGCGGGGTTCGGGCCCTTGCTGAAGTCGATGCCGGCCTGCGTGAGGTGCCATTCGAATTCCGGCGCAATGGCCGCGGGCTCTTCGGTCTTCAGGTAATGCTGGTTGAGCCACGACAACTTGGTCACGTCAAAGCGCGAGGCCGCCTTGTTGACGTCGCCGATGTCGAACAGCTTGACCATCTCCTCGGCGGAGAAGATCTCCTGATCGCCATGCGACCAGCCCAGGCGCACCAGATAATTGAGCAGCGCGTGCGGCAGGAAGCCGTCGTCGCGGTATTGCATCACGCTCACCGCGCCGTGGCGCTTGCTGAGCTTCTGGCCATCCGGGCCGAGGATCATCGGCAGGTGTGCGAACTCCGGCACGGGCTTGCCGAGTGCCTTGTAGATATTGATCTGGCGCGGCGTGTTGTTGACATGGTCGTCGCCACGGATCACCTCGGTGATGCCCATGTCGATATCGTCGACCACCACGGCGAAGTTGTAGGTTGGCCAGCCATCGGAGCGGAAGATCACCAGGTCGTCGAGCTCGGCGTTGGCCCACTCCACCCTGCCCTTCACCTTGTCCTCGAACACCACCGTGCCTTCCAGCGGGTTCTTGAAGCGGATCACTCGGTTCGGATCGTCGCGGTAGGGCTCGTTACGATCGCGGTAGTAGCCGTTGTAGCGGGGCTTCTCGCCCTTGGCGTAGGCGGCCTCGCGCATGGCCTCGATCTCGTCCTTGGACTCGTACGCGTAGTACGCCAGCCCGGCCTTCAGGAGTTCGTCCGCGACCTGCTTGTAGCGCTCCAGGCGCGCCGTCTGGTAAACCGGACCTTCATCGTGCGTCAGCCCGAGCCAGTTCATGCCATCGAGGATGGCTTGCACGGCCTCTTCGGTGGAGCGCTCGCGGTCGGTATCCTCGATGCGCAGCGCAAATTCACCACCGCGGCGGCGTGCCTCCAGCCAGCAGTACAGCGCCGTGCGGGCACCGCCGATATGCAGGAAACCGGTGGGACTGGGGGCAAAACGGGTGCGGACGGTCATGGGCTGCTTGGACGGGGACGATAAGGAAGTGGGAAATTTTAGCCGATACCGCAGCAAGAACCGACCACGGATCACCGTGGTCCCACGCGCAGTCGCTTTTTTGGCGGCATGGGCGTGCTTGCTGGCAATCAACGCCGCCCACGCGGACGACAATCCAGGCTATGACCGCCCCGGCCTTGGCTTCACGCCGGTAGCGCTCAATGCCGGGGACGTGACCATCGAGCAAGGCCTTCCGACCTGGACCCGGGACAACCTGGGCAGCGGCCAGATCCAGTCCCAATACACCACGGACAGCCTGGTCCGACTCGGCCTTGGCGGTCCGTTCGAGGCCCAGCTGGGTACCTCGCCGTTCAATGCGATCCACACCACCGGCCCCGGCCTCGACAGCTGGGACCACGGCCGCGGCGACACCATCCTCGCGCTCAAATTCGCGCCCGACAAAGCCGATGCGAAGTGGACCTGGGGCGTGCTGGGCAGCGTGGAATTCACCGATGGCGATCGCGCCGTGCGCAACGAGCACCGGCAATACCTGCTGGGCGTGGACATCAACCGGCAGATCACCGACAACGACGGCGTCGGCGCCTATCTCGAACAGACGGCCAGCGGCAGCGACGGGCAAAGCACCTTCGCGCTCAACGAGAGCCACGTGCTGAACAAGTCGATGGTGGGCTACGTCGAGCTGGCCCAAGTGCACGAACGGGGTGAACGCAGCGGCACCGAGGCTGGCTCCGGCGTGGCCTGGCAGCTGAACCGGCGCGTGCAGCTCGATGGCGGCCTGCGCGCCCGCGTAGCCGGACACGCCCAGCTGTGGATGGTCAGCCTGGGCGTGTCGGTGTTCCTGGGACGGTTTACTTCACCGTGACGGTGATGGCCTTGGAGACGATCGTCGGTTCGAACGGAATATGGTTTTCATCGGCCAGCTCAAGCTGCAGCGTGTGCTTGCCCGGCGCCAGCTTCAGCGTGGTTTCGGTCTGGCCGTTGCCGAAGTGCAGGTGCTGATCGTCCTTCGGGATGGGCTGGCCAGCGGCCGGCAGCTCCTTCACATCCACCAGCAGGTGGTGATGGCCGGTGCCTTCCTTCTTCACGCCCGCCGGTGCCACGCCCATGCCCTTGAGGCCGAACTGCACGGTCACTTCCTGGCCGACGATGGCGCCGTCCTTGGGTGAAATGATGTAGACCTCGGCGCCCGCCGGCGCCTTCGTCACGGGCAGGCCCGGTGCATCGGCGGCAAACAGACCGCCGGTGAGGCCGGCAAGCGCAACAGCGAGCAAAAAGCGTTTCATCGGCATGTCTCCTTCATGACAAGAGGGTTGGAGTGTACCCATGGAAACGCTAAGGGCGCGTGCGCAGACGACACCTGCCGCGACGGCCGTCATGTGGGCGTCATACCTGCGCCACGACCCCGCAACGCCACCAGAGGAATCTGCGCCGGGCCAGCAAACGGTACTCCCTAGTGCGCATCGGCATAGTCAGCGAAACCTATCCACCCGAAATCAATGGCGTGGCACTGACCGTGCACAGCCTCGCCGCCGGACTGGCGTCGCAGGGACACACGGTCGACCTGATACGTCCCCGTCAGCAAACCCCCTTCAAGGATGAACCCGGCATCGTCACGCTGGAAGTGCGCGGCGCATCGCTGCCACGCTATCCGGGCCTGCGCTTCGGTCTGCCTGCCGGAGGCCTCCTGCGTGACCGCTGGACGCGGCTGCGCCCCGATGCCATCTACGTCGCGACCGAAGGTCCGCTGGGCTGGTCAGCCGTACGCACCGCCAAGCGCCTGGGTATTCCGACCGCCACCGGTTTCCACACCCGCTTCGACGCGTATGCCGACCACTACGGCGTAGGCTTTCTCACGCCGATCGTGCGCAACTATCTGCGCAACTTCCATCGTCGCGCCGCCGCCACCCTGGTGCCCACCGAAGCGCTCGCCAACGAACTGAACGCGCTCGGCGTGGATACCGCCCGCCTGCTGCGCCGCGCTGTCGACACGCAGCTGTTTCATCCGCGCCATCGCAATGCGGCCTTGCGCGAGCAGTGGAACGTGGATGGCAATACGCCGGTCGTGCTCTACGTCGGGCGCATCGCGGCGGAAAAAAACCTCGGCCTGGCCGTGCGCGCATTTCGCGCCGTACAGCAGCAGATTCCCAAAGCCCGCTATGTGTGGGTCGGCGATGGTCCGGCACGCGCAGCGCTGCAGGAGGCCAACCCCGATTTCATCTTTGCAGGCATGCAGCGCGGCGAAGCCCTGGCTCAGCACTACGCCAGCGCCGATCTGTTTCCGTTCCCCAGCCTGAGCGAAACCTTCGGCAATGTGATCCTCGAAGCGCTGGCCTCCGGCCTGCCGGTGGTGGCCTATGAAGAAGGCGCCGCGCGCGAGCATCTGCACACCGGCCAGAACGGTTATCGCATCGATGCCGGCAACGAACGCAGCTTCATCGAATCGACCGTGATGCTTGCCTCCAACGCCAGCCTGATCCGGCACATGGGCCGTGCGGCGCACGCAAGCATCGCCAATCTCTCGCCCGACGCGGTCATCAACGAGTTCGAGCATCTTTTGGCTGAGCTGGCTAAGGAGAACGCGCATGAGCACGCTGCCGCCCCTGCACACGCCTGAACTTCCCGCCGGCCCGCGCTTCGCCATCGATCGGCGCATGTGCGTGGCGGCCAACCGCTGGGGTACGCGCCGCGCGGTCGGCGTGTTCTTCGGCATCATCAGCCGGCTCGGCGACGGTGTGTTCTGGTATTCGCTGATGGCAGTATTGGCCCTGGTCGACGGCCGACGCGGGTTGCTGGCTGCCGCGCAGATGGCCCTTACCGGTCTTACCGCGCTGCTGCTCTATCGCCTGCTCAAGCGCTGGACGCGCCGCCCTCGCCCGTTCCGCGCCTGCCCCGGCGTGATCGCGCATGTGCCGCCGCTGGATGAATTCAGTTTCCCCTCGGGCCACACGCTGCAGGCGGTGAGCTTCACCGTCGTGGCGCTTGCCTGGTATCCGCTGCTCGCGCCGCTGCTGCTGACCTTCACCGCACTGGTAGGCGCATCGCGCGTGATCCTCGGGCTGCACTATCCGAGCGACGTGATTGCCGCGACAGTGATCGGCAGTGCGCTCGGCGCATTGTCGTTGTGGCTGCTGCCGCTGCACGTGCTGGTGGCGTAAAGCCCGCTTGCCCACCAGCGCAGCGTGCGTTGCGCATTTCGCCATCACTGCGTCGCCATCGCTTTGGCATCAGTGAGATAGGTCATCTATCCACAGGCTTTGCTCGCGACCATCCACATCAGCTGTGGAAAACCGGCCTGTCATGCGCCGGCATCACTGGTCACTATTTCGTCATCGCGTAATGACTGCCTTGCGCAGCAACGAGTTGCGTTGCTTATCCACAGGTTTGCGCGAGTGACATCCACAATCGCTGTGGAAAAGATCGGCGCAGCTGAGCAAAAGATCAGCACGGTGTCGCAAGTCGTTGTCGGCAAAGCCATGGCATGCAGTTGTCCACAGGCTTATGCAGGAGCTATCCACGAGAACTGTGGAAAAGATTCGAGACTGCACTCCTGTGTGGCACTTCCCTGTGGGAGCGCACCCTGTGCGCGACGCATGCTGCCTCAGTATCGATCAGGCGCGCATCCCGCATCCGTTTGCTGTCGACTTCGATGGAGCATGTGGAAAGTGCGAGTTGTGCGCGCTGCACCGTCGCGCACAGGGTGCGCTCCCACAGGGAGGTCGTGAAGGCTTGGCACAAAAAAAACAGCGCCGCGTGGGCGCTGTTTTTGCATATCAACGCAGCGTGGCGCTTACGCGACGCGCGGCGCCTTCATCAGAATGCCGAGCAGGTCGGCCAGCTTGTCGCGCATTTCGCGGCGATCGACGATCAGGTCGATGGCGCCGTGCTCGAGCAGGAATTCCGAACGCTGGAAGCCTTCCGGCAGTGTCTCGCGCACGGTCTGCTCGATCACGCGCGGACCGGCGAAGCCAATCAAGGCCTTCGGCTCGGCGACATTGATGTCTCCCAGCATGCCCAGGCTTGCCGATACGCCGCCCGTGGTGGGATGGGTCAGCACGCTGATGTACGGCACGCCGGCATCGCGCATGCGAGCCAGCGCAGCGGAGGTCTTGGCCATCTGCATCAGCGAGAACAGCGACTCCTGCATGCGTGCACCGCCGGTGGCGGCGAAACACACGAGGGCGCTGCGCTCGGCCAGGGCGCGTTCGGCGGCGCGGGTGAACTTCTCACCGACCACCGAACCCATCGAGCCGCCCATGTAGCTGAACTCAAAAGCCACGGCCATCAGCGGGCGGCCCTTGAGGCGACCGCTCATGGCGATCAGCGCGTCCTTCTCGCCGGTGGACTTCTGCGCCGCCACGATGCGGTCGCGGTATTTCTTGGTGTCGCGGAACTTGAGCGGATCGCTCGGCTCCATGCTGGCCCAGTGCTCCTGCGCCGAACCCGGATCAAGCAAGGCATCCAGGCGCAGGCGCGCCTCGATGGTGTGGTGGTGGCCACACTTGGGGCAGACCATCAGGTTGCGTTCGAGCTCCGGACGGTAGAGCACCGTGCCGCAGCCACCGCACTTCTCCCACACGCCTTCCGGCACCTTGCCCTTGCCGGCGTTGCCGGTGGCATCCGTGCGGGCACGGGGAGTCATGATTTTCTGGAGCCAGTTCATCGCAACACCTCAAACGTTCATGACGCGACGCCGCGTCATGAACGCAGCGTGTTCTCAATGCGCATCCAGCGCGGCGCGGATGGGCGCCAGGAAATCCTTCGCCCGCGCGGTGATGTCAGCGACATCTTCCGCGCCGGCCAGGCGCTCCACGAGCGCGCTGCCGATCACCACCGCATCCGCGAAGCCGGCAATGGCCTTGGCCGACTGCGCGTCGCGCACGCCAAAACCCACGGCCACCGGGGCCTTCGACATCGACCGGATATCGGCCACGCGGGCTGCGATATCGCCAGTGCTCAGTCGTGCCGCGCCCGTGATGCCGGCGAACGATACATAGTACAGGAAACCCTCGGCCGACCCGCACAAGCGCACCATACGCCCGGGTGCGGTGGTCGGCGCGGCCAGCAGGATCTGCTGCAGACCGGCCTGGCGCAACGGCTCCAGCACGGCCGATTCCTCCAGCGGGCAATCCACCACCAGCACGCCGTCCACGCCGGCTTGTGCTGCCTCAGCGGCGAAGCGCGCATAGCCATGGATTTCGATCGGGTTGAGATAGCCCATCAGCACGATGGGCGTATCGGCATCGCGTTGGCGGAATGCCGAGACCCAGCCAAGCACGTCGGCCAGGCCGACGCCTTTCTCAATGGCTCGCTCGCTGGCGTGCTGGATCACCGGGCCATCGGCCATCGGATCGGAGAACGGCACACCCAGCTCGATCACATCGGCGCCGGCCTCGACCAGCGCATGCATCAGCGCCACGGCGTGCTGCGGCGACGGATCGCCGGCGGTCACGAATGGGATAAGGCCGGTGCGCCGGTCGGCCTTCAAACGGGCGAAGCGGCGGTCGATGCGGCTCATACCTGCACTCCTTCGCGCGCGGCAATCGTGTGCACGTCCTTGTCGCCTCGGCCAGACAGGTTGCACAGCACCAGGCCATCCTTCGGATATTCACGGGCAAGCTTGATTGCCTGCGCCACGGCGTGGCTCGATTCCAGCGCGGCGAGAATGCCTTCGGTGCGCGCCAGCAGATGGAAGGCTTCCAGCGCTTCGTCGTCGGTGACGCCGACGTATTCCGCGCGGCCGGCATCTTTCAGAAAGGCGTGCTCAGGTCCCACGCCGGGGTAGTCGAGACCGGCAGAGACCGAATGCGTTTCGGTGATCTGACCGTTGTCGTCGCACAGCACATAGGTGCGATTGCCATGCAGCACGCCCGGGCGACCCGCCGCCAGCGAAGCGGCGTGATGTCCGGTGGCGATGCCCTCGCCTGCCGCTTCCGCGCCGACGATTCGAACGCCTTCGTCGTTGAGAAACGCGTGAAACAGGCCGATCGCATTGGAACCGCCGCCGACGCAGGCCGTGAGCACATCCGGCAGTCGGCCGAATTGTTCCAGCACCTGCTCGCGCGCCTCGCGTCCTACGATCGCATTGAAATCGCGCACCATCAGCGGATACGGATGCGGACCGGCGACGGTGCCGATGATGTAGAAGGTGTCGGCCACGTTGGTGACCCAGTCGCGCATCGCTTCGTTGAGCGCGTCCTTGAGCGTCTTCGAACCCGACGTCACCGGCACCACCTCGGCGCCCAGCAGCTTCATGCGGTAGACGTTGATCTTCTGCCGCTCGATATCCACCGCGCCCATGTAGACCACGCACTTGAGGCCAAAGCGCGCCGCCACCGTGGCGCTGGCCACGCCGTGCTGGCCGGCGCCGGTCTCGGCGATGATGCGCGGCTTGCCCATGCGCTTGGCCACCAGCGCCTGGCCGATGGTGTTGTTGATCTTGTGCGCGCCGGTGTGATTGAGGTCTTCGCGCTTGAGCAGGATGCGCGCGCCGCCCACGTGCTGGCTGAGCCGCTCGGCGTAATACACCGGGCTGGGACGGCCCACGTAGTACTTCAGGTCGCGATCCAGCTCGGCGATGAACTCCGGATCCTTGCGCAGGCGCAGATAAGCCTCGGTGAGTTCGGCCAGGGGCGCCATCAAGGTTTCGGCGACGTAGCTGCCGCCGTAATTGCCGAAGCGCCCGTGTTCGTCGGGATAGGCGCTGAAGTCGATCTTGCTCATGGATGCCACTCGGGAAAGTCACAGAAAGACCTGGCCCAAGCTACTCGAAAGGGTCGGCTCCAAAAAGCGATATGATAGCTTCCATCTGTCAGGAAAACTCACAGGTACCATGCCTCGCGCCCTGCCCTCGCTGAACGCCTTGCTCGCCTTCGAGGCCGCCGCCCGCCTGGGCAGCGTGAGCCGGGCCGCGGCCGAGCTGCATGTCACCCACGGCGCGGTGAGCCGGCACATTCGCGCACTCGAGCAAGACCTGGGCACGTCGCTGTTCCAGCGCCAGGGGCGCGGCCTCGCGCTCACGCCGGCCGGTCAGCGCCTGCGCGAAACCAGCACGGCGGCCTTCGTCCAGTTGCGCGAAACCTGCGACGAGCTGCGCACCGGCACGGCACATGCGCCGTTCGTGCTGGGTTGCCCGGTGAGCCTGCTGGCCCGCTGGATGATTCCCCGCCTCGAACGACTGATGGAGGAGCTGCCGGAACTGGACCTGCATCTGCGCCCGCAGGAAACCAGCTTCGATGAAACACTGGCCGGACTCGACGCGGCGATCATGGCAGGCGAACCGCCGTGGCCGGCCGGCTGGCAGGTGACTGTGCTGGCGAACGAGCGCATCGGCCCCGTGGCGAGCCCGGGCTACGCCAAGGCGCAACGATTCACACGCAGTCTCCCGCAGGCCGTGCAGGAGCAGATGCTGCTGCATACGCAATCGCGTCCCGAGGCCTGGGACCACTGGGCGCAGAGCATGGGCCTGCCCGCAAAACAGCTGACGCTGGGACAGGGCTATCCGCACCTGTATCACATGATCGAAGCCGCGGTGGCGGGACGCGGACTGGCTATCGCGCCGGCGCAACTGGTGGCGGGCGATCTGGCATCGGGACGTTTGCTGGCGCCGTGGGGGTTCCACGAGATACGCCCTCAGTGGGTGTTGGTCACGTCCGCCCGCGTTTCCGATGCGCGAGTCGCACCGCTCGCCGAGTGGTTGAAGGCCGCCTTCGCCGAACAAGGCAGCTGACCCGCTGTGCATTTGCGCATCAATGCGTGCCGAGTGCTTTTGCGTCAGTGAGATAGCCCACCTATCCACAAGCTTTTCCCGCAGGCATCCACATGCGCTGTGGAAAACCTGCGCGACGACGATGCAAGCGATGCGCAAACTCGCATCAACGCGTCAGGACATCTTTGCCGTCAACGAGATAGGACACTTGTCCACAAGCTTTGCCTGCGTGCATCCACATTGGCTGTGGAAAACATCACGCAAGCTCACAGGTACTGGCGAATACGCTCAAGCAGCTTGCGCGATTGTTCCTCGTCGAGCTCGCCCAGCCAGCCGCGACGCTCTGCGGGAATATGCGCCGCGGGATCTTCGTCGTCGAACACGTAGTAGTCGAGCAGCTCGCGCCAGGCGGCACGTTCCGCGGGTGGCAGCGACTTGAACAGCAGGATGCAATGCAAGAGCCCGCCCAGGCGCGTGTTCGGCGCCAGAGCGCTGCCGTGCGTGCGCTTCCACCAGTAGTTCACCAGCGCGTTGAGCTTGCCCAGCGAGGCGACGTGATGCCACCACATCGGCGGGATATAGATCGCATCGCCCGGCTCGAGCTCGGCCTCCAGCGCATGCGCCACCGCCTCCTGCAGGCGCGGATAACGCGGGTCATCCAATTGATCCAGGCGCGCCATGCTGATGGCGGCGCCGGTCGGCGCGAAGTCCAACGGACCGATATACAGATTGCGCACCTGCTCCGGCGGAAACAGCGTGAAGCGGCGCACGCCGCAGACCACGCAGGCGATGTTCTCGTACTCGTCGAAGTGCGCCGGCGTGGTGACGCGATTGCCGATCCACAGGCGCGGCTTCACCGCCTCGTCGAGCAGCGGCAAGCGGTGATGCTCAAGCAGACCCGGCAGACAGCCGGCGATGGGAGCGCTTTGCAAGGCCATGCCGGGTGCGTCAGCGGCCTCGGCAAATTGCAGCAGGCGCTGCAGCACTTGCGTGACGGATGCGCGGTGATGGGTGAAATTGAATGCCTCGGCGTCGCCGCGATATCCGACCACGCCATCCGCCTCGGGCGGCATCAACAGCGCATCGACCGGCGAGCCGTTGTCCGCTGCCATCAGCTGCCCGGCAAACGAGCGGTCCGACTCGCGCGCCGCCTGGACCAGCGGCCAGTGTTTCACCAACCCACGAATGACCCGCGGACGATCGCCTCCGACGATGGCTTGCAGCGCATCGGGCTGGCCTTCGTAATGGAATGCTTCGATGGGTACGGGCATGCGAAACCTGGGCGGCAAGGCTGGCGGCCATGCTAGCAGCGGGCCGGCGTTTACATGCGCTGGTCGTCGGCCCGGCGGACTGCCGCGATGAAATCCGCCAGCTTGTGCGCATCCTTGATGCCCGACGCCGACTCGATACCGCTGGCCACATCGACGCCCCAGGGCTTGGCGATGCGCATGGCTTCGGCAACGTTGGCAGGCGTGAGGCCGCCGGCGAGTATCAGTGGCTGCGTCAGGTCACGCGGCATCAGCGACCAGTCGAACGACTTGCCGCTACCGCCGGGTTCGCCCAGGCCGTGACCATCCAGCAGCAGTCCCGACGCACCGGGATAACGACGCAGGCCGGGCAATGCGGCAGCGCCCTCGCCCATCGCGATGGCCTTGAGATAGCGACGCCCGAACTGCGCGCACCAGTCATCCGACTCCGCACCGTGAAACTGCAGCAGATCCGGCTGGATCGCCTCGATCGCCTCGCGAACAAAGCCCGCTTCGTCGTCCATCAACAACACCACGGAACTCACGAACGGCGGCAAGGCACGCACGATGGCCTGCGCCTGTTCGAGCGTGACACGGCGCTTGCTGCGCGCCGTCAGCACCACCCCGATGGCATCGGCACCCAATTGCGCCGCGAGGAGTGCGTCCTCAATGCGGGTCATGCCGCAGCACTTGATGCGGGTCATTGCGTCACCTCCGCGGGCAGGTTCCATTGCGCCTCGTAGCGCGGCCCGATAAAGGTGAGTCCCGAAGCAGGCGCGGTCGGACCAGCCACGTCGCGACTGCGGCCTTCCAGCAGCTCGTGCATCCAGCGCACCGACTGTTCACCGCGACCGATCGGCAGCAGCGAACCGACGATATTGCGCACCATGTGATGCAGGAAGGCGTTGGCCTCGATCTCGATGATGACGTGTTCGCCTTCGCGTCGAACGCTCACCGCATGCACCTGGCGACGCGCATGCGCCGCCTGGCAGGAGATGGCGCGGAACGCGGTGAAGTCGTGTTCGCCGACCAGGGCCTGCGCCGCCTGATGCATGCGCTCGGCGTCGAGCGGCAGGCGTTCCCAGGTGACATAGCGTGCGTCGAGCGCGGCGCGCACCTGGCGATTGAGGATGCGATAGCAGTAGCGGCGGCTGCGCGCGGAAAAGCGCGCATGGAACATGGGATCGACCGGCTGCGCCCACAACACGGCGACGGTGTTCGGCAGGTTGGACGAGGTACCCAGCATCCAGCCACGCATGTCGCGCTGCACGTCGGTGTCGAAATGCACCACTTGGCAGCGGCCATGCACGCCGGCATCGGTGCGCCCGGCACAGGTCACTTCCACCGGCTGTGCGGCCACGAACGACAACGCCCGCTCCAGCGCACCCTGCACGGTCTCGCCATGGGTCAGCCGCTGCCAGCCGGAGAACTCGGTGCCGTCGTATTCGATGCCTAGAGCGATGCGCATGGGAGAGCAGTGAAGGGTAAAGAGTGAATAGTAAAGGGAAAAAGCAAAACGGCGCCCAGAAGGCGCCGTTTTTCACTATTTACCCTTCGGAGGCGGCGCAGCCGCCGGCTTCACTGCTTATCGGATGCTCTCGAGCAAGCGCTTGGCCACGTCCTTCTGCATCTGCGTGCCTTCGTGCAGGACTTCGTCCAGCATGGCCTGTGCGCCATCCGGATCGCCCATGTCGAGGTAGGCGCGCGCCAGGTCGAGCTTGGTATCCACCGGATCGTCGGTGAAATGACCGCCGAGCTGGTTGCCCAGGGTGTGCTCGCCTTCCGCTTCCAGATCATGGTCCAGGCCGTGATTCACGCTGTGCGCGTGCTCTTCGACCAGGGTCTCGCCTTCGGGCTCTTCGAAGTGCCAGCTCGTGTCTGCCGGTTCTTCCTTCGCGGCGGACGATGCCGCGGCGCCAGCCTGCCCCTGCGCCGGACGCGGGGTCAGGTCAAAGTCGAAGTGATAGCCGCTGACCTTCGGCGCATGCTGCACGGACGGCGTCGGGATCGGCGGGATGTCGTTGTGATCCTTGGCATAGTTGCCGAGGTCGAACTGATCCAGTGCCTCGTGCTCGTCGTCGGCGTGTGCATGTACAGCGCCATGGGCAAACAGCGGATGCTCCGGCACCAGGTCTTCGCCCATGTGCATCACATCCACCCACTCCGGCTGCTGCTCGTCGGAGATATGCGCATGCATGGCTTCGGCGGCGGCTTCAAAATGATCGACGTCGCGACGGCTGTAGTACAGGCTGACCAGTTCCAGGTGCAGGCCGATGTCATCCGGATGCTCGGCGAGCTGGTCGAGCAGCTCGTCCTGATCGGGATCGGCACTGAGGCCCTCGCCGTTGGGGACGGTGCCGAAGCGATCGGCCAGCGACGAAGCGCCTGCCGCTGCCGGGGCCGCCGTCTTGCGGCTGCGTCCACGCAGCGCAGCCAGCAGGCCGAGCACGACCACCGCCGCACCCGCACCCCAGGCCCAGGTCTGCATGAACCAAGGTTCTTCATCCGCCACGGGAGCGGGCTTGGCCTGGATTACAGGCTTGGCCGCAGCGGGCTTGGCGGCGGCGAGCGCTGCCGTGCTGGCATGGGCCGGTGCGCTGGTGCTGGCAGCCGGCGTGACGCCGGCAACGGTTGCAGCTGCCGCCGGCGTGGTGGCCGGCTCGTTGGCCTTCACCACGGTATCGGCTTCGGCCGTCTTCACCGAGGCAGCCTTGGCGGGTGCCGAGGCAAGCGCCGAGGCCGCTGCGGCCGGCTGGCCACCCGTCTTGCGGGCGTCCGCCAGCTTGTGCTGCAGCTCGGCGATCTCGTTGTCCTTGAGCGACAGCAAGCGTTCGTTCTTGCTGTTGATGTCTTCCAGGTCCTTCAGGCGCGACTTGAGCTCATCGCCCTGCTTGGTCAGCGAAGTGAGGGCTTCCTGGCTGCGCAGGAGGTCCTGGTGCAGCGCCGCCATGCCCTTCTCCGCAGCGGCCTTATCAGCCTTGCTGCCGCGACCGGCGGCGTTGTCCGAGCCTTCCTTTGCGGGAACCAGGGCCAGGTGATCGCCACCGGCCGCACCCGAGGTGGGCGCCGAGGTGGCGTTGGCGCGGGTGCCGGCGTCGGCCACCGTGGTCGGCGTGCGGGCAGCGCCGGAGCGCCAATCGCTGTTCTGGCGACGCACTTCGGCCACCGCGGCCTCCGCGGTCATGGACTGGGCGTCTTCCTTGGACGGCACGCGCAGCACCGCGCCGCTCTTCAGGGCGTTGATGTTGTCGCGATAGAAGGCGTCCGGATTGGCCGTCTTCAGGGCCACCAGCATCTGGTTCATGTCCACGCCCTGCGGCGCGGTCTCGTGGGCGATGGCGGACAGCGTCTGGCCGCGCTCCACCGTGAACGTGCCATTGGCGGCCACGCGCGGCGTCGGCGCGGGCTTGGCCGGCTTGGGTTCTGCGGCCGGCGCGGGAGCGGCAGCCGTGGATTCGGTACTGGTCGCGGCCGGCGGGGTCGCCGTGGCGTGGCGGGACGACTTGCCGCTGGACTGGGTCGGCGCACGCGTCGCCGGCACGCTGGCAACGGCGGCGCCCGGCGGATCGAGCAAAATCGTGAACTCGCGCAGGCTCTTGCCCGAGGCGTTGTTCACTTCGACCAGCAGGTCGAGATAGGGGTCATTGACGGGGGCGGCGCTGGTGATGCGGATCACCTTCTTGCCGTTGGCGCCATCCACCACCGCGAAGGAAAGGGGAACCGTGGGACCGGCCGCGACGCCGGCCTGGGCCGCATCCTCGGAGGAAGCCAGCCGGGCCGTGAGATTCTCCAGCTCGGCCGCGTTGGCGGGATTGAGCGGAATTTCGGCCAGCAGCGGCTGCCCGAGGGCGGATTTCACTTGGATCTGACCCAGTTCCAGCGCGGCTGCCTGGCTGCTGCCGAGGGCAAGCGCCAGCAGCATCGACAGCTTCAACGAACGATTCATCGTGTTTCCCCCGAACGACCCCGTGACGTTTTCTTATCCGCATGCCGAAAAACGGCAGCGCCTGCAACGAGGCGTCACTTTAGTTAGATACAAGCCAATCAACAATAGCGTTGATCAGTATTTACAGCACTTTGCAGGTGCTTGTTCTCGTAAAACGGCGACCCGGGGGTCGCCGCCTGCCCTCAATGCCCGGTGGACGGGGGGGCCGCCTTCGCGGCCTTCAGCTGGGCCTGGAGCTCGGCAATGGTCTGATCCTGCTGCTTGAGCTTGGCATCGGTGTCGTGAGACTTGCTTTCTTCACGCGCCACGTCGCCCTGCAGCTGCTTGAGCGCGGCCTGCTGCTTCTCGATGGCCTGATCCAACTGTTTCTGATCGGCGGCCTGTGCAGCCGGCGAGGTTGACGGCTGTGCCGCCCGAGCGGGTACCACGGATACCAGAGCGCACATCACCAACCCGGTCAGCACATGCTTCATTACAGATAGTCCTCGATCAGAAGTTCTGCGATTTGAACGGCGTTGAGCGCCGCACCCTTGCGGATGTTGTCCGCGACAATCCACATGTCCAGGCCGCGCTCGTGCGAGATGTCCTCGCGGATGCGGCCGACGAACACCGGGTCCTGCCCGGCGGCATCACCCACCGGCGTGGGATAACCGCCGGCCTTGCGCTCGTCCATCACCACCACGCCGTCGGCGCGTTCCAGCAGCTCGCGCGCCTGCTCGGCGCTGATCTTCTCGCGCGTCTCGATGTGCACCGCCTCGGCGTGGCCGTAGAACACCGGCACGCGCACCGCGGTGGGGTTCACCTGGATGGTGCGGTCTTCGAGGATCTTGCGCGTCTCCCACACCATCTTCATTTCTTCCTTGGTGTAGCCGTTGGGCTGGAAGTCGTCGATGTGCGGGATCACGTTGAAGGCGATCTGCTTGGGGAATTTCTTGGTTTCCACTTCCTGGAAGCTGAGCAGCGCGGAGGTCTGCTTGCCCAGTTCTTCCATGCCGCTGCGACCGGCGCCTGACACCGACTGGTAGGTCGCCACATTGATGCGCTCGATGCCCACGGCGCGATGGATCGGCGCCAGCGCCACCAGCATCTGCATGGTCGAGCAGTTGGGGTTGGCGATGATGCCTCGCGTGGTGTACTCGGCGATGGCGTGCGGGTTCACTTCGCTCACCACCAGCGGGATATCGTCCTGGTAGCGGTATTCGGAGGTGTTGTCGATCACCACGGCGCCCGCGGCAGCGGCGCGCGGCGCGTGTTCGCGGCTCACCGAACCGCCGGCCGAGAAGAAAGCGATGTCGACGCCGTCGAAATCGTAGTCGGCAAGATTGCGCACGGTGACCTGTTTGCCGTCGAAGCTGATTTTCTCACCGGCGGAGCGCTCGCTGGCCAGAGGGACCAGTTCGCTGATGGGGAATTCGCGCTCGGCCAGGATCGCCAGCAGGGTCTCGCCCACGGCGCCGGTGGCGCCGACCATTGCCACCTTGTAGCTGCTCTTCTTGCTCATGTTCCGTAATCAGGTAGGAGGAATCGGAAAACCGTCCCGATCTCCGCGTTAGCGGAAATCTAGCCGGGGCGGCGCGCAAAACAACCTGCGACTCGCGCGGGCGTGAATGTCATCACGCTTTATGTGCAGACCTGCGTGCCAAAACCGCCGGATTGAGCGCGGTCGGCGGTTTTCCCGCCGCCTCGCCCAAGCCAAGCGCTGCGATCACATTGTCCGCCGCCAGGTTGGCCATCGCACGGCGGGTTTCTTCGCTGGCGCTGGCGATATGCGGGCTGAGCACGGCGTTGTCGAGCGCCAGCAGGTCCGCATGCACGGCCGGCTCGCCCTCGAACACGTCCAGCCCGGCCGCCGCCAGCTTACCTTCCCGCAGCGCCACCGCGAGCGCCGCGTCGTCGACGATGCCGCCGCGGGCGATATTCACCAGCACTGCCGACCGCTTCATCTGCGCCAGCTCGGGCGCGCCGATGGCATGCCGGTTCTCCGGCGTGAACGGCAGCACCAGCACCAGATAGTCGGCCTGGCGGAGCAGCTCGGGCTTGCTGACCAGGGTGGCCTGGCACTCGCGCTCGATCATTTCCGGGAGGCGCGAGCGGTTGTGATAGAGCACGCGCATATCGAAGCCCGCAGCGCGGCGGGCGATGCCCTGCCCGATACGGCCCATGCCCAGGATGCCCAGCGTGCGGCCATGCACATCCAGGCCCAGCCAGTCGTCGAAACGCATATTGCTGCCCGGCCACTGCCCGGCCCGCAGCCAGCGTTCGGCGGCGCCCACGCGGCGGGCCGCGGCGAGCATCAGCGCCCAGGCGTAGTCGGCGACGCTTTCGTTCAATACGTCTGGCGTGTTGCTGGCGAGAACGCCGGCGCGGGTCAGCGCGTCCACATCCAGGTTGTTGTAGCCCACCCCAAGGTTCGCGACCACTTTCAGCCGCGTATTGCCTTCGAGCACGCCGGCATCAATGCGATCGGCCAGGCCCACGATGGCTCCGTCGACGCCGGCGAGCTTGCGCTTGAGCTCATCGGCCGAGTGGCGGTGTTCCACGGCTTCGGCGTCGACCTCGACATGTTCGGCCAGGCGGGCCAGTACATCGGGAAACAAGGGGCGCGATACCCAGACTTTCGGTTTGGCAGTCATCAACGATCTTCTTCGTACGGGGCCCGGCCCCAACAGAGACCGGGAGAGCTCAGGGAATACGCGGCAAAACCTCGCCCACGTCGCCGCATTGGGCGCGATGGCGTAGCGCGTGGTCCATCAGCACCAGCGCCATCATCGCCTCGGCGATCGGCGTGGCGCGGATGCCGACGCAGGGGTCGTGACGCCCCTTGGTCACCACGTCCACCGCCTCACCCGCCAGATTCACGCTGTGGCCGGGAATGAGAATGCTCGAGGTCGGCTTGAGCGCAATCGAGGCCAGCACCTCCTGCCCCGTGCTGATGCCACCGAGAATGCCGCCCGCATGATTGGACGCAAAGCCGTCCATCGCCATCTCGTCGCGATGCTGGCTGCCGTGCTGGGCGACCACGCCGAAGCCATCGCCGATCTCCACGCCTTTCACCGCGTTGATCGACATCAGCGCCGAGGCGAGGTCGCCATCGAGCTTGCCGTAGATCGGTTCGCCCCAGCCCGGCGGCACGCCGTCGGCCACCACGTTGACGCGCGCACCGACGGAATCGCCGGATTTGCGCAGCGCATCCATGTACGACTCCAGCGTGGACACCTCGTGTGCATCGGGCCAGAAAAACGGATTTTTCTCGACCACGTTCCAGTCGAACGAGCCCGGCGTGATATCGCCGATCTGCGCGAGATAACCGCGCACGCGCACGCCGTAGCGTTCGGCCAGCCACTTTTTCGCGATCACCGCTGCCGCCACGCGCATGGTCGTTTCGCGCGCCGAGGAACGACCGCCGCCACGCGGATCGCGGATGCCGTATTTCTGCCAATAGGTGTAATCGGCGTGGCCCGGACGGAAGGTCTCGGTGATGTTGCCGTAATCCTTGCTGCGTTGATCCGTGTTGCGGATCAGCAAGGCGATCGGCGTGCCGGTGGTCTTGCCTTCGTAGACGCCGGAAAGAATTTCCACCTCGTCTGCCTCACGGCGCTGCGAGGTGTGGCGGCTCTTGCCGGTGGCGCGGCGATCAAGATCGGTGCGGAACTCTTCCGCGTCGATCGACAGGCCGGGCGGGCATCCGTCGATGACGCAGCCGATGGCCGGACCATGGCTTTCGCCGAACGTGGTGACGGTGAACAGTTTGCCGAAGGAGTTGCTGGACACGAGGCTCGATCGTCTGCGGGATAACCGCCACAGCTTAGCGCGATGCAGCAATTCCTGCGTCGTTTGCGGCGCGATCTCGCCATTCGCATGCCAGCAAGGCGAATACCACGTCGTCCACCCATTCGCCGCGAAACAGCAGGCTCTCGCGGAAATGGGCTTCCTGGCGCATGCCGACGGCTGTCAGCAAGGCCATGCTCGGGGTGTTGCGCGGGTCGACCGAGGCGTAGATGCGATGGACGCCCAGGCTGCCAAATAAGTCATGGAACAGCGCCTCCAGCGCTTCCCTGGCGTAGCCCTGTCCCTGCGCCGAAGGTGCGATGGTGATGCCGATCTCAGCCTGCCCGTCGGAGAGACAGAAGCCAACATCACCGAGCAAGGCGTCGTCATCGCTCCTGCGAATGGCGCGCTGAAACCAGCGACACTGCGGCGGCTTATCCAGTGCCATTTGGGTTCGAATGAAACTATCCGCATCAGCCAGCGTCTGCGGACGCCAGCCCTGGTAGCGCGACACCTCGGGATCGGCGCGATACCCAAACAGCGCGGCCGCATCGCCCTCATGCAGGGCATCGATACGCAACCGCGCCGTGATCAGCTGCATGATCGCTCAGCGACCCTTGCGCGCCTCGGCCGCCGCGCGGATCGCCTCGGCGTGCTCGATCAGGTCGCGACGCTCCAGGGCGAACACGCCCATGGGGCCGACCTTGAACTCGATCCACACGAACGGGACTTCCGGCAGCAGCTCACCCAGCTGACGCTCACTCTCGCCCACTTCCACGATCAGCAGGCCGTCCTCGGTGAGGTAATCGGCCGCTTCGTTGAGCATGCGCACGCAGATGTCCAGGCCATCTTCGCCCGAGGTCAGGCCGAGCTTCGGCTCGTGGCTGTACTCGCCCGGCAGCGCGGCGTATTCGTCTTCGGTGACATACGGTGGGTTCGACACGATGAGGTCGTAGCGACGGCCCTTCAGGCCGTTGAACAGGTCCGACTTGATTGCCTCGACGCGGCCTTCCACGTGCTGGAACACGATGTTCTCGCGCGCCAGCGACAGCGCGTCATCGCTGATGTCGACGATGTCGACCTGCCAGTCCGGATTGAACTCCGCCATGGCGATGCCAATGCAGCCCGAGCCCGTGCACAGGTCCAGGGCGCGTTCGACGTGGCGGTGATCCAGCCACGGCTGGAAGCCCGATTCGATCAGCTCGGCAATCGGCGAGCGCGGCACCAGGGCGCGGCGATCGCTCTTGAACTTCAGGCCGGCAAACCAGGTTTCACCCACCAGATAGGCCACCGGCAGACGCTCGTTGACGCGGCGCTCGATCAACGCCAGCACGCGCTCGCGCTCCTCGCTGGTCAACCGGCCCGCGCCATACGCCGGCGGGATATCCGGCGGCAAGTGCAGGCTCGCCAGCACCAGATGGGTGGCCTCGTCGATGGGATTGTCGTGACTGTGCCCAAAGGTCAGCCCGGCCGCCGAAAAGCGGCTGGCGCCGTAGCGGATGAAGTCGATGATGGAGGCGAGTTCGTGGGTCACGGCGGGCACATGGTCGTGAAGGGGTCGCACAGTATAGCCGCTGCCGGCCAGGGGCCGCCCGCCGCTGCCGGGGGCCACCCCGGCCGTCCAAAAGTGGATGGAATTCACAGTTAGCGGCCAGCACCCCCTTTGGCCAATTGTGGGCCGCCGAGCGCGCTCGCAAAAATCCGCCCGCGACCAGCCATGGGAGGGGACCTGTCCGCTGGGTCGCACTCACTCAACAAGGGGAAAACATGAACGTAAGGAAGCTGGTCATCGCGGCCGCATTGGCTGCGGGTTTCTCTATGCCTGCGATGGCGCAAACCGACACGGGTGGCTCAACGGCGGTGACGCCCTGGCCTGCTTTTCTGCAGGAAGCCAATGAAGTGTTTCGCGCGGACTACTCCTATGTCGCGCCAAACGACGTCGATGGTGACGGCCTGAGTGACCTGCTCTGGGTCAACGCCGAGAAAAATGAGGTGGGCTATTGGCTGTCAGGCTGGGGCGACACCTATCCCCAGCCGTACATCGCAGGCGCACGCAAGGCATTTCACGTGCCCGCCGGCTATTACGTCGGCGCCACGGGCGACCTCAACGGCGATCGCATGGTCGACCTGGTACTCACCAACGCCGACCGCAAACTCTTCTTGTGGGCATCCAACGGTACGGGCTTCGACTCCATCCACATCGGCACGTACCCGGAAGGCTGGCAGTTGCTGGGCGCAGGCGACATCGACGGCGACAACAACGCCGATCTGCTGTGGTGGAACGACAGCAAGTGCGAGTTCGGCTACTGGCGCATGCAAGGCGCCACCGTGCTGGAAAGAAAGGTAATCAAGGCGACCTGCGGCTATCACGTGGCCGGGTTCGGACACTTCCTGCTATCCAATCACCTGGACCTGCTGTGGACTAGCGACGCCCATGACGTCTACCTATGGGCAGGCACGGATTCGGGCTTCACGTCCACTTTCCTGGGCAACTACGACCCGCAGGGTCACATCATCGGGACGGCTCTCGCCGGCGACGGCGGCGGCATCAACGTGTATGTGCAGAACGATGCCGCTATGCAGTTCACGCAGTACGAATGGGTACGCTACTACGACCAGCAAGGCAATGTAGGACTGACCACGTTCAATGCCATCCGTAGCCTGCCGATCAACCAAGGTGACTACTTGGGCGCCACCGGCAATATGGATGGAGCGAACGAAGCCGTGCTGCTCTGGGGCAACGACACCGCCAACGCGGCCACCACGCCGAAGGCGCCGGGACGCCTGACCTGGTACACGAGTACGTACGGGGCCTTCACGCCCGGTAGCAACATCTGGCAGGCCACCGCCATCGCCAGCTATCCGACCGGCTGGGCTTTGCTGGGGTCAGGTCACTAAGAAACGAAGGTCGGCGGCCCGCCCGGTCGCCGACCTTCCCCGATGCGCCCCGGCCCGAGGCAATCGACGCCGTCATCGTTCATACTTGCGGGATGACCTTCAACGTACTCCTGCAATACATCCTGCCCCACCGCGCGCTGTCGCGGGTGGTCTACTGGGCCACGCGCTGGACTTTCAAGCCGTGGAAGAACTTCCTGATCAGCACCATCGTGCGCAACTATCAGGTGAACATGGCCGAGGCGGCGCAGCCCGATCCGCTCGCCTACCAGCACTTCAATGCGTTCTTCACCCGCAAGCTGCGGGCGGATGCGCGTCGTGCCGATGCCGACCCGAAGGCCCTGATTTCGCCGGCCGACGGCAAGATCAGCCAGATGGGCAAGATCGTTGATGGGCGCATCTTCCAGGCTAAGGGCCAGGAGTACACCGCCGCGGAACTGCTCGGTGACGAGGCCAGCGCCACGCCGTACCGCAACGGGCGCTTTGCGACCATCTATCTGTCGCCGCGCGACTATCACCGCGTGCACATGCCGCTGAAGGGAACGTTGAAGGAGACCGTGCATGTGCCCGGCCGCATCTTCAGCGTCGCGCCGTTTGCGGTGGAGGCGATTCCGCGCCTGTTCGCGCGCAACGAGCGGCTGGTCTGCCATTTCGACGGCGAGCACGGCCCGTTCGTGGTGGTGATGGTGGGCGCCATCCTGGTCTCCAGCGTGGCCACCGTATGGGACGGGCTGGTGATACCGCCGTATGCCTCGTCGATCCGTCGCAAGTCGTTCGCCGGCCAGCAGATCACGCTGGAGCGATTCGCCGAGATGGCCCGCTTCAATATGGGCTCGACCGTGATCATGCTGTTCCCCGAAGGCATGGCGGAACTGGATCAGCTGGCCTCGCAGCAACATGTGCAGGTGGGCCAGCGCCTGGGCGTGGAAGTCGGGGCTTAAGCAAGCCGCCCGTCAATTTATTGACGCCGCGAGTGACGCGTTTCGTCGTTTTGTGACCTTTTTGGCGCATTCCCCGCGCCGGGCGCGGCTATGCTCCCGCTCGGCGACGCCCCTGCGCGAGCGCCATCCCCAGGCCAGACCGAGGACCGTCCATGCGCATCGTCACCCGACTCATCGCGATGAACCGCAGTCGCCAGCTAGGCAGGCAGCTGCGCGAAATCGAGCGCCAGATCCATGCCCTGCCCAAGCGCAGCCGCGCCCGCCTCGGCACCATGGCGCTACGCGAAATCGGCCAGGCCTCGCGCGGCGACTTTCCGCATCTGTACGGCACGCCCCCGGAAGAGCGTTACCTGCCCTGGGGCCAGGGCACCGAGATCGGCCTTGCCCGCGCACGCTCGGACAACCCCGAGGTGGCCATGCGCGGCATCGCACTGTGGCTGGCGGTGGCCTACCACGAGACCAAGAACACCCCGCACCCGAACCTGCAGCCGCACCACCGCGACCTGATGCGGCTGCTGCGCGGGCTGAAGGAAGATCATCGCGCCGATCCCATGCAGACCTGGATGCAGGCGCCTGCCGCGGCCTGAGTCCTCCCGCTCGCCCATGAAAAAACGCCGCCCTCGAAGGCGGCGCTTTTCGTTGTTGCGATGGCTAAGGCGCAGGCGTCACCGACAAGTCGGCAACTTGAGCACCTGCCCCGGCTTGATCTGGTGATGCCTGAGGTCGTTCATCTCCGACACCTCCTGCACCGAGGAGCAGCTCGCCTTGCTGACGATGCTGGTGAGCGTGTCGCCCCGCCTGACCGTGTAGTTGCGCGTGCGCGACGTGCTGGAACTGCGCGATGGAGCCGCAGGCGGCGGTGACGGCGAGGAAGGCACCACCGGGATCACCGCGGTGTGCAGGTCGTTCGCCAGGATCGGCCACGGCCCCGTGGTGCAACGCGCTTCGTAAGACTTCTCCAGCACCTTGGGCAGCATGATGCGCACGCCGGTGGGCTGGCTGACCTGCGGATCCAGCCGCGGGTTGAGGTTGCGCAAGGTGCGGAACCAGCCATCCTGCATGCCGGCGGCGGAGCCCAGGCAAACAGTGAGCTCGGTCAGCGACGCGGGACGCTTCAACACGACGCTGCCCTGCGCGCCATCCACGTGCGGAAAGCGCAGGTTGTAGCTCTCCGGATGCAGGAACAGCCATGCCGCCGCCAGCACGGAGGGCACGTAGTCGCGCGTCTCCTGCGAGAGCTGGTTGTAGATGGTGGGGTCGTACAGGCTCACCGTGGTGTTGTCGCCGACCAGTCGGCGCATGCGGCCCTCACCGCCGTTATAGGCGGCCAGGGTCAGCTCGAGGTTGTTGTTGAACGCCTTGAGCTGCTCGTCCATGTACTCCGCGTTGGCGCGCGCGGACTCGGCAGGATCGAAGCGCGAGTCGAAACCATCTTCCGTATTGAGGCCAAAGCGCAGGCCGGTGGCGTACATGAACTGCAGCGGCCCGGCAGCGCCGGAGCGCGATATCGCATGCACCTTGCCGCCCGATTCCTTGGCCATGATGCCGAACAGCAGCGCCTCGGGCAGGTCCTGCTTCTGGTATTCCGGCCACATCTGATAGCGCAGGAACTGGTAGTTGACGTAGGCATCCATCAGGTTGCCGCGCCACTGGGTGAGCCACATTTCCAGAGCCGCTTTCACCGGACCATTCATGGCGATCAGCTGCGACAGCTGCTGGCCGCGCAGCAGGGTCACGCTGCGCTGCGCCTCGGGCAGGCTGGCCGCACCGGTCTTGCCGGCTTCGCTGCCTTCGGGCAGGTCGGCGCCCATGCTGCCCATATCGTCGCCCAGGTCGAAGTTGCCATCCTTCAGGCGCAACAGGCGATCGAACGCCGAGAAGAAACGCTGCGGATCGCAGCCCGGCGTCGACGGGCAATGCGCGGAGGCACTTTGCAGTTGATCCAGCGCCGTGGTGAGCGTCTGCTGCGAGGCCTGGGCGTTGCCGGCGCGCGCCTGCGTCAGCGCCGTTTCATAGCCTTTGCTGGCCTGGTCCAGCTGCGCGTAAAGCTGATTGGCCTGCGGCGTGGGAGCGACGGGCTTGCTGCCGCCGCCACTGGAACACGCAGCCATCAGCATCGCGGCAACGGCAAGAGGCGCCATGCGCAGGGAGCGGTGTACGACGGGAAAAACCATGAATGACTTCACTACCTGGCCGAAGCGGCGACCTTACTGCGCACGGAGCAGGGACTCAACCGGAAATGTCCTGATTCAATGGGCGACCGCAAGAAGCTGACGCATGGCTACAATCGCGGTGCACCCTATGGATGGAACGCCATGACTGAGATCTTGATCGGCAGCAACGACAGCAGCAGCGTCAGCCTGGACCCGCGCTACGGCAATCGCCACGGCATGATTGCGGGCGCCACCGGCACCGGCAAATCGGTCTCGCTGATGGTGCTGGCCGAAGGCTTTTCGAAGCTCGGCGTACCCTGCTTTCTGGCCGATGCGAAGGGCGATCTGGCCGGTCTGTCGATGGCCGCGGGCGAACCGGGCGACAAGCTCAAGGCGCGCCTGGCCAAGCTGCATCTGAACGACTGGAAGCCGCAGGCCAACCCGGTCATTTTCTGGGACATCTACGGCAAGCTCGGCCATCCCGTGCGCGCCACCATCAGCGAGATGGGCCCTACCCTGCTCGGCCGCATCCTGGAGCTCAACGACACGCAGGAGGGCGTGCTCGAGGTGATCTTCAAAGTGGCCGACGACCAGGGCTGGCTGCTGCTCGACCTGTCGGATCTGCGCGCCATGCTCGGCTTCGCCAGCGAAAACGCCAAGGACATTTCCACCCACTACGGCCTGATCAGCACGCAGAGCATCGCGGCGATACAGCGCGCGGTGCTCAAGCTGGAACAGGATGGCGCTGACCAGTTCTTCGGTGAGCCCGCGCTGGAACTGGCCGACCTGATGCGCCAGGACATGAGCGGCCGCGGCGTGATCAATGTGCTGGCCGCCGATCAGCTGATTCTCAAACCGCGCCTGTATTCCACCTTCCTGCTGTGGCTGCTGTCGGAGTTGTTCGAGCAGTTGCCCGAAGTGGGCGATCTGGATCAACCCAAGCTGGTGTTCTTTTTCGACGAGGCACACTTGCTGTTCGACGACGCGCCGCCCGCCTTGCTGCAACGGGTGGAACAGGTCGTGCGCCTGATCCGCTCCAAGGGCGTGGGCGTGTACTTCTGCTCGCAGAATCCCGATGACGTGCCGGGCAATATCCTCGGACAGCTTGGCAATCGCGTGCAGCACGCGCTGCGTGCGTTCACGCCGCGCGATCAAAAGGCAGTCCGGGCCGCCGCCGAAACGTTCGTGGCCAATCCCAAGATCAACGTAAGCGAGGCCATCACCCAGCTTGCGGTGGGCGAGGCGCTGGCGTCGACCTTGCGCGACGGCGGCGTGCCCTCGCCGGTCGAGCGCGTGATGGTGACCACGCCCACGGCACGCATCGGTGCGATCACGGAGGCGGAGCGCGCCACCGTGCGTCAACGCTCGCCGGTGGGCGGCAAGTACGACACGGCGATCAATCGCGAGTCGGCCGCCGAAATGCTCGCCAAACGCGCCGCGGAAAAGGCCGCCGATCCGCAGGTGGTGGCCAGGCAGGCACCGGCCGGTGCGGCGCCCCAGCAAAGCGGCGGCTGGACGGATGCGGCACGCGAGATCCTGCTCGGCACCAACCGCCGGCAAGGCATGGTCGAGGCGATGGCCAAGTCGGCCGTGCGCGCGGCGGGCTCGCGCCTGGGCCAGCAGATCGTGCGTGGCGTGCTGGGCGGCATCTTCGGCGGCAAGCGCTGAAGGAGCTCGCATGTCGCAGACACGCGTTATCGCCGTGGTTCTGGTTACCGTCCTGGTCGTGCTGTTGCTGCTTTATGCCAACGGCTCGATGGGACGTTTCCTGTGTCGGCACCACAAAGATGGCTGGCTGGAAAAGCATGGCTTCATCACCTGCGTTCGCGCTCCCTAGCATTCAAAGCACTGCCGCCTGAGGTTAAAACGCTTGCGCATGCCGCGACCTAAACCCGTATCGCCACATGCGCCGCTGGCGGACCGCTTGATCGCGGGCTTGTCCTATCCGTTGCGTGGCACAGCGCTGGCTACCTGTGTGCTGCTGGGGTTGGGCCAGTGCCTGACGATACTGCCCGGCATCATCGGCGTGTGCTTCGCTTTCTTCCTGTGGCTGGCGCGCTGGCGCTACGCGGCGGCCTGTCTGGTACACACGGCCAATGGCTTTGCCGAGCCGCCCGATGTCGGCATGGATGAAAACGCCGCGGCCGGCCGCGCGCTCACCTTGCTGCACATGCTGGTGGTCCTCGCCTGCGTCGCCTGCAAGCTGATTTATGCGCCGATGTTCTGGCCGCTGATCCTGTTCTTCTCGCTCACCCTGCCCGCCATCGACATGTCGCTGGCCTTCGGCGACGAGGCCAACGCGTTCAATCCGCTGCATTGGCAAAAGGTGATCGGTCGGCTGGGCGCCGGTTATTTCCTTCCGGTGGTCATCAACCTCGTCACCGGCCTGCTGATCATGCTGCCATCGCTGCTGCAGCCGAGCCTGCTGGCCATCCTGTTGCAACCGCTGTTCGCGTTCGGCTACACCTACCTGATCATCTTCAACCTGCATCTGATGGGCGTCATGATCCATCGGCATCACGAGCGTTTCGATCTGCAGCCGGAAGCCGACGTGCTGGCGCGCGAAAGCGGCCAGGACGAAGACGAACGCCTGCTGATCGCGGTGCGCGACATGGCGAAGGTCGATCGTCGCGCTGCCATCGGCATGCTGGTGGAACGCATGCAGGGACACAGTGCGCCGCCGTCGCTGCATCAGGCGTATCGCGAGCTGTTGAAGCAAGAAGGCCTGACCGCCGGTTTGCTCGAGCATGGGCAGATCTGGATCGCGGCGCTGATGGCCAACGGCGAGCCACGTCGCGCGCTTGGGCTGGTGCAGGAATGTATGGAGATCGATCCGAACTTCCTGCCCGATGCGCCGGAAAGCGTTGCCACGCTGGCCGAACTCGCGTCCAGCGCGGGCATGACGCGATTGTCGCTGAAGCTAGGCCGCGGCTACCTCGCGCGCTGGCCGCGCTCGTCCGAGTGCCCGCGCCTGGGCCTGCTCGCCGCCAGGCAGATGGCCGAGCGGCTCGGTCAACACGCCGAGGCAGCCGTGCTGCTGGGCAAGTTGGCAGCGACGTGGAGCGGGCATCCGCTGCATCCATCGCTGGTGGCGTACGCAACCCAGCTGCAACAGGGGCCCGGCATCTCCCGGACACCGGCGCTCGACTAGTCGCAAGTCGTGTTGCGGCTCGCCCGGAAGCGGGTGTAGCGTGCGCAAGCCAACTCCTTTGGTGCACCGCCCCGTCCGCAAGCGATTCCGGCGCTCCGCGGCCGTCGACACGACCGGCTCACACCTGGTGCACAAGGAGAGTTTCATGCGTCACTTCATCGGCAAGTTCGTATGGCTGGGCCTGATGCTGGCGACCCCCGTCGCCTTCGCCCAAAGCACCTCGGCGGCCAAGGAGCCGCCCCGCGCGGTCATTTCGCTGTATCGGGTCGCTCCCGGCAAACACGAAGCCTTTCTCAAATGGATGGCCGATCGCGACGCCATTGACAAGCAGCTCGGCCTGCCGCGCGCGCAGTGGTATGCGCACTACCAGGGCGACTCCTGGGATTACATCGCCATTGCACCTGCATTGACCGATGCGCAGCAGAAGAAGGAAGACGATGCGGCCAAGGCCAAGGGGCTGACGATAGGCGCCAAGTCGTCGATCGAATTCCGCCAGTTCATCGCCTCGCACACCGACACCGTCGCCTTTGGCCCGATGAATGTCAGCGACATGGACGCGATGGTCAATTCGCCCTGAAACCACTGACGGGAGTGCACGGACGTCGCTCCCGTCACCGCTCAGGCGCCAGTCCAGCTAAAATCGGTGCGATGAGCAACCCAACGCAATGACCCACGCATGAGCCGCTGGCGCCCACCCTCGCCTTCATCCACCGCCATCATCACGCGCGAAGGCTTCGAGAAGCTCAAGGCCGAGCTGGATCATCTTTGGCATACGCTGCGCCCGGAAGTGGTCAAAGCGCTGGCGGCCGCGGCGGCCGAGGGCGATCGCTCGGAGAATGCCGAATACACCTATCGCAAAAAGCAGCTCGGCGAGATCGATCGACGCGCGCGCTATCTCAGCAAACGCATTCCGTCGCTCAAGGTGGCCGAGGGCTCGCCGGCAGATCAGGAGCTGGTGTTTTTCGGTGCGAGCATCGAGCTGGAGAACGTCGACTCCGGCGAAAGCGTCGTCTACCGCATCGTAGGGCCGGACGAGACCGACGCCCGCCGGGGCTGGATCAGCATCGACTCGCCGCTGGCCCGCGCGGTGTTGAAGAAACGCCTGGACGACGAATTCGAAGCGGAGCTGCCCAGTGGCCGCACGCGCTTCGTGATCGCGGCGGTGAACTACTGATCATCGCCCCTGCAGCAGCGCCTGCACGTCTGCCTGGTGCGATTCGACAAAACGGATGTTGTCCGCGTTGACCCATACCTGGTTGAGATTGCCGGACAAGGCGGGATCATTGCGTGCCTGCACCGCCATCACCGCATTCATCAAGGCGATATTGGCGAGCATGAATTCGCGCGGCGTGAAGCCATATTTCTTCACCAGGGCCGGGATGCGCGGATCGGCCGCCATCGCCTGATTGGCCAGGTCGTCCAGGCTGTGCACCTTGCTGGCATCGGGAGCCGCCTGCGGCGGAATGCCGGTGGCGCGGGCTTCGCGTGTAGCGGCGGCAAGGCGCCCGAAGGCGTCTTCGCTGAGCGTGTATTTCTTGATCTGCTGCTTGTCCGCATCCGGCAATGCCGGCAGTGTCCCCTGCGCGTGCACCAGCGTCGTTGCGCCCAACACCAGCGCGAATACGGCCACGCGGCACGCAGAAACGACACGATCAAAAGCAGGCATAGGTATCTCCGGGAAGCTGCCATTCTAGCTGGCAAAGGCGTCACCCTGGCATCGGGCAGTTCAATGACCGCTCAGTCGTGCAGAAGTTGCTTCATCGCATGCTGATAATCCGCATCGATCTGCTTGAGCCGCATCGTTTTGGCCTGATCGTTCACCCAACGGGCGTGCATGGCCTGCTCGCGCATCAGGCGAAATTCCAGATCAACGAAAGGCCGCAGCACGTTGTTGTCGGCTTTGGCAAAGCCGGCCAGGTCGGGAATGCGGGCGAGATTGGCGCGCTCGCGATCGCCGGCAGCGCCAGGCGCCCGGCCATAGCCGCGCATGAAAGCGATCAGCTGGCCACGCAGCGGCTCACTCATGCCATCGCGCACCACCAACACGCCTGAAGGGATCAGCGGGGAACGCCAGATCACCCGCAGCTGCGTTCCTTCCGCCGGAAAATTGCGGCGGAACAGATCCAGATCGGGGTTGTTGCAGGTCGCCACGTCCACCTCGCCGTTGGCCACGGCAAGGATATTGTTCTGATGGTTGCCCACGCGCACATGGGCGAAAAACGTATCGGAGTTGAGCCCCTTGGCTGCAAACACCTCCGCTTCCGGCGCCACATAGCCCGTGACCGACAAGGTTTCACCACGCGCATAGCGCCAGCGTCCGGGCTTGGCGAGCAGATCCTTGAGCGAGTGGATGGGACTATCCGCTCGCACGATCAGCATGGCGTTATTGCCCTTCGCGCCATCATTGCGCAGGAATTGCGCCACCACGCTCATGTGCTGGTGTTCCACCGCTTCGATGGCCAGACGCCCGGACAGGAACGCGATGTCCACGCGCTGGTCGCCAATGGCTCCCGAAAGGCCCGCATAGCTGCTGACGGAAACGGTGGTGACGGGGTGGCCGAGCTTGCGCTCAAGGTCTTCCAGCAACGGGCGCCATTGCTCGCGCGATTCCGCGGCGCTGCCGATCGGCAAGATCCCGAAGTGGATGGCTGGAGCGACGGCGCCCTGCACCACCTCGTCGGCGCGTATGCGCGCGACAGGCACCAGCAGGCAGGCCGCACAAAGTGTGCGGAGCCACCATCCAGGTCCCCGTCCAACGCGTGCCCGCCCAGCCGTTTCCATGCGCGCTCCCCAGCCCCGCTGGCTTCGTTGTAGCGCGATTGGCAGGCCGCCGCAATTTGTTGCAGGGACGTAACGGTCGCTCAGAGCTCGACGGGCGAGGGATAGGCGCGCCCTTCGCGACGCGGCTGGTAGCACTCAGCGTGGCGATGAAACGACTCCACTTCGCTGTCGGCACGCCATCCCGGCAGGCCCGACAGGGGCAAGGGGCGCAGGTCCAGGGGATCGCGCAGCAGCTTTCCCGCGCCGATGCCATCGGCTGCGGCGGCCACCATCTGGTCCCCACTGCCAGGCCCAAGGAAGACCAGCGCCTTCCCCACCAGCAGCTTGCCCGGGCTTAGTGCGTGTTCGAGCAAGGCATGGCCAAACACCTGCACGCAGGCCCGGCCATCCGTCCAGGCACAACGCTCGCGCCAGAACAGCCCATGCCAATCGTGGCTGTCCCACAGATCGAGCAAGTGGCGATCCTTCAGATTCACGATCACGCCAGCCTCGTCGAAGTGCGTCATCGCATATTGGGCGCGCGACCGATCGCGCGTGCCCATGATTGCAATCTCTGCCATCTGCTGCGCATTGAGCGCGCGCTTCAACGAGGGGTAACGCAACCAGGCGTAGGCATTGAACAGATCGTGCCAGTTCGCCTCGCGCGTGGCGATGGCGCCACGCTCGGCAATGCGCTGTTCGTAGTGCAAGCCGTCTTCGAGCAAGGCGGCTGTCTGCGCCACGAAGCGCTCGCGCTGGCCGACAGGCCTGGCTTCGTTGAGTTCATCGATGGAGGGCCAATGCGGCCCCTGCATCCAGCTCGCATATTCACGCCAGCCGAGCAGCGGCCAGCGCGCGAACACTGCGGGATCGACGCTTTCGCGGGATGGCGCGACGTAACGCATCACGCCACCGCGTTTAGCCGGCCAGGCGGGCGTGCAGGTCGTGCTCGTCGGCGGCTTCGATCACCACGTCGACAAACTGCCCTGCCTTCAGCGACTGACCGCTGGCGATGTGCACCACGCCATCGATCTCCGGTGCATCGGCGGCCGAACGTGCGACGGCGCCGTTCGCGCCAGCCTCGTCCACCAGTACCTTCATGCGGCGGCCGATCTTGCGCTGCAGCTTGACGGCGGAAATCTCTGCCTGCACCGCCATGAACTGTTCCAGGCGGTCTTCCTTCAGCTCTTCGGACACCGCACCCGGCAGTTCATTCGCCTTGGCGCCATCGACCGGCGAATAGGCAAACGCACCGACGCGATCGAGCTCGGCCTCGCGCAGGAAGTCGAGCAGCTCTTCGAACTCCGCATCGGTCTCGCCGGGGAAACCCACGATAAAGGTGCTGCGGATGGTGAGATCAGGCACGACCTTGCGCCAGTTGCGGATGCGTTCCAGCGTCTTGTCGATATTGCCCGGGCGCTTCATCAGCTTGAGGATGCGCGGGCTGGCATGCTGGAACGGGATATCGAGGTAAGGCAGGATCTTGCCCTCCGCCATCAACGGCATCACTTCGTCCACGTGCGGATACGGGTAGACGTAGTGCAGGCGCGACCACACGCCGAGTTCGGACAGGCCTTCGCACAGCTCGGTCATGCGCGTGCGGTAGCTCTTGTCGCGCCACTGGCGCTCGGCGTACTTCACGTCCACGCCGTAGGCACTGGTGTCCTGCGAGATCACCAGCAACTCCTTCACGCCGCCCTTGACCAGACGCTCGGCTTCCAACAGCACTTCGTCGACCGGACGCGACACCAGGTCGCCACGCATCGAGGGAATGATGCAGAAGCTGCAGCGGTGATTGCAGCCTTCGGAAATCTTCAGATACGCATAGTGCTTCGGGGTGAGCTTCACACCCGTGTCCGGAATGATGTCCAGCAGCGGATTGCGCTTGGGCGGCAGCGCCGCGTGCACCGCCTGCATCACGCTCGCATAGTCCTGCGGACCGGAAATGGCGAGCACATCCGGATAAGCCTCGCGGATCAGCTCCGAGCGCTTGCCCAGGCAGCCGGTGACGATCACCTTGCCGTTCTCATGCAGCGCTTCGCCAATGGCGTCCAGCGACTCCTGCACGGCGGCATCGATGAAGCCGCAGGTGTTCACCACCACGGCGTCGGCAGCGCCGTAGCTGGGCACGATCTCGTAACCCTCGACCTTGAGCTGGGTGAGGATGCGTTCGGAATCGACCAGCGCCTTGGGGCAACCAAGACTGACGAAACCGACTTTGGGCGAGACCTGCGACATGGCGTGGGGACCGTAACTATGCGGAAAACGGGAGATTGTATCGCACACCCGGCCGCCACACCGGCTTGACTTGCTGAATGGCTAGAATTGCCTTTTGACGCCTCAGGAGCACGCCCCATGGGTCAGCACATCAATCTCAACACCACGCGCATGCAGTGCATCGGCGCCTATCTAGCCCAGCCCGAGGGCAAGCCCAAGGGCGGCATCGTGGTGATCCAGGAGATTTTCGGCGTCACCGAGCATATCCGCCATGTCGCCGATGGTTTTGCGCAGGCGGGCTATACCGCCATTGCCCCGGCGTTCTTCGACCATCTTGAGACCGGGGTGGATCTGAAGTACGACAACGAAGGCATGCAGCGCGGCCGCGAACTGGTGACCGAGCTAGGCCTGGATCGCGCGGTGGAAGACGTCGCCAGTGCCGCCGAGGCGATCAGCTCGGCCGGACGCATCGGCACCGTGGGTTACTGCTGGGGTGGCACCGTCGCGCTGCTGGCGGCGCTGCGACTGGGTCTGCCGTCGGTCAGTTACTACGGCGCCCGCAATGGCGCATTTCTTGGCGAAAAGCCCAAGGCGCCGGTGATGTTCCACTTCGGCGAAAAGGACACATCCATTCCGCCGGAAACGGTGCACAAGCACCGCGACATGCTGCCGCAAATGGAAGTGTTCACCTACCCCGCCGGCCACGCCTTCAACCGCGATGTGGGACCGCAATACGACCAAGCCAGCGCCAGGCTCGCCTACCAGCGCACGCTGGCCTTCTTCGACAAACACCTGGTGCAAGGCGCATGAGCGATGCGGGGTTTGTGCTCGATTCGCGCCTACGCAATGACACGCGCCATGTCGCCTCGCTTGAGTTGTGCGACGTGTTGCTGATGAACGACACGCGCTTTCCCTGGCTGGTGCTGGTTCCTCGCGTGCCCGGCATGGTGGAGATCTGCGATCTCCCCATCGAGCAGCAGACCATGCTGTGGCGCGAAGTGAGTCACGCCTCGCAGGCGCTGCGTTCGCTTGGGGCGTTCGACAAGCTCAATCTCGGCGCCCTGGGCAATATCGTGCGCCAGCTGCACGTGCACGTCGTCGGCCGACGCGAAGGCGATGCCGCGTGGCCGGGCCCGGTATGGGGCAGCGGCGCGGCAGCGCCTTATGGCGACGAAGCCATGGCGTCGCTGCAGACGAGGCTGCGCGACGCGCTGGAGGGCTGAGCCATCACTTCCAGCGGCACAAAAAAAGCCCGCGAAATCCGCGGGCTTTTTCAATGCAACAGCGAGCTTACATATGCTGCTGCGGCGGCGGGGCTTCCGCCTTCACCGGCGCCTTGTAATCTTCAAGATCACGCGCCTTGGTGTCGACCACGCTGATCTTCTTCAGCGTGCCGCCGTCGTCGTAGTACACGGTGAAGCCGTAGTCGATCTGCAGACGGGCCATGTACTGCAGATGCTGCTTGCGCACCTTGGAGTCGTCGCTGGGCTCCAGCAGCACCGTCTTGGGCAGCTTGCCCTGGTCCTTGAGGTAGGCGAAGTGGCTGCCGGTATCCAGCGCCGAGAGCACCGCGCCGTCGACGACGAACTGGCCGCTCTTATAGGCCTGGATCACCGCGTCGAACTGGCTCTTCATGTCCGCGGTGCGCACTTCATCCTTGGCGCTGCCGCGGTGACAGCCGGCCAGCACCAGCATGCTGCCCAGCAGGATGGCTGCGCCGGCGCGGGACAGCAGCGTGGAAAAACGGGTCATGCGGGATCTCCTGCAAAGGCATCAATGTGAACAAAAAGAGTGTAGCGCCGCCCCGGCCTGATGCATCGAACCCGGACGGCAACCATTCAGGTGAACGTGACGGCGATCGCAAAGAACTGCGAACGACGGCTTCAGGTGCGCGGCAACGTAACGCCTTGCTGCCCCTGGTACTTGCCGCCGCGATCCTTGTAGCTGGTCTCGCATTCCTCATCGGACTCGAGGAACAGCATCTGGGCCACGCCCTCGTTGGCGTAAATCTTGGCAGGCAGCGGGGTGGTGTTGGAGAACTCCAGCGTCACATGCCCCTCCCACTCCGGCTCCAGCGGGGTCACGTTGACGATGATGCCGCAGCGCGCATAGGTGCTCTTGCCCAGGCAGATGGTGAGCACTTTGCGCGGAATGCGGAAATACTCGACCGTGCGGGCCAGCGCGAACGAGTTGGGCGGAATGATGCACACATCCGCTTCCACATCGACAAAGCTGGTCGGATCGAACGCCTTCGGGTCGACGATGGTGGAGTTGATGTTGGTGAAGATCTTGAACTCGCGCGCGCAACGCACGTCGTAGCCGTAGCTCGACGTGCCGTACGACACCAGCCTGGTGTTGTCGCGCGTCTTGACCTGGCCGTGCTCGAACGGCTCGATCATGCCGTGCTGCTCGGCCATGCGGCGGATCCACTTGTCGGATTTGATGCTCACTCGTGCTCCCGAGGGGCTGATCTGTCGCGCCGGATGGCGTAAAGGTTGGGAAAATAGCGGAAAGTGATGGGTGGCCGCCAGTCGGAACTGGATGAGACGGGGTTTTGTGGGGATTTGGCTAGCCAGTGGAGCCGAAGATGTACCTGTTTGTCTGTGGGAGCGCACCCTGTGCGCGACAACCCTACGAAGCGGTACACCTCAGCGTGGCTGTCGCGCACAGGGTGCGCTCCCACAGGTGCGCAGTGCCGCTCCACGCCTCGGCTCCGCTCTAGGCTCCGCTTCTAGGCTCCGCTCTAGGCTCTTGCCCCCGGGGTCCACGTATGACGCGGCGGGCGGGTGGAGGAAAGCCCGCAGGGTGGCCGCATGGATGCGGCCAGTTTTTCGACAGGACAGGGATGTCCTGTCGAAAAACCCCGTAACCCGACCGCGCACCTGGAGGGCGCAGCCCGGAAGGCGCGTCATCCGGGGGCCCTTCTCTTTGGTTACTTTCTCTTGGGCAAGCAAGAGAAAGTGACCCGGCCTCCGGCAGGAGGACGGAAGCCCGCGGCAGGCGAGCCAGATCGCGATTAGGCGACAATCAAGCGCACTGCCCTGGATCCCGGCCTACGCCGGGATGACGGGCAAAAGCCCCTACGGCGCCCCCTGCACCATGATCTTCCCCAACCCCAACGACTTATTCCGCGGCATCCGCGACAACCGCCCCGCCACATTCCGGGCCATCTCCCGATAGCGCGCAGCAAGATCGGAGTCGGGCATGGCGGCCACCGTCGGCGTGCCGCCGTCGGCTTGTTCGCGAATGCGGATGTCCAGCGGCAGCGAGCCCAGGTACGCCACGTTGTACTGCTCGGCCATGCGGGCACCGCCGCCTTCGCCGAAAATGTGTTCCTCGTGGCCGCAGTTCGAGCACACGTGGGTGGCCATGTTCTCCACCACGCCAAGCACCGGCACCTCGACCTTCTCGAACATCTTCAGCGCCTTGCGTGCATCGAGCAGGGCGATGTCCTGTGGCGTGGTGACGATCACCGCGCCCGACACCGGCACCTTCTGCGATAGCGTGAGCTGGATGTCGCCGGTACCCGGCGGCAAGTCGACGATAAGGTAATCGAGCTGTTCCCAGCGGCTGTCGTTGAGCATCTGCATCATGGCCTGGGTGACCATCGGGCCGCGCCAGATCATCGGCGTCTCCTCCTCGATGAGGAAACCGATCGACATGATCTGCAGGCCGTGCGATTGCAGCGGAATGATGGTCTTGCCGTCCGGCGACTGCGGCTTGCCGCTGATGCCGAGCATGCGCGGCTGGCTGGGACCGTAGATGTCGGCATCGAGCACGCCCACTTTGGCGCCTTCGGCGGCCAGAGCGAGCGCCAGATTGGCCGACACCGTGGACTTGCCCACGCCACCCTTGCCCGAGGCGACCACGATCACGTTCTTCACACCCGGCTGGGGCGCCAGCGTGCCCTGCACCTTGTGGGAGTGCACGCGGGTACTGATCGATACCGACGCCGCGGCGATGGCCGGATCGGCCTCCAGCGCGTGCTTGGCGGTGGCAGCCAGTGCATCGGCCACACTCGCCGCCGGATAGCCCAGCTGGATGTCCACCGATACGCGGTCGCCATCCACGCCCACGGCGCGCACGGCCTCGGCCAGGGGGGCGCCGGTATGGGTATCTATAAGTTCGCCAAGGATCTGGCGGACCAGGGCCTCACTCGCCTGCGTCATAGGGATTCGATGCGATGTCATGGGGGTCACCCATTATGCCAGTGTGCGCAGCCCCCAACGGCCTGCGGCGCTTTCGCAATGCAGCTTGACGGCTTTGCGCCCGGTCGGTCAGGCTCGGAACATACGCTTTCGTACGGGAGGATCATCCATGAAGTCACTGCTACGCATCGCTGTGGTCACTGCACTCTTGCTGGGTACCAGCGCCGTGTTTGCCGCCGAGGTCACCCCGGTAGGCACCTGGAAAACCATCGACGATGAGACCGGCAAGCCCAAGTCCATCGTGAAGATCACCGACGAAGGCGGCGAACTGAAGGCCACGGTGGTGGAAGTGCTGCAGTCCGACGAGGGCCCGCACCCGATCTGCAAGAACTGCGACGGCGAGCGCAAGAACAAGCCGGTCGAAGGCATGAACATCATGTGGGGCGTGCACAAGGACGGCGATATCTGGGACGGCGGCAAGATCCTCGATCCCAAGACCGGCAAGATCTACAAGGTGAAGCTGCAGCCCAGCGAAGACGGCAGCAAGCTGACCGTGCGCGGGTATATCGGGTTCTCGCTGCTCGGTCGCAGTCAGGAGTGGCAGCGCCAGCCGTAAGCGGCACTGCTCTTGTGGGAGCGCACCCTGTGCGCGACTGCGGCACGATGTCATGTTGCGGCAGTCGCGCACAGGGTGCGCTCCCACAAACAGCAAGCGGCGCGTTCAGTCCGCCGTAGCCTCGGCGCGATGCACCGCCACGCCGTGCGCCGAAAACGACGCACGCGTCGCGCGATCCGCAGAATGCTCCACCACCAGATGCTGCACGCGGGCCAGTTCGGCCACCTGATGTGCAGCCACGGCGCCAAGCTTGTCGTCGGTCGCCACGACCACGGCTTCATCGCTCGCCTCGATCATCGCGCGCTTGAACAGCGCTTCCTCGCTGTCGAAGCCCCACAGGCCATGGGCGGCATCGATGGCGCAGGCGCCGGGAAAACACAGGTCGGCACGCACCCGGCGCACCTGGTCCACGGCTTGCGCGCCGGTGGCCCCGCCAATCGTGTTGTCGATGCGTCCGCCGATCAGCAAGACATCGAAGCCCTCGCGATCGAGCAGCACCTGGGCGATATGCGGGGCATTGGTGATCACGGTCAGCCGCGCATCACGAGGCAAGGCGGCCGCAATCGCCGCGTTGGTGCTGCCCGCGTCGATCAACAGCGTCTGGCCGGCCTGCACCAGACTCGCCGCCTTGCGCGCCAGCGCTTGCTTGCGTGCGGAATGTTCGTTGCGCCGCTGCTTCAGCGGCGTCAGCGTCACCGTGGGCAAGAGAGCGCCGCCATAGACGCGCTTGCACAGACCCAGCGCCGCCAGCTCGCGCAGGTCGCGGCGTATGGAGTCTTCCGATACTTCGAAGGCGAGCGCCAATTCCGCGGCCACTACGCGTCCTTCGGCACGCAGGCGTTCGAGGATGCGTTGCTGGCGTTCTTCCGGCAGCGCGTTGCTGTCGACACTGGCGATGGGCGACTTAGCCATGGGATGCCTCGCGCGCGGATGCTTCAAGCAATTCCAGTTCCACCAGGCGCTGGCGCAGGCCATCGGCATCGCGGAACCACCAGCCCTGCATGCCCAGCGCTTCGGCGGCGGCCACATTGCGGGCCGAATCGTCGATATACAGCGCCCTCGACGGATCGACCGCGTAGCGTTCCAGCAATCGCTGGTAGATGCGCGAGTCGGGCTTGATCAGGCGCTCCTCCCCAGACACGACAATGCCTTCGAACCATTGCAGGAACGGGAAGTGCTGCCGTGCGATAGGGAACGTTTCCTGCGACCAGTTGGTCAGCGCGAGCAACCGCACGCCGCGCGCTCGCAGTTCGGCCAACAACGCGACGCTGGCCTCCATCGCGCCCACCAGGGTTTCCTCCCAGCGCAGGTGGTAGGCGTCGATCAGCTCGGCGTGTTCGGGAAAACGGCCGCGCAGCAAAGCGGTCGCTTCCGACCAGGGACGTCCCGCATCCTGTTGTTCGTTCCACTCGCTGTTGCAAACCTCGCGCAGAAACCAGTCGATCTGCGCCTCGTCGTCGATCAGCTGCCGATAGAGACGGCGCGGATCCCAGGCAATCAGCACGTTGCCCAGATCGAAGATCACGGTGTCGATGACGGGGCTGCTCACTTGACGATCCTCGCGGAGAACGACACCAGCACCAGCAGGCCGGCCACGCCGGCAAACGCCATGGGCAGGCTGCTGACATGCGCCACCAGACCGATCAGCGCAGGACCACTGAGCAAGCCCACGTAACCGAGCGTGGTCACCGTGGCGATCGCGATCGCGGGCGAGGTATTGGGCAGACGCCCTGCCGCACTGAACATCACCGGCACGATATTGGAGGCGCCCAGCCCGATCAGCACGAAACCCAGCAGCGACATCACCACGCCCGACACGCAGGCCACCAGCAGGAACCCTGCCGCAGCCAGCGCCGCGCCGAAGCGCATGGCCGACTCGGGGCCATAGCGTCCGACAAAGCGGTCGCCGGAAAAACGCCCCACCACCATCGCGGCCGAGAAGAACGCATAACCGAAGCCCGCCGATGCCGCCGATACGCCGCGGACGTCGCGCAGGAACACCGCACTCCAGTCCAGCATGGCGCCCTCGGCGAGAAAGCTCACGAAGCACAGCAAACCAAGCAGCCATGCCAGCGCGTGCGGCATGCGCATCGGTTCCTTGCGCGGTGTATCGGCCGTCGGCGCGTCATCGAGCAGGTCACTGCGCAGCCACAGCACCACCGCGGCGAGCAGGATCGCCAGGACGCTGGCGGCCGCCGTGAGCGGCACGCCCATGGCCAACAACGCGCTGGTCAGGGCCGCGCCAGTGAGGCCGCCCACACTGAACAAGCCGTGGAAACCGGACATCAGTCGCCCGCCGTCGAGGCGTTCCACATCGACAGCGTGCGCATTCATCGCGACATCCACCGCGCCCAGCACCACGCCGAAATACAGCAGCACGGCAATCAGCGCGGTGATGTTGGTGACCATGGCCAGCGCCGGCAGCGCCAGGCACATCAACAGGCCCGAGGCGACGATCAGGGTGCGATTGCCGAGCCGGTGGGCCAGCCATCCCACGAACGGCATCGACAGCATCGAGCCGCCGCCGAACGCGAGCAGCGCCAGACCTAGCTGGGCATCATCCAGCCCCAGTCGTGCCTTGGCATAAGGCACCATCGGCGCCCAGGCGGACATGCCGATGCCCGACACCAGGAAGATCAGCCGCGTCGCCCGTCGGGCGCCCGCGAGTGAGGCCGTATCGGGCTTGCCGGCAATCGCAGCGTCGGAAGTGGAGTTCACGGCATTCCCGTTGATGGAAAGATTCGGACTAAATGTACATAAACGTGCAAGATCGTGCAATCACGGATTGGCGGCGATGTTCCGCGCCCGGTATCAGGCTGCCATGTTCGCGCAATCGGGCGAGCTACGACACGCGTGATGCCATCGGCAGCGCTGGTCGAGTTTCGCAGACGTCCAAACGACGGCATCCGGCAGTGACACGCCCACCCCATGTCATAATGGACAACCCCCTCAAGACCGTTGCCGCCCCATGAGCCGACGCCTCCTCGTCACCAACGCGCTGCCCTATGCCAATGGCCCGCTCCACCTGGGTCACCTGCTGGGTTACATCCAGGCCGACGTCTGGGTGCGTGCGCAGCGGATGCAGGGCAACGAGACCATCTATGTATGCGCGGACGATGCCCATGGCACGCCGATCATGCTGGCAGCGGAAAAGGCCGGTTTGTCGCCGGAAACCTATATCGAAGGCATCCGCGTCGGCCACGAAGCGGACTTCGCGGCCTTTGGCGTTGCGTTCGATCATTACCACTCGACGCACTCGGAAGAAAACCGCGAGCTCGCCTCGCTGATCTACACGCGCCTGCGCGACGGCGGCTACATCGGCCGCCGCGATATCCAGCAGCTGTACGATCCGGAAAAGGACATGTTCCTGCCCGATCGCTACATCAAGGGTATCTGCCCCAACTGCAAGACGCCCGACCAGTACGGCGACAACTGCGAGAATTGCGGCGCGACCTACGCGCCCACCGATCTGATCAACCCGTACTCGGTGATGTCCGGCGCCACGCCGGTGCTGCGCGATTCGGAGCATTACTTCTTCGAGCTGGGCAAGTTCGAGCCGCTGCTGCGCGACTGGTTCGCCGGCAAGTTCACCGATGGCCAGCCCGTCGCCAACAGCGGCGTCACGGCGAAATTGCGCGAATGGCTGGACAGCGGCCTGAAGGACTGGGACATCTCCCGCGATGCGCCCTACTTCGGTTTTCCGATACCCGATGCGCCCGGCAAGTACTTCTATGTGTGGCTCGATGCGCCGGTGGGCTATCTGGCCAGCTTCAAGGCCTTGTGCGATCGCACCGACCTGCACTTCGAGGATTTCCTCGCACCCGACAGCCGTGCCGAGCTGCACCATTTCATCGGCAAGGACATCATCAATTTCCACGGCCTGTTCTGGCCGGCGATGCTGCACGGCGCGAATTTCCGCACGCCGACGGCGCTGCACGTGAACGGTTATCTGATGGTCAATGGCGCGAAGATGTCCAAGTCGCGCGGCACCTTCATCATGGCGCGCACGTACCTGAGTTCGGGCCTTAACCCGGATTTCCTGCGCTATTACTTCACCACCATGCTCAGCGATACGCCGGTGGACGTAGACCTTGACCTGAAGACCTTCGAGGAACGCGTCAACTCGCACCTGGTCGGCAAGTGGGTGAATATCGCCAGCCGCACCGCGGGCTTCGTGCACAAGTATTTCGACGGCCGTCTCGCCCCCGCCTTCAGCGCTGAAGAACAGGAGCTGTGGCGCGAACTGCTCTCGCTCTACGGCGACGTTCCCGCCTTGTACAACAGCGGCGAGTTTGCCGAAGTAGCGCGCCGCTTCGTGACCATGGCCGACATGGTCAATGGCTACATCGCCGCCAAGGCGCCGTGGGCCATGGCCAAGGACGAGTCGCGCCGCGACGAACTGCATCAGGTCTGCTCGTTTGCGCTGGCGGCGTTCCGCCTGCTCGCCGGGCTGCTGAAGCCGGTAGTGCCGGCCACGGTGGAAGCAGCCGAGCGTTTCCTCGCCGCCCCGATCAACGGCTTCGACGATGCACGCGCCGAACTGCACAACCACACCATCAACGCGTTCGAGCCGCTGCTCGGCCGCATCGATCCCAAGCAGGTCGAGGCCATGGTGGAAGCGTCCAAGGATTCGCTTGCACCTGCCGAAAGCAAACCTGCCCCCAAGAAAACCAAAGAACCCGCCAAGACCATGACTGAAGCCAGCACCGCACCGACCGCCGCACCCGAAGCCCCTGCCCTCATCGGCATCGACGATTTCGCCAAGCTCGACCTGCGCATCGGCAAGGTCACCGCCTGCGAATTCGTGGACGGTTCGGACAAGCTGCTGCGTTTCGAACTGGATGCCGGCCCGCTGGGCACGCGCCAGATCTTTTCGGGCATCCGCGCGGGCTACGGCGAGCCGGAAAAGCTGCTCGGCCGCAACGTGGTGTTCATCGCCAACCTGGCGCCGCGCAAGATGCGCTTCGGTGTGTCCGAGGGCATGATCCTGTCTGCCGGCGACGGCGGCAGCGACCTGTTCCTGCTCGACGCCGACCAGGGCGCCAAGCCCGGCGCTACCGTTCGCTGAGTGCCGCCCACCATCGACACAACGTGGGTGCTGATGCCAGGCATTGATGGCACGGGCAACATGTTTTCTTCGTTGACGTCGCACTGGTGCGGTAGGGAGCCTTATCTATGTATCGCCTATCCGGCCTCGCTGTCCGCGAGGCTGGAAGCTTACGTAGAGCACGTGGCTCAGCAGATCACCTCGTTAGATCGCGTGGTGCTCGTCGCCGAATCCTTTTCCGGCCCGATTGCCATCCTGTTGGCAGCGAAACTGGGACCGCGGCTTGCCGGCCTCGTGCTGTGCGCGAGTTTTGCCACCACTCCCCACCCACTCGTTGGGCTTGCTCGCCGCTGTCCCGCTATGCTGATCGAACACGGCAAGCGCCAGGCTTTTCTTTTGCGCCGTTATTGCGTTGGCAGCAATGCCGAACCGGACCTCGTCCAGCGACTCTCCAACACACTGAGGGGAGTCGATAGCGCGACGCTGGCGCAGCGTTTGGCTGCGCTAGAGCGTCTGGACGTCAGGGCATCCCTGCGAGAGCTGGTAGCGCCCATTCTTTTGTTGCAAGCGGGCCATGAGCGTCTGCTGAGTGGACCCGCCGTGAGGAACCTTGTGCTTGCCGCACCACAAGCCACCGTAGAGTCGATTGATGGGCCACACCTGCTCCTGGAGGCGAAGCCGAAGGCGTGCTTCCAGGCCATGGCCCGATGGAGCGCCGGCTACGACTTCGCCCTTGGCACCTTCGCCGCTTAAACTAACCCCATGACTTTGGCTACACCCTCCCTCGCCGACCGCATCGATGCCCTGCTGCCGCAGACGCAATGCGAGCAATGCGGTTACCACGGTTGCCGCCCGTATGCGGAGGCGATCGCGAGCGGTGAGGCGAAGATCAACCAGTGTCCGCCTGGGGGTGCCATCGGCATCGCCAGGCTGGCAGCACTGCTGGAGGTGCCCGTGCTGCCGCTCGATCCGGAGCACGGCATCGAGAAGCCACGCACGCTGGCCCGCATCATCGAGGCCGATTGCATCGGCTGCACCAAATGCATCCAGGCGTGTCCGGTGGATGCGATCGTCGGCGCGTCCAAAGTGATGCACACCGTGATGAGCGACGACTGCACGGGCTGCGAACTGTGCGTGCCGGCCTGCCCCGTGGATTGCATCGTGCTTGAGCCAATGCCGTTGGCACAGGTCGACGACCCGGCCCACGCGGATGCATCACGCGCCCATTTCCAGCGACGCGAAGTACGACTGACGCGCGAACGCCAGCGCCGCGAGGACGAGCTGGCCGCGCGCAAGGCCGAGGTGGCCGCCATGAGCACGCCGACCAATCCTGTGCTCGCCGCGCTCGCGCGGGCCAAGGCCAAACAACAAGGAAAGACCTCGTGAAGAAGGCCGACATCGTCGAGCTGTTCACCCGTCTGCGCGAAGTCGATCCGCATCCCACCACCGAACTCCACTACACCACGCCGTTCGAACTGCTGGTGGCGGTGGTGCTGTCGGCGCAGGCGACCGACGTGGGCGTCAACAAGGCGACCAAGAAGCTGTACCCGGTGGCGAATACGCCGCAGGCGATCCTCGATCTGGGCGAGGAGAAGCTCAAGCAATACATCAGCACGATCGGCCTGTTCAACAGCAAGGCCAAACATGTGATGGCCTTGTGCAGGATCCTGGTCGAGCAATACGACGGCGAGGTGCCGCAGACGCGCGAAGCGCTGGAGGCGCTGCCCGGCGTCGGCCGCAAGACCGCCAACGTCGTGCTCAATACCGCCTTTGGCCACGCCACCATCGCGGTGGACACCCATATCTTTCGCGTCTCCAACCGCACCGGTCTCGCCCCGGGCAAAGACGTGCGCGCGGTGGAAGACAAACTCGAAAAAGTGGTGCCGCTGGAATTCAAGCAGGACGCTCACCACTGGTTGATCCTGCATGGACGCTACGTGTGCAAGGCGCGTAAACCCGACTGTCCACAATGCGTCATTCGCGATTTGTGCCGTTACAAGGACAAGACGAAGGCCTGACCAATTGCTTCGCTGAAAGGCCACGCGAGCAATCCACTTGCTTGATCACGCCTCATCAGTTACGCCAGTAACGACTTCGCTGCAGCGTCGCAGCGGTCAGGTACGCGCAAGCGCAATGCGATGTCGATGAGCGCGCCGATGACGATGCCGTGACGAATATAGGTCACTAGTCACGGCGCAGGCTGTCGTCGTATCGACATCTTGTGTGCAAACCATCCGTTTCGTTGGCAACCACCATCGCGCTGCATGCACACGTTGATGTGCCCATGTCATCGACGCGACATCTCGCACGTCGATGCCTCCACGCCGTTCGTCACATGCAAGCGGCAAGGTGTTGCAGTCTTCAGTCATGCAGGCAAGAAATACCTGTGACTAGTGGCATAGAACATGTGGCGAGGGCCTTTAAACCTCATAAATTCCTCAGTGTTTCGTGCGAGTTCCTCAAGCATGAAACGCTGCATCGACCTAACGTTGAGCCTCCCCCGGAACTCCCCCGTTAGGAGGCACCACCATGAAGCGCTTCATCCTCCCCGCTCTCGTGGCTGCACTAGGTTTCGCCAGCGTCGGCACCGCATACGCCTCGGTCGAAACCTATACTGTCAGTATGAATGGCTACGCCGTCATTGGTTTCGTTGGAAACACTCCGGCCGATTTCGCTCGCGCCCAACAGAAGGCGAATGGTTGGGAAACACAGCGTCACCTGATGTTGAAGCCGCAGTCGATCAAGGCTGTTGCCATCGACCAGTCGTCGGGCGTCGCCCTCAACCAGACTGAGCTGCGCGCAGCCATCGTGCAGGCCGCCCTGGCCAAGACTCCCTGAACGCACGTCATTCACAGTTTTATCGGCGCCCCCCCCATACGCGTCGAAACAGGAAGGAAAACGGCGAGCGAGCAGACTCGCCGTTTTCCTTTTTGTCGTGCCTGATTGACGCCAGCCGTCTCACTTGCCACCGTGACGCCTGGGCAGGCTCAAAGCAGCCCGGGAAAAGATCCACAAAAGGTAGTGCACGGATCATGCGTCCAGGCGGCGGCCTGGACCGTGCCGCCGCCAAGTCCGTCACGGGTGCGAAGGCATGCATATTCTGCTGGTCGAAGACGATGCCGAGCTGGGCGGTGCGATCAGGCACGCGCTGGAACACCAGTCCTATGCGGTGACCTGGCTGCGCGACGGTCGCCAGGCCATGGAAGCGCTGCGTGGCGATCCCGTCGACCTGGTCCTGCTCGATCTGGGCCTGCCTGGCAAGGATGGCCTGGAAGTGCTCGCCGAGGCCCGGCGCTCCGGCGTGAAGACACCGGTGCTGGTGATGACCGCCCGCGACGCGCTCGAAATGCGAATCCGCGGCCTGGACCTGGGCGCTGACGACTACCTGGTGAAGCCTTTCCACCTGGGCGAGCTCGCTGCCCGCATCCGTTCTCTCACGCGCCGTACACAAGGCCTTGCCGACAACCTGGTGGAAGTCGGCGGCCTGCGTCTCAATCTGGCCACGGCCGAAGTGGAGTTTCGCGGCGAGCGCGTCACCCTGACGCGCCGCGAGTTCGCCCTGCTCCGCGTGTTGATGGAGCGCGCCGGTCGTATCGTGCGTCGTGAGGCGCTGGAAAACTCCGTCTATGGGCTCGACACCGTGGTGGAACGCAACGCCATCGAAGTGCAGGTGCACTGGCTGCGCCGCAAGCTGAGCCCCGAGGTGATCCATACCGTGCGCGGCATCGGCTACATGATCCCCCGCGAGCCGCAATGATCACTCAGCCGATCAGCCTGCGCACCCGCCTGACCTGGCTGATCATCGCCGTGATGGTCGCCGTGCTGATACCGCTTGGCTGGATCAGCTATCGTCGCGAACTGCGCGAGATGAACGAGCTGCTTGACGGTCGTCTCGCCCAGGCTGGCCGCACGCTGGGCACGCTGATCGCGCACGGGCAACTGCCGCTGCACGAGGCGGACCTGCCATCCATCGCGCAGGGCACCACCAGCCATCGACATGGCGTGGTGGTGTCGGTACATCCGCACAACTACGAGCCCGAGGTCGGGTTTCAAGCTTACGATCCGCAGGGCGAGCTGATTGCCGCCACTTCGAATTTCGCCGACCTGCCGCCGCCGACCCGCGAAGAGCGCGGCTTTCGCGACATCCAGCGCGAAGGCAAGCAGTGGCGTACGTTCACCCTGCAGAATCGCGCTGACCTGGTGATCCGCATCGGTGAACAGTCCGACAACCGCGCGGACATTGCGCGCGGGCTGGTGATCGAGCACACGCTGCCGCTGCTGGTGGGACTGCCGTTGCTGGCGCTACTGGTGAGTCTCGCCGTCAAGCGCGGCCTGCGCCCCGTCGCCGTGCTCACCGAGATGCTGGATCGTCGCACTCCCGGCAGCCGAAAGCCGATGCCTGCCGATGTCGCGCCCGGCGAAATCAAGCCGCTGATCGTGGCGCTGAATCAGCAACTGGAACGGCTTGAAGACGCATTGGACCGTGAACACCGCTTCGCCACCGATGTCGCCCACGAACTGCGCACGCCGCTGGCGGCGACCATGATCCATCTCGAAAGCGCCATGATCGCGGACGACCCCACTGAAGTGGAGTTCACCGTGCGCCACGCGCAGCAGAGCATGGCGCGGCTGGGGCGACGCATCGAACAGATCCTGGCGATGGCCCGGCTCGAAGCCGGCGCCGCCTCGCAACAGCGCACGCCGATGGACTTGATACGCATCGCCACCGAAGTGATCGAGGAGCTGGCGCCGCTGATCGCCGAAAAGGACATCTCGCTCAGCCTCACGCACGACGATGACATGGCTGTCGTGCTTGGCCACGAGGTGGCGCTCACCGCCATGTTTCGCAACCTGATCGAGAATGCCTTGCGCTATACGGAAACCGAAGGCCAGGTGGATGTTTCCGTGCGCCGGGATGGTGCGCAAGTGGTGATCGATATCTCCGACAACGGTCCGGGCATACCCGAGGATCGACGACAGGCGGTTTTTCAGCGATTCCATCGCGAAGTGGAAAGCGCGACGCGCGGTTATGGTCTGGGGCTGAGCATCGTGCAGCGAGCAATCGAGTTGCACGAGGCGTCCATTGAGTTGCTGGAGTCACCGTTGGGGCGGGGGTTGCTGGTGCGTATCCGGATGGCCGCAGCGTCGGGCTAAGCGGCATCGCCCGCTGCTTTTGCTCGTCATTCCGGCGCAGGCCGGAATGACGAGCTGGAGAGCAAGCCGCGCCTGCCAAAAGGTTTCCACAAGATTGCCTTGCCATCATGGCCAGCGTCGGGCCCCAGGCCTCCAGGCTGCAACGTCCATGCTTGCTCTTGTCCGAATCGCCCTGTCACGACCGCTGACCTTCATCGTGTTGGCCGTGCTTATCCTGATCGCCGGCCCGCTGGCCGCGCTGCGCACACCCACCGATATCTTCCCCAATATCGGTATTCCGGTGATCAGCGTGGTGTGGAGCTACAACGGGCTGCCGCCGGACCAGATGTCCGGCCGCGTCGTCTATTACTACGAACGCCAGCTCAGCACCTCGGTCAACAATATCGAGCACATCGAATCGCAGTCGCTGCCCGGCATGGGTATCGTCAAGATCTTCTTCCAGCCCGGCGTGGACATCCGCACCGCCACGGCGCAGGTGACCTCGATTTCGCAGACGGTGCTCAAGCAGATGCCGCCGGGCATCACGCCGCCCCTGATCCTCAATTACAACGCATCCACCGTGCCGATCCTGCAGATGGCGCTGTCGAGCACGAGCCTGTCCGAGGCGAAGATCCTCGATCTCGGCCTCAATGTGATGCGTCCGATGCTCACCTCGGTGCCGGGTGTCGCCGTGCCCACGCCCTACGGCGGCGCTGCCCGCCAGGTCACGCTGGATCTTGATCCGCGTGCGCTGGCGGCGAACGGTTTGTCCGCGCAGGACGTGAGTAACGCGCTGGCCGCGCAGAACCAGATCATCCCGGTCGGCACGGCCAAGATCGGCATGGCCGAGTACCACGTGCAGCTCAACAACAGCCCTGACGCGGTCGACGAGCTCAATCAGCTGCCGGTCAAAACGGTGCATGGCGCCACCATCACCATCGGCGACGTGGCCCACGTGCGCGACGGCGCCGCACCGCAAACCAATGTGGTGCGCGTGGATGGCAAGCGCGCCGTGCTGATGCCGGCGCTCAAGGTGGGCGATGCATCGACGCTGGCCGTGGTGTCCGGCATCAAGCAGCTGATGCCGCGGGTGCTGGAGTCGCTGCCTGCCAATCTGAAGGTCTCGTTGCTCAGCGATCAGTCGATCTTTGTGAAGGCGGCGATTTCGTCGGTGGCGCGAGAGGGCGTCATCGCGGCCCTGCTTACCTCGGTGATGATCCTGATCTTCCTGGGCAGCTGGCGGTCCACCGTGATCATCGCGGTGTCGATCCCCCTGGCCATCCTCTCGGCCATCGCCCTGCTCTCGGCCACGGGGCAAACGCTCAACGTGATGACGCTGGGCGGACTCGCGCTGGCAGTGGGCATCCTGGTTGACGATGCCACGGTGACTATCGAAAACATCAACTGGCATCTTGAGCAAGGCAAGGACGTCCGCACGGCAATCATGGACGGCGCCCGACAGATCGTGACGCCGGCCTTTGTATCCCTGCTGTGCATCTGCATCGTGTTCGTGCCGATGTTCCTGCTGGACGGCATCGCGGGTTTTCTGTTCCGGCCGATGGCGCTGGCGGTGATCTTTGCGATGGTGTCGTCCTTCGTACTCTCGCGCACCCTGGTGCCGACGCTGGCGATGGCCCTGCTCAAACCCCATCACACCGAGAAAGGTCCGGGCGATCACCCGGAGGACAATTACCTCAACCATCACGAGGGCGACCAGCCGGCGCGACGCGGGCGGCGTGCGCTCGTTGCTTCCATGGTTCGATTCCAGCAGCGCTTCGAGCACCGTTTTTCGCAGGCGCGTGACGTGTACCACGCCACCCTGACAGTGGCGCTTGCCCATCGCCGCCGCTTTGTCATCGGCTTTCTTGGTTTCGTCATCGCATCGTTCGCGCTGATGCCCCTGCTTGGTCGCGACTTCTTCCCTGACGTGGATGCCGGCGCCATCGCCCTGCACGTGCGCGCCCCCATGGGCACGCGGGTCGAAGAAACCGCGGCCGAGTTCGACCGCATCGAACATGCGATACGCCAGGTCATTCCAGCCGACCAGCTGGACACGGTGATCGACAATATCGGCCTGCCGCTGTCGGGCGTGAACATGGTCTACAACGCCAGCGGCACCATCGGTCCGCAGGATGGCGACATCCAGGTCGTGCTGAAAGAAGACCACGCGCCGACCGCCGATTTCGTGCGCGAGCTGCGTGCGCGGCTGCCGCGCGAATTTCCCGGCACGCAGTTTGCGTTCCTCCCGGCCGACATGAGCTCGCAGATCTTGAACTTCGGCGCGCCGGCGCCGCTGGATATTTCCATTGCCGGCCGCGACCTCAAGGCCAATGAAGCGTACGCCAACGACATCCTCAAGCGCCTGCGCGGCGTGCCCGGCATCGCGGACGTGCGTCTGCAGCAGAGCAGCAGCTATCCCCAGCTCAACGTGACAGTGAACCGCACCCGCGCCGACCGCCTGGGCGTGACCGAGCGCGACGTCACCAACAGCATGGTGGCTTCGCTGGCCGGCAGCTCGCAGGTGGCGCCGACGTTCTGGCTCAATCCCAGGAATGGCGTGTCCTATCCCATCGTGGCCGCCACGCCGCAATACAAGATGGACAGCATGGCCGACCTGGCCGGCCTGCCGGTGACGCCGGCCGGCAAGGGCGCCAGCCAGGTGCTGGGCGGACTGGCCACGTTCACGCGCGTGCCCAGCGCGGCGGTGGTTTCGCATTACAACATCCTGCCGTCGTTCGACATCTATGCGGCCGTGCAGGATCGCGATCTGGGCGCGGTAGCGGGCGACGTGCAGAAGGTGCTGGACCAGTTTGCCGCTTCGCGTCCCAAGGGCACGCTGGTCAGCCTGCATGGCCAGGTGGGCACCATGAACGAGGCCTTTGGTGGATTGGCGTTCGGCCTGGTCGGGGCGATCGTGCTGATCTATCTGCTGATCGTGGTGAACTTCCAGTCGTGGCTGGATCCGTTCGTGATCATCACCGCCCTGCCCGCCGCGCTCGCCGGCATCGTGTGGGTGCTGTTCCTCTCGCACACCACGTTGTCGGTTCCGGCGCTGACCGGCGCCATCATGTGCATGGGCGTGGCAACGGCCAACTCCATCCTCGTCGTCAGCTTCTGTCGCGAGCGCCTGGCCGAACATGGCGATGCGGTGAAGGCCGCGCTCGAAGCCGGCTTCACGCGCTTTCGTCCGGTCTGCATGACCGCGCTGGCGATGATCATCGGCATGTTGCCCATGGCGCTGACGCACGAACAGAACTCGCCGCTGGGCCGCGCCGTGATCGGCGGTCTGCTGTTTGCGACGTTCGCCACCCTGCTCTTCGTCCCTGTGATCTTCAGCATCGTGCACGGCCGCACGCAGACACAGCTCGCATCCGATTCCGCCTCTGGAGTACCCATCCATGTCGCATGACGCCACCATCGGCACGTCCACGCGCACGCCCAGGCTCGGCCGCGCCGTGCGCATCGGGCTAGCGCTGGCCCTGCTCGCCACCATCGCCGGCATTTCCGTGCGCGCTTATGACTACCACCGCGTCGTGAAGTGGACGAACGCCCAGGTCACCCCAAGCGTGCAGCTGGTCACCCCGGAGGGAGGCCACGGGCAAGCGAACATGACGCTGCCCGGTCGTCTGGATGCGTGGATCGGCGCGCCCATCCACGCGCGCGTCAGCGGCTACCTCAAGAGCTGGAGCCACGACATCGGCAGCCAGGTCGCCGCAGGCCAGTCGCTGGCCGAGATCGATACGCCGGAACTCGACCAGCAGTTCGAACAGGCCAAGGCCAACCTCGCCCGCGCACAGGCGAATGCACGACTGGCCGCGCTCACCGACAAACGCTGGAAGAACCTGCTCCAGTCCAATTCCGTCTCCAAGCAGGAAGCCGACGAAAAAGCCGGCGAAGCCGAAGCTGCGCAGGCCAACGTGCTCGGCGCGCAGGCAGATGTCGATCGCATCGCCGCGCTGGAAGCGTTCAAGCACATCACCGCGCCGTTCGCGGGCACGGTGACCGCACGCAACACCGATATCGGCGACCTGATCAGCGCCAACAGCGAGAACGCGCCGGCCCTGTTCACCGTGTCGGACACCACGCGCATGCGCCTCTACGTGGAAGTGCCGCAGGGTTATGCCGACGCCATTCGCCCGGATATGAACGTGCAACTGGACGTGCCCGATCACCCGGGCGAGCAGTTTACCGGGCGCCTGATCGGCAACTCCGGCGCGGTGAGCCAGACATCCGGCTCGCTGCTGGCGCAGTTTGAAGTGGACAACCGCAAGGGCGAGCTGCTGCCCGGCGCCTATGCCGAAGTGCATCTGCCCATGACTGGCAACAGCCATGTGCTTACCGTGCCGGCAACCGCTCTGATCTTCCGCGCACAAGGACCCCAGCTCGCCGTCATGGGCGCCGACCACAAGGTCCAGCTGCGCGATATCCACATCGCGATGGATCTCGGCGACCGCTTGCGCATCGACAAAGGCCTCAAGCCCGGCGATCGCGTGATCAATCATCCGTCCGACTCACTGACGCAGGGCGATCTGGTGCAAGTGGCGGCCGTGGACAATGACGGCGCAGCCAAGCCGGAGTGAAGCCATGATGCCCGTGCTCTCTTCCCTGCGTCGACTCGCGCCGTTGGCACTGGTGGCGCTGTTGCCGGCCTGCTCGCTTGCACCGGCCTATACCAAGCCGGACGTCGGTACCGTACCTGGCAGCTACGCCGGCCAGACTTCCGACGGCCTGTGGTCACCCGCGCATCCATCCGACATTGCGGCGCGTGGACCGTGGTGGTCGGTGTATGCCAACCCGACGCTGGATCGCCTGGAGCAGCAACTCGATGCCTCCAATCCGACGCTTGCCGTCGCCTTGGCGCGCTATGACGCAGCACGCGCGCTGCTGGGCGAAGCGCGTTCGGACCTCTATCCCACGTTGGGCGTAGTGGCCGCCGATTCGCGCAATCGTCAGTCGAATAACCGTCCGCTGCGCGGCAGCGGCCAACCCAACGAATACAGCGCCGAGACCTTGGGTTTCGGGCTGGGTTACGAGCTCGATCTCTGGGGGCGCGTGCGCAACGAAGTGGCTGCCGGCAAGGCGAACGCGAACGCAGCGCAAGCCGATCTCGCGTCGGTGAAGCTGAGTCTTGAAGCACAGCTTGCCGATCTGTACCTGCGGCTGCGCGGCTACGACGTACAGGAGCGCATCCTCACGGACACATTGGATGCGTACCAGCAAGGCCTCGACCTCACCCAGCGGCGATTCCAGGGTGGCGTGGCCTCGGGCCTCGATGTGAGCCGCGCGAAGACACAACTGTCAGATGCCCAGGCACAGGTATCGGACGTGCAGGCGCAACGTGCGTTGACCGAACACGCCATCGCCACGTTGGTGGGCGACTCGGCGTCGCGCTTCTCGCTGCCGGTCGACAACGCACCCATCAAGGTGCCCGCGATTCCGCTTGGCGTGCCGTCGCAATTGCTGGAGCGTCGCCCCGATATTGCTGCCGCCGAACGGCGCGTGTTTGCCGCCAATGCCGAGATCGGCGTGGCGCGTGCGGCATTTTTCCCTCGCTTGAGTCTTTCCGCTGCCTTGGGTTGGCAGGACACCGGCATGGGCAATCTGTTGAGCGCCGGCAACCGTTACTGGGCGCTCGGCCCGGATCTGGCGATGACGCTGTTCGATGGTGGCCTGCGCCGCTCCAAGGTGCAGGCCGCGCAGGCGAACCTGGATGCGGCGGCGGGCCTTTACCGCGGCGTAGTGCTCGACGCGTTCCAGCAAGTGGAAGACAACCTCACCCTGCTGCAACAGCTCGGCAAGGAGGCTCATCAGCAAGACGATGCCGCCAGTGCCGCAGGCGATTCGCAGACCATCGCGACCAATCGCTATCGCGAAGGCGCAGTGAATTATCTCGACGTGGTGAGCGCACAGACGGCCGAACTGCAGGCCGAACTCAGCGCGGAACAAGTGCGCACACGACGTCTGCAGGCCAGCGTGGATCTGATCCGCGCGCTTGGCGGCGGCTGGGATGCAGCCCAGCTGTCGACCACCGCCAACGCGATGGCCGACAGCACGACCCAGGCCCGCTGACGCGACGGTACCTACTCCGTTGCGACCGCCCGGGGACCCAAGGAGCCCTCATGTGGAGAGAGGGGAGGCACGAGGGCTCCTTTCATGACGAGCGAGCCTATGCCGCCCGTCGTACGCCTTCGACGCGTTGATTGAGCTGCTGCCAGTCCACAATCAGCTCACAACCGCGTGCCGACGCGTTCCTGCTCCATTCGCGCAGCAATTCCAGGCATGCCTGATCGACGTGATGCAGTCGATCCACCTGCAGTTGCAGGCGCGTGTTCGGCGGCACGCTTTCCAAGGTACGCGCCACCGACGGCACGCGCAGAAACGTCGCCGAACCTTCCAGGCGCAGCGATGCCATGCCTGGTTCGTCGTGATGATGCAGGCCCACCTTGAGTCGCGACGAATGCAGCGCGAGGCGGAACAGCGACAAAGCGAAGCCGATCAGCACGCCGGCCAGCAGATCGGTGGCGACAATGGCCACGGTGGTTGCGACGTAAATCCATGCGGTGCCCTTGCCGTACTGCGCCAGCGAGGTCACCTGCTTGAAGTTCACCATCTTGACGCCGGTGTAGACCAGGATGCCGGCCAGGCAGGCTACCGGCGTCATGCGCATCAACCATGGCAGCAGCATGGCAAACACGAGTAGCCAGCTGCCGTGCAGGATGGTCGCCATGCGCGTGGCCGAACCGGCCTGCACATTCGCCGCGCTGCGCACGATCACGCCCGTCATCGGCAATGCGCCGAACAAGCCGCAGATGGTATTGCCGATGCCTTGAGCGGTGAGCTCGCGGTCGTACCTGGTGCGGGCGCCGTCGTGCATGCGATCGACCGCCGCCGCAGACAACAATGTCTCGGCACTGGCGATGAAGGCGAACGTCAGTGCGGCGATCAGCAGCGACGGTTCCAGCAGGCTGGAGAGACTGCTCAACGTTGGCATCGATACAGCGGCCATCAGGTTCGACGGCACATCCACCGTTTTCACCGCCAGGCCCGCGAACTGCACGGCCGCCGTCAACGCAACCACTGCCAGCAAGGCGCCGGGCACGAAGCGCAGTTTCGCCGGTCGCAATTTCTCCCAGCCCAGCATGATCGCAATGGTGGCCACACCGACGCCCAGTGCGGACAGGCTGCCCACCTCGCCTTGCACCGCGTCGATCACTGCGCCCGGCAACGCGGCGAAGTTCTCCAGGCCTCGCGCCTTGGGCAAGCCATCCATCAGCACATGCAGCTGCGAGGCCACGATCAACACACCGATACCCGACAACATGCCCGCCACCACGGCCGGCGAACACATGCGGAACCACACGCCGACGCGACACAAGCCGGCCGCGATCTGGATCATGCCGGCCAGCAGTACGACCGGGCCCAAGGCGGCTACGCCATAAGCGCGCACCAGTTCGAACACGAGCACGGCAAGGCCCGCCGCCGGTCCACTCACCTGCAATGGTGAGCCGGCGACGGCGCCCACGATGATGCCGCCGACGATGCCGGTGATGAGTCCCGCTGCTGGCGGCATGCCCGAGGCGATGGCGATACCCATGCACAAGGGCAAGGCCACCAGGAACACCACGATGGAACCGAGCAGGTCACGCCCGAACAGTCCCTGCTTGAAGTAGTTGCTGATCACGACGACGTCCTCAGGCAGCCGACGCCGCAGGCACAGCGAAGCGCGCATGCGGCGTCGCTTCCGGAAAGCCCGCCGTGCCGGGCTCGATCTGCACGAAGCGACCCTCAAGTGCATCAAAGCCCTTCAAACCGGCATGCTCGATGTCATACACCCAGCCGTGGATGCGCAGTTGTCCGCTGGCCATGGCGGCCGCCACGGTGGGCAGCGTACGCAGGTGTTCGAGCTGGCCCACCACGTTTTCTTCGGTGAGGCGACGCAGACCTTCCGAGCCCTGCAGGCCCGGTCCGTTCTGATCTACCACGTAACGCGCAACATCCGCATGTTTCATCCATGCCGCGACCGACGGCATGTCCTGCACCAGCTCGGGATGTTGCAACGCCTTCATCGCGCCGCAGTCGGAATGGCCGCAGATCACGATGTGGCTGACCTTGAGCACCTTCACCGCATACTCGATCGCCGCCACCACGCCGCTCACGTGCTGCGCATACGGCGGCACGATGTTGCCGATATTGCGATACACGAACAGCTCGCCAGGCTGCGCAGAAAACATCAGTTCCGGCATCACACGCGAGTCGGCGCAGGTGATGAACATGGTGCTGGGACTCTGCCCCGCCGCCAGCTTCCGGAACACTTCGCGCTGCGCGGGAAAAACCTCGTTGCGGAACTGTTCGAAACCTTCGATCAAACGCTTCATGCGAATACTCCAGACAAGAATCGGGTACGACGCCCACGGCGCAACGCGCGCCAGAGGAGGCGACGAAAAAAAGAGAACAGATGGCCGACGCCAAGCACAGGCACGACGGGCGCGCCGCGCTAGCGGGTCAGTTCACTGACGGGACCATGGGAGGCGGCAGGCCTAAGCCATGCACGCGATGAGAACGCGCCGCTTCAGCGGACGCGATTCAGGCGACTTCGGGTGGGCGCAGCAGTCGCGCGGGGTCGTGCGGGCTCAGCTCATCGTGCAGCGAGCGTGGAGCATGGTGGGGCATGGGCGCCCACAGGTAAGCCACATCAAAGGGATGGAGGATGTCGTCCATGCCGCTGCTGGTGTTGTCTTCCAGCGAGCCGTGCTCGCTGTCGTCGGCCGCGCTATCGGCGACATCGTCGGCCGTGACCAGCGTGGCCAGCGCCTTGTCAGCCGACGATGCCGGTGACAGCTGCGCCGGACGAACAGGCGTGCCGACCAGCAATAGCAGGCCGAACAAACACGCCAGAAACGCGGCGAAACGAGAGCGGTGGAGACGCGAAGTCATGCCGCGACGTTATCGGAAAGCGCATGAAAATCGCAAGACCTTGCGAGAACTCCATCGCGCATTTTCTTGCATGCGCCAGCAAACATTCATTTTCGCCGGGCGCTGTCATCGCGCAGAAACACCCGGCCGCAAAAAGAAAAAACGGCGGGCCAGAGCCCGCCGTTTGTCCATCCCTGGGTAGAACTCCCTTGCGATAGCCGTACCGCCGATCCGATTAGAACGGGTAGTAGCGGAAGGAGGTGAAGAACATGTTCTCCGTGGCCTTCGGCGAAGCAAGGCCATTGGCAACCGGACCGCTCACGCCATTGATGAAGCCCTGGCCCGGGAACGCTTCCTTCTGGGTGTACGAGTACTGTGCGCCGAACTGCATGCGACCGAACTTGCCCTGGTAGAACTTCCACCAGAAGCCCGCCGTGCCCTGCCAGATCTGGCGAGCGTTGCCCACGCAGTTGCTGTTGCCGGCGATGTCGCAACCGCTGTTGTTGTAAGCCGGGTTGCCATAACCGAGGGCGACGGTGCCCGCGTTGTAAGCGGTGAAGTCCTTCTTGCTGGCAGCTTCGCGGCCACCGAACAGATAGATGTCCAGATCCGGATTGGTGTGCCAGGTCAGACCGGTCAGCATCATGTTCTCCTTGATCGGAGCCAGATTGCCGTTCGGGCTGAAGGTCACGTCGGAGAGCTGGGCGCTGCCGTAACGGCCGATGCCCTTGCCCGACATGCCGGAGAACTGCCAGTCGAGGGTCTTGTCGATCAGCGGCAGGATCACGCCCAGACCCCAGCCACCGCCGTAGGTGTTGTGGTTCTGGTAGCTGCCGTTGACGGCATAACGGTTGTAGAAGGCGCGGCCGAGGCCGAACAGCTCGTAGTGACCGAAACCCGGGTCAGCCGCGAACTTCACCACCACATCGGGGATGTGGTTGAGCGACAGCGTGTTGGCCGAGTCGAAACCCGAACCCGCGGTCATGTTGTAAGCCGTCTGCTGCACCGGCGCCTTGGCCTGGTTCGGGCTCGAATAGAACGTGGTCTGCGGGTTCTCGATGGAGACGCCCAGCCAGTACTTCTTGTCCCAATCCTTGACCAGGCGGATCTGCGCCTGACGTGCCCAGGTGAAGCCCGGGATGTACTGCGCGTCGATCTGCGGCGGCATCTGCTCGCCGCGCGGCATGATGCCCTTGCTGTTGAGCGTCAGCAGCGACCAGTTCTGGCCGGCCAGCAGGTGCAGGCCCGAGGTGTCCCAATCGGACGTCAGGTACACGTTGCGGATACGCGGGTTGAACGAGTTGCTCTCGTTCGAGTTCGCGGTCTGGGCGCCGCCCAGGAAGTCCAGTTCGATGTAGCCGGCCAGATGCGTGGTCGGATCCACGTCACCCTGGGCCAGGGCCGAGAGGCGGCTCTGGCGGGCGGTCATGCGGAACTCGTTCATGTGCGCGGTCTGCACGTTCTTGTACGGCATCGAGCTGTAGTTCGATGCGATGTCCGCGCCTTCGTTGGCCGAACGGTAGATCGTTTCGGCAGCGAGGAAGCCGCCGAGCGTGATGTTCACGCCCTTGTAAGCGATCTTGTCCTGCGACTTCTTGACCGTCGCGTCGGTCGTGGCGACCTGCTTCTGCACCTGCTCCACAGCCTGGCCGGTCGACACGTTGATATCGGACTGCGCGTCAGTGCGCTGCTCGAGCTCGACGACCTTGGCCTGCAGGGCCTGCAGCTGGGCCTTCAGCGCTTCGATCTCGGCGTTCTGCGTCGACTGGGTGCTGGTCTTGGTGCTGGCGCCGGCCGGGTCGGCCATGACGTGGAAGCTGGTAACGCCCAAACCGGCAGCAATGGCCACCGCGAGCAACTTGGAACGCATGGAATATCTCCGCATGTAGGTAAGAATCACCTGGACCGCCCCCTTCGATCTCCGGCCGTCCAAGCAGGTTCGGTGGGCAGGATGGGCTTCGGGCTTTACCGTTACATGGACGTTATGTGACAGAACGGAGACATGCGTTCGCGCACGTACGGATCGTCCGCCCAACGCCGCAGTGGACTTGGGGTCGCCGCCCCGGCTGATATGCTTAGGCGATGGATAAGCTCAATAACAGCATGGCGGGCCGCATGGCCGAGCGGTTTCGCGGCTTCTTGCCGGTCATCGTGGACGTTGAAACCGGCGGCTTCGATGCCGAGCGCGATGCGCTGCTGGAAATCGCCGCTGTCATATTGCGCATGACCCCCGAGGGCTATCTGCAGCCCATGCCGGCGGTCTCGGCACACGTCCACCCCTTCCCCGGCGCCAATATCGACCCGCGCGCGCTGGAGATCACCGGCATCGACCCGGACAACCCGCTGCGCGGTGCACTGGACGAGCGCCTGGCGCTGGACCATGTGTTCAAGCCGATCCGCGACGCCATGCGCGACATGGATTGCCAGCGCGCCGTGCTGGTGGGTCACAACGCCGCGTTCGACCTGGGTTTTCTCAATGCGGCCGTGCGCCGCGTCGCCCACAAGCGCAACCCGTTCCACCCTTTCAGCTGCTTCGACACCGCCACGCTGAGTGGGCTTGCCTTCGGCCAGACGGTGCTGAGCAAAGCCGTGCAGGCCGCAGGCATTCCCTTCGATACGCGTGAGGCGCATTCGGCCATTTATGACGCGGAGCGGACGGCGGAGTTGTTCTGCACCATCGTCAACCGCTGGCGCCGGTTGGAGGAGTTCGAGCGGGACCAGATCGGCATCGAGTCGATGTGAAGGCACCAGGGGACTCGCTCGGATTTCGGGCGACGATTTAATCCCCTGCGTTATCAGTGCCATATGACAATTCCCTGCAAGTTGTCATATCGCTGAAACATTGAGCTCATTTCATTGCAACACGGCGCGCATGAAATAACGGCGGGCGGGAATCCCCCGAAACCCTTATCGCTAAGGAGCAACCGTGTTGATCTCAACCAAATCTCTGACTCGCATCGGCACGGCCGCGGTGTTCGCGACGGCCTCGCTGTTTGCCATGGGCGCGCAGGCGACCGACATCACCGGCGCTGGCTCGAGCTTCGTCTACCCGGTGCTTTCGAAGTGGTCCGCGGGCTACGCCGAAAAGACCGGCAACAAGCTCAACTATCAGTCCGTCGGCTCGGGCGCCGGCGTGGCGCAGATCAAGGAAGGCACCATCGACTTCGGCGCCACCGATGCTCCGGTGAAGGCTGAAGACCTCGCACAGTTCGGCCTGGGCCAGTTCCCGGTCGTGGTGGGCGGCATCGTGCCGGTGGTGAACATCCCGGGCATCGAAGCGGGCCAGGTCAAGCTGGACGGCACCACCCTCGCCGACATCTTCCTCGGCAAGATCACCATGTGGAACGACCCGCGCATCGCCGCGATGAACGCTGGCGTCAACCTGCCCTCCAAGAAGATCACCGTCGTGCATCGCTCGGATGGTTCGGGCACCTCGTTCAACTTCACCAACTACCTGTCCAAGGTCAGCACCGACTGGGCCAGCAAGGTCAAGTTCGGCACGGCGGTTGAGTGGCCGACCGGCGTGGGCGGCAAGGGCAACGAGGGCGTTTCGCAGTACGTCAAGCAGATCGTCGGTTCGATCGGTTACGTCGAATACGCCTATGCCGTGAAGAACAAGATCAGCTGGGTGAACCTCAAGAACGCCGCCGGCCAGGTCGTTGCGCCGAGCGCCGATGCGTTCGCCGCTGCCGCTGCCACGGCCGATTGGGGCAGCGCCAAGGACTTCAACGTGATCATGACCAACGCCTCCGGTGCGCAGGCATGGCCGATCACCGCGACGACCTGGGTGGTGATGTACAAGAAGCCCAAGAACGCCGAGCACACCAAGGTGGCGTTCGAGTTCTTCAAGTGGGCGCTCGAGAATGGCCAGAAGGACGCCGCTTCGCTCGACTACGTCGCGCTGCCGGACACCCTGGTCAAGAAGATCGAGGCTTACTGGAGCACCGAGTACAAGCACTGAGGCTGGCGTCTCGCCGGTCACGCTACGGCAACCGGCGAGTCCTAAGCTGATGGCTTGACCGCACCACGACGGCCGCCCGACTAACCTCGGGCGGCCTGTTGCTGAAAGGCGCCCGGAAGCGCCATCCATCAACCAGCCGGCCCCCACCGGACTGGCCTGAATGCCGAGGAATCCTCCGCACATGCAAGCGAACGTAGGCGCCATCGCCTCCTCCGTGCCCCAGGAAGCGCGCGCCAAGCGCGACGCCCTGCACGACCGCCTGTTCAGCTGGCTGCTCAAGGGCTGCGCCCTGCTGGTGCTGGCCTGCCTGCTCGGCGCCGCTGGCGCCACCCTGTGGGGCGGCCGCCACGCGTTCGGCACGTTCGGCTGGCACTTCCTGGTCAGCGATGCGTGGGACCCCAGTTCCGACACCTACGGCGCGCTCGTGCCGGTGTACGGCACCATCGCCACCTCGTTCATTGCGCTGTTGCTTGCCGTGCCGGTGAGTTTCGGCATCGCGCTCTATCTTTCCGAAGTGGCGCCGCCGTGGCTGCGCACGCCGGTGGCCTCGGCCATCGAACTGCTGGCCGGCATCCCTTCGATCATCTACGGCATGTGGGGCTTGTTCATCTTTGCGCCCTTCTTCGCCGACCATATCAAGCCGTGGTTGACCAACTACCTCGGCGACAAGCCCGACGACGGCAAGCTGTCGTGGGTGGCGCAGCACGTGCCCTTCGTCGGCAAGCTGTTCGGCAGCGACTACCCCTTTGGCGCCAGCATCCTCACCGCGGGCATCGTGCTGGCGGTGATGATCATCCCGTTCATTTCCTCGGTGATGCGCGAAGTGTTCCAGACGGTGCCCTCGCGCCTGAAGGAATCGGCGTATGCGCTGGGTTCGAGCACCTGGGAAGTGTCCTGGGACATCGTGCTGCCGTACACGCGTTCGGCGGTGATCGGCGGCATCTTCCTCGGCCTGGGCCGCGCGCTGGGCGAGACGATGGCGGTGACCTTCGTACTCGGCAATGCGATGAAACTGTCGCCGTCGATTCTCGATCCGGGCGCGTCCATCGCTTCCACCATCGCCAACCAGTTCAGCGAGGCTGCGGGCCTGCAGAAGTCCACGCTGATGGCGCTGGCCTTCCTGCTGTTCGTGGTGACCTTCATCGTGCTGCTGATTGCGCGCTGGATGCTGCGACAGATGGCCCATAAGGAGGGTCGCTGATGGCCACCGGTTCGAGTCTCTACACGCAGCGCCGCATCAAGAACATCATCGCGCTGTCACTCAGCGTGGTGGCTACGCTGATCGGCCTGATCTTCCTGGCGTGGATCCTGTGGGAAACGCTGCGCCAGGGCATCGGTGCGCTGCGCCCGCAGCTGTTCACCAAGATCACCGCCTATGGCGAGGATGGCGGCCTGCTCAACGCCATGGTCGGCAGCCTGACGGTGAACATGATCGGCATCGTCATCGCCACGCCGATCGGCGTGCTCGCCGGCGCATGGCTGGCCGAGTACGCCAGCGGCACCAAGCTGGGCGAGTCGATCCGCTTCCTCAACGACATCCTGCTGTCGGCGCCATCGATTGTGCTGGGCCTGTTCGTGTACACCATCGTGGTGCTGCCGAGCACGGCGCTCACCGACGGTTCCACCACCTTCTCCGGCTGGGCCGGCGGCATTGCGCTGGCGCTGATCGCCCTGCCGGTGATCGTGCGCACCTCCGATGAAATGCTGCGCCTGGTGCCTTCCACCCTGCGCGAGGCCTCGCTGTCGCTGGGCATTCCGCAGTGGAAGCTGACCACGCAGATCCTGATCCGCGCCGCACGCTCGGGCATCATCACTGGCGTGCTGCTCGCGCTGGCGCGCATCAGCGGCGAAACCGCGCCGCTGCTGTTCACCGCGTTCGGCAACAACTATCTGACCTTCAACCCGTCGGACAAGATGTCCAGCCTGCCGCAGGTGATCTACCAGTACGCCAACGACCCGGGTGAAGGCCTGCACGCCATCGCCTGGGCCGGTGCCTTCGTGCTCACCATGTTCGTGCTTTTGCTGAGTCTTGCCTCCCGTCTGGTCCTTTCCCGCAACAAGGTGTCCCATGACTGAGTCCGCCGCCGCCGGCATCCACCCGCAGTCCGCGGCCACGCACGCTCCGCTTGCGCCGACCAAGATCAAGGTGCGCGACCTGCACTTCTACTACAACGGTTTCCATGCGCTGAAAGGCATCAACATGGACATCCCGGAGAAGAAGGTCACGGCCATCATCGGCCCCTCCGGTTGCGGCAAGTCCACGCTGCTGCGCATCTTCAACCGCATCTATGCGATCTACCCCAAGCTCGAGGCCAAGGGCGAGATCGTGCTGGACGAGGAGAACATCCTCGATTCGCGTTATTCGATGAACCGCCTGCGCAGCAAGGTCGGCATGGTGTTCCAGAAGCCGGTGCCGTTTCCGATGACCATCTTCGAGAACGTGGCCTACGGCATCCGCCACCACGAAAAGCTCTCGCGCGCCGACATGGACATCCGCGTCGAACAGGCGCTGCGCAGCGCCGCGCTGTGGGACGAGGTGAAGGACAAGCTCAAGCAGAGCGCGCTCGGCCTCTCCGGCGGCCAGCAGCAGCGCCTGTGTATCGCGCGTGGCATCGCGCTGAAGCCTGAAGTGCTGTTGCTGGACGAGCCGACCTCGGCGCTCGACCCGATCGCCACCGGCCGCATCGAGCAGCTGGTGGAAGAACTCAAGAGCGAGTACACCATCGTCATCGTCACCCACAACATGCAGCAGGCGGCCCGTTGCTCGGACCTCACCGCCTTCATGTACCTGGGCGAGCTGATCGAATTCGACCGCACCGAACAGATCTTCACCAAGCCGGGCAAGAAGCAGACCGAGGATTACATCACCGGTCGCTTCGGCTAACCGTTATGCTCCCTCTCCCCTCCGGGGAGAGGGCTGGGGTGAGGGGTCACGAAACCTCACCCTCCCCTACTGGACTCACAAGAGAATCCAAATGAGCGGCAGCAGCAAAGAACACATCATCAAGAGCTACGACGACGAGCTGACCCGTCTCACCGGCGAAATCGTCCGCATGGGCGAGCTTGCCGTGAGCCAGCTGGAAGCCGCCATCGACGTGATCGACCGCCGTGACGAGCGCGCTGCGCAGCACGTGGTCAACAACGACGACGCCATCGACCTGCTCGAACAGGAAATCAGCCACGACGTGGTGCGCCTGCTCGCGCTGCGCGCGCCGATCGCCGGCGACCTGCGCAACGTGTTCGCCGCGCTGCGCATCGCCGCCGACATCGAGCGCATCGGCGATTACGCCGCCAACGTGGCCAAGCGCTCCATCCCGCTTTCGATGGTGGCGCCGGTGAGCCCGACCAATGGCCTCGGCTACCTGGCCGAGCTTGCCGCGCAGGAAGTGCGCGACGTGTTGATCGCCTACCGCGACCGCGATGCCGAGCGTGCCTACCAGGTGTGGAAGGACGATGCCGAGCTGGACGAAGCCTATACCGGCTACTTCCGCCAGCTGCTCACCTACATGATGGAAGATCCGCGCAACATCACGCCCTGCACGCACCTGCTGTTCATGGCCAAGAACATCGAGCGCATCGGCGACCACGCCACCAATATCGCCGAGAGCATCTGGTATCAGGTCAATGGCGAGCCGCTCACGGCGCAGCGCGCCAAGCGCGACTTCACCTCCAATCCTGAGCTGACCAAGCTGGGCAACAAGCCCGAGTAAGGCAACGAGCTGTGCTGTGGGAGCGCACCCTGTGCGCGACTGCCTCGGTTCGCCGACCGGCAGTCGCGCACAGGGTGCGCTCCCACAATGGTTTCTATCGCCTTGTCAGTGCGCGCCGCCGGTAAGCTTCAATCCCAACATCCCCAGCACCACCAGCCCTACGCAGGCCAGCCGCAACGGCGAGGCCGAATCGCCAAACAACACGATGCCCAGTATCACCGCGCCCACGGCGCCGATGCCGGTCCAGATCGCGTAAGCCGTACCGATCGGCAGGCTCTTCACCGCCATAGCAAGCAGCACGATGCTGGCGAGCATCGCCGATGCCGTGATCACGCTCGGCCACAGCCGCGTAAAGCCTTCGGTGTATTTCAGTCCAATCGCCCAGACCACTTCGAGCAGTCCGGCGAGCATGAGATAAATCCAGGGCATGAGGCGCTCCTCTGGATGAGAGCAGGGCCGTCCCCGCTAAAAGCACTTGCGTGCGGGGCCGTCCCCGCAGACCGGTTCCATTGCAGAACCGGTCCCGCCATTTTACCGGCAACGCCTGAATGCAGCGTCAGGGCGTGAACTTGCTGCCTAGCTCGCGGGCTTCGCGGCGTGCCCGGGCCGAATGCACGATGCCAAAGATGCCGATGGCGATCCACGCCACCTCCATCAGCAACGCGGGCCAGTTGATCGCCACGCCAAACAGCAGCGACAACACCACGCCCAGCGCGCCAAACACGTTCATCAGCTGATAGACCAGGCCATTGCCGTGCAGCTTGCGCGCCTGCAACAGCAGGAAGGACGACAGCACCAGCACCACGCCGATATAACCGGCCCAGTCATACCAGAAGAATGTCATCGCTTTTCACTCCTTTGCCGCAATGCCTCGAACAACACGATGCCCGTCGCCACGGACACGTTCAAACTTTCCATCACGCCCGGCATCGGAATCTGCGCCACGAAATCGCAGGTCTCGCGCGTCAGGCGGCGCATGCCCTCGCCTTCGCTGCCCAGCACGATGGCCACCGGGCCACGCATGTCGATGCTGTAGACGGAGGTCTGTGTATCGCCGGCCAGGCCGGTGATCCACACGCCGGCATCTTTGAGCGTGCGCAGCGCACGGGCCAGATTGGTCGCAGCGATCAGCGGCACGCGATCGGCGCCGCCCGCCGAGGCGCGTCGCACCACGGGCGTCAGGCCGACGGCGCGATCCTTGGGCACGATCACCATGGTCGCGCCCGCCGCCGCCGCGCTGCGCAGGCAGGCGCCGAGGTTGTGCGGATCGGTGACGCCATCGAGCACCAGCACCAGCGCGTTCTGCCCGGCCTCGGTGAGAAGCCGCTCGATGTCGTTTTCCGAAGCCATCGGCGGCGCTTCGTAACGCGCCACCACGCCCTGGTGGCGGGCCTCGCCCGACACGCGGTCGAGCTCATCGCGCGAGCGATGATGCACGGGAATATTCAAAGCCTTGGCGCGGGTCGCCAGCTCCTGCACGCGCGCATTGCGCTGGCCTTGTTCCACCAGCACTTCGCGTACGCGCGCGGCGTCGTTGCTCAGCGCGCCTTCGACCGGGTTGATCCCGACGATCCAACTGTCACTCATCGTTTGCCTTTCTTCTTTCCAGCTGTCGGTGCGTTCGTGGTGTCTTTCGGCGCAGAGGCTTTCGCCTTGCGGCCCTGGGCGGCCGCCTTCGCCTTGGCGAAAGCCCCCTTGGCAGCGGCTTTGGCCTTGGCAAAGGTGCCCTTGCCAACCGGCGCCTTGTCGCCGTCACGCGTGGCGGACTTGCGATCCGCTGGCGGCAACGACGGCAGGGACGCCGCAGGGGTGGGATTATCGCGCGCCGCGGGGCGCTCCGTCCCGCGTTTGGCCTTGGGCAACGAGTAGCGATCCCCGGCTGCAGCGTAGTTGTAGCGGCGCTCGCCGCTGGGTGGGGCCACGCCCTCCTTGCCTTCCTTGCGCGGCGTGACCAGGCGGAAGTCGATCTTGCGGTCTTCCAGGCTGGCCCGCAGCACCTGCACGCGCACGTGATCGCCGAGGCGGAACTGCGCGCCGCTGCGCTCGCCCTTGAGCAGGTGACGCACCGGATCGAAGTGGTAATAGTCGTTGGAAAGCTGGCTGATATGCACCAGCCCCGACACCTTCGAGTCGTCCAGCTCCACGAACAAGCCGAACGAGGTCACACCGGTGACGGTGCCGTCGAACTCGCTGCCCACATGCTTGGACATCCAGGCGCACTTGAAGCGCTCGTCCACATCGCGCTCGGCCTCTTCCGCACGACGCTCGCGCTGCGAGCAATGCACGGCCATCGCGGCCATCTCGCTCGGTGTGTAGCTATACGCAGTGGGCTTGCCGCCGGCAACGGCGTAGCGGATCGCCCGATGGACCAGCAGATCCGGATAGCGGCGGATCGGCGAGGTGAAGTGCGCGTACGCCTCCAGCGCCAGGCCGAAGTGGCCGCGGTTATCCGGCTGATACGCCGCCATGCTCTGCGAGCGCAGCAGCACCGACTGGATCAGCTCGCGCTCGGGGCGGTCGTGCACCAGGCGGAGAATGTCTGCGTAATCACCCGGCGTCACTTCCTCCACCGGCGGCATGCGCAGCTTGAATTCGCGCAGGAAGTTCTGCAGGTCTTCGTATTTCTCGGCCGGCGGCGGTTCGTGGGCACGGAACAGCGCGGGGATCTTTTTCTTTTCGAGGAACAAGGCCGCCTGCACGTTGGCGGCGATCATGCATTCCTCGATCAGCTTGTGCGCATCGTTGCGCTCGGTGGCGCCCATCGATTCCACTTCGCCGCGCTGGTCGAGGCGGAATTTCACCTCGGGCGTTTCAAAGTCGATCGCGCCACGCCGCTTGCGCTGCGCCGCCATCAGTTTGTAGAGGCCGTGCAGATGCTCGATCTGCGGCATCACATCGGCCAGCTCGTGGCGCGCATCGGCATCGTTGAGGCCAATGGCCTGCCACACGCGGTCGTAGGTCAGGCGCGCATGCGAACGCATCACTGCGTTGTAGAACTTCGAACGAACGACCTCGCCCTCCTCGTTGACCACCATGTCGCACACCATGCACAGGCGTTCGACCTTGGGGTTCAACGAGCAGATGCCGTTGGACAACGTCTCCGGCAGCATCGGCACTACGAAGCCGGGGAAATAGGTGGACGTGCTGCGCTCGTAGGCTTCCTTGTCGAGCGCCGAGCCCACCTTCACGTAATGCGAGACGTCGGCAATGGCGACCACCAGGCGATAACCGCCGCCGCGCTTGGGCTCGGCAAACACCGCATCGTCGAAGTCGCGCGCATCGGCGCCATCGATCGTCACCAGCGGCAGCGAACGCAGATCCACCCTGCCTTCGCGCTCGGCGGCGGTCACCTGCGGCTCGACCTGGGCCGCGTCGCGTATCACGGCTTCGGGCCAGTCGTGCGGCAGGTCGTGGCTGGCAATCGCCATCTCCACCAGCAACGACGGCTGCAGGCGTTCGCCGAGCACCGCGCGAATGGCACCCATTGGGCCGCGATGCGGCGTCGGCGGGTCGGTGATCTCGGCCACCACGATCTGGCCGGAACGGGCGCCCATGTCCTGACCGGGCACGATCATCACGTCCTGGTGCACGCGACGGTCATCGGGCGCGACCAGGGTGACGCCGTTCTCGATCACCACGCGACCGACCAGTCGCGGCGAGCGGCGTTGCAGCACTTCGACAATCGCGCCCTGCTTGCGACCGCGCCGGTCGATGCCGACCACGCTGGCCAGCACGCGGTCGCCGTGCAGCACGATGCGCATCTGCTGGGGCGAGAGATACAGATCATCGCCGCCGCCATCAGGACGCAGGAAGCCGTAGCCCTCGGCGTTGGCCAGCACCACGCCCTGGATCAGGTCCAGCTTGTTGGCCGGCGCATAGCCGCCGCGACGCCCCAGCAGCAGCTGGCCGTCGCGCACCATGGCGCCGAGGCGCTTGCGCAGGGCATTGAGTTCGTATTCGTCGAACAGCGACAGCGCTTCGGCCATGCGCGCTTCGGTCAGCAATTCGCCGCGTTGTTCGAGCAGCGCGAGGATCGCCTCGCGGCTGGGGATGGGGCGCTCGTAACGCTGCGCTTCGCGCTCCGCGTGCGGGTCACCCACCACGCCCTCGCGCGGGCGGCCTGGTTCTACCGCCGAGCGCCGGCCGCGGCCACTGCCGCTCTTGGCGTTCTTGGGCGCGGGCGCCTTGGAACCCGGCTCCGGCTTGCTGCTGCGCGGTTCTTTTTTTCTGGTCACTTCCTATGCCTTTTTAGTTGGTTTTATGGGGCTTGCGGACCCGAGGAGTGTCGGTCCGAAAAAAATCCGTGAAAGGATAGTTGACAACCCACCGACACATGCCTAATCTACGCGGCTCACGCAGCCCAAAAAGCTCACGTGACACCTGCCCAGGTGGCGGAATTGGTAGACGCACTAGTTTCAGGTACTAGCGGGTAAAACCGTGGAGGTTCGAGTCCTCTCCTGGGCACCAATTGTAGACGAAGCCCGCAGCGATGCGGGCTTTTTCGTGCCTGGCGTTTACAGGCGCATGCGACACGCCACGCGCATTCACTCAGTCACGCGCAGCGCATGTAGTCCGCCCGCGAGCGAATACACGTTCTGCCTGCCTTCGTCGCGCAGCAGACGCGCAGCATGCCCGCTGCGCCGGCCGCTGGCGCAGACCAGCAGATAACGGCCCTCGATGAATTCTCCTGCCCGTTCGCCGACTTGAGACGAGGGCACGTGCATCGCGCCAGCGACCGGCATCGGATCGCTAACCAACTCGTCGGCCTCGCGCACATCCACCAGCTGATAGCCCGCGGCGATGGCGTCGTCGAGTCGATCGAACGCCAGGTCGACCTCCTGCTCGTCCAGCGAACGGGCCAATGCGCGACGCGCCACCTCGATGCAACCGCCATGCGCGGCGCAGCCGTTGGCCACATCGATCGGCAAGTGCTGGATGCTCAGGTCGATCAGATTCACCAGCGACAATGCGCCAGCGTTCGGCTGCGGCAAGCCGAGCAGATATTTCAGCGCTTCAGTGGCCTGCATCGCACCCAGCACGCCGGGCACCGGACCGAGCACGCCTGACAGCACGCAACTGCCTACCGATTCCGGCGATGGCTCCTGCGGCCACAGGCAACGCAGACAGGGCGCACCCGCTTTGGCCGCCACCAACTGCAGCTGGCCTTCGTATTGATAAATGCTGGCGAGGATCAAAGGCGTGCCGCTGATCAGGGCAGCGTCGCTGCTGAGATAGCGGCTGCGCATATCGTCGGTGCATTCGATTACCAGATCGAACTGGCCAAACACATCGACTGCATTGCCGGCATCCAGCGGCTGTGTCCACACCTGCACTTTGACCGTCGGATTGAGCGCCGTCACACGGCGCGAAGCGAGCTCGGCCTTCAACTGGCCGATGTCGTGCGCGTCGTACATGGTCTGCCGATGCAGGTTGCTCGCATCCAGGCGATCGCCATCCACGATGCCCAGCGTGCCGATGCCCGCACCGGCGAGATAACTGATCACCGGACAGCCCAGACCACCGGCGCCGATCACCAGCACGCGTGAGGATGCGAGCTTTGCCTGCCCTGCTTCGCCAACTTCGCGCAGCCGCGTCTGGCGCGAATAGTCGGGAACGAAGGGTGCGGCATGCGCATGGCGATGATGGTGATGAGCTTCGTGCTCATGCTCGCGGTAGACATGCGTGCAGGCGACCCAGTCCGATTCTCCGGTAACGTAGTGTTCCTTCTTCCAGATCGGCAGCCGGTGCTTGATCTCATCGATGATGTAGCGGCAGGCGCGAAACGCTTCGTCGCGGTGTGGCGCGGAGGCGCCGACCCATACCGCCATATCGCCGATCTTCAGATCACCCGTGCGATGGACGCAACGGGCGTCCGTGACGCCGTAACGTTCGACGGCCTCGGCGACGATGCGCTCGCCTTCGGCCATGGCGAGTTCCGCATAGGCTTCGTACGACAGCCCGTCGACCTCGCGCCCTTCGTTGCTGTTGCGCACCCAGCCTTCAAACGCGCAATAGCCGCCGCTGGCCGGATGGCGCAGCCGGTCGCGCTGGCCATGGGTATCGACGATCGTGCTGGCAAGTTCGAAACGGCTCATCCGCCAGCCACCGGTGGAATGAAGACGATGGTGTCGCCGTCGCGCAGCGGGCGCTCCCATGCGCTGAACTGCGCGTTCACCGCCACCTTGAGTGCATCGGCCGCCAGCGAGAAGCCTCGGGCGATACGCAGCTCCTCATACAGCTCGCGCAGCGAACCCGCCATGGTATCGACCTGCTCGGAACTGGTGCCGGCCTGCTCGCGCAATTGCGCGTAGTACTGGAGGTTCACCACGGTCATGCCAAAGACTCCAGACGTTGCTGCATGGCTTGCCGTTCCTCGGGTGTATTGACGTTGTCCAGCGCATCGCCTGGCGCGGGCAACAAAATGATGTTGGATTGCATCAGTGCCTTGCGCGGGCAATAGCTGCCGTTCTCGTAGCGCTGCCGCAGCAGTGCGTGGCTGCGTGGTTCCCAGATGGCGCACAGCGGTTCGGGCAGACCGTCATGGCTGCTGGCGAACACGGTGGCATCGGCTTGCGGATCGCGTGCGTCGATCAGGCGACGCAGCGTGTCGTTGTCCAGCAACGGCAGGTCGCAGGCCAGGACCAGCCATGCGGCATCGGGATGACGTTCCTGGGCGGAGAGGATGCCGGCGACCGGCCCCACCGCGTCGTAGCTGTCCACGATCTGCGGCAGCGTGGCGCGCAAGGCGTCGTCGCGCTGGCTCTCGCGCACCGACACAAACGCGCGCTCGGTCACCGATTCAAGCAATCGCCACGCGCGCAATAACTGCGGCTCGCCTTGATAGTCCAGCGCGGCCTTGTCCTGGCGCATGCGCTGGCTCGCGCCGCCGCTCAGGAGCAAACCGTAAAGCGGAGCCGGTGTATCGCTCATGCTCGCTCCGTCGTCGAAAAATCCTGCTTGCCGCCGCTCTTGGCGACCAGCCGCACTTCATGGATGACGATGTCGTGGGACATCGCCTTGCACATGTCGTAAATGGTCAGCGCAGCGATGCTGGCGCCGGTGAGCGCCTCCATTTCCACCCCGGTGCGGCCGTTGCAGGACACGGTGCAGTCGATCAGTGCGTGCACGCCTTCCATGCGGATGCTGACGTCGCACTTGTCGATGCTCAGCGGGTGGCACAGCGGAATAAGTTGCGGCGTGGCCTTGGCGCCCATCACGCCGGCGATCTGCGCCACCGTGAGCACCGCGCCCTTGGGCGTGACATAGCCCGCCTCGTGCAGTCGCGCGGCCACCTCGGCAGGAAACGTCACCCGTGCGCTGGCCTGAGCCGAACGGCGCGTGATCGCCTTGGCGCCGACATCGACCATGCGCGGCTGCTGCTCGTCGTCGACGTGGGAAAGCTGGGTGGGCGTGGCTGTCACTACTGACTCCGAAGGCGGCGGCTAAGGGGGATTATCGGCCTGCCGCGGGCGAGTGGAATTAAGAAACCGTCTACGTCACGGTGCTTTCAGGATATTTAGCCCCCGATGTAATGCATTTCGATCTTCCGTGGCGCCTTGCCATGGTGCTCCGCCCGCTCCTCGCTGTAGCGGTCGTGACGGCCCAGCCAGGTCTGGCGCAGCAGTTCGGTCAGCGCCTCGTCGTTGGCGCCCGCACGCAGGGGGCCCCGCAGATCGGCGCCCTGGGTGGCGAACAGGCAGGTGTAGAGCATGCCTTCGGACGACAGGCGCGCCCGCGTGCAGCCGCCGCAGAACGGCTGGCTGATGGAGGAGATCATGCCGATCTCGCCGGCTCCGTCTTCGAAGCGATAGCGCGTTGCCACTTCGCCGGCGTACTTGGGCAGCACGGCGCGCAACGGCCAGCGCGCGTGGATGCGCTGGACGAGCGCCGCCGAGGGCACCACGTCATCGGCGTGCCAGTCGTTGCGATTGCCCACGTCCATGTATTCGATGAAGCGCACCACGATGCCGCTGCCGCGAAAGCGTTCCAGCAGATCGATCACCGTGTGCTCGTTCACGCCACGCTGCACCACCGTATTGAGTTTCACGCCGTGCGGAAAACCGGCGTTCTGCGCGGCCCCGATGCCGGCAAGCACATCGTCCAGCGCGCCACGCCCGCCGCTCATGCGGTGGAACAGCGCGGGATCAAGCGTGTCGAGGCTGATAGTCACGCGGTCGAGGCCGGCATCGCGCAATTCGTCGGCGTGCCGCGCAAGCAACACGCCGTTGGTGGTCAGCGCGAGATCGGTGATGCCATCGAGTCGACGCAGCCGTTCCACCAGCTCGGCCAGATGCGGCCGCAGCAAGGGCTCGCCGCCGGTAAGGCGCAGCTTGCTCACCCCCAGCGTCGCCGCCAGCCGGCACAGGCGTTCGATCTCATCGAAGCTCAGGCGCTCGTCGTTGCGCAGAAAGTTGAAGTGCTCGCCATAGGTCGATTCGGGCATGCAATACGGGCAGCGGAAATTGCAGCGATCCATCACCGAAATGCGCAGGTCGTGCAGCGAACGGCCGAGCTGGTCGACCGGCCATGCCGAGGTCTGGTTGAGACTGTTGATCGCGCTCATCTCACCACCGATAAAACGCCGCCACGCTTCCCGCAGGCGCCTTGCCCTGGCCGGGCGGCAACTGCACGAATCCCTGCGTGCGCGGCAACGAGGAAAAATCACCCGAGGTCTTGGACGGTACCGGATACGCCATCAACCGTCCCTGAGCATCCGATTGCACGCGCGCTGGCATGAAGCTCGCCAGCTGCGGGTTGACGTCCACGTCGCTGTCCAGGCAGACCCATTCCGGCGCCGGGGCGAGCAGACCCTGCGCGGCGAGCAACGCCGGGCGTGCATAGCGCGTGGCGCATACCAGCGCGGAGACCGGATTGCCGGGCAAGGCGAACACTGCCTGGCCGCGCGGACCGACGCCAAACCACATCGGCTTGCCTGGCTTTTGGGCAATGCGATGAAACACCTTGCGCACGCCTTGTGCCACCAGCGCCGCGGGCACATAGTCGCGCTGCCCCATCGAGACGCCGCCAGACAGCAGCAGCACATCATGGCGCTCCAGCAGATGGGCAATGCGCTCGCCGGTGACGGCCTCGTCGTCGACGATATGCTCCATCACCACGCGCGCGAACCCATCCAGCCGCAAGGCGGCGCGCACCGCGCTGTCGTTGGAGCGGCGGATCTGCCCTTCGCCCAGCGGCGCGCCCACCTCCACCAGTTCATCGCCGGTCGACACGATGGCGATCGACGGCATCACCGCCACCTCTACGCTCGCCACGCCGTTGGCCGCCAGCAAGGCCATTTCGGCCGGCCCCAGGCGCATCCCGGGCGACAGCAGCAGGCTTCCCTGTGCGCAATCGGCAGCGCGGCGATGGATGAACTGCCCGGCCACCGGCGCGCAGTCGTCGGACAGCACATAGTCCTCGCCGTCGCGCCGCAGTTGCTCGATCGGAATCACGCCATCGGCGCCCTCGGGCAGCATCGCGCCGGTGGTGATTTCAAGACAGTCGTTGCCGGAGGGCAGCACTTGCCTGCGCATGCCGGCCATCTGTGCGCCCGCTACGTGCAGGCGACGGGGCATGGGGGCGGACCAGCGGATCGCGATGCCGTCCATCATCACGCGGTCGAACGGCGGATGATCGTGTTCGGCGTGCACCGGCTGTCGAAGTACCCGTCCCACCGCCTCGTCCAAGGGCACGCGCTCGCTGCCAAACGAGGGCATATGTTCGGCGATCAGGGCTTCGGCTTGGCTGACGCTGGTCAATTCGCTCATGGTTTGGATCATGCAAAGAAGGGTGACCGCATGGGGTCGAGCATAGCGCGCCTCTCAGATTCCCAGCGCAACGGCTTTCACCTGCGCCCAGGCGTTGCTGCCGGGCGGCAGGCCCAGCGCATGCCATGAACGCCGCGTGATGCGGGCCAGCAACAGGCAGCCGCCGGCGTCCAGTTGCACCAGCACCTGGGAGGAGTGTCCGGCGTCCACGGCCGCGACGATCCGGCACGGCAGCTGGTTGAGCGCACTGGTGCCGGTCTGCGGTGCGGTGCTCAACACCACGTCGCGGGCGCTGATGCGGCAGCGCAAACGCTGCCCCACGCGTTCGTGGCGATAGGGCAACCACAGGCGTCCGCCAGCAAAAGCCAGCTCGATCAGCTGGTCGTGGGCGTCGTAGGCGACCACCTCGCCTTCGATCACGGCTCCCACCGCATCGCCCAGGGCCGGCGGCAGGTCCAGCCGGGTCAAGGTGTCCTGCAGGCCGCCCTGCGCCACCACATGGCCCGCTTCCATCAGCACCAGATGGTCGGCCAGCCGGGCGACTTCGTCCACGTTGTGGCTCACGTAGATCATCGGCACCTGCAGCGTGGCATGCAGGGATTCCAGGCATTCCAGCAAGTCCGTGCGGGCCGGACCGTCGAGCGCGGACAGCGGCTCGTCGAACATCAGCAAGGCCGGATCCGAGAGCAGCGCACGCACCATCGACACACGCTGGCGCTCGCCGCCGGACAGGCCGTCGACGCGACGCTCCAGCAAGGGCCGCAAGCCGAAGCGGTCGATCAGTCCGTCGCGATCCAGATGCGCCGGGCGTCCGGCGCGGCGAAAACCAAAATCCAGATTGCCCGCCACCGAGTGATGGGTGAACAGACTGGCTTCCTGGAACACGTAACCGATGCGCCGTTTATGCGGCGGCACGAACACCCGATGGCTGCTGTCCTGCCACACCGTCTGCCCGAAACTCACCCGGCCGACGGCCTCGCGCTCCAGCCCGGCGATCGCGCGCAAACAGCTGGTCTTGCCGGCGCCGGAGGGGCCGAACAAGGCGGTGATGCCCCGCGGCGGCAGGGTCAGCTCGAACTCGAATGCCAGCGCGCCGCGGCGCCAGGCGAGCTTGGCGTCGAGTCCCAGCTGGCTCTCGCCAGGCCGCTCAGTCACGCGCCTGCCTGCGGGTACGCAACAGCGACATGGCAAGCAAGGCGGCAAACGACACCACCAGCAGGCACAGCGACAGCACATTGGCCTGGTGGTATTCGCCCGCCTGCACATGGTCGTAAATACGCATGGACAGCACGCGGGTCTGGCCGGGGATATTGCCGCCGATCATCAAGACCACGCCGAACTCGCCCACTGTGTGCGCAAAGCCAAGCACGGCGGCCGTGATCACGCCGGGCAAGGCCAGCGGCAAGGCCACGCTGAAGAACCGATCCAGCGGACTGGCCCCCAGGCAGGCGGCCACTTCCAGCGGCCGTTCGCCCACCGCTTCAAATGCGTTGTGCAGCGGCTGCACCACGAAGGGCAACGAATACAGCATCGAGGCCACCACCAAGCCCTGGAAGGTGAATGGCAAGGCTGCCAGGCCAAGCGCAGCAAACGCACGCCCCACCCATCCATCGGGCCCCAGCAGCATCAGCAGATAGAAACCCAGCACGGTCGGCGGCAGCACCAGGGGCAAGGCCACCACGGCAGCGATCGGACGCCGCCAGCGCGAGCGCGTATGCGCCAGCCACCAGGCCAACGGCACGCCCAGCACGAGCAGCAACACGGTGACGGTGGTCGCCAGTCGCAGGGTGAGGCCCAGTGCCTCGATGTCCGCTTCGGTCAACAGGGCCATAAGGGGCGCTCAGTGCGCGGCGTCTTCCGGCAGGTTGAAGCCGTAGCGCGAAAGAATCGCCTTGGCTGGCGCACTCTGCACGTAGCGCGCAAAGTCTTGCGCGAGCGCATTGTTCGCGCCGCGCTGGGTGATCACGAAACTCTGCTTGAGCGGGTCATAGAGCGCGGGCGGCACCGGCTCGAAACTGCCTTTGACCGACGATCCGAGCACCAGCGATTCTGCCACCAAGCCGACCTGAGCGTTGCCGCTTTGCGCGAACTGCGCGGTCTGCGCGATGTTGTCGCCAAACACCAGGCGCGGCTGCACTTTGTCCCACACGCCCGCAGCACGCAGCGCCTGTTCGGCACGCTTGCCATACGGGGCGTGCTGCGGATTGGCGATGGCGATGCGGCCGAACCGGGACTGCGCGAGATCAGCCACCTGCACGCCCTTCATGTCGATGCTGGCGCTCCACATCACCAGGTGACCGAGCGCATAAGGCACCGGCGTACCGCTCGCCTTGCCATGCTCGACCAGTTGCTGCGGATAGCTGCTGTCGGCCGAGAAAAACAGCTCGAACGGCGCGCCCTGCTCGATCTGCGTGGACAGATTGCCCGAGGAGCCATAGACCACCTCGACGCGGCTATCGGGATGCTCGTGCCGATACGCCGCCACGACATCGTCGAGCGCCTGATGCAGGTCCGCCGCAGCTGCGACCGTGATGTGATTGTCGGTAGCGGCCGCCATCGACATCGACGATGCCGTTACCGACGCCAATACCAGCAGGCCCTGCCAAACTCGACGCATCATCGTGTCATTCCTGATCGTGGCGGCCGATGCAACGGCCCAAGACTAGCCCAAGCGTAACCAGCGTCATGTCAACGCTACTGCCTCGGCGCGCGACGATGGCGGACGCTGTCGCGCACGTCGACATCGAACAGCAGCTCCAGCGGATCGCCCTCCCCGCTTTCCAGCTGGAAGGTCAAACCCTCCCGCGTGGGCAGGCTGGCGGCATGGGTTCGCACCAGGGCTTGTGGGAGGTCGATCGACCAGGCGTCGGGCTGGCCGCTGAAACGAGCGGCCTCGCTGGCCACCGCCTTGAGCGTGCACGACAGCGACAGACTGCTGGTGAAACGGGTACGCGATACCAGGGGCTCGCCAGCGAGCAGTCTGGATAACTCCTCTTCGCCGATACGCACGCGCAGGCTTTGAGCTTCGATCTGCAGTTTCACGATGCGACTCCCGTTTGATCCCATCCAGCGTCCGGGTGCAGGCTGGCGACGGTCACCAATGCGCCGGCCGCCACCTCGACGGCATCCTGCTCGACCACCACCCAGGCGTTGGCCTGAGCGAACGGCTGGATGCGGAAGGGTTGCTGCTGCGCCAGCACGTGCGCGTGAAGTCGTCCCTGCTCATCCTGCGTCACCGAGGCGCGCAGGAAGTGACGCAGGCCCGGCTTGAGTTGTTGGGGCGTGTCCAGCACCGCTCGCCACAAGGGTTCCCGGGCTTGTCCGCGCATCGCGCGCACCACCGGATCGATCAGGAAGCGCAGGCCCACGGCCACGGCCATCGGCGTGCCCGGCAAGGCAAACACCAATGCATCCCCCAGCACCGCCGCAAGTTGCGGCTTGCCAGGGCGGACCGCGAGCTTGTGGAAAAGCACCTGGGCACCGAGTTTCACCAGGGCATCCGGCACGAAGTCGTAGCGCCCCATGGACACGGCGCCCGTACTGACGATGAGATCCACGCCTGCCTGCTGTGCACGCTGTACGGCGGCAACAAAGGTGTGGCTCGTATCGTCCACGGTTTCGCACGACCACACCTGCACGCCCATCGCCGCAAATGCGCCAACCAGATAGGGCCCGTTGGAGCCATAGATCTGGCCATCGCCCAGCGGCTGGGTCAGATCGTCCTGCAACTCCTTGCCCGTGCAGATGATGGCGACGCGCGGCGCGCGCAGCACCTCCACCTGGGCCACACCCAACGCCACCAGCAGCATCAGCTGACTGGCCTGGATGCGCGTGCCCGCCTTGATCACCACCGCGCCCTTGGCCACGTCGCTGCCGGCGTAGCGCACATTGGCTTGGGGCGCGACGTCGTCGAGCAGCCGGATGCGTGCAGGCGAACCATCATCACGACGCTCCAGCAGCGCCGTGCGTTCCACCGGCACCACCGTGTCCAGCCCCTGCGGAAGTCGGGCGCCAGTCATGATTTCCCAGGCCATGCCAGCCGAGGCGCGCGAAACATCGCCAGCGGCCTGCGAGCCCTGCACCGCATGCTCGCTGCCGGCAGTCAACGGATCGGCCGCGTGAAGCGCATAGCCGTCCATTGCGGAGTGATCGAACGACGGCAGGTCCATCGGGCTGACGACATCGGCCGCAAGAACTTTGCCCAAGGCATCGGCGGTCTTGCATGACTGCGCCGGCAACGGCCGCACGTGCCGAAGTAGCTCAAGCAGTGCGTCGTCGTAACCGATCATGCGGAAGGCTGGCCTGCGGCAGAGTGAAGTCGCTACATGCTCGGCGTGGTGCGCATCACATTGCAAGAGTTCGATGCGCCTCGGCTGTCACAATCCGTTGCGTTGCAGCAACACAGTTGGTGCCACCTTGGCATAGTTCAGGTTCAAAGAAGATGTGTACGACCATGGTCGGGTGGCGCGACCGACATGGCGGCTCTAAACATCGCGTCTGCCATCCGGCCGCATGGCCGACGACAACCGGGGGAGATGCTCATGGTGGGTGTATCGGAAACCGATGTCCTGACTACGGCCGACACTAAGTCGGCCGTGTTGTCCCGAGAAAGCACGATTGCCGGGCCTCGCTTCAATCGCTGGCTGGTACCGCCGGCGGCCCTGGCCATCCATTTGAGCATCGGCATGGCCTATGGCTTTTCCGTGTTCTGGCTGCCGATGACCAAACTGGTGACGGAAGCGGACCCCGCGACCTGCGCCAAGCTGGGTTTTCTTGCGCAGCTGTTCACCACCGCCTGCAACTGGACGGTGCCGGCGGTCAACCACATCTTTGAAACCTTCATCGCCATGCTCGGCATTTCGGCGGCGATCTGGGGCGCATGGCTGGAACATGCCGGTCCGCGCAAGGCCGGTTTCATTGCCGCCCTGTGCTGGGGCGGCGGCCTGATCGTCGGCGGCATCGGCGTGTCGATGCATCAGTTATGGCTGGTCTATCTAGGAGCAGGCGTGTTAGGCGGCATAGGCCAGGGATTGGGTTACATCACACCCGTCTCGACCCTGATCAAATGGTTCCCGGATCGACGGGGCCTGGCCACCGGCTTCGCCATCATGGGTTACGGCGGCGGCGCGATGATCGGCGCCCCGCTGGCCGTGGCGCTGATGAAGAAGTTCTCCATCGGCGACGTACCCGGCGTGTCGTCCGCACTGATGTGCATGGGTGTGATCTACCTGGTGGCGATGGTCGCCGGCGCCTTCGGCTTCCGCGTGCCGCCGTCGGGCTGGCGTCCGCTGGGCTGGACGCCGCCGGCGGCATCGACCAACAAACTGATCACCCATCGCCACGTGCATCTGAACCGCGCCTGGAAAACACCGCAATTCTGGCTGATCTGGATGGTGTTGTGCATGAACGTCACCGCTGGCATCGGCGTGCTGTCGATGGCCAGCCCGATGTTCCAGGACGTGTTCGGCGGCAAGCTGCTCGGTCTCGATGCCAGTACGGCGCTGAGCGTGGCGCAAAAGGCCGCCATCGCCGCCTCGGCGGCGGGCCTGGTCGGCCTGATCAGCCTGTTCAACAGCCTTGGACGCATCGCCTGGGCCTCGACCTCGGACTTCATCGGCCGCAAGACCACTTACTTCATCTTCTTTGCGCTGGGCATCGCGCTTTATTGCTCGCTGCCGACCCTGGGACACATGGGCCTGGCGGGCATGTTCGTCATCGCGGTTTGCCTGATCCTGTCGATGTACGGCGGCGGCTTTGCCACGGTGCCGGCGTATCTGTCGGATATTTTTGGCACCCAGATGGTGGGCGCGATCCACGGTCGCCTGCTCACCGCATGGTCGGTGGCGGGCATTGCGGGGCCCTTCCTGATCGCCGCGGTGCGCCAGGCGCAACTGGATGCGGGCGTGGCCAAGAATCTGGTCTACGACCGCACGCTGTATATCCTGGCCGTCCTGTTGCTGGTGGGCATGATCTGTAACCTGCTGATCAAGCCGGTCAAGGAAACTGCGCTGATGAGCGATGCGGAACTTGAGCACGAAAAGTCCCTGCAGCACGAAACGCCCGCCATGTCGGCCCGCGCACAGGAAGCAGCGCGCGGACCGTTCGGTGTCGTCGGTGCGGCGTCCTGGGCCTTGGTTGGCATTCCCTTCCTGATCGGCGTATGGATAGCGATCACCAAGGCTGCTGCACTGTTTTAACGCATAGAGAATTTGATTGATGAAACGCGCGGTTACAGGCTCGTCGTTGCCGGATATTCCCGAATCGGTCCGGGTCGTCGTGCTCGAAGTCACAGGGCGCCTGAAGGATTTGCCAGGTGCCCTGCTGCCGGTGCTCCACGGCATTCAGGACGCGCTCGGTTATGTACCTGAAGCCGCCGTGCCCCTCATCGCCCGCGAGATGAATCTCTCGCGGGCTGATGTGCATGGCGTCATCAGCTTCTATCACTACTTCCGGCAGCAGCCGGCGGGCAAGCACGTGATCTATCTGTGCCGTGCCGAGTCGTGCCAGGCGATGGGCGCCGTCACGCTGGAAAAACACGTCAAACAGCGCCTGGGCGTAGACTTTCACGAGACGACCCAGGACGGCCGCTACACGCTGGAGCCGGTCTACTGCCTAGGCAACTGCGCGTGCTCGCCGGCCATGATGGTGGATGGCGAGTTGAAGGGTCGGGTCACGCCCGAACGTTTCGATGCGTTGCTCGCTGCGGAGGTTTCATGAGCTTCACTGTTTACGTGCCACGCGATGCGAGCGCTCTTTCGTTGGGCGCTGAAGCCGTGGCCGTCGCCATCGCTACCGAAGCCCAGCGCCGGGGCGTCGACGTCCATATCGTGCGCAATGGTTCACGCGGCTTGTTCTGGCTGGAGCCGCTGGTCGAAGTGGCGACATCGGAAGGACGCATCGCCTACGGTCCAGTGCAGGTCGAAGACGTCGCAGCACTGTTCGATGCCGACTTCCTGCATGGCGGCGCGCACGCACTCGCGCTTGGCCTCACCGAATCCATTGATTATCTGAAGAACCAGCAGCGCCTCACCTTCGCACGCGTCGGCATCGTCGATCCGCGCAGCCTTGACGACTATGTGGCGCACGGCGGCTATCGCGGACTGGAAGCGGCGTTGCGCATGAGCGGCGCCGAGATTGTGCAGACCGTGACCGATTCGGGCCTGCGCGGCCGTGGCGGCGCGGCCTTTCCCACCGGCATCAAGTGGAAGACCTGCCTGGACGCGCCGGCCGTGCAGAAATACGTCGCCTGCAATGCGGATGAAGGCGACTCGGGCACCTATGCCGACCGCATGATCATGGAAGGCGACCCGTTCGTGCTGATCGAAGGCATGACCATCGCTGGCATCGCGGCGGGCGCCACGCGCGGCTACATCTATCTGCGTGTCGAGTATCCGCATGCGCACCATGCGCTGAAGGAAGCCATCGCTGCCGCCGAGGCGAACGGCTATCTCGGCGACAATGTGCGCGGCAGCGGCAAGGCCTTCCACCTGGAAGTGCGCCTTGGCGGCGGCGCGTATATCTGCGGCGAAGAAACCTCGATGCTGGAGTCGCTGGAGGGCAAGCGCGGCCAGGTGCGCGTGAAGCCGCCGCTGCCGGCCATCCATGGACTGTTCGGCAAGCCCACGGTGATCAACAACGTGGTCACGTTTGCTTCCGTACCCATCATTCTCGACAAGGGCGCTGACTACTACCGCGACTACGGCAGCGGCCGCTCGCGTGGCACGCTACCGATCCAGCTGGCCGGCAATCTCAAGCGGCCCGGACTGGTGGAGCGTGCTTTCGGGCTTAGCCTGCGCGAACTGATCGAAAGCTACGGCGGCGGCACCGCCAGCGGCCGACCGGTGCGCGCGGTGCAGGTCGGTGGCCCGCTCGGCGCCTATCTTCCTGCATCACAGCTCGATGCACCGATCGACTACGAAGGCTTTGCTGCCATCGGCGGCATGCTCGGCCACGGCGGCGTGGTGGTGTTCGACGACACAGTGAACATGGCGGCCCAGGCGCGCTACGCGATGGAGTTCTGCGCGATCGAATCCTGCGGCAAGTGCACGCCATGCCGCATCGGTTCCACCCGCGGCGTCGAGGTGATCGATCGCCTGCTCACCAGCGACAATGCCGGACGCCAACGCGAGGAAGTGCTGCTGCGCGACCTCTGCCAGACCATGGTGGCAGGTTCGCTGTGCGCACTCGGCGGCATGGCGCCCTTCCCCGTGATGAGTGCGCTGGACCATTTCCACGAAGATTTCGCGGGCTCCGCCGACACGGCAGCCTGAGGAGGTAACGCTGCATGCTATCTATCGTCGAGATCGATCTCGGTACACCGAAGTCGACGTCGTCCACCATGGTGTCGCTGGATATCGACGGCCGTCGCATCGAAGTGCCCGAGGGCACCTCGGTGATGCGCGCTGCCGCGCAGGCCGGCATCAGCATTCCCAAGCTGTGCGCCACCGAGATGCTCGATGCGTTCGGTTCGTGCCGCCTGTGCCTGGTCGAGATCGAAGGTCGTAAGGGCTATCCGGCCTCGTGCACGACGCCGGTGAGCGAGGGCATGAAGGTAGCGACGCAGACGCCGAAGCTTGCCGATATTCGCCGCGGCGTGATGGAGCTCTATATCTCCGATCACCCGCTCGACTGCCTCACCTGCCCCGCCAACGGCCACTGCGAGCTGCAGGACATGGCCGGCGTGGTGGGCCTGCGCGATGTGCGCTACGGCTACGACGGTGCCAATCACGTCAAGCCCAAGCAAACAGACGGCACCGCCAATCCCTTGTTTGCAGCCAAGGACGAATCCAACCCGTATTTTACGTTCGACCCATCCAAGTGCATCGCCTGCTCACGCTGCGTGCGCGCCTGCGACGAAGTGCAAGGCACCTTCGCGCTGACCATCCAGGGTCGCGGCTTTGAGTCCAAGGTTTCGGCCAGCCAGAACAACCGCTTCCTGGATTCGGAATGCGTCTCCTGCGGCGCCTGCGTACAGGCCTGCCCCACGGCGACCCTGTCGGAAAAATCGCTGATCGACAAAGGCCAGGCCGAACACAGCGTGATCACCACCTGCGCGTACTGCGGCGTCGGCTGCAGTTTCCGGGCGGAGATGAAAGGTCAGGACATCGTGCGCATGGTGCCAAACATGGACGGCCATGCGAACCATGGCCACTCCTGCGTGAAGGGCCGCTTCGCGATCGGCTATGCCACGCATCCGGATCGCATCACCACGCCGATGATCCGCGCCAAGATCTCCGACCCGTGGCGCGTGGTGAGCTGGGAGGTAGCGATCGGCCACGTCGCCAGCGAGTTCAAGCGCCTGCAGGCGACCTACGGTAAGCACAGCATCGGCGGCATCACCTCTTCGCGTTGCACCAATGAGGAAACCTATCTGGTGCAGAAGCTGGTGCGTGCCGGCTTCGGCAATAACAACGTGGACACCTGCGCGCGCGTCTGCCATTCGCCCACCGGTTACGGCCTCAAGGCCACGCTCGGCGAATCGGCCGGTACGCAGGATTTCGATTCCATCCGCAGCACCGACGTCGTGCTGGTGATCGGTGCCAACCCCACGGATGCCCACCCGGTGTTCGGCTCGCAGATGAAGCAGCGCCTGCGTGCCGGGGCCAGGTTGATCGTGGTCGATCCGCGCCGCATCGATCTGGTGCGCACGCCGCATATCAAAGCCGACTATCACCTGCGGCTGCGCCCGGGCACCAATGTGGCCCTGCTCGATACGCTGGCCCACGTGATCGTCACCGAAGGCCTGGTCGACGAGGACTTCGTCGCGCTCCGCTGCGAGCCCGAAGCATTCGCCAAGTGGCGTGCGTTCGTGTCGCAGGAAAAATACAGCCCCGAGGCGATGGAAAGCGTCACCGGCGTGCCGGCCGACCTGGTGCGCGGCGCTGCCCGCCTCTATGCCACCGGCGGCAACGGTGCCATCTATTACGGCCTGGGCGTCACCGAACACGCACAAGGTTCGACCTCGGTGATGGCGATTGCGAATCTCGCCATGGCCACCGGCAACATCGGCCGCGAAGGCGTGGGCGTGAATCCGCTGCGTGGACAGAACAACGTGCAGGGCTCCTGCGACATGGGCTCGTTCCCGCACGAATTCCCGGGCTATCGCCATGTCAGCGACACCACCGTCCGCCAGTCCTTCGAGCAGGCCTGGGGCGTGCCGCTGCTGGGCGAGCCCGGCCTGCGCATTCCCAATATGTTCGAGGCCGCGATGGATGGCAGCTTCAAGGGCTTGTACATCGAAGGCGAGGATATCGCGCAGTCCGATCCCGATACCCAGCACGTCACCGCTGCGCTGACCTCGATGGAATGCATCGTGGTGCAGGACTTGTTCCTCAACGAGACGGCCAAGTTCGCGCATGTCTTCCTGCCCGGCAGTTCGTTCCTGGAAAAGGATGGCACCTTCACCAATGCCGAGCGGCGCATGTCGCTGGTGCGCAAGGTGATGGAACCCAAGGGCGGCTACGCCGACTGGGAAATCACTCAGCTGCTGGCGCAGGCCATGGGCTATCCGATGAACTACACGCATGCCTCGCAGATCCTCGATGAAATCGCAGAACTGACGCCGACCTTCCACGGGGTCAGCTTCGACAAGATCGAGAAGCTGGGTTCGGTCCAATGGCCATGCAATGACGAGCATCCGGAAGGCACCCCGGTGATGCATGTCGATGAGTTCGTGCGCGGCAAAGGCCGCTTCATGCTGACGGAATACGTGGCGACCACCGAGAAAGTGAGCGCCGAGCACCCGCTGATCCTCACCACCGGCCGCATCCTCAGCCAGTACAACGTCGGCGCCCAGACACGCCGCACCGCCAACGTGATGTGGCACGACGAAGACCGCCTCGAAATCCATCCGCACGATGCGGAGGAACGCGGCATCAGCGACAACGATTGGGTCGGCATCGTCAGCCGCGCCGGTGAAACGGTGCTGCGCGCAGTCGTGTCCGAGCGCATGCAGCCCGGCGTGGTCTACACCACCTTCCACTTCCCGGGCTCCGGCGCCAACGTGATCACGACCGAGAATTCGGACTGGGCCACCAACTGTCCCGAATACAAGGTGACCGCAGTACAGGTGACCCGCGTCAACCAGCCGTCCGAGTGGCAGAAGCGTTATCGCGCCTTCACCGAGGCGCAGGAAGCGTTGCTCGAACAATCGGCGAAGCCCGCTTGACCATGGCTGACGAAGACGAAGCGATGCGCGGCTATGCCGTGCGTTCCGTCGATCGTTGGCGCAATGGCGAGGCGACGCACGAAGAGGATTTCGTCGCCGAGGAAATACCCATCGCCATGATCTACAACGGCGCCACGTTCGCCGTGATGATGGCGACGCCGCACGACCTGGAGGACTTCGCGCTGGGCTTCTCGCTCACCGAACGCCTGATCGGCCAACCCGCGCAACTGTTGCAGCTGGAAGTACGTACCTTGATCGAGGGTATCGAGCTGGCGATGCGCGTGACCGACGACGCGCATGGCGCGCACCTCGGTCGCGAACAGGAACGTCTGCTGCCCGGTCGCAGCGGTTGCGGCATTTGCGGCACGCGGGATCTCGAGAATGCCGTGCGCCACGATGGTTCCGTGGGTGATGGCCCGAGGGTGTCGCGCGAGGCGCTGGAAATCGCCCTGCACGAACTCAAGAGCCGCCAACCGGTGAACCTCGCGACGGGTGCGGTGCACGGAGCCGCCTGGGCCGACGCGTCAGGCCGCATCCTGCTGGTGCGCGAGGACGTTGGTCGCCACAACGCCCTGGACAAACTCATCGGCGCGATGACCCGTGCGGGCATCGACGTCAACCAAGGCTTTGCCGTGGTCACCAGTCGCGCCAGCTACGAAATGGTCACCAAGGCCGCCAGCGCGGGCATCGCCATGCTTGCCGCCATCTCCGCACCCACCGCACTCGCAGTCGAACTCGCGCGCAGCGCCGGCATCACCCTGGTGGGCTTTGCGCGACCTGGCAGCCACAATATCTATACCCATCCCGGCCGCCTGCAGCCGCCGGTGTCAGAGTAAGCACGATGCGCATCGAACGACTCGTCACCATGGCGAACGACATCGCCACCTATTTCACCGTCGAACCCGATCACGCGGCGGCGGTGATCAGCGTGCGCGACCACCTCAAGCGGTTCTGGGATCCGAGCATGCGGCGACAGTTGAAGGCCTATGTCGCGGAAGGCGGCGAGGGTTTGATTCCGCTCGCGCGAGAAGCTGTGAGTGAGTTGGAGCTGCCACCGGTAGACGTGCGCTAAACCTGCGACACCTTGTGGGAGCGCACCCTGTGCGCGACCGCGGCACAACGGCGGCAACGCTCCGTCAGGTTGTCGCGCACAGGGTGCGCTCCCACATGGCGCTTCGCCTCGTCACGGACGCGTGGTCGTCCCACCATCGACGACTTCAATCGCCGTCACGTTCCGCACCCAGCGCGCCGGCCGCTCATCCCCCGGCACCAGCAAGCGCACCGGACCATCCTTGTCCAGCGCCTTGCCATCGCGCATATCCACCAGCAGCACCTGCGTATGCCCCAGCGTGGGATCAAGATCCGCCAGTCCAAACACCACCTGATACTGATCAGCCGCCGTCACCCGCACAAACGAAGCCAGCGCGCGGCCACGCAACGGCTTGTCCAGCGACACGCCTGCCCGCGCCAGCACATCTTCCAGCTTCACACCCCGCCACTGGCTGGCCGCCTCATCGTGCGCGGACGCCGTGACTTCTTCATGCGGCATCGCGGCCAAGGTCTTGGCATCCAGCGATAGCGCCGGCTTGCCCGCGACCGATACTTCTATGGCTGTCGGCGCAGCGGACGAAGGTGCGTCAGCGCCATGGGCAAAAAGGACCACCCAAACGCCAAGCAACAGAGCACTAAGGGCATATCGATGCCACCTGCGGATTGCCATGCCTAGCTCCCTATGAGCAGTGAATTCACGCGGCTTTCACCGCTGCGGAAAAGCGTGAAGCGTACACTCGGCTTGTTGCATACAAGCATGCCTTGCCAGTGATCGCCAACACGGAAGGCTGCTCTGATCCAGGTCAGGGGGCCAGGGGAATGATCGGTTTAGCTTAACGCGCAGATCTGGGAAGTAACGTCCAGCCTGTGGGAGGTGCGCGTGGAACCATCGGCCAACCCAAGCACCCGCAAGCAGGAGCGCACCACGTTCCTGTTGCTGCTCTTTCTGTTCCCCGTGCTGTCGGTGATGTTTATCGCCGCCTTTGGCTTCGCCGTGTGGTTCTGGCAGATGTTTGTCAGCGGCCCGCCGCATGTCTGACCTTGGCCAAGCACAGGGGACTGCCATGAGGGAAGAGCATCACATCTCCAGCCTGGTCGTGCTGCATCGCCCGGATGCCGCACCAACGCTTAGCGCCTTCGTCAACGATCACGACGCACTGGACATCGCCATACAAGGCGAATGCCGCTGCGTGATGGTGTGCGAAACCGACAACCAGCGCGCCGTGATGGATCACATCGACGCACTGCAGATGCTGCCCGGGGTCATCAACGTATCGCTGATCTACCACCACGTGGAGCCCGCCGCCGTCATGGACGAACTGGTGTCCACGGGCGCAATACATCAAGGAGCCGAGCCATGAGCCTGTCCATGACGCGCCGCGAATTCATTCGCAACACGGCGGTCGCCGTCGCCGCCAATGTGGCGGGCCTGGCGCTGCCCGCCGCCGCGACCAATGTGCTGCTCGAAGGCGACATGGTCCAGCTCAAGTGGAGCAAGGCGCCCTGCCGATTCTGCGGCACCGGCTGCGGCGTCAACGTGGCGGTGAAGGATGGCCGCGTGGTGGCCACGCATGGCGATCAGCTCGCCGAAGTGAACCGCGGCATCAACTGCGTGAAGGGCTATTTCCTCTCAAAGATCATGTACGGCGCGGATCGCCTGACTGCGCCGATGCTGCGCAAGAAGAACGGCGTCTACGCCAAGGACGGTGCCTTCACCGAAGTCTCGTGGGACGAGGCGTTCGACGTGATGGCCGAGCAGTTCAAGCGCGTGCTCAAGGAGAAAGGCCCCGAAGCCGTCGGCATGTTCGGCTCCGGCCAATGGACCGTGTGGGAAGGCTACGCAGCCAACAAGCTGCTCAAAGGCGGCTTCCGCAGCAATACGCTCGACCCCAATGCACGCCATTGCATGGCTTCGGCCGTGATGGGCTTCATGCGCACGTTCGGCATGGACGAGCCCATGGGCTGCTACGACGATATCGAAGCGGCCGATGCGTTTGTGCTGTGGGGTTCGAACATGGCCGAGATGCATCCGATCCTGTGGACGCGCGTCACCGACCGGCGCCTGTCCAATCCCAATGTCAAAGTCGCCGTGCTCTCTACGTTCGAGCATCGCAGTTTCGAACTGGCCGATATCCCGATCGTGTTCACCCCGCAAACCGATCTGGTGATCCTCAACTACATCGCCAACCACATCATCAAGACGAATCGCGTCAACAAGGATTTCGTCGCCAAGCACACCAGTTTCAAACGCGGCGTCACCGACATCGGCTACGGCCTTCGCCCCGACGATCCGCTGGAAGAAAAAGCCAAGAACGCGAAGGACCCGACCGCCAGCGAGCCGATCGACTTCGACCAGTTCGCCGCCTTCGTGGCGCCGTACACACTGGAAAAAACCGTCGAGATGACCGGCGTGGACAAAGGCTGGCTGCAGCAGCTGGCCGAGCTCTACGCCAATCCGGACATCAAGGTGGTGTCGTTCTGGACCATGGGTTTCAACCAGCACACCCGCGGTGTGTGGGCCAACAACATGGTCTACAACATCCACCTGCTCACCGGAAAAATCGCTACGCCCGGCAACAGCCCATTCTCGTTGACCGGCCAACCTTCCGCTTGCGGCACGGCGCGCGAGGTGGGCGTGTTCAGCCACCGCCTGCCCGCCGACATGGTGGTCACCAATCCGGAGCATCGCAAACACGCCGAGGACATCTGGAAGATCCCGCACGGCATCATCCAGCCCAAGCCCGGCTACCACGCGGTACAGCAGAACCGCATGCTGCGCGATGGCAAGCTCAACGCCTACTGGGTGCTGTGCAACAACAATGTGCAGGCCGGCGCGAACCTGATGCAGGAGACGTATCTGGGCTATCGCGATCCACGCAACTTCATCGTGGTATCGGACGCCTACCCCACCGTCACCGCACAGTCGGCCGACCTGATCCTCCCCGCCGCCATGTGGGTTGAGAAAGAAGGCGCCTATGGCAACGCCGAACGGCGCACGCAGTTCTGGCACCAGCTGGTGAAGGCGCCGGGCCAGGCCCGCTCGGATCTGTGGCAGCTGATGGAATTCTCCAAGCGCTTCACCACCGACGAATGCTGGCCGGCGGAGATCCTCGCCGCCAATCCGCAGTTCAAGGGCAAGACCTTGTTCGACGTGCTCTATCGCAACGGCAACGTGGACAAGTTCCCCTCCACGGAAATGGAAGCGGGTTACGACAACGACGAAGCAGCTGCTTTCGGCTTCTACGTGCAGAAGGGCCTGTTCGAGGAATACGCCGCGTTTGGCCGCGGCCATGGCCACGACCTCGCTCCATTCGACGATTACCACAAGGCGCGCGGCCTGCGCTGGCCCGTGGTCAACGGCAAAGAGACGCGCTGGCGTTATCGCGAAGGCGCCGATCCCTACGTGAAAGCCGGCACGGGCTTCGAGTTCTATGGCAATCCCGATGGACGCGCCGTGATCTGGGCCCTGCCCTACGAGGCACCTCCCGAGATTCCCGATAAGGAATACGACCTCTGGTTGTCTACCGGTCGCGTGCTTGAACACTGGCACTCCGGCTCGATGACCATGCGCGTGCCGGAGTTGTATCGCGCGTTCCCCGAAGCCGTCGTGTTCATGAATCCCGACGATGCGCGCAAGCGCGGCTTCAAGCGCGGCGACGAAGTGAAAGTGGTGTCCCGTCGCGGCGAAATGCGTTCGCGCGTGGAGACGCGTGGGCGCAACAAGCCGCCGCAAGGCCTGGTGTTCGTGCCGTGGTTCGACGCCGGCCAGCTGATCAACAAGGTGACGCTGGACGCGACTGATCCGATCTCCAAACAGACCGACTACAAGAAGTGTGCGGTCAAGGTCATAGCGGTTTAGGAGAGACATGATGCGCGACAAAGCCCTCATCGTCCTCGCCGTCATCGTGGTGCTGGTGGCCGCCGCGGTTGGATTCGCGGTGGGCAAGAAATCCTCGCCCGAGCCGCACGTAGCCACCGTGCAGAGCGCCGCGCCACCGGCGATCGCAAGCACCGCCGAACCCGTGGCCGCCGGCGACCAGATCGACGCCATCCGCCGCGGCGCCCCGGTGAACCAGGAAATCGCCGCCCCGCTGATGGCCCGCGTGGAGAACGCGGACATCAAGCGCATCCGCGCCTATCCGATGCAGCCGCCGACGATCCCGCACTCCATCGACAACTACCAAATCGACAAGAATTCCAACCGTTGCCTCTTGTGCCACGCGCGCGCCAACGCCGACAAATTCCAGGCGCCGCCGGTCAGCGTCACCCACTACATGGATCGCAACGACCAGTTCCTCGCCACCATCTCGCCGCGCCGCTATTTCTGCAACCAGTGCCATGTGGTGCAGACCGACGCCAAGCCGCTGGTCGCGAACAACTTCAAAGACATCGACACCGTGCTCTCCGAGCAGCCCGAGCAGAAGGCGAACTGATATGTGGCCGCGGCTCAAGGAATGGCTCATCGCGTTATGGCGGACGATCCGCCGCCCCAGCGTCCACTACAGCCTCGGCTTTCTCACCCTGGGCGGCTTTATCGCGGGCGTGATGTTCTGGGGTGCGTTCAACACGGGACTTGAGTTGACCAATACCGAGGCGTTCTGCACCGGTTGCCACGAGATGCACGACAACGTCTTCCAGGAATTGAAGTCGACCATCCACTACACCAACCGCTCCGGCGTGCGCGCCACCTGCCCCGACTGCCACGTGCCACATCAGTGGACCGACAAGATCGCCCGCAAGATGCAGGCCTCCAAGGAGGTTTACGGCAAGATTTTCGGCACCGTCAACACGCGCGAGAAGTTCCTCGACCACCGCCTGGAACTGGCCGAACACGAATGGGCGCGATTGAAAGCCAACGATTCGCTGGAGTGCCGCAACTGCCACAACTACACATCGATGGACCTCACGCGCCAGTCGACGCGCGCGGCGGAAATCCACAAGCGCTGGCTGGGCTCGGGCGAGAAGACGTGCATCGATTGCCACAAGGGCATCGCGCATCATTTGCCGGATATGACCGGCGTGCCGCAAGGCTGAGGAGCCCGCCCTCCCTGTGGGAGCGCACCCTGTGCGCGACCGTATCGCGCATCACCTGCTAGATATGACCGGCGTGCCGCAGGGCTGAGGAGGCCGCCCTCCCTGTGGGAGCGCACCCTGTGCGCGACCGTCCCGCTGCGGCGCACCTCTCCGCTGGGTCGTCGCGCACAGGGTGCGCTCCCACAAGGGCGGTCAGGTAGCGGCGGGCGGCCCCTTCAACTCGACCATATTCCCCTGCGGGTCGTACAGGTAAATCGACGGCCCCTCGCCCTTCGCCCCATAGCGCGACCCGATCTCCCCCACGCGCACGCCATGCGCCTTGAGGTGGGCCACGATGGCCGCCTCGTCATAGTTCTCCACCTGCAGGCACAGGTGATCCATGTTGTGGCCCTCGCTGCCCGGCCCCGCGCCACCCAGGCGCCCGAGCTTGCTGTCCAGCGCCACCAGGTCGATCAGCGAGTCGCCGGCACGCAGCTGGACCAGGCCGATCTCGTCCTGGCGGCGTTCTTCGAGGCAGCCCAGCACGTCGACATAGAAACGCTGCATGGCCTCGGCATCGCGTACGCGCAGCACCACGTGGTCGATCCGGGCCAGCTGAAACGGGGGCTTGGGCATGGGGAGGCTCTTTGGGCGGGCCTTTCATCTTATGCCGTTTGAGACAAGGCCCGCACGGTGGACGGCGTCCCCGACCGGCAGGGAGGAAATCCCGGCCGAGGCAGCTTATAATCGTCGTTTAGCGTGTGGTGGGAGAAGCGGTGAGAACCGCTGCCGAAGGCGCAACGCCCGTAATCGCTCAGGCCCCAGACCATCGCACGCACAGAAACTCTGGAGAGACCGGTTAGATCCGGCGCCGAAGGGGCACGAAGCGTGGGCTCGTTGAGCCTGCTCTTCCAAACTCTCAGGCAAAAGGACAGAGGGGCGCTTCGCGTGCGGCATGCACGTTCGGCCTTTATTGGCCATTTTCGGAAGCCCCTGCCATGAGTCAGAACGCCCATCCTTCCCTGCGTGATCTCGAGCACCACGACGCCTTCATCGAGCGTCATATCGGCCCCAACGACGCTGAAATCGCCAAGATGCTGGCGCTGCTGGGCTTCGACTCGCTGGAAGCGATGACCGACGCCATCGTGCCGGGCAAGATCAAGTCGCCGGCGCCGCTGGCCCTGCCCTCGCCGATCACCGAAGTGGAAGCGTTGGCCAAGATCCGTGCCATCGCCGACAAGAACCAGGTGTTCCGCAGCTTCATCGGCCAGGGCTACTACGGCACGCTGACCCCGAACGTCATCCTGCGCAACATTCTGGAGAACCCGGCGTGGTACACGGCCTATACGCCGTACCAGGCGGAGATTTCGCAGGGCCGCATGGAAGCGCTGATCAACTTCCAGACCATGTGCGCCGACCTCACCGGCATGGAGATCGCCAACGCGTCCCTGCTCGATGAAGGCACCGCTGCCGCCGAAGCGATGACGCTGGCCAAGCGTTCGACCAAGTCCAAGTCCAACCTGTTCTTCGTGTCCAACGCCGTGCATCCGCAGACGCTGGAAGTGATCAAGACCCGCGCCGAAGCGATGGGCATCGACCTGCATATCGGCGACGACAGCGAAGCCGCCAGCGTCGACAGCTACGGCGTGCTGCTGCAGTACCCCAACACCTTCGGCCAGATCAACGACTACAAGGCGCTGGCCGACGCGGTGCACGCGCGCCACGGCGTGGTCTGCGTGGCCACCAACCTGCTCGCCCTCACCGTGATCGCCTCGCCGGGCGAATGGGGCGCGGACATCGTGGTCGGCAACACCCAGCGCTTTGGCGTGCCGTTCGGCTTCGGTGGCCCGCATGCCGCCTTCATGGCCTGCCGCGACAGCTACAAGCGTTCGATGCCGGGTCGCCTGATCGGCGTCTCCATCGACGCCGAAGGCAAGCCCGCCTACCGCCTCACGCTGCAGACGCGCGAGCAGCACATCCGCCGCGAGAAGGCCACCTCCAACATCTGTACCGCGCAGGTGCTGCTCGCCGTGATGGCCAGCATGTACGCCGTGTACCACGGTCCGGAAGGCCTGGTGCGCATTGCGCGCCGCACGCATCGCCTCGCCGCGATCCTTGCCGGTGCGCTGCGCGATGCCGGCGTCACCGTCGGTCCGGATTTCTTCGACACGCTGCACGTGGTCAACGTCGATGCCGCCGCCATCCATGCGAAGGCCAAGGCCGCCGGCATCAACCTGCGCCAGATCGACGGCAAGAGCCTGGGCATCAGCCTCGATGAAACCACCACGCGCGCGGACGTCATCGCCGTCGCTGCGCTGTTTGGCGCCACCATCGCCGATATCGACGCGCTCGACGCCAAGACCAACGACGCCCTGCCCGCCGGCCTCGCCCGTACGTCGAAGTTCATGACGCACCCGGCGTTCAACACGCACCACAGCGAGCACGAGCTGCTGCGCTACATGCGTTCGCTGGCCGACAAGGATCTGGCGATGGATCGCACGATGATCCCGCTGGGCAGCTGCACCATGAAGCTCAACGCCACCGCCGAGATGATCCCGGTGACGTGGCCCGAGTTCGCCAACATCCATCCGCTGGCCCCGGCTGACCAGGCCACCGGCTACAAGCAGCTGATCGACGAGCTCGAAGCGATGCTGGTGGAATGCACCGGCTACGACGCCGTCAGCCTGCAGCCGAACTCCGGTGCGCAAGGCGAATACGCCGGCCTGCTCGCCATCCGCGCCTATCACCGCTCGCGCGGCGAAGGCCATCGCGATATCTGCCTGATCCCGGAGTCCGCGCACGGCACCAACCCGGCCTCCGCGCAGATGTGCGGCATGCAGGTGGTGGTGACCAAGTGCGATGCGAACGGCAACGTCGACGTGGAAGACATCAAGCGCGCCGCCGAGAAGTTCAGCGATCGCCTCGCCGCCCTGATGATCACCTACCCGTCCACGCACGGCGTGTTCGAGGAAGACATCGTCAAGATCTGCGAGATCGTGCACGAGCACGGCGGCCAGGTGTACACCGACGGCGCCAACATGAATGCGCTGGTCGGCGTGGCCAAGCCGGGCAAGTGGGGTTCGGACGTCTCGCACCTCAACCTGCACAAGACCTTCTGCATCCCGCACGGCGGTGGCGGCCCGGGCGTCGGCCCGTGCGCGGTGAAGTCGCACTTGGCTCCGTTCCTCCCGGGAACGTATGGCGCTGAAAGCACCGTGGGCATGGTGTCGGCTGCCAGCTACGGCTCCGCCTCGATCCTGCCGATCAGTTGGATGTACATCACCATGATGGGCGCCAGCGGCCTGCGCCGCGCCACCCAGGTCGCGCTGCTCAACGCCAACTACATCGCCAAGCGCCTGGCGCCGCATTACGAGACGCTCTACACCGGCCGCAACGGCCTGGTGGCACACGAGTGCATCCTCGACCTGCGTCCGCTCAAGGACGCCACCGGCATCGGCGCAGAAGACGTCGCCAAGCGCCTGATCGACTTCGGCTTCCACGCACCGACGCTGAGCTTCCCGGTTGCCGGTACGCTGATGGTCGAACCGACCGAAAGCGAATCGCAGTCCGAGCTCGATCGCTTCATCGACGCCATGATCCAGATCCGCGACGAAATCCGCGCCGTGGACGAAGGCAAGCTCGACCGCGAAGACAACCCGCTCAAGCACGCCCCGCACACCGCCGTGATGGTGTCCGCCTCAGAGTGGACCCACGCCTACACCCGCGAACTGGCCGCCTTCCCGCTGCCCAGCCTGAAGTTCCAGAAGTACTGGTCGCCAGTCGCCCGCGTGGACAACGTCTACGGCGACAAAAACGTCTTCTGCAGCTGCGTGCCGGTGGAAGCGTTCAAGGGCGAGATCGAGGCTTTCAGCGAACCGAACGTCGCCTGAGCTTGCCCTCAGCGTGAATAGAAAAAGGGCTCCGCATGCGGAGCCCTTTTTTTGTTGAAAGCCATGCAGCACGTCAGACGCTTGCGACAGCGGGCTCCTGCGGTTTGGCCGCGATCATGCGATGGTAGGCGAAGGTGCCGCGCACGCCATTGATAAAGCAAAACAACAGCACCACGGCCATGAAGATGCCAAAGTAAGCCTGCGGCTGCGTGGCAAACTGGAAAATCTTTTCCAGCACAAACAACACCAGGCCAATCACCGCGAACACCCGCGAGCGACGCCGGATGCGCCAGGCAATGATGGCCAGGAACAGCGCGTCGGCGTAAGCGAACGCATTGATGCCCATGACGCTGTGGTTGGACAGCAGGCTGATGGTGGCGACGACTGCCGTCACGACCGCACAAAACGCTGCGGCCCAGAAGCCCTGATTGGATGCCTGCTCGGCATCGGCGATGTTTCCGAACGTCGGCCAGTACCAGCGTTCCTGCTTGTAACGCGATCCCATAACTCCCCCCTGTGATTTCTTGCGCCGGCACCCCCGTGCCGGCTCAGCGATGGTAAGGGCTATCTGCTGTTTCGGCACCTGGCCAGATCGCTATGCCGACCTTAGACAACGTTGTCAGAAAAGTCTCAACGGAAACGGCTAGCCATCCAAACGTCTGAATCGTTCTAGTCGCAACGCACCATCCCGCATCGCCATAGACCTCAAGCAATCCGCCGTCGAACGCGCTGCAACGCACGAAAAACACGGCACGTCGCGCCATATAACCATCCATCCATATCGACCGATTTCGCTTCCCAAATTCACAACCCCCATCACAGTTCTCGTCGCCTTTTAAGGACAACGTTGTCAATAGTGGACACAAAGACGACATCGTCATGACCACGGCAAGTCATGACCCGCAGGGAACGCAAGGGGACGCCCACCGCCGATCGGACTCGGCTCGTCGCCAGGGAAACCTTCCGCCTCAGTGACGCAACACAACCAGGAGACGCTTCCATGCACTTGAAGAAGTCGGTTGTTTGGCTACGCACGGCACTCAACGCGATCGGCACCACTGCAGGTGGTGCGATGGCCATGAGCCTGATGACGCTCGCACCCGTTCAAGCGGTACATGCGCAGGCCACCTGCGCCGCGGCGTGGAGCGCAAGCACGGTTTACACCGGCGGCCAGACCGCGAGCGAGAACGGCACCAACTACCTCGCCAACTGGTGGACGCAGGGCAATGACCCCGCCACCAACAGCGGCGGTGCAGGCTCCGGCCAGCCGTGGACCTCGCAAGGTGCGTGTACGGGCGGATCGTCCGGTGGTGGCGGCACAGGCGGCGGTGGTACTGGCGGCGGCGGCACGGGTGGCGGTGGCACAGGTCCCACCAATCCGCCCGGCACCGGCGCGAACCTGGTGTTCAGTCCCTACAAGGACGTGACCATCAACCTCAACTGGAACACCAATGTCATGCAGACCGCGGCGGCCACGGGCTCGTCGATCCCGGTGGTCGGCAGCGGCAGCCTCAAGTCCAACTACGTGACCAACCTTGGCGCCATCACCCTCGCCTTCGCCACCGGCGAATGCGGCAGCGAGAACTGGGGCGGCGTCCCGGGCGCCAGCTTCGCCAGCGCCAATATCTCCGCGCTCTCCAACGCCGGCGTGTCTTACATCGTCTCCACCGGCGGACAGGCAGGCACCTTCACCTGCGGAAGCACCGCCAACTTCGCTACGTTCCTGTCGCGCTACATGTCGCCGAAGATGGTGGGCGTGGACTTCGACATCGAAGGCGGCCAATCGCAGGCGACCATCAACAATCTCGTTGCTGCCGCCGTGTACGGCCAGTCGCTGTATCCCAACCTGCGCTTCTCCTTCACCCTCGCCACGCTGGGCGCGTCGGACGGCAGCTACGGCGGCGTCAACAGCCTCGGCGATATGGTGGTGAAGGCGATCAAGGCCTCCTCGCTGACCAACTACACCATCAACCTGATGGCCATGGATTACGGCTCATCCGCCGCCTCGTACCTGTGCGTGGTATCGGGCAGCAGCTGCGATATGGGCCAGTCGGCCATCCAGGCGGTGAAGAATCTCGAACACACCTACGGCATCTCGCCGAACAAGATCGAGATCACCCCGATGATCGGCATCAACGATGCCGCGAGCGAAAACTTCACCATCGCCAACGCCGACGCCATCACCACCTACGCCGTCGCCAACGGCCTCGCCGGCATCCACTTCTGGTCACTCGATCGCGACACGCCGTGCAACCAGAACTACGCCTCGCCCACGTGCAACTCGGTGCCATCGACGACGCCGCTGCAATACACGAAGCGGTTCCTCAGCGACCTGGGCCGTTAAGCGGCACGCGCGTTAGTCAAAGAAACAAAAAAGCCCCGCTCGAAGGCGGGGTTTTTTGTTTGGACAATGGCAGCGGGACTTAGCTACCTCCGTCCCGTTTGTCCGAATCGAAAGTGTACGCTCTGGGTCGGAAGAAGACCCTGCCAGAGTGCTAAAAACGTCCCCTCATGGGGTCCCCGCCACCATGGGAGTCGGGGTTATCGAGGGAAATATCTTCCTCTGCTCTTCCGTACCAATTCGGTGATAACGAGCATCCCCTGCTTCGTCAAAATCCACGACCCAATCAACACTCAACTGCGTGCCATAAGAACCTGCGAGATTGCAGATCAATACACCGACCAAATCAAGGACCTTTTTCGACTTTCCGGGTAAGAACGCCGTATTGAATTGATCTGGCGATTGAACAGAGCGATAGCACCACGCGTCTTGCTCAGGATAGTTGAAGAATGAGTCCGCAATTGCACGAGTGATGGAGTAACGTCCCTCACCTCCCGCCGGAACATGCCTCGAAAATTCTTCGTCCAAGAACGAGTAGAAGAACTTCGTCCCAAGATCTTTGGGGAGATTGGAATTGCCATAATTACCAAGAACCGAGACACCTACCGGCCGGCGTGATCTGTATACGATGACTGCAACATGTTTGTGTCCGTTTGCCCTGGCCTCGGTGATCGCCAAAAAGGGGTCATGCGCGCAGCAGTACAAAATGCTCTGATGAATTGCATTGAGGCGGCCCTGTACTTTCACGACTTCCGTAGGCGGCTCCCAAGCATCGCCAACCTTCCAGATTGTCCGAAATGGGATATCGGCGTCGTCAAATGGAATCGCCCGTGCACGATAGAACAATGTCCCTTTCTCGTAATGGTTGATCTGCGTTGGGAACGAAAAACGACTTCCGAACAATGACAATAAGGCATCTATGCAATCTTTATCGTCAATTCCGGCTTCTGCGCGAGCCCGAAAATCAAAGACCCGGCCTCTCATTTCTTCAATGCTGATATCAGAAGAAAACATGTATATCGTCCGCGAAAATTAAGCAGTGAGGATGCAGCACTCACCTATGCAAGAGGACCGCTACGAGTCGGAGGCGGACGCTCTGAACAGATCAAAGTCGCATCCCGAGCCAAATGACAGACTCTGTTGCCACGGCTACAACCGGGCGCAGCGTTCGGTACCAAAAGCTTGCGCTCGGAACGTGTGCAGCGGATCGATCATGATGTTCTCTTTCCTCCGAGACGATGGCAGAAATCGCGGAAGCCGCGTCTTCGTCTATACCGCGAAGACGCCCCAACTGCTCTTCCAAGTGCCTTAGAACCACACTCTCCACAGCAACCGTTGTCGCGGCTATCGCCGAACGTCCCAGTAGTCCCGTGATCAGACCAAGCAAGAAACCGCCAACCCCGCATAGGGCATAGCTTCTGCATCGCCGCTGCGACCGTCGTTCAAGCTCTGCGCTGAAGATGGCGCGATGACGACGCTCATGCGACCTGAATTCCATGAGCTCCGGAATGAGGTCAGGTGCCCGCAGATGGGCCATCCAGATCTGGCCTGTATAAATGGATATCGCGCCAAATTCGCCCGCGTGGTCCACTTTCAAGATTCGACTTCCCAGATCCATCTGTGCCGGCACCTCCAATTTGCGCCCCTCACGTTTGCGACGTCCGCTGTGGGTCGGCAGCGGACCTAAGCGACATGTAGATCAAACTACCTCACGAAGCAGGTGAGAGAGAACAGCCCCTGGGTCGTGCGTGTCCGCACTTGCGAGCGCCTGATTCACGATTGTCCACTCGTCCGTCTTCTTCTGCCTGACATAGCATTCAAAGGCGTTGTAGATCGCGTAATAGGCAAACTGGGCTGCCTCGGGAAGGACGAGATCATCATCCTGTAGGGCGGCAAGCGGCTCCAGGTAACGTTGGCCGATATTCGCCGAATCCGTCCCCGCACGGACCGCAGCCAGCGCCTCGCGAGGAAGCCCGCAGTCCAAAATTCTGGGACTCCCGGCTACTGACTCTTGATAAGCCACGCGGCAACTGTCAGGGAAATTCGCTTCCCATACTTTCAATGCACGCTCACAAAGCTGGATGCAGGCGGCGCGCTTCTTGTCGCTGCCCAGGGCGAGGAACTGCTCGGCGGCTTCGTGCACTGATCGCTCCTTAGAATCTGATGACGACATGTCCGCTGCGGGTCGGAAGCAGACCTTTCGTGCAGCCCGATTCAATCTGACAGATGAGGCCCGTCAAACAGGCATTTCCCCCGCAAACGGGGCGGAGGTAGCTAATTCAAACAATGGCGATGGGATTTAGCTGCCTCCGTCTCGATTGTCGGTCCCGCTTGTCGTGCGTTTGTCCTTAATCAACGAGCGGACGATAGGCGCGGACCACAGGCTTCGCTCTTTCCAAATCGTACCGCGCCTGAAGTGCCAACCAGTAGAAGGCGGTGGTGTCGAAGGTAAGGGAGAGGCGGAGGGCGACATTGGGGGTGATGGGGTGGGTGCCGGCGATGAAGCCTTTGATGTAGTTGGAGGGAATGCCGGTGCGACGGGCGAGTTGGGCGGGATTGAGCGCGCTTGGGATCAGGTAGGCGTGCAACAAGATGTCGCCAGGGGCTCGCAGCGGTTGCGAGGGGTCCACTTCCGAATGCGGCGTGAGCTGGATCAGTTCCATGGTGGTTCCTCCCTGTCAGACACGGCCGCGCAGCGGATAGGCGCTTACAGCGCTCCGTGTCAGTGAATGCTTGGCAGCTTCGTCGGTGATCGCCCGAGTGCGGCGCATCGCCCTACCGGCCGATGCGCCCAAACGGTGATCATCGGGGGCGTGGTGTATCCACTTGAGGCTCGTCACCGAGCAGGCGGGCGTACTGCTGCAGGCAGTGGATGGCCGTGCCCAGGCTGGCTGTGTCGGCCACGGGAAGCGGCCATGGCAGCGCTCTGCCGGGGAGTCCCCGCGCCTGCGCGTTGCGGCACTGCTCGCTGTCGAGACGCAGACGCAAGAGGGCGAGCACCGCCAGGGCGGTGTCACCGCGAGTGCTGTGACGCGGAGTTTCGGGCCATGCCGCCGCCGTGGACGACGAGTCGCCAGGCGGAGGAGTGAGGGTGTCGTCAGGGGGAACGGACGAGCGAATGCGTACCGTATGATCGCGGACAGCCATGATCAACTCTCAGTCAGTTGGTGATGGTTAGCGGGTCGTGAGTGTTTCCGCACTCACGGCCCGCGGCTCATGACCTGGTGGTCATGGTCACGTACGCGCCTTGAAACACGACAGCGAGAGTGACTAACTGACCCTAACGAGTAGGGTTGGCATCGTCTGTCAGGGATCGGCGAGAAGGGTGTCCACCGGGGCGAGGCGGCGCGTGACGGCGCAAGGCCGACTGAATGTCAGCACCATTCCCTTAGACGACCTGAAGGCAGAGCGCGCTCAAAAACGTGCACTCAGACTCATGAAATTGCCCCTGGTACGTTTTCGTGCTTACTTCAATCGCTTGATTGCACGCTTCTGGCAATTTTTCTCAACTGAAGCTCCATCCAATCCTTTAGATCCTCAAAGCTTGCTTTGCTCAAATGAGCTGGCCACTGAAGGACAACCATGCCCTCATCAAGGGAAAATGTATCCTGGCGCACGTTCGCACCTACAACATGGGTGACAGGAGCTGCGGGTGCGGCAGGAGTGCTGTGTTGCTGCGCGGCAGAACGTGCCGCAATACCTGCCGTCATGGGGCTAGTCTGACGGGCTTCTTCAACTCCAATATCATCCAGCTGCTCTTCAGGCGAATCAGAATCCAATGATGATGACGCATAAATCCCCGCGAAATCAGCCGTCGAGCGAAGCTGTCTGATGAAGTCAGCAGCACCGTTCTCATTGAACTTCTTTTCGATGAGCAAATAGTGGCGCAGGTTAGGATCTGACGGCAGAGATTCATCCCACTTCGTGAAAAGCTCGGAATGAATTTTGGGCATGAATGCAGCGCGCTGAAGGGCCTCGCGGCGCTCCAAGGATCCCGGGCGCTCGTCCAGAAGAATCCGCAGCGCCAGGTCGGTCAGCTTCACCTGTCGCTGGTCGCCACTGCCCTTGTCCTCCATCAGGCCAAAAGACAGAAGAGCAGCCAAAACTTGCTTTCCGCCGCTGCTCTGCGGCGAGTAGCCCCAGTGCTTGGCCACCACTGCCACATTGGCTGGAAGGCGCTTCTCATGCTGATAGAAGATCCGTGCTCGTTCGATCGCAGTCTTCAGGTCAATCGAAGGAAATGATGGGCTGCGGTGCACTGCGCCGCGGTTCCCCTTGTTGCTTGCCTCAGCATCGCTCATAGCCGCTCTCCTGGATGGGACGCTCGCAGTCTAACACCAGTTCTTCAATTTGTCAGATTCGCAGTCTCCGTAAGTCTTGCACCGGCAAAGAACTGGTGATACCTTGCTCGTCGTGTTGTGTGACTAAGCTTTCTTAGGCGTGAAAACGGCCAAAGAAAAGCCCCGGCGCCACCCCTCCTGCAAGAGAGGTGACCCGGGGCTCATGTGGCGAAGGTGAACGAGGGCGACCCGCCACCTACGACAGTCTTGTGAGGACAGCTCGGCATTCTACTGTCGAGAGTCGTGGGCAACAACTGCCCTCCAATTACTCAAATTGGAGGTTTGCCTATGGTCAGGCTTTCCGAGGTGAGATCCGTCTTCGTGCGGGCGTACACGCGATTCCGGTTCAACCGGACAGAGTTTGTATGCCAACACTGGCGGTCGCATCCCGGTCAGTTGAACTTGTTCGACTGATGCAGGGCGGGGCGTGGGGCACTCGTGCCCCACGCTTTCTCTGGACAGCCCGATGAAGCAAGGTTGCAGATGTGCAGATGAAACATTCCCACAACTCACGAGGTAAGTCGCAATGAGCAAGAACGAGAAGTCCTCAAAGGAGCTGGCGAGCTTGGCCGGCAAGGTCCTCCAGCAGAAATCCTCTTCCAGCGCGGCAAAGAAGCTGGCGGGATCAGTTCTGACACAAGCGCCTGATCGTAAGCCTGCAGGCAATGGCAAGAAGCGGTAGGGCCAAACTTGGTGAGTAAACGGGACGGCGGTAGTTAACGCTCGATGGTGCAGCCAATAACGCTACGCTCGTAGCCAAAACGGCTACATGTTCGAGGCGAACTGACTCCAACGCCATCTGGTAGTCAAAAAAAAGCCCCGCGTTTGCGGGGCTTTCTTGTTCTTGTTGCTTACGCACTAATCGCTCAGGCGAATGGATCATCCAACACGATCGTGTCATCACGATCCGCACCGGTAGCAACCAGCGACAGCTTGCAGCCCGACAGCTCTTCCACAGCACGCAGATAAGCACGAGCAGCAGCAGGCAGCTTGTCCCACTCGCGGATGCCGGCGGTGGATTCGTCCCAGCCCGGGAATTCCAGGTAGACGGGCTTGCACTCGGCCCAGCCGTCCGCGTCGAGCGGGGCCAGTTCGCGGCGCTTGCCGCGGTATTCGTAGGCGATGCAGACCTTGATGGTCGGCAGGCCGTCGAGCACGTCGAGCTTGGTGATGGCCAGGCCGTTGATACCGTTGATCTGCACGGCGCGCTTGAGCGCGACGAGGTCGATCCAGCCGCAGCGGCGCGGACGGCCTGTGCTCGCGCCGAACTCGTTGCCGACCTTGCGCAGGCGTTCGCCCATCTCGTCGTTGAGCTCGGTCGGGAACGGACCGCCGCCCACGCGCGTGGCGTACGCCTTGCAGATGCCCAGCACGTAGTCGATGTCGCCTGCGCCCACGCCGGTGCCGGCAAGTGCGCCGCCGACGGTGGTGTTGGACGAGGTCACGTACGGGTAGGTGCCGTGGTCGATGTCGAGCAGTGCGCCCTGCGCGCCTTCATACAGGATGTGACCGCCTTCCTTGCGCACGTCGTGCAGGATGGTGGCGACGTCGTCGACCATCGGGCGGATGAATTCGCCATAGGCCAGCGCATCGTCCAGCACGGTCTGGAAGTCGACCGGCTCGGCCTTCAGCCACTGGGTGAGGATGAAGTTGTGGTACTCGACGGCGGCCTTGATCTTCTCGGGCAGCTCGTGCGGATACATCAGGTCGGCCACGCGCACGCTGCGGCGAGCCACCTTGTCTTCGTACGCCGGGCCGATGCCGCGGCCGGTGGTGCCGATGGCGCTCTTGCCGGCAGCGATTTCGCGCGCCTTATCGACGGCGATGTGGTACGGCATGATCAACGGCGTGGCCGGGCTGATCTTGAGGCGCGAACGCACTTCCACGCCCTGCGCTTCGAGCTCTTCGATTTCCTGCTTGAGCGCCTGCGGCGAAAGCACCACGCCATTGCCGATCAGGCACAGCGCGTCGTCGCGCAGAATGCCCGACGGGATCAGATGCAGCACGGTCTTCTTGCCACCGATGACCAGCGTGTGGCCGGCGTTGTGACCGCCCTGGAAGCGAGCGACGGCGCTGACCTTCGAAGTCAGCAGGTCGACGATCTTGCCCTTGCCTTCGTCGCCCCACTGCGCACCAAGGATGACTACTGACTTGCCCATGATGATGTTGCTCTCGTCAATTTGAAAAATCGGATGGCCCGGGGGCCGCGAATTCGGCTGGCAACCTCAACTCGTCACGCCAGCGCCTTCGACGTCGCTGGATCCCGACATCGGCCGGGATGACGATGAGGAAACCGTGGCGGTTTCCGATGGGTTGAACGGCCCATCGCCGCATCTTTTCAATGCACCAACTGCAGCGCCACCAGGCCAATGCCGATGGCCAGCGCGCCAAACACGCGCAGCGTGCGCGGGCTCATGTTGACTGCCTCGCGCATGGTGGCTTGCCACCCGCGCGGCGCGGCAAACAGCACCAGCCCTTCAAACACCAACACCAGGCACAACGCGCCTGCCAATTCCTTCGACATCGTCCCCTGCCACTCAATGCTTGGACGATGCGCCGTCGCTGAAATACTTCAGGAATTCCGAATCCGGTCGCAGCACCAGCACGCCCTTGCCGTCCTTGAAGGAGGTACGGTACGCGGCCAGGCTTCGATAAAACGCGAAGAACTCCGGGTCCTGGCCGTAAGCCTGCGCGTAGATCGCCGCGGCCTGGGCATCGCCCTCGCCCTTCACCTTGGCCGCATCGCGCTCGGCTTCCGCCTTGACGACTTGGGCCTGACGATCTGCGTCGGCCTTGATGGTTTCGGCGGCCTGCTGACCGGTGTAGCGCAATTCGTTGGCGAGCTGCGTGCGCTCGGCGCGCATGCGCTTGTACACCGACTCGCTCACTTCGTCCGGCAGATCGATACGCTTGATGCGCACGTCGACCACGGCAATGCCGAAATTCTTGCGGGCGGCCGTGTCGGTCTGCTTGCGCACGCGCTCGGTGACGTCCTTGCGACCGGCCGAGACCAGCTCCTGCAAGGTGCGACCGTTGAATTCAAAACGCAGCGCATCCTTCACGATCGGCGTGAGGCGATTGGCCGCCTGCAGCTCGTCGCCGGCGGTGGCGCGGTAATAGGCGGCGTTGTCGGCGATGCGCCACTTCACATAGAAGTCGACGTTGACGCTCTTCTTCTCGGAGGTGAAGTAGCGCTCGGGCGGCGCTTCCAACGTGAGGATGCGGTTGTCGAACGTCATCACCTGTTGGATGAACGGCAACTTGGCGTGCAGGCCCGGCTGGTCGCCGGTGCGCACGATGCGGCCGAACTGCAGCACGAGTGCGGTCTGCCCTTCGTGCACGACAAACAAACTGTTGAAGCCGAGCAACACGATCAGCACGGCGATGATGGCGGAGACGATTTTCATGGCTGCTTCTCCTTGCCGCCGAGGCTGCTGTCGCTGCCTGCCGATTGCATCACCGAGCCCACGTTCGGCACATCCTTGCCGGTCGCGCGATCGAGCGGCAGGTAGATCATGTTGCGACCGCCGGAACCATCGAGCACCTTGGGATTGTTCGACATCACATCCTCGACGGTTTCCAGCCACAGGCGACGGCGTGTGACATCCGGCGCGGCCTTGTATTCCTTTAGGATGAGGTTGAAGCGCGAGGCATCACCGGTGGCGGTGGCCACGCGGGCAGCGGCATAACCCTGGGCCTCGGCGGAAATGCGCGACGCATCGCCGCGCGCCACCGGCACCACCTGGCTGGCGTAGGCGCGTGCGTTGTTCTCGGTGCCCTGCTTGTCTTCGCGTGCGGCGTTGACGTCGTCGAAGGCGTCCTTCACTTCCTGCGGCGGGGCCACGTTCTGGAAGCTCACGTCGGTCACCACCAGGCCGGCGTCGTATTCGTCCAGCGTGGCCTGCAGGATCTCGCGCGTCTGCTGCTGCAAGGTGTCGCGCGTCTGTGCCTTCACGCCGGTCACGGGTACAACGGCCGGGGTCGCCACGGACGAGGCGCCCGCCACGGTGCTGGCAGCGGCGGGCGCGACGGTCTCGCCTTCGCCCTGGCTGGTGAGGATGTTGTCCATCACATTGGCGCCCACCACCGTGCGCACGGCGGCCTCGGAGGCCTGGCGCAGCGTGTCTTCCGGCGGGCCGCTCAACGAGAAGAGGAACTTGCGGGCGTCGGCTACCTGGTATTGCACGTTGAAGTCGACCGAGATGATGTTCTCGTCGCTGGTCAGCATGCGCACCTTGTCGGACACCGAACGGATCTCGGTGGTGCCGACCTTGGTCACCGTTTCAATCGGGCTGGGGAACTTAAGGTGGAAACCCGGCGGAAGGGTGCGCGAGTACTGGCCAAAGCGCAGCACCACGCCGGCCTGGCGGGCATCCACGATGGTGAAGCTGCTCATGGCGATCCAGACGATCAGGAAGGCCAGCAGGATGGTGAAGATGCCGCCGGCGCCGCCGCCAAGCTTGCCCAGCCGGTTGCGCAGCTGCCTGAGCATGTCCTCCAGACCCGGCTTGTTGCCAGGCTGGCGGTTCCTGTTCCACGGATCACGTTGCCCGTTACCGGGTTCGTTCCAGGCCATGGTCAGTCTCCTTAAGGCCGCTGGGAGGCCGGCTGCGTTGGCCGGAAAGCGCGTTGAACGGGTTTGGACATAGGGTCGGCTGCTTGAGATGGGTACCGCGCGAGCGCGAATGGCCGCACACAAACAGCGACCATTCTAACAGAGCCCGCCAGGGATTCCTCCCCATGGAAGCGCTCCACTTGTGGGAGCGCACCCTGTGCGCGACTGGCGCCGCAAGGCCACCCCGACAACCGGTGTTCGCCGGGCGCTCGGGCGCCTGTCGCGCACAGGGTGCGCTCCCATAGGGGGTTCGCTGTTTAGCGGGTGCCGTCCTGCAAGGCCTCTTCGGCCGTGTCAAGGATGGGCTGGAGCAAGGCTGCCTCGCTGGCGCTACCGCCGCTCAAGGGCGCAATCACGCTGCGCGGCGCGTCGATGTTCAAGCGCCAGCCATCCTCGTCCACCTCTTCGCCCACGATGGCGCCGGCGGCTTTGAGCAGGGCATGCAGGCGGCCGGCGGTATGCGGCAGGCGCAGTTCGGACTGCACCCGCTCGCCGCCCAGCAGCTCGCCCAGGGCCTGCCGGAGCAGGTCCAGGCCCTGCCCGCTGGCGGCCGACAGCCACACCGTGGTGGGGCGTCCTTCGGCGTCGCGGTCGATCCGCGGCTCGGTGCCGGCCAGGTCGATCTTGTTCATCACCCGCAGCTGCGGCAGGTCGCCGGCATCGATCTCTTCGAGCACGTTGTCGACCACGCGGGCGAGGCGCTCGCGCTCCTCGTCGGCCGCGTCGCTCACATGCAGCAGCAGATCGGCGTCGCGCGCCTCGGCCAGGGTGCCGCGGAAAGCGGCGACCAGGTCATGCGGCAGCTCGCGGATAAAGCCCACCGTGTCGGCCAGCACCGCCGGCCCGCAGGACAGCCCGTCGAGCTTGCGCACGGTCGGGTCCAGCGTGGCGAACAGCAGGTCGGCGGCGAATACTTCGCCTTCGGTCAACACGTTGAACAGGGTGGATTTGCCGGCATTGGTATAGCCCACCAGGGCGACCCTCGGCACGGTGTTGCGCAGGCGCGCGCGGCGCTGCTGGACGCGCTGGGTCTGCACCTTTTCCAGGCGCTTGGTCAGCATCTTCACCCGCTCGGCGAGCAGGCGGCGGTCGGTTTCCAGCTGGGTTTCGCCCGGGCCGCGGTTGCCGATGGCACCGCCGCGCTGGGCGTCAAGGTGAGTCCAGCCGCGCACCAGTCGCGTCGCAAGATGCTTGAGCTGGGCCAGCTCCACTTCGAGCTTGCCTTCGTGGGAACGGGCGCGCTGGGCAAAGATGTCCAGGATCAGGCCCGCGCGGTCCACCACGCGCACATTGAGCAGCTTTTCGAGGTTGCGCTCCTGCACCGGGGTGAGCAGGTGATCGACCAGGACCAGGTCGGCTTCGAGCGCCCGGGCGGCCTCAGCCACCTCGTCGGCCTTGCCGGTGCCGATGTAATAGCGCGGGTTGGGCTCGACGACGCGTGCGGGGATGCTGCCGAGGATCTCGGCGCCTGCCGAGCGCACGAGCTCGGCGAATTCTTCGGCGCGCCGCGCTGTATCGCCCTCTCCACGGGAATGCGGGAGCACGAGGACGGCGCGTTCGCCTTTCTTTTGACGATCAAACACGAGGGCGGGAAGACCTTTATGAAGACGCGATGCCGCGGACCTTAAGACGGTCCACGGCACGGATCGGAGTGGGAAGTGTATGTGGATACGCCGCCGGCCGATAATGCCGCGACGCCTACCCTACTCAGATGGGTCGACCACCCGTCGTAATCAAGCTTCCGCTTCGGGCGCACCGCCCGGCGCATCGCCCGGACCGTCGTGGCCATTGCCCATGCGCACATTGCGGCTGGGTACCACGGTGGAGATGGCATGCTTGTAGACCATCTGGCTTACCTGGTTGCGCAGCAGCACCACGAACTGATCGAACGACTCGATCGTGCCCTGCAGCTTAATGCCATTGACCAGGTAAATAGCGACCGGAACGCGTTCACGGCGCAGCGCATTAAGAAACGGATCTTGCAATGATTGCCCTTTGGACATTTCTTGTTCTCCCCTCGCAACGGACGGACCGGGATAAAAGACGCGTGACGCGCCCCGGTCCAAGGCGGAGGAATATTAACCACTTTTAAATCGTTGATGAAAGGGCGAATGCAGCTTTCGTCAGGCGTGAAAATGGTGTTTAGAGAACTGGGCGGCACACTATTGTTCGCCGAGAAACAAACGCAGGGCATCCTCGGCAAGATTCCACGTCGCAGAACCCTCCGGATCAAGCATCCGTGCGTCGAGCACGCTGCGCAGCCAGGTGATCTGCCGTTTGGCCAACTGACGTGTCGCGAACACGCCGCGGTCGCGAAATTCCGCCTCGCTGGTTTGGCCGTCCAGATAATCCCAGGCCTGTCGGTAGCCTACGGCGCGTATGGCCGGAAGATCGGCATGCAGGTCGCCACGGGCGCGCAGGGCGCGAACTTCGTCGAGAAAGCCGTCGCGCAACATCGTGTCGAAACGTTGTGCGATCCGTTCGTGCAAGGGCGCACGGTCCTGCGGCACGAGCGCCAGCTTGAGTACGCGCCATGGGAAACGCTCGCCGCTGCCGCCGCGCTGCTGCTCTGACAACGGGCGACCGGTGAGCTCGATCACTTCCAGCGCGCGCTGGATACGCTGCGCGTCGTTGGGCCCGATGCGTTCGGCGGCGGAGGGATCGAGTTGTTGCAGACGCGCATGCAGCGCAGGCCATCCATCATCCGCCGCCTGCGCAGTGAGGCGCTCACGCACCGCCGGATGGGCTTCGGGCAGCTGCGAAAGGCCTTGTTGCAGCGCGCGGAAATAAAGCCCCGTGCCGCCAACGAGCAGTGGCACCCTGCCCTGCGCCGTGATGTCCTGCATGGCGGCTACGGCGTCACCGCGGAAATCCGCGGCCGAGTAAGGCTCGGCGGGATCGCGGATATCGATCAGTCGATGCGGGTAGCGCGCGAGCGTCGGCGCATCCGGTTTGGCCGCGCCGATATTGAGGCCACGATAGACCAGGGCGGAATCGACGCTTACCAGGTCGAGCGGGAACTGATCGCTCAAGGCGCATGCAAGCGCGGTCTTGCCCGACGCGGTCGGGCCCATCAGGAATACGGCGAGTGGGCGCTGATCGATCGGCATCGGGCCATTGTACTGGCGAACCCTGCCATCCTCATTGTGGGAGCGCACCCTGTGCGCGACTGCGGCACGCCAGTCGCGCACAGGGTGCGCTCCCACAGAAGGTGCGCGCGCCTAGGAATAAAACTCCACCTTGCCGCCGACGAGGTGATACATCGAACCCACGATCTTGATCTTGCCGTCCTTCTCCAGGCCGGCCAGCACATCGCTGCGACGGCGGATCTCCGCCACCGTCTGACGCACATTGGTCGCGGCCACGGCATCAACGAAAGCATCGTTCTTGCTGGTGCGTTCGCCGCTGAATTTGGTGGCTTCGACGGCTGGCTTGATCTTGTCGAGCAGGCCGGTGAGGTTGCCGAGCTTGGCGTTGTCGATGGCGCCCTTGATCGCACCGCAGGCTGTGTGCCCCATCACCAGCACAAGCTTGGCGCCGGCAAGCGCGCAGGCAAACTCCATGCTTCCCAAGAGATCGTCGTTGGCGACGTTGCCGGCGACGCGCCCATTGAAGGTGTCGCCGATCCCTGCATCCAGGATGATTTCGGCCGGCGCGCGCGAGTCGATGCAGCTGAGGATCACCGCTGCCGGGTATTGCCCGCCGGCGCTGGCACGCTTCTGTGCCAGATAGTCGTGTCCCTGCATCTTGCCGGCACAGAATCGCTCGTTGCCTTCCTTGAGCATGGCGATGACCTGGTCTGGCGTCATCGCATCGCGCTGCTCCTTGGTCAAGGCGGCAGCCTGTGCCAGACCGGGCATGAGCCAGGAAACGCCGCCCACCGCGGCAAACGCGGCGGCACCGATGGCAGATTTCAACAGCGAGCGGCGCGCGGGATCCGTCGCGCCGGCGCAACAAGCGTCGTCATGCTGCATAACGTCCCCTCCCTAATGGAAGGAACTACTGCACGCCTGGGGGGATGAAACCGGTGTGAACCTCAGTTCGTCGGCTGTCTGTGGGAGCGCACCCTGTGCGCGACTAGCGCCGCGACAGGGTGAGGCCGTCGCGCACAGGGTGCGCTCCCACAGTGGGGGAATCAGCGCCTCGGCACACCCATCTCATTCAACAACTGCGGGGCCGGATAGACCTTGTCCATCAGCCAGCGCATGTAGCGCAGGTCGACATGGATGGCGCGCTTGTAACGCGGATCGAACATCCAGCTCGCGCTTACCGCCTCCCAGTTGCTGTCGAAATTGAGGCCTACCAGCTCGCCCTTGGCGTTCAATACGGGTGAACCCGAGTTGCCGCCGGTGGTATCCAGATTGCTCAGGAAGTCGACCGGCATGGCCTTGGTCTTCGCATCCGCATAGCCCTCGTAGTCGCCCTTGGCGATGGCGTCGAGCAAGGGCTTGGGCGCGTCGAACGGTTCCGCGCCGGTGTTCTTCTCCACGATGCCCGCGGTGGTCGTCTGCGGTTCATAGGACACGGCATCGCGCGCCTTCAACGGTGTGACCTTGCCGTAGCTCACGCGCAGGGTGCTGTTGGCATCGGGATAGACAGCGCGCCCCTGCTTTTCGCGATAGGCAATCAGCGCATCCATATACGCCGGACGAAGACGCAGCAAGTCACCTTCGCGCGATTTGCGCTCGTCTTCCACGCGCAGCAGTGCAGGTTGCAGCTGGACAGCCAGCGCGAGCAGTGCATCATCGGACTTGCTCACCGCCGCAGGCTCTGCCTTGAGCCAAGCCAACCGTTTCGCTTCGTCACCCAGCTGCGTGGCGCCGTAAACCTGCTCGAGCTTGTGCGACAAAGTCTCAGGCGTGTGCCCGAACGCAGCGTCGAATTCAGGCAGGCGTTGCGCATCGGGCAAGGCCTGATAGCGCGTGAGCAAGGCCCGCAACAGATGTTTCTCGACCGCTGGATCGTAGCGGCGCTGAACCTGGCGCAGCGTGCCGGCGATCAGCTCTTCGTCGCGCTGCTGATAGCCCGCCTCGCGCTGGGCATCGGCCTGGCCGCGCTCAATGGCGAGGCGCTGCAGCATGATGGCCGAACGCAGCAACTGCGTTTGCGTCTGCATCATGCCCAGCAGCAGATCGCGTTCGCGCATCGCATTGCCGGCGGCAATCAGGCGATTGACCTCATCGATCTGCGGACGCAGCGTGCCAGCCTGCGGCTGTGAAGCCAGCCACGCCATCATCGCGTCCTCATCCGTGCGGCGGATCGTCACCGCATCACTGCGCTTGAGGCCATCCAACTCGCCCTCATAGCGCTTGATGTTGTTCTTCAACGACTGCAGTTGCGAGGCATAGCGGATGGCTGCAGGCCGATCATCGCGACCGGCGTCTTCGATCACATGCTGCAGCTGCTGCATCACCGCCACCGTGGTCGGCAAGCGCCACTGCACCTGATCGGCAAACTCCGCCGCCGTGCGATGGCGATACGTCGTACCGGGATAACCCGCCAGCATCACGAAATCCCCATCGCGCACGCCATCGCGTGCCACCTGCAAGTGCGCAGGCGGGTGATAGGGAACGTTGTCCTTGGCGAAATCAGCCGGCTTGCCGTCGGGGCCGACGTAAGCGCGCAACAGGGTGAAGTCGCCCGCATGGCGCGGCCATACGAAGTTGTCCACTTCGTCGCCGTAGTTGCCGATGGCGCGCGGCGGCGCGTAGACCAGACGCAGGTCGCGCAGTTCAAGTTGTTTGACCAGGTAGAAGTCGCGGCCATAGAACATGTTGACCACGCTGCAACGCACGCCGGCTTCGCGCTCGCAATCGGCCACCAGGGTCTTGCTGATGGCGTCGATCGCATCGAAATAGGCCCGCCCGGTCTTGCCCCTGGCGGCCGCCAGCACCTGCTCGCTGACCTTGTCGAAACCGGTGGTCACGCGCAGGCGGAAATCAGGGTTGGCCGGCAGCTCCTCCGCGCGCTCGTGCGAGACGAAACCGTTCTGGATCAGATCGCGCTGCGCGTTGCTGTTGTACTGGATCACGCCGAATGCGACGTGGTGGTTGGTCAGCACCAGGCCGTCGTCGCTGATGAACGAACCCGTGGCCCCGCCCACCTTCACCACCGCGCTCAGCGGCGCCTTGGTCAGGTCGGCCAGGTCGGCCGGATTGCCCTGGAAGCCCGCCGCATGCAGCTGCTTGCCGATGGAGGGCAGCTGCGAGGGCATCCACATGCCTTCGTCAGCGTGGCTAGGAATGGCCATCATCAAGCCCCATGTTGCCGCCAGCAGCGTGAATGTCCGTCGTTTCATGCCTGTTCCCGACCTGGGTGGTCGCAAAAAATTGCGACCATAATCCTTGGCCGGCCCGGGGGCAACGCTGCACTGCACGAAGGCGGCGCCCTGCCCAGGCTTCTATAATGTCCGTTTTCCCGCCCTTCCCCCACGGAAATACCATGCCTCAGATGATGAAAGCCCTGGTCAAGCGCAAACCCGAACAGGGCATCTGGATGGAAGAAGTGCCTGTTCCCGAGGTCGGCCCCAACGAGGTGCTTATCAAGCTGGAAAAGACCGCGATCTGCGGCACCGACCTGCACATCTATAAGTGGGACGAGTGGTCCCAGCGCACGATCAAGCCCGGCCTCACCATCGGCCATGAGTTCGTCGGCCGCATCGTGGAGATCGGCCCGGGCGTGACCGGCTACAAGATCGGCGACCGTGTCTCCGCCGAAGGCCACATCGTCTGCGGCCACTGCCGCAACTGCCGCGCCGGCCGCCAGCACCTGTGCCCGAACACCGTGGGCATCGGCGTGAACCGCAATGGCGCGTTTGCCGAATACATGACCATGCCGGCCTCGAACCTGTGGCCGATCCCGGACCAGATCCCGTCCGAGCTGGCCGCCTTCTTCGACCCGTATGGCAACGCTGCGCATTGCGCGCTGGAGTTCGACCTGATCGGCGAAGACGTGCTGATCACCGGCGCCGGCCCGATCGGCATCATCGCCGCGGGCATCGCCAAGCATGTGGGCGCCCGTAACGTAGTTGTCACCGACGTCAACGACTACCGCCTGAAGCTGGCGGCGGACATGGGCGCCACGCGTGTGGTGAACGTGGCCAACCAGTCGCTGAAGGACGTGATGAAAGACCTGCACATGGAAGGCTTCGACGTGGGCCTGGAAATGAGCGGCAACCCGCGCGCCTTCAACGACATGCTCGATTGCATGTACCACGGCGGCAAGATCGCGCTGCTCGGCATCCTGCCCAAGGGTGCCGGCATCGACTGGGACAAGGTGATCTTCAAGGGCCTCACCATGCAGGGCATCTACGGCCGTCGCATGTACGAGACCTGGTACAAGATGACCCAGATGGTGCTCACCGGCTTCCCGCTTCAGAAAGTTCTCACGCACCAGATTCACATCGACGATTTCCAGAAGGGCTTCGATCTGATGGATGCGGGCAAGTGCGGCAAGGTCGTCTGCTCCTGGAGCTGAGCGAACCCTGTCACACCTCGGAATTTCCTGCGGGAAATCCAACCTGAAAGGTCGGCCGCCCTAGTACACTTCGACCAAGGCGGCCGACTAATCGCTGGGATTGTGAAGGTATCCGGCCCAAGGGCTGGATACGGTCGGCGCGCGATGGCACGGGAGCATCGTCCGCATGGCTGATCTGTTCAGCAATCGTCATCTGGCCGCGGGACGCGACCGCGCCATCGCCGTCTACCAATCGCATCGCACACGCAAGATCGCCTTGATCGTTGCGATCGTGGTGATTGTCTTCGGCATCCTCGGCTTCCTTGCCGCGCCATCGATCATTCGAAGTCAGATCGAAAAGCGCGCCAGCGCCGCGCTGCAACGCCCCGTCACGCTCGGTGCCGCGCATCTCAATCCCTATACGTTGCGGCTGCAGCTGGATCAGCTGCATATCGCCGACAGCGATGGCAAGTCGGCCTTCGTTGATGTGGATCAGGCCGTGATCAATGTGTCATGGGCCTCGCTGTTCCGCATGGCGCCCGTGCTGGATGAACTGGTCGTGCAGCATCCGCGCGTCCGCATCGTGCGCACCGGCGACCAGCGCTTCAATTTCAGCGACATCATCGATCGCTTCAACGCCACGCCGTCCGACCCGAAGGCGGCACCGGCGCGCTTTGCGCTTTCCAACATCAGCGTGCACAACGGCGATATCCAGTTCGCCGATGAGGCGATGAAAGCCAACCATCACGTGGAACAGCTGGAGCTGGGCATTCCCTTCATCGCCAACCTGCCCAGCGATACCGACGTATTCGTGCAGCCGCTGCTGTCGATGAGCGTGGATGGCAGCCCGCTGCGTGTCGAAGGCCACACCAAGCCGTTTGCCGACAGTCGCGATTCCACCATCAATTTCCGCCTGGATCGCCTCGATCTGGCGCGCTACATCGGTTATGCGCCCACCACCCTGCCGGTGGCGATACCCAAGGGCCTGCTCAGCGGTGATCTGGTGCTGCATTTCGTGCAGGCCAAACCGACGCCGCAGCTGCAACTCACCGGCAAACTGCAGATCGACGACTTCGTGCTCAACAGCAGCAACGGCCAGTCGATCCTGAGCCTGGGCAAGGGCACGGCCGAGCTCAGCGACGTGCAGCCGCTGACGTCGCGTTATGTGCTGGGCGCACTCGTGCTGGACCGTGCGCAGCTCTATTACACCGCTGCCGCCGGCGGCCACAGCAATTTCGACGCGCTCACGGCGGCCCCCGCCAAAGCCGATGCAGACAAGAAGGCCGCACCTACCGATCTGCGCATTGCCTCGATGACGCTCGCCAACAGCGCCATCCATTACACGGATGCTGCCGGCAGCAAGATCGACCTGGGCAATCTGCGCGGCAATATGCAGGGCCTGAGTCTGCAGGCAGCCCCTGTGGCAAAGCTTGATGTGACGGCGCAGTTTTTCGGCGGCGACCTCGGCATGAAGGGCACGGTGGATCTGGCCAAGAACAAGCTGGTCGCTGCGTTGACGCTCAAGCAGGTCGACATGGCGCCGCTGCAGGCAGCCACCTATCAAGGCATCAATGCGCGCCTGACCAAGGGCAAAATCGATGCCACCGGCCAGCTGCAAGTGGATTGGGGCGCACCGTTCAACGTCCATCTCGCCGATGCGCATGCCACGGTGACCGACTTTGCGATGGAGCCGCAATTCAAGGGACATGGTTCGCCCGTGTCGTGGAACACGATGGAAGCGGAGATCACCCAGGTCGACCTGGTCACGCAACAGGCGCAGCTGGGTACGGTCAAGGCCACCGGCCTCAGCCTGGACGTGCAGCGCGACAGCAAGAAGTACATCAGCCTGGTCGATCTGTTCGCTGCCAAGGATGCACCGAAGAAGCAAACCGCCGCCAGCGGTCCGCCGTGGCACTGGAGCGTGGCTCACCTCACCTTCGACAATGCCGCGGTTGCGTTCACCGATATGGCGGCCGGCGACAAGCCGGTGAAGATCAAGATCGATTCGGTCAGCGGCTCGATGGACAACCTGAGCGACAAGCTCAACGAACCGCGCGATATGAAATTGTCGGGCACGGTGGCCAAGGGCAGCTTCACCGCCAACGGCAAGCTGCAACCGCTGCCTACGATGGCCGACCTGCAGATCGATACCAAGCGACTGGATATCACCAATTTCCAGCCGTATATCAGCGTGCCGTTGAACGTGGTCATTTCCAGCGCGCGCGTCACCAGCAACGGCAAGCTGCATTACGACGGGCGCAGTGCGGAACCGAAGTTCACCTATAAGGGCAATGCGGCGCTGGAACAGGTGCGCATCCAGGACAAACTTACCGGCGATGATTTCCTGCGCTGGCGCACGCTCAGTGGCTCGAACCTGGATGTCGCCTATGGCTCGGGCGCGCCGCGCATGCATGTGGCCGGACTGGTGCTCAGTTCGTTCTACGCGCGCGTGATCGTCAATCCCAACGGCACCTTGAACCTCTCCGAAGTGGTGGCCAATCCCGAGGTGGCACCGGTGTCCGTCACGCGTGCCGCCAACGAGCAGCCTTCCGGTGCAGCGGTGCCGCCCGCCCCGGCACCAGCGGCAACGGCACCAGCGCCTGCCGCCGCGACCGCCGCTGCGCCGTCCAAGACCACCAAGGGCACCACCACCACGGCGATCGTCCCTGACACCAACGCACCGGCGACGCCGGCTGCGGATGTGCGTATCGGCGGCATCACCCTGGTCAACGGTCAGCTCAACTACACCGACAACTTCATCAAGCCCAACTACACGGCCAACCTCACCAAGGTCACCGGCAAGATCGGCACGATTGCGACCACGCCTGGCGATCCGCCGGCGGAGCTGTCGGTGCAGGCAGCGCTCAACGACAACTCGCCGGTGGATATCGACGGCACCATCAATCCGCTGCAGCCGGTGGCCTTCCTCGACATCAAGGGCAAGGCCAACGAAGTCGAGCTGACCGGACTCAGCGCCTACTCCACCAAATACACCGGCTATCCCATCACAGCGGGCAAGCTGACGATGGACGTCCATTACACGCTGGACCAGCGCAAGCTCAACGCCGACAACCATATCTTCATCACCCAGCTGACCTTCGGCGATCGCGATGAAAGCCCGGGCATCAAGCACATGCCGGTCAAGCTGGCCGTGGCCTTGCTCAAGGACACCCAGGGCAATATCGACGTGGACGTGCCGGTATCGGGTTCGCTCGACGATCCGCAGTTCAGCATGGGCGGCTTGATCTGGCGCGCCATCGGCAACCTGATCGCGAAGGCCGCCACGGCGCCGTTCCGTCTGCTCGGCGCGGCCTTCGGCGGCGGCAGCCATGAGGATCTGGGTTACGTGGAGTTCGATGCGGGCTCGGCCGTGCTCGACAAGAATGCGCAGGATCGCCTGGGCAAGGTCGTGGCGATGCTCAACCAGAAGAACACCTTGAACCTGGACATCATCGGCCGTATCGATCCGTCCAAGGATCAGGACGGCCTGCGCAAGGTGACCGTGGACAACATGGTTCGCCGCGCGAAGGCGCTCGACCAGGATGGCAAGAATGCGGATACGTCGGATGCTGCACTCGCCTCGGTCAACGTGACGCCCGACGAGTACGAGAAGTACCTCAAGCGCGCCTATAAGGACGATGACTTCAAGGGCAAGCCCAAGAACATCATCGGCCTGAAGAAATCGCTGGAACCGGACGAGATGCGCAGCCTGATGGAAACCAACATCTCCGTCGACGATGCCGCCATGCGCGACCTCGCGCAGCGTCGTGCCACCGCGGTGCAGGCGTGGCTGAAGGGCAAGATCGACGACAAGCGCGTCGCGATCAAGGATCCGAAGCTGGATACCAAGGACATCGACGATAAGGGCAAGACGACACGGGTGGAGTTTGGGTTGCACCAGGGGTGAGGGGCTCTGCTCTGCTCCCTCTCCCCGGCGGGGAGAGGGCTGGGGTGAGGGGCCGGCCTAGCCTCATGCCTTCATAGATTCGTTCGTTGCTCTTGGCTTCGTAAGAGCGACCTGGCTAAAGAAGAAACGTCGCCGCGAGCACCCGCCCCTCACCCCAACCCTCTCCCCGGAGGGGAGAGGGAGTAGAGGCTCGCCTTCCCAGCCCGCGTCCAAGGGGTCAAAATAGCCTTTTGACCCAGCTGGAATTCCCCCATGAGCTACCCCGGCCAGTCTCGCTACGCCAGCGAACTCGAATCGATCCGTGAGCAGGGCCTGTTCAAGGCCGAGCGCATCATCGTCTCGCCGCAGTCGGCGAAGATCCGTCTCGACAGTGGCAAGGAAGTGCTGAACTTCTGCGCCAACAACTATCTGGGACTCGCCGATCATCCCGAAGTGATCCAGGCAGCGAAGGACGCGCTCGACACGCATGGCTTCGGCATGGCGTCGGTGCGTTTCATCTGCGGCACGCAGGATCTGCACAAGGAGCTGGAAAAGAAGATCTCGGAGTTCTTCGGCAAAGAGGACACCATCCTCTACGCCGCGTGTTTCGACGCGAACGGCGGTCTGTTTGAACCGCTGCTGGGCGAGGAAGACGCCGTCATCTCCGACGCGCTCAATCACGCCTCCATCATCGATGGCATTCGTTTGTGCAAGGCCAAGCGCTTCCGCTACAGCAATTGCGACATGGCCGATCTGGAAAAGCAGCTGCAGGCTGCCGATGCTGCAGGCGCGCGTACCAAGCTGATCACGACCGACGGTGCATTCTCGATGGACGGCTTTATCGCGCCGCTGGATCAGATCACTGCGCTGGCCAAGAAGTACAACGCCCTGGTGCATATCGACGAATGCCATTGCACGGGCTTCCTCGGCGACACCGGCCGCGGTTCGGCCGAGGTCAACGGTGTGCTCGACAAGATCGACATCATCACCGGTACGCTGGGCAAGGCACTCGGTGGTGCGCTGGGCGGTTTCACCACCGGCCCGCGCGAAGTGATCGAGATGTTGCGCCAGCGTTCGCGCCCTTACCTGTTCTCCAACTCGCTGCCGCCGCACGTCGTGGCCGCCGGCACCAAGGTGTTCGAGATGCTGGCCGCCGCGGGCGACCTGCGTGACAAGGTCAAAGAGAACACCCGCTACTTCCGCGAAGCGATGACCAAGGCGGGTTTCGACATCAAGCCCGGCGTACATCCCATCGTGCCGGTGATGATCTACGACGCCAAGAAAGCCCAGGCCATGGCGACCGAGCTGCTTGATGAGGGCATCTATGTCACCGGTTTCTTCTACCCGGTCGTACCGCAAGGCCAGGCGCGCATCCGCACGCAGATGAGTGCGGCGCATACGCGTGAGCAGCTGGATCAGGCGATTGCGGCGTTTACGAAGGTGGGTAAGAAGCTGGGCGTGATTTAACCCAGCTTGGAGCTGCGCCTTTCCTCTTAGGAGAGGCGCAGCCATGCCTTCCTGTGGGAGCGCACCCTGTGCGCGACTGCAACGTGCAGGATGGTCGGCTAGCTGGGGCTGTCGCGCACAGGGTGCGCTCCCACAGGTTCTACTTGCCGCTGAGCAATCCCACTTCTTCGGCGGTCAGATTCCGCCACTGCCCCTTCGGCAATTCGCCAAGCGGCATCGAACCAATCGCCACGCGGATCAGCCTCAGCACATCGATCCCATGCGCAGCCAGCAATCGCCGGATATGGCGGTTGCGTCCCTCATCGAGCACGATTTCCAGCCACGCATTCTTTTCGCCATGTCGCAGCAAGATCGCGCGACGTGCAGCAAGGCGTTCGCCCTCTTCCACCACGCCGGTGACCAACTGATCCAGTAGAGCCTGGTCAGGAATATCGTTGACCTGCACGTGATACGTCTTGTCGACGTGATGCCTGGGTTCGGTCAAGCGCGCCGCCCAGACGCTGTCGTTGGTCAGCAAGAGCAGGCCTTCGCTGGCCTTGTCCAGTCGCCCCACCGGCCCCAGCCATGGCAGGCCGGCATCTTTCAGCAGGTCATACACGGTGTCGCGACCGCGTTCGTCGGCGGCGCTGACCACGATCCCGCGCGGCTTGTTGATCGCGATATAGACGCGCGTGCTGGCGACGATGGGTTCGTTGTCCAGCAGGATGCGTTGGCGATCCGCATCGGCGGGACGCTCCGGATCGAGCACGACCTTGCCGTCGACGCTGACCCGCCCTTCGCGTATCGCCTTCTCTGCCTGGCTGCGCGAACACACGCCCAGCTTGCTGAGCACGCGCGCCAGGCCATGGCGAGGCGCCGATGGTGTGGACGGGCGTGAAGCGGGACGAGGCGGACGCATGAGTGAAACTCGCAAAACAGATGACGACACCACGCATGGTAGGCGATACCTGCGTGCATCCACAAAAGAAAAGCCCGGCTTGCGCCGGGCTTCTCCGTACAGCTTGTAACAGATCCTATTACTGCTGGACCTGCAGTTCGGTGCGACGGTTGCGAGCGCGACCGCTGTCCGTGTCGTTGGAGTCGATCGGGTCGTTCTTGCCGTGACCGATCGGGCCAACCAGACGATCAGCCGTGATGCCGTGGGCCGTCAGGTACTTGAACACGATCGCAGCGCGACGCTCCGACAGATCCTGGTTGTACTGGTCCTTGCCGACCGAGTCGGTGTAACCGGCAACCGTGACCTTGACCTGCGGGTAACGCTGCAGGGTGTCGACAGCCTGGTCGAGGATGGCAACCGAGTCGGTGGTCGGCTCAGCCAGCGCCTTCTTGATGTCCGTCTCGCCCTTCTTCGGGCGGTCGAACTTGAAGTTGACGCCGCGCAGGTCGATCACGACCTTCTGCGGGCAGCCGTCCGGACCAACGATCGTGCCTTCCGGCAGATCCGGGCACTTGTTGTCGCACAGGTTCACGCCGTTGCGGAACTGCTTGGAGCAGTCCGGAGCGGCCGGAGCCACCGGAGCGGCAGCCACGGGAGCAGCAGCCGGCTCGCCGAAGCGCGACACGATGCTGAAGCCCAGGAACCAGTCGCCGTAACCGTTCTTCTCCGGCTGGGACTTGTCATCCCAGTCGTAACGGTAGCCACCTTCCACGCGGAAGTCGGTGCTGTCGGTGACCGTCTTGGAGAGGCCGACGCCCACTTCAGCAGCCGGCGACCAGGCGTGGTCAGCCGGGTTCATGTGGTAGCTGCCCATCACGCCCACGAGAGCGTACGGACGCCATGCGTTCCAGTCACCGTAGTAGAAGCGAGCAGCAACGCCGACGTTGTTGTTGGCCCAACGATCCGAACCGCCGTCGATGGTGCGCTTGGTGCGGTCGAAGAACACGTCGATCGAGGTGTTCGGCGCAATGAAGCGACCAAAGCCCAGACCGTAATAGACCTGGCGGCTGTTGGTGTTGCGATCGGTATCGTTGTAGTAGCCGCCCACGGTCGGGGCGATGTACCAACGGCCGTCGTAGCTCGACGTTGTCGACGTGGTGGTGCTGTCTTGCGCGTGAGCGGCACCTACGCCGCCCAGAGCCAGGGCAATCAGGAAATACAGGCCCTTACGATTCATCAGGTGTCTCCTCATATTATTGGTATTCGCGTCCGTTCCACCCCAGACGGAAAACGCGCGTCTCCTACTACGGGACGTTTCCTGTCCCGTGCTTTGCGTCCCGATCGGGGGAAATGTCACAAGACTTCAAGCGCGGCGGAGTGTAGCAAAATCGTTAAGAGCATCGCACGGCTCGCAAGACGCTGTTGGTGAGCCACTGTTCAGGCAACGAACGCGTCGATGACGATGTTGTTGAACAACTGCGACAACCTGTCACTGCGAAACAACGCCTTACTTCGATAAGCCATATTGCAAAAAAGAAAAGCCCGGCTTTTGCCGGGCTTTTCCTACATCTAACGCAGTGGTTCGATTACTGCTGAACCTGCAACTCCGTACGACGATTGCGGGCGCGACCAGCATCCGTGTCGTTCGTGTCGATCGGATCGTTCTTGCCGTGACCGATCGGACCTTCCAAACGACTTGCATCGATACCGTGCGAGGTCAGGTAGTCGTACACGATCTTCGCACGACGTTCCGACAGACCCTGGTTGTACTCCGCCGTACCCACGCTGTCGGTGTAACCGGCAACGGTGACGTGCACCTGCGGATAACGCTGCAAGGTATCGACAGCCTGGTCGAGCACGGCCAACGAATCCTTCGTCGGCTCAGCCAGCGCCTTGCTGATGTCCTTCTCGCCCTTCTTCGGACGATCGAACTTGAAGTTGACGCCGCGCAGGTCGATGACGACCTTCTGCGGGCAACCATCCGGACCAACGATGGTGCCTTCCGGCAGATCCGGGCACTTGTTGTCGCACAGATTTACGCCATTGCGGAACTGCTTGGAGCAGTCCGGAGCCGGCGGCGGCGGCGGCGGAGCCGGCGGGGCCGGCGGCGCACCGATGCGCGACACGATGCTGAAGCCCAGGAACCAGTCGCCGTAACCACTCTTGTCCGGCTGGGTCTTGTCGTCCCAGTCGTAGCGGTAGCCGCCTTCGAAGCGGACGTCGGTGCTGTCGGTGACGGTCTTGGATACACCAACACCCACTTCAGCCGCCGGCGACCAGCCGTGCTCGAAGTCGCTGATGTGCTGGCTGCCCATCACGCCGCCCAACAGGTACGGACGCCATGCGTTCCAGTCGAGGAAGTAGTAGCGAGCTGCCACGCCGTAGGTGTTGTTCGACCAACGACCGCCGCCGGCAGCGGTATCCACGGTGCGCTTGGTGCGGTCACCGAAGAAATCCAGCGAGAAGTTGGGCGCGAAATAGCGACCAAAGCCAATGCCGTAATAGAACTGGCGGCTATTGGTGTTGCGGTCGGTGTCGTTGTAGTAGCCACCCACCGTCGGCGCGATATACCAGCGGTCGTCGTAGCTGGACGTTTCGGTGGTGGTGACCGGTGCCGCAGTGCCGGTGTTGTCCTGTGCATGGGCGGCGCCTGCGCCGCCCAGGGCCAGGGCAATCAGGATGTACAAGCCCTTACGTTTCATCAGGTGTCTCCTCGTTTATTGGTGTACGCGTCCGTTCACCCCAGACGGGAAAAGCGATCAAGCCTCGATTCCTACTCCTAGTGAATCTCGGACCTGACTTCTAACCTAGTGCTTGTTTACCCGAAACGGGCGCGGAGTAGCTTAGCAAAAGTTAAGCAATTGCAAATCGACCCCAAACGCCCGTTCATTTTCAGCTCACGCCGTCTTTACAGCGTGAAGAAACCAAGGAACTGCTGGATTGGCATGGCGTCTAGCTTAACGGGGTCTGCCGTGGCGTTCAGGATGGTTTTGACCTGGTGGGAGGGCAACTGGCTGCGCATGGCGGCCTCAAACTTCTTTAACAACACCGGGATACCCTCCCCCCTGCGCTTGCGGTGGCCGATCGGGTAGTCGATGGATACCTTCTGGGTGCTGCTACCGTCCTTAAAGAAGACCTGAACCGAGTTGCCGATATAGCGCTTTTCCGGGTCGTAGTAGTCCTTGGTGAACTGTGGATTCTCGCTGACCACGGTCTTTTCGCGCAGGGCGTCGATGCGGGGATCGGCGGCCACTTCGTCGCCATAGTCGTCGGCGGTCAGGCGGCCAAAGATCAGGGGCACGGCCACCATATACTGGATGCAGTGGTCGCGGTCGGCGTAATTGGCCAGCGGGCCGGTCTTGTCGATGATGCGGGCGCCCGCCTCCTGGGTCTCGATCACTACCTTGTCGATCTGCCCAAGCTTGCCGGCGACCGCGCCGTGCAGCTGCATGGCGCATTCCACCGCCGTCTGGGCGTGGAATTCGGCCGGATAGCTGATCTTGAACAGCACGTTTTCCATCACATAGCTGCCGAACGGGCGTTCGAACTGGAAAGCGTTGCCCTTGAAGGCCACGTCGTAATAGCCCCAGGTCTTGGCGCTGAGGGCCGAGGGGTAGCCCACCACCCCGCGGTAGACCGCATTGATGGCATGCATGACGGCCCGACGGCAGGCGTCGCCGGCAGCCCAGCTCTTGCGCGGGCCGGTGTTCGGGGCGTGCCGGTAGGTGCGCAGCGCCCCGTTGTCGACCCAGCTATGGGAGACCGCGGTGACGATCTGCTCCTTATTGCCCCCCAGCATCGCCGTGGCGACGGCCGTGGAGGCCAGGCGCACCAGGATCACATGGTCCTGCCCGATGCGGTTGAAGCTGTTCTTGAGGGCGTAGCAACCCTGGATCTCGTGGGCCTTGATGGCATAAGTCAGTACGTCGCGGACGGTCATCGGCTGCCCGCCCTCGCGCTCGGCCTTGCGACTGAGGTAGTCGGCCACCGCCAGAATGCTGCCCAGGTTATCCGAGGGATGGCCCCACTCGGCCGCCAGCCAGGTGTCGTTGAAGTCCAGCCAGCGGATCTGGCTGCCGATGGCGAATGCCGCCTGCACCGGATCGAGTTCGTGGCTGGTGCCCGGTACGCGGGCACCGCCCGGCAGGTTCGCCCCCGGCACGACCGGGCCGAGGTGCTTGACGCATTCGGGAAACTTCATGGCCATCATCGCCGTCGCCAGCGAATCCAGCAGCATGTAGCGCGCCGTGTCATAGGCCTCGGTGGAGTCGATGCGGTAATCGATCACGTAGTCGGCGACGTCCACCATCGGCTGATCCGGATCGGGACGCTGGGCGGAGCGGATGTCATGCGCACTCATGGGGACCTCGCGGCTGGGGACGATGCTGCATGGAGGATCGGAGCGATCATCGCATTAACTGATAGCCGTCACCCGCAGAACCAGCCTGAGGCGGGTCGGGAACGCTGCGTTACAATAGCCGGCTTCATAGTGCGATTTCGGCCTGCGGTCAGCCGCGCGATTACTCCAGGGTTCTTGATACTTATGAATACCGTCTACCGCCAATCCCTTCCCGGCACGTCGCTGGATTATTTCGATGCGCGCGCCGCCGTGGAGGCGATCGAAGCCGGCGCTTATGACGCGCTGCCCTATACCTCGCGCGTGCTGGCAGAGAATCTGGTGCGCCGCTGCGATCCGGCGATCCTCACCGAGTCGCTCAAGCAGATCATCGAACGCAAGCGCGATCGCGATTTCCCCTGGTTCCCGGCGCGCGTGGTATGCCACGACATTCTCGGCCAGACCGCCCTGGTCGACCTGGCCGGCCTGCGCGATGCGATTGCCGAGCGAGGTGGCGATCCGGCCAAGGTCAATCCGGTGGTGCCGGTGCAGTTGATCGTCGATCACTCGCTGGCGGTGGAGTGCGGTGGCTTTGATCCGAACGCGTTCACCAAGAACCGCGCGATCGAAGATCGCCGCAACGAAGACCGCTTCCACTTCATCAACTGGACCAAGAAGGCGTTCGAGAACGTCGACGTGATCCCGCCGGGCAACGGCATCATGCACCAGATCAATCTGGAGAAGATGTCGCCGGTGATCCAGGTGCAACACGCCGATAACGGCAGGGGTGTGGCCTATCCCGATACCTGCGTTGGTACCGACAGTCATACGCCGCACGTCGATGCACTCGGCGTGATCGCCATTGGCGTCGGTGGTCTTGAAGCAGAAAACGTGATGCTCGGCCGCGCGTCGTGGATGCGCCTGCCCGACATCATCGGCGTGGAACTTACCGGCAAGCGTCAGCCCGGCATCACTGCCACCGACATCGTGCTCGCGCTCACCGAATTCCTGCGCAAGGAAAAAGTCGTCGGTGCGTACCTGGAATTCCGCGGTGAAGGCGCGGCCAGCCTGACCCTGGGCGATCGCGCCACCATCTCCAATATGGCGCCCGAATACGGTGCCACCGCCGCGATGTTCTTCATCGACGGCCAGACCATCGACTACCTGCGCCTCACTGGCCGCAGCGACGAGCAGGTCAAACTAGTCGAAACCTATGCGAAGGCTGCCGGCTTGTGGGCCGACACGCTGGACCATGCGCAGTACGAGCGCACGCTCACTTTCGATCTGTCGTCGGTGGTGCGCAACATGGCCGGCCCGTCGAACCCGCACAAGCGCCTGCCCACCTCTGATCTCGCCGCACGCGGCATTGCCGGCGAGTGGACCGAGCAGCCCGGCCAGATGCCCGATGGCGCGGTGATCATTGCCGCCATCACCAGTTGCACCAACACCAGCAATCCGCGCAACGTGATCGCCGCCGCCCTGCTGGCGCGCAATGCGAATGCGCGCGGCCTGGTGCGCAAGCCGTGGGTGAAGAGTTCGCTCGCGCCCGGCTCCAAGGCGGTGGAGATGTATCTGAAGGAAGCGAACCTGCTGTCGGATCTGGAGCAGCTTGGCTTCGGCATCGTCGCGTTCGCCTGCACCACCTGCAACGGCATGTCCGGCGCGCTCGATCCGGTGATCCAGCAGGAGATCATCGATCGCGACCTGTATACGACCGCGGTGCTTTCCGGCAACCGCAACTTCGACGGCCGCATCCATCCGTACGCCAAGCAGGCGTTTCTCGCTTCGCCGCCGCTGGTGGTCGCCTATGCGATCGCCGGCACCATCCGCTTCGATATCGAGAAGGATGTGCTGGGCCTCGACGCCCATGGACAGCCGGTGACGCTCAAGGACATCTGGCCGTCCGACGAAGAGATCGATGCGATCGTGGCATCGAGCGTGAAGCCCGAGCAGTTCCGCAAGGTCTACGAACCGATGTTCGCGCGCAGCGGCAGCAAAGGCACCAGCGCTGCGCCACTGTACGACTGGCGCGCTCAGAGCACCTATATCCGCCGTCCGCCGTACTGGGAAGGCGCGCTTGCCGGTGAGCGCACGCTCAAGGGCATGCGTCCCCTGGCCGTGCTCGGCGACAACATCACCACCGATCATCTGTCGCCGTCGAACGCGATCATGCTCGACAGCGCCGCAGGCGAATACCTCGCCAAGATGGGCCTGCCGGAAGAGGACTTCAATTCGTACGCGACCCATCGCGGCGATCACCTCACCGCGCAGCGCGCCACGTTTGCCAACCCGACCCTGAGCAATGAAATGGCGGTGGTCGATGGCGCCGTGAAGAAGGGATCGCTGGCGCGCGTGGAGCCCGAAGGCAAGGTGATGCGCATGTGGGAAGCGATCGAAACGTATATGGAGCGCAAGCAGCCGCTGATCATCATCGCGGGCGCCGATTACGGCCAGGGCTCGTCGCGTGACTGGGCCGCCAAGGGCGTGCGTCTTGCCGGCGTGGAAGCGATTGCGGCCGAGGGCTTCGAGCGCATCCATCGCACCAACCTGATCGGCATGGGCGTGCTGCCGCTGGAGTTCAAACCGGGCACCGACCGCAGGACGCTGGGCATCGACGGCACCGAAACCTTCGACGTGATGGGCGCGCGCACGCCGCGTGCGGATCTCACGCTGGTCATTCATCGCAGCAACGGCGAGCGCGTCGAAGTACCGGTGACGTGTCGCCTGGATACCGCCGAAGAAGTATCGATCTACGAGGCGGGCGGCGTGCTGCAGCGTTTTGCGCAGGATTTCCTCGAAGCCTCGCAGGCGGCGTGATCACATGTTGATGCGCGGGGCGGCAACGCCTCGCGCCTGGTGGCTCCTGCGTGCAACGCGGTGAGCCCTGGTCATTACAGGACAATCCATTCATGGCATCGCTTCCCCAGATCCGCATTCCCGCCACCTACCTGCGCGGCGGCACCAGCAAGGGCGTGTTCTTCCGCCTTGAGGACCTGCCGGCAACGGCGCAGGTACCGGGCGCGGCGCGTGATGCACTGCTGCTGCGTGTGATCGGCAGCCCCGACCCGTACGGCAAGCAGATCGACGGCATGGGCGGCGCCACCTCCAGCACCAGCAAGACGGTGATCGTGTCCAAGAGCACGCGCCCGGACCACGACGTGGACTACCTGTTTGGCCAGGTGGCGATCGACAAGGCCTTCGTCGACTGGAGCGGCAACTGCGGCAATCTCTCGGCAGCCGTCGGCCCGTTCGCCATCGCAGGCGGCCTGATCGACCCTGCGCGTGTGCCGCGCGACGGCATCGCCATCGTGCGCATCTGGCAAGCCAATATCGGCAAGACCATCATCGCCCATGTGCCGATGACCGACGGTGCGGTGCAGGAAACCGGCGATTTCGAGCTGGACGGCGTGACCTTCCCCGCCGCCGAAGTGCAACTGGAATTCATGGATCCGGCCGCCGAGGAAGATGGCGCCGGCGGCGCGATGTTCCCCACCGGAAACCTGGTCGACGAGCTGGATGTGCCGGGCGTCGGCACGCTCAAGGCGACCATGATCAACGCCGGCATTCCCACCATCTTCATCGAGGCCGCCGCGATCGGCTACACCGGCACGGAGCTGCAGGACGCCATCAACAGCGACGCCGAGGCGTTGGCAAAGTTCGAGACCATTCGCGCGCACGGCGCGCTGCGCATGGGCCTGATCCCATCGCTGGATGAGATCGCCACGCGCCAGCACACGCCCAAGGTGGCCTTCGTTGCCGGCCCCGCCGATTACGTCGCCTCGAGCGGCAAACCGGTAAAGGCGACCGACATCGACTTGCTCGTTCGCGCCATGTCGATGGGCAAGCTGCATCACGCCATGATGGGCACGGCAGCCGTAGCCATTGGCACCGCGGCGGCGATCCCGGGCACCCTGGTGAACCTGGCGGCGGGCGGCGGCGAACGCCAGGCGGTGCGCTTTGGCCACCCGTCGGGCACTTTGCGGGTGGGCGCCGCGGCGGCGCTGGTGGATGGGTCGTGGACGGTCACCAAGGCGGTCATGAGCCGCAGCGCACGCGTGCTGATGGAAGGCTGGGTGCGCGTGCCGGCAGCTTGACCCACGCACGCCATGGCATCGACAATAGATAAATACTGATCCCAAAAGGGAGTAGTTCAGGACACCGGTTCCATCGGTGTCCTTGCAGTGGTCGTCATCACGAGCGTCAAAAACGCTCCGGTCACTGCGGCGGTTCTGCCGCGAACGAGACTTTTGCAGTCATGACGGGCCGCGCGCGTCCGTCTTGATTGCATTCGTCTTGACGCGCAGAGACCCGCACATGGACCTTGCTGTTACCGAATTCCTCTCCGGCCTGATGGCCATCATCCTGCTCGACCTGGTGCTCGCGGGCGATAACGCCATCGTGATTGCACTGGCTGCGCGCAAGCTTCCCCGCGATATCCAGAGGAAAGCGGTGCTATGGGGCACCCTCGGCGCCATCATCGTGCGCCTGGCGCTCACCGGCGTGGTGGTCTATCTGCTCAAGCTGCCCGGCCTGATGCTGATCGGCGGTGTGTTGTTGCTGCCGATCGCGTGGAAGCTGATGAAGCCGGATGACCACGCGTCGCATCACGTCGGCGCCGCCGGCAGCTTCTGGGCAGCCATGCGCACGATCATTGTTGCCGATGCGCTGATGGGCATGGACAACGTGCTTGCCATCGCGGGCGCCGCCAAGGGTCATATGGCGCTGGTGATCATCGGCCTTGCGATCAGCGTGCCGCTGGTGGTGTGGGGCTCTTCGCTGATCCTGCGGCTGATCGAACGCTTCCCGGTGATCATCTATATCGGCGCAGGTGCCATCGCATGGACGGCCGCGCGCATGATCGCGCACGATCATTGGGTATCGCCGTGGTTCGATGCGCATGAGTGGGCGCGTTACGTGCTCGATGCGGTACTGGTGATCAGCGTGTGCCTGGGCGGTTGGTGGATGCAGCGCCGCCGCCTGCGCGCGCAAGCGTCGGCTTGAGCTGCAGGCACCCGGCGGGCGACACTTCATGGCTGACGCCACCCAAGGAATTCCCATGAAGTTGTACTACCTGCCGGGCGCCTGTTCGCTCGCCGACCACATCGTGCTCGAATGGATCGGCCAGCCGTACGAAGCGCATCGCGTCGCGCGCGAAGAACTGGGCTCGCCCGAGTATCTGCGCATCAATCCCTCGGGCGTGGTCCCTGCCCTGCAGGAAGCGGACGGCTGGGTGCTGACCGAGAACGCGGCCATCCTCAATTACCTGGCGGACAAGTTTCCGCTCGCCGGTCTCGGCGGCGAAGGCGCGCGCGGCCGTGCCGAAGTCAATCGCTGGCTGGCCTATCTCAATTCGGATCTGCATCCGACCTTCAAGCCGGTGTTTCGCCCAGAGCGCTACATCGATGGCGAGCACGCGCAGGAAAATCTTCGCAGCAAGGCGGTCGATCGGCTGCGCATCTACTACCAACGCCTCGATGCGCAGTTGCATGGTCGCGACTGGCTGACGGGCACGCGCTCGTTCGCCGATCCGTATCTGTTCGTGGTGCTGCGCTGGGCCATCGGCAAGGGCGTAGATCTGTCAGGCCTGGACAATCTGATCCGCTTCCATGCACGCATGCAGGACGACGCCGGCGTCAAGGCGGCGATGCAGCAGGAAGGCCTCTGAGCGGGCCTGCGCGCGGGGCTTAGAACATCATCGGCACGCGCACCGTCACCGTCGCATCCGGCGTGTCGCGCGTGACGCCTACGCCCAACGTGAAGTTGAGGGTGCGCTTGTCGCTGAAGCGCCATGAGCCACCGATCAGCAGCGTGCCCAGCACGACCTTGGTCGAACCGGGAACATTGTGATTGTTCTGCTTCGTCGCGCCGACGAAGCTTTGGTCGTAACCAATACTGATCGACGCCTTTTCGTTGAGCGAAAGACCCATGCCGATGCTCACGTCGACGATATCGCCCAGCTTGACCTTGCCCAGATCCTCCGTACCGCCCAGGAGGATTTTGCGGGTCACGTTGTCGCGCGGCACGTTGTAGAGATAACTGAGGTTGCCGAAGAACACCACCGGATCGGTCGGATACAGCCAGGTCACGCCTGGCTGTATCGCCCAGAAGCCGGTACCCACCGGCTGCGACAGGGGCAGGCCCGTGCCGGTGGCCGACAAGTCCACTTCGTTGATCACGTTCTCCACGCAACGCTGCACGCAATCAGTGGTGACCTGGAACGGGTCCCTGCCCGTGTTCGACTTCACGCGCAGCCAGCCCACGTAGTACGCCTTGTCCGGGCCACCGACATTCAACTGGTAGCGCAAGGTGGCTTCGACGTCGCCGAGGCCATGTCCGCTGTTGCCAAACGCCTTGTCGGTGGCGCTGCCGGTGAATATCTCGCGGCTGGTCACGTCTTCATGCGCATAGACATAGGGCACGCGGACTTCCACTTCCATCCGGTTGCTGATGCCGTAGCGGCCGGTCAGCCAGCCCACTTGCGTGGTCGTCCTGACCTGCCGCGCATCGATAAGGCCGATGAGGATGGCCGGAATCACCGTATATCCCACCAGCGCCACGCGATCGACGTTCGAATAGCCGAACTGATACGCCGGCTCGATGATGAACTTGCCCTTGGGCGTGAGTACGCCGGGCTGCTGGAAGATGGGCGCCACTTCCGGCGGACGCGTATCGGCCTTGGGCGCCTCGCCGACCGGCTGTTGCTGTTGTTGCTGGGGTGCGTTGGCTGCCACCGCATCGCCGGCCGGCATCGGTTGCGCGGATGCCATCGGGCCGCCGGCGGCGATGCTGCCTCCACGTTGCTTGTCCAGCACGTCCATGCCTACGGCATGCCGCAGCGATTGATAGTCGGCCTCCTGCTCGGCCAGCGCACGTTTCATTGCATCCAGTTGCGCGATCTGCGCACTGATCTGGCTGCGCATGGCATCGATGCGGTCGCCCTGCTCGGCGACCTGTTTGCGCAAGTCGGCTGGATCGATTGGCGCGGGTTTCGCGGATGGGGCCGCCGCAATGGCGTTAGCCGCTACCGCCGGCGTCGTCCCGGTATTGGCCTGCTGGGACGGCGACTCCTGTTGGGCCGCGACAGGCATGCCGAGCGCCACCAGCCCCGCACATCCTGCCGACCATACGTATCGCAACGCTGAGTGTCGCATCATGCTTCCTCATGCCCGTTGTTCAAATCGCGCAGACGAACGCGCCGCGGCGAGAGCCGCGGCGCATTCGCGGAAAGGTCCAAAGCTTGGCGGTGCGCGTCCCATGTCAGTGCCCCAGGGACTGCAGCTGCGCCTGTTGCAACGCTTCCTGGAGACTTCCTGCCCGGAATGCGTTGAGCGAATTGGTCGCTGCGTTGATCGTGGTGATGTTCTGGATGTTCTGATTGTTCAACGTGTTCTGGATCACCGTGCCGCCCATCTTGCCGGCCAGGGCGGACGGATCGAAACTGTTGTTCGGGCCGATCTGCGTCACTTGCACGGTGTTCAGCGCCGACTGCATGGCCTGCGCCTGTGCTGGCGTCATATGCGCGATGTCGGGCACGTAGAAACTGGTCGAGGACACCAGGTTGCCGTTGACGTAGACCGCGCGATCGATACCGAAGGAGGCCACCAGGCCGTTGCCAAGGTCGAAGCCGCCGCGTGTCTGGTCGAGCGTGTCCTCGCCTACCGGCGTCCAGCCCGGCATATCCTTGGAGGTGGGGATGCCTGCGACCACCGTCTCCAGTGCTGCCGTGGGGGCCGCCGCAGTCGCCATCGCCGGCGGCGACGCCAGGGTGGAAGCACTGTCCTGCGCCTGTGCTCCCACCATCCCCGATACGCATGCCACGCAAAGGACGGCGAAACCAGCGATGTGTGCGAGCGGTTTCATCATCCGTCCTCAAATGTCGTCCGGCCCGTGCTTGGGCATCACGGTGTTGTAGAGACCGTTGCGATCGATCGCGTTGCTGATGGGCGCCGCTGGCGCCACTCTCCAATCGTTGGGACTGTTGAACACGGCCAGGTTGCGACGGTTGTGGATGACGAACACCAGGTCGTTCTTCCACAGCGCCTTGAACTTGGCAGTCGACATCACGCGCGTGCCTAGCGCGGGATCGCCCACCAGCAGCCGATCGTTGCGCATGCCTTTGACGACGACGAAGTGGTGGTAGCCCTTCTCGTCGATCAGCACGATCGCCGGCAGGTTTTCCTGCGCCAGCTTCTCGATGGGCACCTTGAAGCCATCGGCTTCGAAACCATTGGCGGCAAGGAAGCGCTTGATGTCCAGCAGCGAAAAGCCCTCTTTGCTGATCTTGGCCTGGTCGCCGTGCGTGTACATCTGCTCGAAGGCAACCTGCTCGTTGACGGGATAGCCGTATTGATAAGTCAAGAGCGTCGCCACCGCGGCCGATCCACAGCTGAAGTCGTATTTCTGGTGGATGGTGGCCTTGTAGCGGGCCTCTTTGAGGCTCGTCAGATGCACGGTGTAGTTGCCGGGGCCGTTGCTGACCACGCTTACCGGCGTGGACGCATGACTCCCCGGCGGCAGCGCCGCGATGACGATCAGCAGCGCCGCGAGCTTGTTCATTGCTTGAATTCGACGTTGAGTACCGTCGCGTTCTGGATCAGGACGTTGTTGCCCGAATTCTGGATGATGGTCGGGAAACCTGTTGCCCCTGCGACGGATCCACCGGTGATCGTATTGTCGCCCGTGGTGAGATGGTCAGCCGAGTTGTCGGACACGGTGCCCGTAAGATTGGTGTTCTGCACGATCAAGGTGCCGCCGCTGAGCTTCTCCAGCGTCGCGCTGTCGACGCTTTCGCCCAGTCCGGACGCTACGCCCTGGTGATCCACCTCGACCGCCGCGTTGTAGATCGCAAGAGGAGAATCCGCGCCCTGCACCATATACGCGGGAGGAATGCCTGCGTCTTCCGCGCAGACAACCGCAGGAAGAGCGAGCGCGCTTAGCGCGGTGATACCCAGTAGCCACTTGCACGATTGCACGGCACTTCTCCCTCACGCATGAGCTGACCCATGACCGACGCCGATATCGGCGAGGCCATTCCCTTTGAAACCGACACGAGGGAACGCAAGCGTTCCCTCGTGCCAGCCGCCCTATGGCTCAGTGCGCGAAGTTCAGGTTGGCCTGAACGTTGACGCTCTGCTGTACCAGCGCTGCCGCGCCGCTGTTCTGCGCAAGGATCGACACACCGGCTGCCGCCGCTGCCGAGCCGTTCATCTGGTTCGACATATCGAACGCACCAGTCGTCGACGATGCCGTACCGCCTGCGCCGCCAGCACCGCCAGCCGCACCTGCGCCGCCCGTGCCTGCGCCACCAGTATTGGTGCCGCCTGCGCCGCCCGCACCGCCGGTACCTGCCGTAGCGGTATCTGCACCGCTCGTGCCGCCCGTCGCGCTTGCTGAGCCGCTGGTTCCGGTCGGTGATGCTGCACCTGCCGTGCCACCTGCGCCTGCGCCGCCCGCTCCACCGGTACCACCAGTGTTGGCGCCGCCACCTGCCGTACCGCCACCGCCGCCAGCACGATTGTGGTTACGGATGCCACCGGCGTTGCCGCCGTCGCCGCCGTCACCGCCGCCAGCCAACGAAGCACCCCAACCACCGGCGTCGCCCGAATCGGCGCCCGAACCACCGGCGCGACCGCTGTGAGCACTGGCGCGACCGCCATTACCGCCGTCGCCACCGTTGGCGCCGCCGGCCTTGCCGCCGTAGCCCTTGCCGCCATCACCGCCGCTGCCTCCACGACCTCCGTTCGCGTTGCCATCGTTGTAAGACGAATTGCCGATGCCCCACACGGCTACTTTGGTGACTTCGCCGTTGAGGGTGCTGTTCGCTACTGCCTTGCTGGTGTTGAAGGAACTGGCCGTGCCACCGCTGCTAGCGGCTGAACCATTCGCACCAGCCGCTGAGGTGGTGTAGGTGCTGGTGTCAGTCCGTGTACGGGTGCTCGAATCGGTATTAGTAAGCGTGCTTGAACCTTTCGAAGTGTTGTTGTCGTCTGCAAACGCAGGGAGCGTAAGCCCCAGACCCAACACAATCGCGGTCGCTATTAGAGTCTTGCGCATAGTCTTTCTCCTGGAACGATGCGGTGACCCCCTGTGTTGCCGGAGTTGCAAATCCAGCACGCTCTTGTCGCAACATGCGTGCCACGGCTTGTGCACGTCAGCTCACAAACATGAAGACCATGAAATCAGCCACTTGAAGAGAATCACGGAGGCTGAGTTTGACTACGGTCAGGGACCTGGAAAGCAGGACTGCATCAAGGCTGTTACACCGCGTCGTCGAACAGGCCTTGCACCTGGGACATAAACGCTCGTGCATGAGTCTATATTTCAGCGCTTTAGCGCGTGTTGCTGTCTTCTCATAACGCTGTGGAACACATGTATCAGGTGGTTTACACCGACGCATACGAAACCATAGCAATGTCGTACAGGGTCCTGAACCATAACGAAACTTGGAAAGAATGAAGGAGCCTTTCGGCTCCTTCATTCGACATAGGCCTAGGCCGCGATCAACGCTTTTCGATCGGCACGTAGGCCAGATCTTCCGGACCGGTGTAGTTGGCGCTGGGGCGGATGATCTTGCCGTCCTCGCGCTGCTCGATCACGTGGGCGCTCCAGCCGGAGGTGCGGGCGATCACGAACAACGGGGTGAACATGGCCGTCGGCACGCCCATCATGTGATACGCGCTGGCCGAGAACCAATCGAGATTCGGGAACATCTTCTTCTGCTCCCACATCAGCTTCTCGATCTTCTCCGACACGTCGAACAGGGTCGGGTTGCCGCCTTCCGTGCACAGCTTGCGCGAGACCTCTTTGATGATCTCGTTGCGCGGATCGGACACCGTGTACACCGGGTGGCCAAAGCCGATGATGATTTCCTTGCGCTCGACGCGGGCGCGGATGTCCGCTTCCGCCTCGGCTGCATTGCGGTAGCGCGCGATGATTTCCATCGCCACTTCGTTCGCGCCGCCGTGCTTGGGACCGCGCAGCGCACCGATCGCACCGGTGATCGCCGAGTACATGTCCGACCCCGTGCCGGCGATGACGCGCGCGGTGAAGGTGGACGCGTTGAACTCGTGCTCGGCGTACAGGATCAGCGACTTGTCCAACGAATGCGTGCACAGCTCGCTCGGCTTCTTGCCATGCAGCAGGTGCAGGAAGTGACCGGCGATGGACTCGTCTTCGGTCTCCGTTTCAATGCGCTTGCCGTTGTGGCTGAAGTGGAACCAGTACAGCAGGATCGAACCAAAGCTCGCCATCAGGCGGTCGGCGATGTCGCGCGCGCCGGTGACGTTGTGGTCGTCCTTCTCCGGCAGCACGGTGCCCAGCACCGAACAACCCGTGCGCATCACATCCATCGGATGCGTGGCGGCGGGCAGCAGCTCCAGCGCGCTCTTCACCGGCGCCGGCAGGCCGCGCAGGCGCTTGAGCTTGGCGCGATAGGCATTGAGCTCGGCCCAGTTCGGCAACACGCCGTGCACCAGCAAATAGGCGACTTCCTCGAAGCAACCCTTGGCCGCCAGGTCATGGATGTCATAACCGCGGTAATGCAGATCGTTGCCACTGCGGCCCACCGTGCACAGCGCGGTGTTGCCGGCGGCTACACCCGACAGCGCGACGGATTTCTTGGGCTTGGGAAGAGTTTGCTCAGTCATTCGGTACATCTCCTGAAGACATGCTTGCGTCAAACGTGGACGGCACCGTGATGCCGGTTATCTCGATGGGGACGATCAGCTCTTCTTTGAGAAAAGCTCATCCAGGCGGCGCTCGTACTCGTGATAGCCGATGCGGTCGTAAAGCTCTTCACGCGTCTGCATGGTGTCGATCACGTTGCGCTGATGACCATCACGGCGGATGGCCTGATAAACATTCTCCGCCGCCTTGTTCATGGCGCGGAACGCGGAAAGCGGATACAGCACGATGCCTACGCCTGCGCTGGCGAGCTCTTCCACGCTGAACAGCGGTGTCTGGCCGAACTCGGTGATGTTGGCCAGCACCGGTACCTTCACGGCATCGACGAAGCGGCGATAGGTCGGCAAGTCATACGCGGCCTCGGCGAAGATGCCGTCGGCACCGGCTTCCACGCAGGCGATGGCGCGCTCGATGGCGGCGTCCACACCGTCGACGGCAATCGCGTCGGTGCGCGCGATCAGGAAGAAATCGGCATCGGTCTTCGCATCGGCCGCGGCCTTGACGCGATCAGCCATCTCGCTGGTCGACACGATCTCCTTGCCCGGACGATGACCGCAGCGCTTGGCGCCCACCTGGTCTTCGATATGGCAGGCGGCCGCGCCGAACTTGATCAGGCTCTTTACCGTGCGGGCGATATTGAATGCGCTAGGACCAAAGCCGGTGTCGATGTCCACCATCAGCGGCAGATCGCACACGTCGGTGATGCGGCGCACGTCGGTGAGCACGTCGTCCAGCGTATTGATGCCCAGATCTGGCAGACCCAGTGAACCGGCCGCCACACCGCCGCCCGAGAGGTAGATCGCGCGGTAGCCGGCGCGCTTGGCCAGCAAGGCGTGGTTCGCGTTGATGGCGCCGATCACCTGCAAGGGGTGTTCGGCCGCCAGGGCCGCGCGGAATGCCGCGCCAGGGGATGCGATGTGGGCCATGAAACCTCCGCTTAAAGGGGAGATTTTAGCGCAGGGTTTGTAAGGGGGCTGTTGCGCGGCAGCATGAATGGTTTCGAAGGGAGCGTGTAGTGGATTGGGGGGTGGTTTTTTTCTTCGTCGCGCGGCGGGGTGGCGATTTGTTCGTCGTCTGGGCGCACCCCACAAGTGGGGGCGAGGGCCGGCGCTTTTCAACTGCCGAAGGCTGGTTATCCGGAGGCTCGGTTTCTGGTTGTTGCGTTTCCGCCAGGGTGCCGCCTACGACGCGAAGCTAGTCCCTGTGGGACGCGGCGGGCGTTTCGATCGGCTGCCGCCGCTCGAGTCACTTTTCTTTTGCTGGCCCAAGAGATCCCACGGGACTAGCTTCGCGTCGAAAGTAACCCAAAGAGAATGGCTTGATAACGCCCGCAGCATCGTGTTGGGATAAGCCCGAACGCTTGAGGCGAGCTGTTGTGGGACAACCTCCGAGGGTACACAGCGGGTACCTCAATGCGCTGCGCAACGCGCCCGAATCGCTGAGGACTTAAAGCCGGGCCTCGCTGCGCATCGGCTTTAGTCAGCCCTTCTTCCGTCTGCCGCGCCTGCTTGTCTGTGGGAGCGCACCCTGTGCGCGACAGCCACGCTGCGGTGTACCGCTCCGTAGGTTCGTCGCGCACAGGGTGCGCTCCCACAAAGAGCCGATCGATACTGGCTTGCGCGATCCCTTGTAGGAGCGCACTTGTGCGCGACCGCGGCGTCGCAGTGCATCGCTCCGGTTGGTCGCGCACAAGTGCGCTCCTACAAAAAGACCTGCTCGGCCCCGCAACGCCGGGTGTTGGGCTCTTGATGTGGCTCTGCCCCGGGGTCCCCGTATGACGCGGCGGGCGGGTGGAGGAAAGCCCGAAGGGTGGCCGCAGGGATGCGGCCAGTTTTTCGACAGGACAGGGATGTCCTGTCGAAAAACCCCGGAACCCGACCGCGCACATGGAGGGCGCAGCCCGGAAGGCGCGTCATCCGGGGGGCCCTTTCTTTTGGTTACTTTTCTTTGGGCAAGCAAAGAAAAGTGACCCGGCCTCCGGCAGGAGGTCGGAAGTCCGCGGCAGGCGAGCCAGGTCGCGGCAGCGCGACAACTAAATACCGAGGCTCTGGATCCCGGCCTACGCCGGGATGACGAGCAGAACGAAGACTGTGGCACCGCCACACAATGGGGCTAGGTTGGCCCCTCACCCCAACCCTCTCCCCGGAGGGGAGAGGGAGAAACTCAACCTTGATCGGGCCCCCTCTCCAACGCCCTGCGAATCTCCTCCAACGCCGCCGGATCATCCAACGTAGAAAGATCCCCAGGATCCGTGTGCTGCACCAAAGCCTGCAGCGACCGTCGCAGCAGTTTTCCGGAGCGTGTCTTGGGCAACGCATTGACCACATAGATGCGCGCCGGTTTCGCAATCTTGCCCAGTTGATCCACCACGCATTGCTGCATGCCTTTGGCGACATCCACCGAAGCCTCCGTCACGCCTTGCCGCAGCGTGGCAAACACCACCGGTACCTGCCCCTTCACGTCGTCGTGCATGCCGATCACCGCAGCTTCCGCGCAGGCGGGATGCATCGCCACGGATTCTTCGATTTCGCGCGTGCCCAGGCGATGTCCCGCCACATTGATCACATCGTCGGTGCGGCCAAGGATGGTGGTGTAGCCGTCCTCATCGCGAATCGCCCAATCGAGCGAGCTGTACAGCAGTTCCTTGAAGTGGCTGAAGTAGCTGGCCACGTAGCGTTCGTCGTTGCGCCATACCGTGGTCAGGCAACCGGGCGGCAGCGGAGGAACAAATACGAGCACGCCCTTCTGGTGCGGTGGCAGTTCCTCGCCGGTGTTCTCGTCGATCACCTTCATGCGATAGCCGGGGCTGGGCAATCCGGGCGAGCCGAATTTCAGCCGCTTCAGGTCCAGGCCTGGCATCAAGGTGATCGCAGGCCAGCCTGTTTCGGTCTGCCAGTAGTTGTCGATCACGGGTACGCCCAGGCCTTCGGTGGCCCAGTGCGCGGTGGGTTCGTCGAGTGGTTCGCCGGCGAGGAACAACCAGTGCAGTTTCAGCAGGTCGTACTTCTTGAGCCAGCTCGGATCCTGTTTCTTCAGCACGCGCAATGCGGTGGGCGAGGAGAACATGCTGTGCACGCCGTAGCGTTCGCACAGACGCCACCAGATGCCCGGATCGGGGTGTGCCGGCAGACCTTCGTATAGCAACGACGTGGCGCCGCCGATCAGCGGCGCGTACACGTTGTACGAATGGCCCACGGCCCAGCCCACATCCGAGGTGGAGAACATCACCTGCCCCGGCTTGATGTCGAAGATCGCGTCGATCGACATCGCCATGGCGACAGCGTAGCCGCCCACGTCGCGCTGTATGCCCTTGGGTTTGCCCGTGGTGCCCGAGGTGTAGAGCAGGTAGCTGGGCTCGTTCGATTCCAGCCATACCACGGGCACTTCGGCGCCCTCATAGGAAGCGCGCAAACTGGCGTAGTCGAGATCGCGTCCAGCGACACGCGTCATCTGCGGATCGAGTCCACGATCGATGATGAGCACGTTTGACGGCTGGTGTTTGGCTTCCTCGAGCGCCGCATCGACCAAGGGTTTGTACGGGATGATCTTGCCGCCGCGCATGCCCGCGTCGGTGGCGATCAACAGCGCGGGCTCGGCATCGTCGATGCGCAGCGCGAGGTTGTGCGCGGCAAAGCCGCCGAACACCACGGAGTGGATCGCACCCAGTCGCGCGCAGGCGAGCATGGCGAATACCGCTTCGGCGATATTGGGCAGGTAGATCACCACGCGATCGCCCTTGCCCACGCCCAGGGACGCAAGCACAGCAGCGAAGGTATTCACTTCGCGATAGAGATCGCGATAGCTGAGCTCGCGCGTGATACCGGTTTCGGTGGAGATCGCGACCAGCGCGAGCTGGCCGCCGCGCTCTTCAAGATGGCGGTCGACGGCGTTGTAGCAGAGATTGGTGGTGCCGCCGACGAACCATTGCCGGAACGGCAGACGGGACACATCGAGGATGCGCTCGGGTGGCGTATGCCAATGGATGCGCTGCGCCTGTTCAGCCCAGAACGCTTCGGGCTGCTCTATCGAACGCTGATAGAACTCCTCATAGCGCATCGCGATCACCCTCGTTTCAACGGCTGATCGTTCTAGCCTAGATCAGCGCCGCCCCACGGGCTTTGCGACCTTGGTCGAGTCGTGCGTGGATGATCGCCATGCGCGTCGATCATCCACGCGCATGGCTCACAGGCAGGACACCGCCGCGTCGCGATAGGCGGAGTTGTAGTCCTTCTTCATGTCCTGGCCTTCGTACATCACGACCAGGGCGCCGGTACCGTCGGCGGTCACGTTGATCAGCTCGTGCGCGCCCTGCTTGTCGTTGCCCGACAGCTCGCCCGACTGGTCCTTGTGCGACATGCTCACTTCAGCGGTTTCAGCCCACTTTGCGCGCACGCATTCCAGATAGGTCGGAATGTCCTTGTTGGTACGGCTGCTCATCTTCGGCGTGGTGTCGCGCAGGCCGTGGGTGCCACCGCAGGCGGTGAGCAGGGCGCAGAGGGAAAGGGTCGCAAGAAGTCGCTTCATGTCTGGGTTCCGGTCAGTGCTCCGCCGATTCTACCGTTCCTAGGGCACGCCGCCAGCCACCCCCCCGGGGAAATGGCTGCCCTGCCCCCAAAAAGAAATGGGCAGCCGAAGCTGCCCATTCCATCATCGACGCTTGCGCGTGCGACTTACTTCTTGGCGAACAAGTGCTCGACGCCGGCGCGCTCTTCGCGCAGTTCCTTGTTGGTGGCGTCCATGCGGGCACGCGAGAAATCGTTGATTTCCAGGCCCTGCACGATGGCGTACTTGCCGTCCTTCACGGTCACCGGGTAACCGTAGATCACGCCCGGCTCGATGCCGTACGAACCATCCGACGGGATGCCCATCGAGGCCCAGTCGCCTTCCGCGGTGCCCATCGCCCAGGTGCGCATGTGGTCGACGGCAGCCGAAGCAGCCGAAGCGGCCGAGGAAGCGCCGCGCGCCTTGATGATGGCGGCGCCGCGCTGCTGCACGGTCGGGATGAAATCGCTCTCGTACCAGGCCTGGTCGACCAGCGACAGCGCCGGCTTGCCGCCGACGGTGGCGTGGTGCAGGTCCGGGTACTGGGTGGAGCTGTGGTTGCCCCAGATGGTCATCTTCTTGATGTCGGTGCTGTGCTTGCCGGTCTTCTCGGCCAGCTGCGACAGCGCGCGGTTGTGGTCAAGGCGGACCATCGCGGTGAAGCACTTCGGATCGAGATCCGGTGCGTTCTGCTGGGCGATCAGCGCATTGGTGTTGGCCGGGTTGCCGACCACCAGCACGCGCACGTCGCGCTTGGCGTGATCGTTCAGCGCCTTGCCCTGCGGGCCGAAGATGGCGCCGTTGGCTTCGAGCAGATCCTTGCGCTCCATGCCCGGGCCGCGCGGACGCGCACCCACGAGCAGCGCGTAATCGACGTCCTTGAAGGCGACGTTGAGGTCGTCGGTGGCGACCACGCCGGCCAGCGTCGGGAACGCGCAATCGTTGAGTTCCATCACCACGCCCTGCAGCGCAGGCAGCGCCGGGGTGATTTCCAGCAGATGCAGGATCACCGGCTGATCCGGACCCAGCATGTCGCCCGCGGCAATGCGGAACAGCAGGGCGTAACCGATCTGGCCGGCAGCGCCGGTAACGGCAACACGAACGGGGGCTTTCATCGGAGAAACTCCTTCAACTTGGCTAACGTACAAAAGACAAGGCCCACGCCATGCGGCGCGGGCCCAAGACCATCAGGTCAGTTCTGCAAAGAACGCCTGGATGCGTTCCAGCCCGGGCTGCAATTGTGCCGTTGGGCAGGTATAGGAAATGCGCAGGGCACGCGGCTCGCCAAACGCCGAGCCCGGCACGCAGGCCACGCCCACCGCTTCGAGCAGCACGGCGCACAACTCGACGTCGTCGTTGATGCGCACGCCCTTGTAGCTCTTGCCGAATGCCACGGAGATATCGGGGAACGCGTAGAACGCGCCCTGCGGATACGGGCACACCACGCCGGGAATCGCACGCAATGCGTTGACCACGATGTCGCGCTTCTCGGCAAATTCCTTGCACTTGGCCTGCGGAATATCCTGCGGTCCGGCAAACGCGGCGACGGCAGCGGCCGTGATCACTTCGGGCAGGCTGGTGATGTGGTTGGAGTTGAGCGTGGTGATGGCCTTGGCCACGATTTCCGGTGCGGCAATCAGGCCCACGCGCCAGCCCGGCATGCCATAGGTCTTGGACACCGAGTCGACGAAGATCAAACGATCCTTCAGCTCCGGCCTGGCATGCACGAAGTTGTGATAGCCGATGCCGTCGAACACCATCGAGTTGTAGATGTCGTCGGTGATGATCCAGGTGTCCGGATACTTCGCCAGCACCTCGGCCAGCGCAGCGATTTCATCGCGCGTATAGACCATGCCGGTGGGATTGGACGGGTTGTTGAACAGGAACACCTTGGGCTTGCGCGCGAGCGCCGCATCGAGCTGCGCCGGCGTGAGCTTGTAGTTCTGCTCGGGGCCGCAATGCAGGATGTTGGCCTTGGCGCCCAGGATGTCGGCGATGTCGCGATAAGTGGTCCAGAACGGTGCGGCGAAGCAGATTTCATCGCCTTCGTTCAACAGCGCTTCGCCCAGGTTGTACAACACCTGCTTGGCGCCGATACCGATCGAGAGATTCGCGCGGCCGTAGCCGGTGAAGCCGAGTTTCTCGATATGCACCAGGAAGGCATCGAGCAGCGCATCCGCACCGCGGTTGCTGCCGTACTGGCCGGAATCACGCTGCAGCGCTTCGCGTGCGGCGGCATACACATGCTCGCCAGGTAGAAAATTGGGAACGCCAATCGAGAAGCTGATGATGTCGCGACCGGCAGCCTTGAGCTGCTTGGCCTTTTCGGCGATGACCATGATCGCGCTGGGCTTGGCGCGACCGACACGCTGGGCAAGCTGGGGCATGACTTCCTCGTGTATGGGGAACGAAGACAGCAAACTCCACGATTTTAGCATGTGGAAGCGTGCTGTCCGACGCCTCCGCTTTACCCGATGGTCGAAGGCCCCGCCCGTGCGAGACATCGTCAGGCCCATGCCAGTGACGTTCGTCACTTGCAAAACCGTGCCGTCAACTGGCTGATCTGCCTATGGATTGGCGCACGATGTAAGCCTAGATTCGACCCACCAATGGCCGCCAAGGAACGCATATGCACTGGCTCTGGGTATTCATCGTGGGTCTGGTCGTGGGTCTGATCGCCAAGATGCTGATGCCGGGCAAGGATCCGGGCGGCTTCATCATCACCGCGATCCTGGGCATCCTCGGCTCGGTCATCTCCACCTATATCGGCGAAAAGCTGGGATGGTGGGGCGAGACGGGCCTCGCGCATTTCCTCGGATCGATCGGCGGCGCGATCGTCCTGCTCCTGCTTTATCACCTGCTGTTCAAGCGCAAAGCCTCCGCCTGACCTCCTGGCGCAGGGACGCGAAACCGGCGACGCCTTGCGCGTCGCCGGTGTTTTTTTCAGTGCCTGGACTCAGGCCCGGTTGGCCCCGCCAAACAGCTTGCCTGCCAGCGACGCCAGCGAGCCCAGGTCGAAACCACCCTGCCCCTGCGCCGGCAACTGGCCCTCGGGCGTCAGATGATCGACCGCATGCGGCAACACCTGCGAGAGCTGGCCCAGCAGCTGGCCCTGGTCGACACCCAGCTTGCCTGCCGCCTCTTGCAGCACGGTGCCGAGCCCGCCGTTCTGCAGTGCCTGGCCGAGCTGGTCGCCCGACACCGCCTGGTTGCCACCGGTACCGACCCACGACTGCACGGCATCGCCCAGACCGTGCTGCTGCAGCATGGCCACCAGGCCCTGCACACCGCCGGCCTTTTCGATCAGCTGGCCCGCCACGGCCACCAGGGATGAACCACCTGCCGGGTTACCCTGACCGCCGCCGAGCAGATCATTGAGAAAAGACATGACTGCATCTCCTTGGGAATGGGATTGACGCACATCGCTTCTTGCGTGGAGCCGTCCGATTCTAGGCCCCTGTTTCCCACATCGCCATGACAGCGCAGCCACAAAAAAAGCCGCCGTCGATGACGACGGCGGCTTCTTCACGCAATGACTACGAACGGGCTCAGCCGCGCTCGTCGAGCACCGCGTTCCATTCCTTCACGCGGTCGGCCTGGGCGGCCAGCAAGGCATCGACGTCGCCTTCCACAGTGACTTTCTCGACGATATCGCCCTGACGGATCGCATCGACGACGGCCTGATCTTCCGGGCCAAGGATTTCGCCGAACACGCTGTGCTTGCCGTCCAGCCACGGCGTGGCGCCATGGGTGATGAAGAACTGGCTGCCATTGGTGCGCGGGCCGGCATTGGCCATGGACAGCACGCCCGGCTTGTCATGACGCAAGGATGCGTCGAATTCGTCTTCGAAACGGTAGCCCGGGCCGCCGCGACCGCTGCCTTCCGGGCAGCCGCCCTGCACCATGAAATCGGCGATGACGCGATGGAACGACAGGCCATCGTAATAGCCGCGACGGGCCAGATTGACAAAGCTGGCCACGGTCACCGGCGTCTTGTCATCGTGCAGGCGCAGATGGATGGGACCGCGGTTGGTGGTCATGGTGACGTTGATGGTCATCAGGGGATCCTTCGTTGAAAGGCAGCGCGCAACCACAGGCGCCCTGCAAGCACGCAAGGATACCGCAGCTGGGATGAGCCGCCAGCCTCTGGTTCAGCGAGGGGCCTGGGTCCAGGTGGCGGGGAGATCCAGCGCATCGCGAGCCAACGCGTTCGAACCGCGCGGCCGTGGCGATGGCGTCGGCACCAGGGCGGGCCACGGTGCGCCTTCATAGATGTGCGACCACAGACGATCCAGCGCCGCATAGCCGTACGGCAGCAGGGGCACGTGACGATCGCCGAAACCGGGGATGGCCAGGAAGGCATCGAAATGCTGGGCGTGCGGCACTTTCCAGTACAGCGGATGGCCGCCCTTGCTGCGCAGCCAGGTGACATAGGGTTCGGAGGTGAACGCCGTCGGCAACAAGCCGTCGGAGGCGCCATGCACCACCCATACCGGCAGGCTGGCGCGTGGTGCTTTCACCGTGGTCGCGGCGACGCCATCGCGCAGCGCCTGCGTGCTCGCATCCCGGTCTTCCCATAGCGAGCGCAAACACAGCACGCCGGGCAGCGTGGGATCGCCGGAACGATCGGCGCCGCCAAACAAACCCACGCCATTCCCGGGCGGAATGCCCGAGGCATCGGCCCACCAGGTGGTACGTGCCGCTGCATCGACCGGCACCGATACGCCTGATGCAGCCACGCCGCCGTAGCGAAATCCGCAAGGCATATCGTCGGGCCCACGACGCATATACGCGGAGGCATAGGCGACCGTGATGGCACGCCACAGATCCAGCGAGGTGGTGGAGGCTGCGGTGGTCATCGCCTCGTCAGTCCAGCCGCTGGCGCGCAGGTGCTCATACGCCTCGGCAGCCTGCGCCGCCACGCGTGTGCCGCTGACCAGCTGGCGCTCATGAAGTTGATGGCAGCGCTGTGCCCAGCGCGGCGGCACCTCACCCTGCGGCGTGCGTGCCATCGGTGCCGCATCGAATCGCGCATCGGCGAGCGCACACGGCAACCAGATCGAGGCATCGGTGGCGTAATCGAACAACGCACGCCCCTGCTCAGGCACGCGCACATTGGGCTCTAGCGCCACGACGCCAGCGAGCATGCGGCCGTCATCCAGACCCGCCGCCTGCAGCACCGCACCGCCACCATTGGAAAGGCCGGTGGCAATGATGCGAGTGTTGTCCGGCGTAAAAGGCGCCTGGTCGGGGAAGGCCCGATTGAGCATGGCCAGCCCAAATTGCGCTGCCTGCAGGACATGCCGGCCCCAGTCGGCCTCGGGGTTGTCGCCTGAATGGGCGTGCTTCACACCTAGATCGACGCGACTGGCGTGGGAGGTCGGTTCGAATTCCAGTGTGGTCGTGCCGCGCTTGACCCGCGTGCCGTCGAGCGCGACGCCTGAGTCGTTGGCGGGGTCGAAATAACCTGCGCCAGCGGCCTTGTCCGTATAGGCCACGGCGCAGCCGCGCGGCAGGCCCCAGGCGCCAGCCAGCGCAATCGCCCCATAGATGCCGCGCGAACCCGACGACGCCGTTACCACCAGACAACGGCGCGAGCGGTCGAAGTTGTCGGGCGCCTGCAACAGCACGCGGTGCGGCGCGTTTGCCCCGGAAATCCAGGCGAACGCCTGGTATTCGCGGCCGGGCACATCGGGCACTCCACCATAGACATGGCCGTAACCGCCCAGCGGTCCCAGATCGGCAATGCCCTTCCAGCTCGCCTGGATCGCACGGCGGCGCAATTCGGCGGCCGTGGGCTGCAAGGGATGTGCGATCGGCGATGGCGGACCGGCCAGGCCATCCAGCCCCAGGCCCGCGCTCAGAAGGTCGTCGCCCTGGCGATGCTCGGTCTGGAGCACCTCGCCACGCACGAAATCGGGGGCATGCATGCCGGAATCCTTGGTCAACGGCGGTGCGGCGCACGACGCCAGCAACGGTGCGACCAAGCATATCCACAGGGAAAGGCGATGGCCCATGCCCTCCATCCCTCTCGGGCGACAGGCCGCCCTCGGGATCAGTCCAGCACAGGTTCGGTCGCTCCCGGGTGACGAACCCCTCCCGGAGCGGCCTTAAACCGTCGTCGAGTCACGGTCTGAACAATTTACTAAGACTTTTCAAGCAAGCTGTCACATAACCCCGTATAATTCTCGGGTTATCCCTCCAGAAACCTCACGCGGCGGCTTTATCCCGCCCGAGCCGACCTCATGTCCATCGAAAATCTGCGCAATATCGCCATCGTCGCCCACGTCGACCATGGCAAGACCACGCTCGTCGACCAGCTGCTCAAGCAGTCCGGCACGCTCAATGAGCGCACCGTGCTGGCCGAGCGCGTGATGGACAGCAACGACCAGGAAAAGGAGCGTGGCATCACGATCCTGGCCAAGAACACGGCCATCACCTGGGAAAACAAGAAGACCGGCGCCAAGAACCGCATCAACATCGTCGACACCCCAGGCCATGCCGACTTCGGCGGCGAGGTGGAGCGCGTGCTGTCGATGGTGGACACCGTGCTGATCCTGGTCGACGCGATGGACGGCCCGATGCCGCAGACGCGCTTCGTGACCCAGAAGGCGTTCGCCATGGGCTTCAAGCCGATCGTCGTGGTCAACAAGGTCGACCGTCCGGGCTCGCGTCCGGAGTGGGTGGTCGAGCAGGTGTGGGATCTGTTCGAGAAGCTCGGCGCCACCGATGAGCAGATGGACTTCCCGATCGTTTACGCCTCGGCGCTGAACGGTTATGCCTCGCTGGACGAGAACGCCCGCGAAGGCGACATGACCCCGCTGTACGAAGCGATCATGCAGCACGCGCCCAAGCCGGACGTCGATCCGGACGGCGCCTTCCAGATGCGCATCAGCCAGCTCGACTACAACAACTTCGTCGGCGTCATCGGCATCGGCCGCATCCAGCGCGGCACCCTGAAGAAGGGCATGCCGGTGTCCGTGATCGACCGTGAAGGCAAGAAGCGCCAGGGCAAGATCGGCCAGGTGCTCGGCTTCCTCGGCCTCGAGCGCATCGAGCAGGAGTCGGCCGAAGCCGGCGATATCGTCGCCATCTCGGGCATTTCCGAGCTGACCATTTCCGATACCGTCACCTCGCTGGAAGTGCCTGAAGCGCTGCCGGCGCTGAGCGTCGACGAGCCGATGATCAGCATGACCTTCCAGGTCAACAACTCGCCGTTCGTCGGCAACAAGGATCTGTCGGGCGGCAAGTTCCTCACCAGCCGCCAGCTGCGTGAGCGCCTCGACCGCGAAAAGGTGCACAACGTGGCACTGCGCGTGGAAGACGGCTCCGACGCCGACAAGTTCCTGGTCTCGGGCCGTGGCGAACTGCATCTGTCGGTGCTGATCGAAAACATGCGCCGCGAAGGCTACGAGCTGGCCGTGTCGCGTCCGGAAGTGATCATCAAGGAAATCGACGGCCAGAAGATGGAGCCGATCGAGCAGCTGGTGGTCGACATCGAAGAGCAGCACCAGGGCGGCGTGATGGAGCGCCTGGGCATCCGCAAGGGTGACCTGAAGAACATGGTGTCGGACGGCAAGGGCCGCGTGCGCCTTGAATACCTGATCCCGGCCCGTGGCCTGATCGGCTTCCAGAACCAGTTCAAGACCCTGACCCAGGGTTCGGGCCTGCTGTTCCACGTGTTCGACCATTACGGTCCGTACACCCCGGTGGCGATCGCCAAGCGCCTCAACGGCGTGATGATCGCCAACGCCGGCGGCACCACCCCGGCCTACTCGCTTGGACCGCTGCAGGATCGCGGCAAGCTGTTCGCCGCCGAAGGCGACTCGGTGTACGAAGGCCAGCTGATCGGCATCCACGCCAAGGACAACGACCTCACCGTCAACGCCATCAAGCCCAAGCCGCTGACCAACATGCGCGCCTCCGGCAAGGACGATGCGATCCAGCTCACCCCGGCGACCAAGTTCTCGCTGGAGCAGGCGCTGGACTTCATCGACGACGACGAGCTGGTCGAAGTCACCCCGAAGGAAATCCGCATGCGCAAGAAGCACCTGACGGAAAACGACCGCAAGAAGGCTTCGCGCGGCGTGGCTTGATCTTTGGATCAGCGATACGTGTAAAGAAAAGGCCGCCGAAAGGCGGCCTTTTGCTTGATAGTGGTGGCCGTATGGCGACCAGATGCCCTGCAGTACGCGCTGGATGCCCAGCTCCGCTTGAAACACCGAAGGTCTCGGGCGCACCTCACCAGCTATATTGAAAGATGGGAAATGCCGAACCAAAACACGCATCCGGCGGGCCATAACAGCCGGGCCCATCACTGATGGGAAAGCTCACCGGTGCGTAAGGCGAAGGTGATGTGAACACCCGCTGGGGTACATAAACGACAAGATTTCCGTCGGCCTGCAAGGCCACATATGTTGAAATCCAATCGGTGTTGCTGAACTGCGAAACCGGCACATTGCTGGGCGTTTGAAAAATGAATGGATTCGCGGTGGAGTAGTCAGTTCTCCACGAGTAGTCCACCACCAATCTTCCCAGATAGACGTAGGCAACGTCGACAGGCTTTCCTGTCGTCCTTGATGACCACATGGCCCCTGATGGCCCATATAAGACGTAGTTTCCATCCGTTTGAAAAGTGACGCTGTACTTCCCAAGGCCGTAGGATTTGCCACGATCGAACTTCGAGTTGTAACCGAACACCATGGCGTTTGCGCCTATCGGGTTACTCCTATCTGAAGTGTTTGAAGACCAAACGGGCGTGTTCTTGAACACGATCCACTGACCGTAATCAGAAATCGCAGCAAATCCGCTCATCCGATAGGTTGTATTCGAGGACCAGACAGCGCCCCCAGTGCGACTGTTATAGAGCACGAAATTTCCGTCGCCCTGCATCGCCGCGTAATCGGCCCCGCGCCCGGTCGTATTTGTGGACCAGAGTGGCTTTCCGCCACTCGTGTAAACCACGAAATTTCCGTCGGCCTGCATGGTCGCGAAATATCTCGAATTATTTGAGTAGATACGCTGACCGGCAGATAGGCCTTGTCCTGGAAGCAGCAATCCAGAGGCAAAACAAGCATTCCAGAAAAAAAGCAGACTAAGGACCAGCAGCGACCTGATTCTCCATTTCATGGAACTCTCCTTCGATATGAAACTACGCAGTGCTGGACGCCCGGAGAGTTAACTCTCCTTTGCTATCCAGCGACCCGCAGTGTCTCAACCCCTATGCAATTCACATAAGGGGGAAATCCTACGAACGTCGTAGCTTCAGGCCATTGGGTCACGAGCGAAGAGTGGGCGATCTTCTACCGGCACTTAGCTTCATTTTTTAAGCCGAGGATCACACGATGAAGTCCACCAGGGCCGCGATGGCAAACGACTACAGGCAATTTTTGGATTTCTTTGCCAGGCACGGCGGCACCGCTGACGGGTATCTCGACGACCACTACTTGCGCTTCACAGCGACGCTGCGCGAGTTTTGTTCAACGTCACAAAAGGAGGGTCAGCACGCGTTGGATGTCGGAGCCCACTGGCTGCATCAAGCCGTGATATGGCGGCGAGCTGGCTTCGATATAGTCGCCATGGATCTACCAGGTACATTGCGAGATCCGCGAATCCAAAGCGTCGCCGGCGAACTCAGCATTTCCCTACTTCCTTGCATGGACATGGAACAAGCCAACGAATTGAATCAACTTCCAGATGATTCGATCGACGTCGTAATCTTCACGGAGATCCTTGAACATATCACCTTCAACCCGGTTGGCTTCTGGCGGCAAATTCACCGCATCCTGAAGCCAGGCGGCCGCATCCTGGTCACAACGCCGAACTACTACTCGTGGAAGGGTCGGGCGTGGCAGCCCCTGCGATTCCTTCGCGGCTTTGGCGGTAGCATTTCCGTGGATGAGGTCTTGGGCAAGCACACCTATGCCCACCACTGGCGGGAATACAGTGCACGCGAGGTCTCTCGCTATTTTCGGCTTCTTTCACCCGACTTCCGCGTCGTCAAACTTCGATTGATGCGTACCTACCGCCCGTCAGACGTATCTTGGAAGCGATTCGTACAGAGAGCACTGGATATTTGTCCGCTATTGCGACCCAATATTCATGCCGAAATTGAGCTAAAAGAGAAGCGGTCCGGAATCGTGGCAACGCCGGCCTGGTGACGCTTCAAGCACGCTCCAGCGCCGCCACACGCCGTTCCAAACGCGGCCCCAGATAGCAATGCGACCCGCACGGCATCAGGCCCACCTCATTGAACGCCTTCAAATACCAGGACGGCGCGCGTGCATGGAAGCCGTCCATATCGCCATCCACCCCATCCTTGCTGGTGAACACTTCCAGGAAGGCGACGCCCTCGAGCATGTCGCTGATGCCGCCAAGGCCCGCGCGAATTTCCGCAGGCTTGAGGTAGTGCAGCACATCCGTGCAAACGATGATGTCGAAACGTTGGTCGAAGCGCAGATATTCCAGTTGCCCAAAGCGCGCCAGGCCGATATTGCGGCTGCGCCCATAACGCGCCACGGCGTATTCGCTCGCATCGATGCCCTGGTAAAGCAGGCCGGGACGCAGCTTCAGTAGCGGCGCGCGCCACACCCCCTCCCCGCATCCCACATCGAGCACCGAGCGCACGGGCCGGCCAAGGTAGTACTCGGCCTGCGCTACCACCATGGCCACTTTGCGGCGCAGCTCCGCGGCTGATGCCACGGTGTGGTCGGGGTGGCGATACCACTTGTCGAAATAGTCGCGGTCGTAAATCTTGGGCACAAGCGATCTCCGGCTTAAGGATAAATAATAGCCCAGCGACGGCGATCACCTGGCCTGAACATGCCATGCCGCAGCATTCTTCCGCAGGAACCTGGGAGCCGCCCCGTATGCCCACGATCCGCATCCGCATGACCGGCACGCGCGACGATGCCGACACCTTGCTCTCGATCCTGCATGGGATCGACGGCATCGAGCACGTCGAGGAAATCGACGACGAGACCGCCTACCCGCGCGACGATTCCAGCTCCACCGAACTGCCCGACGACAACGGCAGTGAGCTCTTCATGATCGAGGTGCTTGCCTCCGATCGTTTGCACAGTGACGCCGTGCGCGCGGTGACCGAAGTGGAAGCCTCCCTGCTTGGTGCGGTCGTCGAATTCGTCGACGAATTCTGACCACCCGCCCGCGCTGCCTGCCCAAGGTCTTGCGCAACGAAACCTGCGCCGTGTCACAGCGCCCACCGGCCCCATGCATCGACCATCGGTCGCAATCTGCCGTCACGCCTGGCTTTCGCGAGTATGACGAAAACGAAGCAAGCGCCTCGCCGAGAGCGCCTCAAGGCTGCGCCGCATGAATCCGCGCCGAACAAAATCGCGGGAGCCGTGCGCCGGACGGTAAGCCGGGCGTGCGGAACCGCGTTCCCATGACTGAATCCCAGCCCTCACCTCAGGACATCCGCCGCATGCGTGATACCCCGAACCGCCCTGGCATTCGTCCCTGGCTGGCCGCCTGCAGCCTGTTGTTGGTACTCGGTCTCGGCGCCGCAGCGGCACGCGATGCGCATGCGCTGTCACAGGACGATGTGGACTGGCTGCGCCGCGACAGCTTCGAGCTCGACAGCGCCACCGTCGCCATGTATCGCGACCTGGGCCGTTCCCGCCTGCTCGACCGACAACTCGATCGGCGCATCAGCGACGACCTTCCCGCACCGATCCAGTCGCTGATCAACTCCTACGAAGCCGCCAATACGCCGACCGAGCAACTGCTGGGCAACCTGCGCGACGAGCAGGAGAAGATCAAGAACATGCCCGACGGCGATGACAAGACCGCCGCCAAGAAAGCGCAGCAACAACACGCCAATGATCTGCTGCAGCAGGCGCAGGAAATCGAACTGCTGCACGCCATCTACGGACCGAACCAGCTGAAGGAACAGATGGTGTGGTTCTGGCTCAACCATTTCAGCGTGTACGGCGCCAAGGGACGCGTGCGCTGGGTGGCGGCCGACTATACGCAGAACGCGATTCGCCCCCACGCGCTGGGCAAGTTCCGCGACCTGGTGATGGCGACGCTGGAAAGTCCCGCGATGATGGAGTTCCTGGACAACGCGCAGAACGCGAAGGGCCACGTCAACGAAAACTATGCGCGCGAGCTGATGGAGCTGCACACGCTGGGCGTGGGCTCGGGCTATACGCAACAGGACGTGCAGCAGCTCGCCCTGATTCTTACCGGCGCCGGCGTGGCGCCATTGCGTGCCCCCGGCGTCATGCGCCCTCGCCTTGCCGAGATGGTCGTGCGCAATGGCCTGTTCGAGTTCAATCCCAAGCGCCACGACTATAGCGACAAGGTGTTGCTCGGCCACACCATCAAGGGCAGCGGCTTCGATGAAATCAGCGAAGCGGTGGACCTGATCACCAAACAGCCGGCGTGCGCGCAGTTCGTCTCGAAGAAAATCGCCGAGTACTTCGTTGCCGATAATCCGTCACCCGAACTGGTGGCGAAGATGGCGCGCACCTTCCAGCACACCGATGGCGATATCGCCCAGGTGTTGCGCACGATGTTCGAGTCCAAGGAATTGGCCGCCAGCTATGGCAAGAAGTTCAAGGACCCGATGCAATTCATGGTGTCCTCGGTGCGCATGGCCTATGACGGCAAACCGATCGCCAACGCCAAACCGCTGCTCAACTGGCTCAATCAGCTGGGTGAGCCGGTGTTTGGGCGCCTGACGCCGGATGGCTGGCCGCTCGACAGCGCCGGCTGGTCCAGCTCCGGACAGATGGCCAAACGTTTTGAGATTGCCGGCGCCATCGGCACCGGCAACAACCGCCTTCTGACGGCGGAAGGCCAGCCCAAGAGCGGCGGCGATTTCCCCATGCTCACCACGCGCCTGTATTACGACACGTTTGATACGACGCTGAGCGCGCCCACGCGTGATGCGCTGGCCAAGGCGACGACTCAACAGGAATGGAACACCTTCCTGCTCTCGTCGCCCGACTTCAATTATCGCTGAGGCATCGCCATGAATCGTCGCGAATTTTTGCTTGCCGCTGCCACCGCTGCCGTTGCCGCACCGGCGATGTCGTTCTCCGGCAAGCTGTTTGCCGCACCGGCGAATACGCCGCGCTTTTTGCTGGTGTTTCTGCGCGGCGGCTACGACTGCAACAACCTCTTGGTGCCCTATAGCAGCGATTTCTACTACGAGTCGCGTCCGACCCTGGCCATCGCCAAGCCAGATCCGTACAACACCAACAGCGCCATCGGCCTCGACAGCAACTGGGCTTTGAACCCGGTGCTGCGCGATTCCATCTATCCGTTATGGCAGAAGCGCCAGGTCGCCTTCGTTCCCTTTGCCGGCACCGATGATTTGTCGCGCAGCCATTTCGAAACGCAGGACAATATCGAATCGGGCGAGCCATCGGCACAGCGCAGCAATTATCGCTCGGGTTTCATGGCGCGGCTGTCGGGACAGATGAGTACGGTGCCCTCGATCGCCTTTACCGACGCACTGCCCCTCAGCTTCCAGGGCAGCGGCCGCGACATTCCCAATATCTCACTGCGCGGCAATCCCAAGCCGGTGTACGACGAGCGCCAGGCAGGCATTCTCGCCAGCATGTACCGTAATACCTCGCTGGCCTCCGCCGCGGCGGACGGCCTTGAACTGCGCCAGAGCGTGTCCAAGGAGCTGCAGGACGAGATGGTGAAGGCCAACCGCGGCGCGCCGAACGCCAAGAATTTCGCCGACGAAACCCAGCGCATCGCCACCATGATGCGCGACCAGTATCGGCTTGGCTTCGTCGATGTCGGCGGCTGGGACACGCACGTCAACCAAGGCAATACCACAGGCCAACTGGCCAACAATCTCGCCAACCTCGGCAAGGGACTGGCCGCCTATGCCGATGCACTGGGCGACGAATGGAACAACACCGTCGTGGTCGTCGTGTCCGAATTCGGCCGCACGTTCCGTGAGAACGGCAACAAGGGCACCGACCATGGACACGGCACGGTGTACTGGGTGCTGGGCGGCAAGGTGAACGGCGGTCGCATTGCGGGCGAGCAAGTGGCCGTGAATGCGCAGAGCCTGCTGCAGAATCGCGACTATCCGGTGATCAACAATTACCGCGATGTGTTGGCTGGGGTGATGGGAAGAATGTGGGGATTGTCGAACAGCCAGTTGTTGTCGGTGTTTCCGGGGGCGAAGCCGAGGGATTTACAGCTTGTCTAGCTGTTGAGTCGCGCACAGGGTGCGCTCCCACAAAGGGTGAGGGCCGCCCTAGCCCTGTGGGAGCGCACCCTGTGCGCGACGCTCTTCACCCATAACGGCCATAACGCCCCGTCATCACCAACTCCCAGCTCACGCCACCGTCAAACGAACTCTCCAGCTTCAGCGTAAACACCTCATCACTCTCGAATGCGTAGACGTGCCGCGTCTGCCCGCGCGGTGAACTGCGCACGAAGGTCAGCCGTTCGCCATTCCACAGCCCCGGCGCCGGCGTACCCGGCACGAAGCCGTAGCTATCGAACCAATAGAGGCTGTACTGATCATGCTCGGGTTCGGCCACGAACACCGCGTGTACCTGCAATGACGGCTTGCCGTCGCGTTCCTCGCGGTAGTCCTGGATCAGCACGCGCCCATTGAGTTGCATGTGCGCCGAGAACCAGCCTATCGCCACTCCGCCTTGTCCCCAGCGCGTGGTGGCGATGGTTTCCTCGCCCTGCCATTCGCCTGCAAGGCGGGTCAGCATGTTCGCGGACATGACTCAGGTGCCCTCGTTCACGCTGCGCACCAGCAAGCCCTTGGCGATGGCGCCATGCAGCTTGCCCAGTCCGCGCACCATATGCAGCGTTGCGAACAACAGGAACACGCCACCGATGCAGGTGAGTATGGCCAGCGGCCAGTAATTGTTGTCGCACAGCCAATGCGGGATGCCGCATTGCAGGTAGATCACATCGGCCACGCTGAGCGCCTTGAGGATCGGCGTGGCGATCAAGCCCAGCGAGATGCTCAGGAAGGTGATGGTGAGCGTGAAATACAGGATACCCAGCGGCAGCATCAGGATCATGTAGAACATCGTGGTCCAGGTGCGGCCATCGGTGAAGATCGCACCGACGCGCCCCCAGAACGACTTGCTTCCATTCGTCGGATACGGCGGCCGGCGCGGCATGCGCACACCGAGCATGGTTTCCACGATGCGCCCTTCCAGCAGCGACAGCGCACGCACTGTGCCGAGGAACAAAATCATGAAGGGAATGCCGATCACCAGCACTGCCAGACCCAGCGAAAGCGAAAGCCCGGTCACGGCCCACGTGAAGTAGAAGATGCCCGTGCCCAGTGCCAGCAGCATGTAGAACAAGGCTCCCCAGGTATGGGAATCGACGGCTACGCCAAAGAAACGACCCAGTGCCGAGCGGCGACGCGGCATCGGCGGCGGACGCAGCGCGCGCTGGATCTTGATCTCCTGGTCGCGATAGATATCGGCAACCTCTTCCGGCGCGCCATAGGTGCTCACCACATGGGCCAGCATGTCCGCTTCGCTGCGCTTGGGGTCTTCGGCCAGCTCGGCGCGCAAGTGTTCCTCGGCGTCGTACAGCGCATCCTGGATCAAGGCCGGATCCGCGCCCTTGAGCGCAGCGCGCAACTGATTCAGATATTCGGCAATCGTGCGTGGTGCGTTCATTACACCCCTCCTTGCAAAACCCCGTCGACAGAATCGCGCGTGGCCGCCCAGGCTTGCACCCAGTCGCGCAACACCTCGCGCCCTTGTTTGGTGATGCGGTAATAGCGCCGCGGCGGACCGCTGATGGAAGGCTCCACCTCGCTGGCCAACAACCCCGCCCCTTCGAGATTGCGCAGCACCGGATACAGCGCGCTCTGCTTGCCGGCGAGCACGCCCTCGCCCACCTCTTCCAGCCGCTTGGCGATCTGGTAGCCATACATCGGCTGCCGCGACTGCCCCAGCACCGCCAGCAGCACCAGCGACACCGTGCCCGCCGACAGCTCCTTCTGGAATTTCTTCAGATGGCTGCTGTTGTCTTCCACGCCCCACCCGCACTGCTACTCATCATGGAGTGAACAATAGTGTGAAGTTCGCACTAGTGCATGGGTATGAAGTCATGGGAGGCCGCTCCAGATACAAACATTGGTGTCAGAGGGGGGGTACAGACATTGGTGTCAGCGCGCTTAGGCGGCTGAGGGGACACGCGGCACCTCGGGACTCGGGGATCAGTTCGCGTGGGTCGGACGACGGGCTCAGCTCGGCCGCCTAGCTCCCGGACTTGATCGCCTAGGCCGATTTTGACCTTCCCCACCGTCGATGCCGAATGCGATCCCATGCTGTATGTCGTGGTCGCCGGACGCGCGCCGGCCTAGCACCCCGAGGCGAGATAGCTTGTATTAACTCCTACAGATACGTAGAGTTCGTGACCATGCATAAGGCACGAAGCTGGCTGCTGTTGATTCTCACCTTGCCGACCGAGAACGCCACGGCGCGCATGCGCTTCTGGCGCGCTCTGAAAGCGATGGGCTGCGCGGTGCTGCGTGACGGGGTCTATCTGCTGCCCCAGGCCCCTCAACACCAGGAGGCGCTGCAGGAGCTGGCCGACGCCATCGTCGAAGCCGGCGGCACGGCCATGCTGATCGACACCTCAAGCCGCGATGAGACCCAGGACATGTTGTTCCTCGGCCTGTTCGATCGCAGCGAGGCCTACACGGAATTCGGCCAATCGCTGTCCACGGTGCGCAAGTCGCTATCGGGCCTGTCCGCACCCGAAGTGAATCGCCTGCTACGTCGTTTGCGCCGCGAGTACGACGCCTTGCGAGCCATCGATTATTTTCCTGGCGAGGCTACGGTACGCGCCGAAGCCACGTGGAGCGATTTCGTAGGCGTCGTCGATATGCTGCTTTCACCCGACGAACCACACGCCGCCCATGGATCGATTGCACGGCGAAATATCGGCGACTACCAAGCTCGTACATGGGCGACGCGGCGGGGCCTGTGGGTAGACCGCGTTGCCAGTGCCTGGCTGATCCAGCGCTTCATCGATACACAGGCGCGCTTTCTATGGCTGGAGAAGCCCTCGGCCTGCCCAAAAAAAGCGCTGGGCTTCGACTTCGACGGTGCAGCCTTCACCCATGTTGGCGAACGCGTGACCTTCGAGGTGCTGCTGGCCAGCTTCGGGCTGGACGACGATCGCGGCCTGTTACGCCTGGGCCAAATGGTGCACGTGCTCGACGTCGGCGGTGCGCCGGTGCCGGAGGCGGGTGGCTTTGAAGCCTTCCTCGGCGGTGCGCGCGAACGTGGCCTCAATGACGATCAACTGCTCGAACAGGCGGGCTACGTACTCGACTCCCTCTATGCCCATTTCGGCAAAAGCGATACCCAACAGAAGCGCTCATGAGCCGCTCTCCGCGATGCTGCATGTAGCGATGCCATGAATGTTTTCCGTCCCCAAGGAAATAACGCCATGAACAATGATTCTCGCCGCCAATTCCTGCAAACCGCCTCAGTCGCCGTGGCCGGTGCCATGCTAGCTGGCACGGTTCAGGCCGCCGACCAAGTCGGTGCTGCCGCTGGCGCGACGACAGTCGCCAATCCTGCTTTCACGCCGCGGCACCAGCCCAAACCGCTGCCGTTCGATCCGACCAAACTGCACGGCATATCCGAAAAGTTGATCCGATCGCACTGGGAGAACAACTACGGCGGTTCGGTGAAAGCGCTGAACACCGTCAAGCAGAAGCTGGCCCTGGCCCTGACCGACAAGGAAACGCCGCCCTACGTCTACGACGACCTCAAGCGCGAGCACCTGATGCGCACCGGTTCGGTGGTGTTCCACGAACTCTATTTCGAGAACCTCGGTGGCGATGGCCAGGCCGACGAGACGCTGCGCCGCGCCATCGGCGAGGCCTTCGGGAGCTACACGGCCTGGGAGGAAGAGTTCCGCAAGATCGGTGCGGGCCTGGGCGGTGGATCGGGCTGGGTGATACTTGGCTACAACCTGCACACTGGGCAGATCGAAAACTACTGGCTGTGGGACCATCTGCACGGTCCCGCCGCGACCTGGCCGCTACTGGTCATGGACATGTACGAGCATTCCTACCAGATGGATTACGGCGCCGCCGCGCCCAAATACGTCGATGCCTTCTTCCAGAATATCCGCTGGAGCGTGGTGGCAGCGCGTTTGGCTAGCGCCCACCGCTTTGCCGAGGCGAGTTAGACCTTCCTAAGCCGATCGCGGGCGTAACTTGCTGGCCTTCGCCCGACCGTTGCCCGACGTTAAGTGAAAAGAATTTAGGCAACGCGAGCTGGAACGCTCAGAAGTGAACTGCGATCAGCTTCGCGATGAGTGCGTCGGGCGAAATTGCGTCGACCACGGTATTTCTTCGGGACGCTTCGGTTAGCGCTCGGCTAGCAGATCTTCGATRCAAATCGGAAGATCAAGCACGCTTTACCCGTAGCGAGAGCAAACGGGACGGAGGTAGTTAATTCGAACAATGGCGGTGGGGCTCAACTATCTCCGTCCGGTTTGTCGTGTCGCGCGTTTGTCCTTAATCAACGAGCGGACGATAGGCGCGGACCACAGGCTTCGCCCTTTCCAAATCGTATCGCGCCTGAAGTGCCAGCCAGTAGAAGGCGGTGGTGTCGAAAGCCAGGGAGAGGCGGATGGCGACCTTGGGGGTGATGGGGTGAGTGTCGGCGATGAAGGCTTTGATCTGATTAGAGGGTATGCCGGTGCGGCGGGCGAGTTGTGCGGGGTTGAGGGCGCTCGGGATCAGGTAGGCGTGCAGCAGAATGTCGCCGGGGGCTCGCAGTGGTTGCGAGGGGTCTACTTCCGAGTGCGGTGTGAGCTGGATCAGTTCCATGGCGGTTCCTCTCTGTCGGACACGGCTGCGCAGCGGCTCAGGCGCTTACAGCGCTCCGTGTCAGTGAATGCTTAGCAGCTTCGTCGGTGGTCGCCCGGGTGCGGCGCATCGCCGTGCTGGCCGATGCGCCGTAACGGCGATCATCGGAGGCGTGTGGTGTTCACTCGAGGCTCGTCACCGAGCAGGCGGGCGTACTGCTGCAAGCAGTGGATGGCCGTGCCCAGGCTGGCCGAGACGGCCACGGGAAGCGGCCATGGCAGCGCTCTGCCAGGGAATCCCCTCGCCTGAGCGTGGCGGCATTGCTCGCTGTCGAGACGCAGCCGCGTGAGGGCGAGTACCGCAAGGGCGATGTCACTGCGAGTGCTATGACGTGGGGTGTCGGGCCATGCAACCGCCGAGGATGACGAGTCGCGAGGCGGAGGAGTGAGGGTGTCGTCAAGGGGAACGGACGAGCGAATGCGTACCGTATGATCGCGGGTAGCCATGATCAACTCCACTTAGTTGGTGATGGTTAGCGGGTCGTGGGTGTTCTCAGCACTCACGGCTCGCGCCTCATGACTTGGTCGTCATGGTCACCCTCTAAGCCTTGCACTACGACAGCGAAAGTGACGGATCGACCCTAACAAGCAGGGGCGGCATCGTCTGTCAGGGTTGAGCGAGATGGACGTCCGCGTGGCCGCAGGCGAGCGTGAGGTCTCTGGGCCGGCGAAATGTCAGCGCCCTTCCCTTTGAAAGCAGAAGAGAGCATGCGACTTTCTGCGGAGCAAGCGCGACGGAGATAGTTAATTCGAACCATGGCGACGGGACTTAATTACCTCGGTCCCGCTAGTGGCGCTCTCGCATCAAATCAGCCTGATTCCCAGCGGGCGCACAGCCCACGCGAACAAGGCAAAACAAACGATGGTGATGATAGCGCTGAGACCGAGCGCCGGCCAGAATCCAAATCGTGCAAAGAGGCGCGGGAACGCCAAGAACATCGGCAAGGTCGGCACCACATACCAGAAGGTGTACCAAGCATGGTTGGTGATTTTCTCAGCCGGCTGCTTTTCGATGTAAAGCCATGTCAGCGCCAGTAGCGTCACCAATGGCAGCGACGCCAGCAGAGCACCCGCCCGATCGCTGCGCTTGGCGACTTCTGACACAGCCACGACGATGGCGGCTGTGATGAGGTATTTCGTAATGATCCAGAGCATGGTCGGAGTCTAACGCGCGGCGGGATCTGCGGATTGAAAAACGTCCGCTATGGATCGAAGGCAGACCCTGTGAATCAAGCTGCCTCGCTTCAACAAGCAGGTGATTTACATGCAGCGGGAACGTCGTGACAACGGAATCACGCTCGCGGTGCTATTGAACGGTGCGAACCGCCCGAGACACCAGGGGACAGACCACGAGAGGAGGTGTCAGTAATGGCTACGATCACCACGCCGGACGGCGTAGAGATCTTTTATAAAGACTGGGGCTCCGGTCAGCCGATCGTCTTCAGTCATGGGTGGCCCTTGTCGGCCGACGACTGGGACGCCCAGATGACGTTTTTTCTTCAGCACGGCTACCGGGTGATCGCCCATGACCGGCGCGGGCACGGTCGGTCCGAGCAGGTCGGCACCGGCAACGACATGGACCACTGGGTCGCTGACCTCGCTGCACTGACCGAGCACCTCGACATCCACGACGCTATCCACATCGGGCACTCGACCGGCGGTGGCGAAGTGGCCCGCTACGTCGCACGCCACCAGAAGCGTGTCGCCAAGGCAGTGCTGGTGGCCTCGTTGACACCGAACATGGTGAAAACCGACGCGAACCCTGGCGGCCAGCCGCAGGAGTTTTTTGAAGGGGTCAGGTCAGGCGTGCTTGGCAACCGGTCGGAGTTTTACCGGGCCGTCCCTGAGGGTCCGTTCTACGGATTCAACCGTCAGGGCGCCAAGCCGTCCGAGGCGGTGATCGCGAACTGGTGGCGCCAGGGCATGGCCGGCAGCGCTCAGGCCCACTACGAAACCGTCGCCTCCTGGCTGGAGGACTACACCGAAGATCTGAAGAAGATCACGGTGCCGGTCCTGGTCATGCATGGCGAAGACGACCAGATCGTCCCATTCGCCAGTGCGGTGCCGCGCGCGGTCGACCTGCTCGCGAACGGTAAGCTGAAGACATACCCTGGCTACCCGCACGGCATGCTCACTACCCACGCGGACGTCCTCAACCCCGACCTTCTCGCATTTATCAAATCCTGACGGGACACCCGCCCGAACCAGAGCCAGGCAATTTGAGTGGCGCGCCCATGGGTGTGCCACTCAGTCTAATTGCCGCTTCGCGTCGGAAACGGGGACATCTCGATCGACCTTATGTAACCCCGCAACGGCCGCAATGTTCTACCGTGTACGGCCACCGTCGGTCATTTCGTCGGTACGGAACATGGTTCGCCAGCGCAGTGTCTCTGGCTCCGACGGGTAGGTGGCATCCGGGCTCCGCGCTGGGCGGGGCTCGATCACCCTGAGGCGATGACCCAGATCCCGCTTGTCCATCGTCTGGATAACTACGGAACGGCATTCGTGCGAAACGCCGGCATCGAGCGACACGATGCGGCCCCCTGACAGCACCGGTTGCGGGCAGCCTTCATCCGTGGTCACGAGCCAGACATCCTTATGCGATCCGTCCACGGTATAGACGGCAATACGATGATCGCCGAGCGGATCCACGCTAGTCATGACGGCGGTATCGGCGATGCTTTCCACCGCATGGCCGGCGGACTTAATGTAGGCATCGCGCTCGGCGGCCTGCAGATCTTTTTGCGGACCCGCCATGGCAACGCCACTCGCCATCAGCCATGCGAAGCAGGCTAGATTCCAAACCTTGCCCTTGCGTATCTTCATGACGACGCTCCCTGGGACGATGCTCGGTTACCTCTTCTACAAGCCGCGCCCCGCAGGATCAACCGGCGGCGCATGAAGATTGTTTCATGCGCTGTCTCGAGGGATGAGGGCATGGCAAACCAATCGGAAAAGAGACCGAGGTAGTTAACCTATTTAACTGCCTCCGTCCCCTTTTCCGACTCAGACGGCTCCTCGGATGCCGCGAGAATGTCACCCCCTTTGGGGATCTGTACCAACGCGGCGGTCGACAAACCTGACGACGACCTTGGCGGCAATGCGAACGAGAGCGGCGCTCCGTTCCACCTCCCCAAGTGAACAAGCTCGTGCACAACATTGCGATGCAGCAGCGTACGGCCACTGTTCTCCCCCGCACGAACATGGACACTGACCGCACGAGGGTCATAACGCACCAGCCACACGTCGCGGGGCGACGATGCCTGGCCGGCGCCTATCGCAAGTTGGCCTCTGTCCCAGCTCATGGAGGGGCCTTGGCTGGAGGCATGTTCAATGGCCTCGTCGAGCTGGCGGCGATTGGTTCCCACCAGGTCGACCTGACCGTTGATATAGATCTGTGGCGTCCAGACGTTATCGTGCTTCTTGTTATGCGCGTAGTCCCACTGCCTTTGTGTATAGGCGTCTCGAGCAAACGTATCTTTCCACCCGAGGTTATCCCAGTAGGTCACGGCAAAGGACAACGCGAGAATCCCCGGCTTTCCGGCAATGGCATTGAGGTTGTCCTGCGCGGGTGGGCATGACGAACAACCTTGGCTCTGGAATAGCTCGACAACGACCAGTGGACGCTGTGGCGTCGGCGGCCCGTCCTGTGCGTGGCTTAGGGCTGCGAATCCCCCTGCCCCGATGATGCTGACAAGCAACTTCAGTAACGCTCGAGCAATCATGGCCATGCCCCTCCGAGTCGGTTGTCAGGTCAGCTACGCCTAGTGCGCGCCTTCGTAAAGTACTTCGTTGCGGCCGGAGGCAAAGTTACACGAAGCGGGATGCGCGTATCCGGCCCAAGTCATTGGAGGGTGATACTCGACGAGCGGATAGCCAAGATACCCGAATGATGGGACGTCGATTGTTCCCGGGGCCGCTTTGGGTCGATAGCGGACATTCCCTTCAACGCTTCAACGGACTACGCGACAAGTCGATGTGCTGCACGCAGCCCGCTTCGGCCGCAGACCAGGTGACTCCCTTGTCGACATGGCGCTCTTCAGGAAATCGCATCTGAGCACACCGTTCTCACGAGGCGCCGAACTGATCAGCGCGGCGGGGAATGGTGTGCTTCATCGCCACTCCTTCCATGCGTCGGTAGCCGCCGTATGTTCACGATCGGCCTGCGAGCAAGTCATCCAGTTGTGCGAACTGTTCGGGCAGGCCTTCCGCCGAACCGGCGAGGGCTTCGTCGAGTGCCGCTTCTGTGGGGTAGAGTTCGTGAAAGGTGACCAGCGTCTTGCCGGCATTTTCTTCGAACGTTACCGTGGTCAATGCGCCTTGGTCGCTATCTTCGTTCGTCCATACGAGGCGCCTGTGCGGCGTTACTTCTCTGTAGGTGCCGAAGAATGCCATCGGTTGATCGAAGGCCGGATGGCTGAACACGAGGCGATACGTGCCCCCGGTGCGAACATCCATGTCGCACGAGACCAGCGACATGCCCACCGACTTGGGAACCCACCACTGCTTGAACAATTCGGGTTTGCTCCACGCTTCGAAGACGATGCGCGCGGAGGCATTGAACGTTCGCCTCACCACGAGTTCGCGGTCGGACATGCGTTCCACGGTGGTGCGGTTCGTGGCGGCGGGACTACCTTTTTCTTCGTTGGGCATCTGCCTTCTCCTTGGATTTCAAGTGCTCGACAAGCTTGTCCAGTGCATCGAAGCGTGCGCTCCATAGTTGGCGGTGCTGCTCGATCCAGGCGGCCTCTTCTTCAAGTCGGCGCTTTCCGAGCTTGCATGTTCGTACACGCCCGACCTTCTCCGTAGTCACGAGGCCCGCCTGCTCCAGGATGCTGACGTGCTTCTTCATGCCCGTGAGCGTCATGTGAAACCTTTGGGCGAGCTCGGAGATCGAGGCGTCTGAACCCCCAAGCTGCTCCAGCACGCCGCGTCGGGTGACATCGGAGAGAGCGGCGAACGTTGTGTCGAGGCGGGCTTGATAGTGAACCATATGGTTCACTGTATGGCACGCATTGCGGGTTTGCAAGCGGATGATCCGCGGGAGCAAATCGCGCGCAGTTTGGGCTCGGCCGCTCCGAGCCCAAACTGCGCATGCCTGGCGCAGCCAACGTTCCGACTGGCGCCCTCGGCCTTCCGCGCTGGATTTTGTTCATAAGAGCAGCGTCGCCACTGTGCGCCACTCGCTGGATCATAGGAGTGCCGGTTGGCGGGAACACGATGCCTTGACGCCACCTTCTCGCACGACCGCCATCCGCCTCACACGCCAGGCCGCACGCTCCGTCTACTCTTCCACTCAACGCGAGAACACCGTGGACGCCATCCAATTGCTGAAATCCGAGCACAAAGAAGTCAAAGAGCTCCTTGTTGAGCTCACAGAAACAACATCACGTGCTGTCAAACGACGCGCGGAGCTGATCGCGACGATTCAAACCAAACTGTCCGCACACGTCGCCATCGAAGAAGAAATCTTCTACCCGGCCTATCGGGATGCGGGTGGCAAGGAGCAGGAGAAGATGTATTACGAGGCTCTTGAAGAGCATCGAGCTGCGAAGGACCTGGTTCTAGGCGACCTCTTCAAGACCGAGCCAGATTCAGAGAAATTTTCGGGTCGCGCAAAGGTGCTCAAGGAGCTCATTGAGCATCACATCGAAGAGGAAGAACAGGAGATGTTCAAACAGGCCAAGGAGCTGCTCGACGAGGACCAATTGCGGTCTCTTGGCGAAGCGATGGCGGAGCGGAAAAAGGAACTGGTCGCCGAGGCCAAAAAGCAACAGGCAGCCTGAGCAGTCACTCCCCAGTTGGCAAGGCAAAGCCGGTCGATCAGCTCAGTCGCCGTCTTTGCTCGGCGAGCACATCGAAGCCGAACGTGGCGCGTATCTTCATATCGCCGGCCACCCGTCCGGCTCCAACTCATAGCCGCCGCGTAGCAAGGTAGCCTCGATATAGAGCTGCAGGGTCACGTGCATTCTGATATCCGGATCTGCTAACGGCGACCAGTCGTTGCGGACCGAACCCAGCGCTTCGGATGTTTGTCCGTCGTAGTGAAACCTGGCGTGCCAGTGCGTTTGCCCGTCTTGCTCGCGTGATGTCGCTCGATACGAGACGGTGCGGTGCACACCTCTGATGTCGCCCATGGTCGATGTCCTGTAGGGCACCCTGCCGTTGGAGTTTATCCAGACGGTTGTAGGGCATCGTGAAACACGGCGGTATTCACTGTTAACAGGGGAGGCGCACGTCGCTAATGCTCAGCGACTTCCAAAAATGCGTCAAAGCCGTATACCGCCCGTATTTTCTCACGTGCATCGACGGCGTTATCGACTGCGTCGGACTCTAATGTGAAGGGCCCCACGTCGGTCTTATGATGCGCATAATTGGTCACGACCCAGTAGCCGCTATAGTCTTTCTCGCAATACACGTCCCAATGCATGTGGACACTGTATGCCTCCATGGAGCGCTGTGCGGGACGAGGGCTATCGATCTTCAGCTGCCGRTCGGCTAATGATGGCCAGGGTTGCCACGCTTTGACGAAGGAGCTCGCGATACGACGCGCGCATCAAAGCCACGAGGAGTCCGCATGCCTCATGTCAGGTCGAACCATGCCTGTTCGATATCGTTAGCGACGGCTTGGTCGGTTTCGACTGCCGTAAAGGTACCGACGCCGAAGACCCTCCCGTTGCGCCTTCCGCTATAGACCCCGTCCTTACGATAGGTCGCGGCCCAAACGACACTGTTCGAGGCTGCATGGGTGTATAGCCCAGTGAAGCTGACTCCATCACTGGTATTGCCGGCTACATCGAACATGGAATAAATCTCTAGAAGGACGCACTGCAGACGCTGCTCCCGCGAGCATGCGTACCCAACCTCGCGCTCGTGCACCAAAGGGCCGCGCAAAGGCGGCCCTCATGGCGATCCAATGGTCGTTACTTCTTCGAATGTCCCGGGTTATCGGACGGCTGTCCCTTCGTGTCCTTTTCATCCTTGGATCGATCGGTACGCTGCGCTTCCTTTTCTTGAGGCGCTTTGGACGGATCCGTCTGCGGGGTGCGGGGTGCATTCATGTTGTTGGCGTTGCTCATGTACTACTCCAGGGCGGTAGGTATGCCGCGGGGTCCACACTGGCCATTGGAGGGTCGCGGCAGCGTGACATCTCTGTTGGGGGCTGATGTTTGCATTCATTCCTTCCGAGTTGTCCGCAACGGAATGAAAAACCTACACACCCATCACGTCTCCTGTGCGCCACCGTGAACTGCAAGGAGAAGTCGGGTCAATTCGTTCGCCGAGCACTTCAAGCGTACGCACCGTGAAAAAAGCAGGTGCAGTCGCACGCCGCAAACGACTAATCTTCCTGGCTCGCTTCCTCCGTATCCGTGCTTGCGAACCGACGCGCCCCGTTTGTGTCACTCTCAACACAATCGCCACTTGGCATAGAGGTCTCGACATGGCTGAGCGTCACGAACGGATTGAGACTGTAGACAACAGCGGCAAGCGTGTTGCCATCACCAAGGTCACGCCGCGGCTGCCGGCAGCATCGGCCAGCGACCCGCATGCCAGCTCCGAAGGTCCACCGACTTACTTCCTGGCCGACGGCACACGGCTCCATCGAACCCCTAACGGCTTCGAAACAGTGTGCGGCACGTCCTGGTTCACTCGCGTGTAGCTCCGTGGTCACCATGCCAAGCCACCCGCCGCGAATCGGCCAGAGTGGAACGGCGCTACCCCGTTGCCAGTAGATCTTCGATGCGTACGGGAAGATCACGCACGCGTTTACCTGTAGCGTGATAGACCGCATTGGTAATCGCCGCGGCGATGCCCGCCAGGCCGATTTCGCCGATACCGCGCACGCCCATGGCGTTCACCTTGGTATCGGGGTAATCGAGGAAAATGACCTCCATCTCTGGCGGCATATCGGCATGGCTGGTCATGATGTAGTCGGCCAGATTGCTGTTGACCGCCATGCCGTTGCGCGCGTCGTACTGTGTTTCTTCGAACAGGGCCATGCCCATGCCCATCACCAGCGCGCCTTCGATCTGGTTTTTGCCGGTCAACGGATTGACGATGCGGCCCGCATCGATCACGGTCACCACGCGATGGACGCGTAGCCGCGCCAGCTCAGGCTGCCAGCGCACTTCGACGAAGTGCGCGCCGTAGGAGTGGGTGGAATAGCTCTTTTTCTTCTGCCCGAAGGTGCCCTCGGCCTTGCCATGTCCTTCGACCTGTCCCAGGCGCGCCTAGCGCAGCAGGTCGGAAAAATGCGTGCCCGAGCCCGGCTCCTGGCCCTGGCGATGCACCCTCCCCTGTGTAAAGGCAAGCTGGTCGGGCGTGGCGCCCGAGAACGACTTGGCATCTTCGGCGGCGATCTGGATAAGTTGATTGCCCGCCTGCTCGACGGCCTGCACCAGCGCGGGGACCATCGATCCGGTGGCCATCGAACCGCCAGACCATGGGCCAGGCGGCAGCTGGCTGTCGCCGATGGTGACCTTGACCTTGTCGACATCGACGCCGGTAAGGCCGGCGACCATCTGCGCGATCACGGTATAGGTGCCCGTGCCTATGTCCTGCGTACCGCTGGCGATGCGCACGGAACCATCCGCGAGCAACGTAACGGCGGCCTCCGCACTGAATCGCTCGGCGATCCAGCTGCACGCGGCGACGCCCCAGCCAAGAATGCTCTCGCCCTCGCGCATCGATCCCACCTTGGGATTGCGGCGAGCCCAGCCGAAGGATTCGGCGCCTCGCGTGAGGCACTCCTTAAGATGCCGCGACGAGAACGGGATGTTTTCCTTCTCGTCGATCTTGGGCTCATTCTTGAGACGCAACGCAACGGGGTCCATCTTCAGCGCGATGGCGAGTTCGTCCATCGCCGATTCAAGCGCATATAGCCCAGGCACGGCGCCGGGCCCGCGCATGGAGGTGGCCGGTCCGACGAAGTGCTCTGCGTAGGTGCCGGTCACGCGCAGATGGGGCGTGCTGTAGAGGAAGCCCGTGGCCTCGCCGCAGTCCTCCTTGTAGTCGGCCAGCAGTGCGCGCTGGTAGACGTAGTCCTGCCGCAACGACGTGAGCTTGCCGGACGCATCGCAGCCCAGTCGTATGCGTTGTTTGGTGGATGGTCGGTGACCCACGTTGTGGAACATCATCTGGCGATCGACGACCAACTTCACGGGACGATGAAGATCGCGTGCCGCAGCCGCGGCGAGCAGCGCCTGTGTCCATGGCCATAGCTTGCCGCCAAAGCCCGAACCGAGATATTCGGTGATGACGCGCACATGGTCCGTCGGGACACCGAGCATCTGCGCCATCACGGCGCGAAAGTTCATGATGGCCTGAGTCGTTTCATACAACGTGAAGCGCACGCCATCCCAGAGCGCCACGCTGGCGTGCAGCTCGATGGGGTTATGCGTTTCCACCGGCGTGCTGTAGGTGTGGTCGACCTTGACGGCAGCATGCTCGAACGCGCCATCGGGATCGCCACGCTCGGTCTCGGTCTGCGGCGGCTGGCTGGCGTCCAGCGTGGGCGAAACGGATGGCGTTTCCACGTTCGAGTAACGGACCGCGACGGCTCGCGCCGCTGCAGTGGCCTGTTCGAAGGTATCGGCAACGACGAGAGCGACGTACTGGCCGTAGTAACGCACCTCATCGTCGTCGAGCGGCGGCCGGCTCTCGTCGATCTTAGCCTTGCTGCCTTTGGAGACGCGATAGAAGCGTCCAATATTCTCCCGTGTATAGATCTTGCGGACACCGGGCAGTGCTTGCGCCCGCACGACATCGATGTCCTCGATGTGCGCCTTGGCCACGGTGGCGCAAACAGGTACGGCATAAACCATGTTGGGGAAGGAGAAATCAGAGGCATAGCGAGCGGCACCACTGACTTTCAGAGGGCCGTCGATGCGACTCATCGCTTTGCCAACGATCGGCAGTTCGACGTAGTTTGCGGGCTGATTCATGCTCAGCGTCTCCTGTCACGCCGCCGTGGACACGTCGCTCATGGCCTTGATCAGGCAACGGCGGGCCAGTTCCACTTTGAATCGGTTGTCCGCCTGCGGCTGGGCGTTGGCGAGGAAAGCGTCGGCGGCGCGCTTGAACAAGTCGGGGCTGGGCGCGTTGCCGCGCAGCACCTGTTCGGCGGAAGCGGAACGCCACGGGCGCGTACCGACGCCGCCCATGGCCATGGCCACCTGTTGGATGTGGCCATCCTGCAGCACGAGCACGATGGCGACGGAAGCGAGCGCGAACTCATAGGAAGCACGATCGCGCAATTTCAGATAGAGCGATTTCGCATGGTCCGTCGCCTTGGGCAGACGAACCCCGGTAATCAGGTCACCCGGCTCCATCACGGTCTCGCGCTGCGGCGTCGCGCCGGGCAAGACGAAGAACTCCGCCACCGGTACATCACGCCGTCCCTGCGGCCCCTGGATGGATACAACGGCATCGAGCGCTGTCAGTGCCACATTCATGTCCGACGGGTTGGTAGCGATGCAATGCTCGCTACCGCCGAGGATGGCGAGATTTCGATGATAACCACTCAACGCCGAGCAGCCGCTGCCAGGCTCGCGCTTGTTGCAGGCGCTGTGAATATCACGAAAATAGACGCATCTGGTGCGCTGAAGCAGGTTGCCGCTGGTCGTGGCCATATTGCGTATCTGTCCCGACGCCCCGGCGAGGATGGCCTGGGACAGCACCGGATACTTGGCGCGAATCTCGGGATGATTGGCGAGATCCGAGTTACGCACCAAGGCGCCGATCGTGAGGCCACCCTCCGCGCTCGACTCGATGGACGACAGCGGAAGCCGGTTGATGTCGACCACGTGCACAGGGTGCTCGACGTCCAGCTTCATCAGATCAAGCAGGGTGGTGCCACCAGCGACGAAGCGAATCTCGGCGCCTTGCTGAGCCGTGGTGGCCTGCGCGGCGGTCGCGATTGCCTGGTCGATGCTCTTTGCGCGTGTGTAGTTGAATGCCTGCATGGGGATGGCCTAGGCAGATTGGACCTGCTTGATCGCTGCGAGTATGTTTTTGTACGCGCCGCATCGGCAGATGTTTCCGCTCATCGCCTCGCGGAGGCTGTCATCGTCCCTGCCCCACGGCTCTTTCAGCACGGCTACTGCCGACATGATCTGGCCTGAGGTGCAGTAGCCGCATTGATAGCCGTCGTGATCGACGAACGCCTGCTGCATCGGATGCAGCGAGCCGGGCTGACCCAGGCCTTCGATCGTCGTTACGGTGTCGCCGTCGTGCATCACGGCGAGACTCAGGCACGAGAGCACGCGGCGACCGTTGACGTGGACGGTGCAGGCCCCGCACTGGCCGTGATCGCAACCTTTCTTGGTGCCCGTCAACTGAAGATGGTCACGCAGCGCGTCCAGCAGCGACGTCCGGCTGTCGACCGACACGTTTCGCGTCTGGCCATTCACCGTCAGCTTGATGGTTTCCTGGCCCGAACCGGCCGTTTTCTCTGGCGCGCCTCGTGTGGGCACCGACGCGGCAATCAAGTTGAATGACGCGAGACCGGTGGTGGCACCCGCGACCGTGATCATCTGCAAAAATTTCCGGCGACTGAAGGGCAGTCCCGCAAATGGCAAGTGTTGTTGGTGAGCCATGCCAACACCTCACAAGGGAATGGCGTCATTCCAAACCAGAACGAGTTAGCGCGATGTACAGGGAGGGCGAAAGCCAGCTCGCGCGAGTCACGTTGGACGCATGTGCATAGCTTCCAAAGCCCTCTTCCGCTCCATCACGCAAGCAGGCGCAGCTTGGGCTCGCGATCCCACTGTCGCGTCTTGGCAGCCTTGATGAACGCCTTGATATCGGCTGCGTCGACCACGCCGGCGTCCCGGCCCACGTTGCCAGCCTTGAGCACCTGCTGGCCGCCCGCATCCATTGCGATAGCCTTGAGGTGAGCAAACGCATCGCGCGCGAAATCCACCGCCGATCCATTCTTGGCAAGGCGCTTACCGGCCTCTTCGGAAAGGATCAGGGCCACGGCGTCAAACACGGTCGATGGGGTACCCGCGAGTTGGGCATCGGCGTTCAATCGCTTACCGTCACTCAGGGTCGTGCCCAGCTTGGGTGCCACCAGTTTCACGGTGGCGCCGGCGTCCGTGGCTGCTTTCCGCAGTGCCTTGACCGCGGCAGCGTCGGAGCCATCATCAACGAGGATGCCGACGGCACGACCCTCCAGCGTGTCCTTCATCTTGCCGATGATCTGCAGGGCCGGTGACGGCGCCATATCGATGGGCTGGACGGCGGCGGGCGGGGCTGCAGGCAGCGAGGCCAGTCCGAGCCCATTGGCCACGCGCTGGGCCAGGTCAGGATCGACATGACGCAGATGACCAACGATAGCCTCGCGCACATGCGGCGTGCCTACCTTGGATAGCTCGAAGGTGATGGCGGAGGCGATATGCGCCTGCTCCGTCTTGCTCTGGCTCCGGAAGAACAGCCGGGCCTGGCTGTAGTGATCGGCGAAGCTTTCGGCGCGAATACGGCCTTTGGCGCCCTCTTCTTCCGGCACCGCCGCGCTGCGAAAACCGTCTGCCGTTTCACGCGGCGAATCCGCCTGAAGCGAGCTCGGCTCGTAGTTCACCCGCCCTTTTGGCACCTGCATTTGCATGTGGCCATCGCGCTGCAGGTTGGCGAAGGGACACTTCGGCGCGTTGACGGGAATCTGGTTGAAGTTGGGCGAACCCAGCCGCGAGAGCTGCGTATCGAGATACGAAAACAGGCGCCCCTGCAGCAGCGGGTCGTTGGAGAAATCGATACCGGGCGGAACGTTGGCAGGGCAATAGGCCACTTGCTCCGTCTCCGCAAAGAAGTTGTCCGGCCAACGATCCAGCACCATGCGCCCGATCATGGTGAGCGGCACCATCTCTTCGGGGATCAACTTCGTCGGATCAAGATGGTCGAATGGAAACTTTGACGCGTCTTCTTCCGTGAACAACTGGACGGCCAAGTTCCATTCCGGGTAATTGCCCCCTTCGATCGCCTCGAACAGATCGCGGCGATGGAAATCGTTGTCAGCCGCCTGCAGTTTCACCGCCTCGTCCCACACCGTGGACTGGATGCCTAGCTTGGGCCGCCAATGGAACTTCACGAACGTCGATGCCCCATCGGCATCCACTAGGCGGAAGCTATGCACGCCAAAGCCTTCGATCATGCGCAGGGAGCGCGGAATGGTGCGATCGCTCATCGCCCACATGATCATGTGCATGGCTTCGGGCATGAGTGACACGAAATCCCAAAAGGTGTCGTGCGCCGAACCTGCCTGTGGGAAGGCGCGATCCGGCTCCATCTTGACGGCATGAACAAGGTCTGGGAACTTGATCGCATCCTGGATGAAGAACACCGGGATGTTGTTGCCCACCAGGTCCCAGTTTCCTTCCTTGGTGTAGAACTTCACCGCAAAACCGCGTACATCACGCGGCGTGTCGACTGAGCCGGCGCCACCCGCCACCGTGGAAAAACGAGTGTACACGGGCGTCTTCACTCCTACTTCGGTGAGTATTTTTGCTCTCGTGTACTTCGCCAGCGATTTGGTGAGTTCAAAGTAACCATGAGCGGCGCTGCCGCGCGCATGCACGATGCGCTCTGGAATGCGCTCATGGTCAAAATGCGTGATCTTTTCACGAAGAACGAAGTCCTCGAGAAGCGTCGGTCCCCGCGGTGTGGCGCGCAACGAGTTCTGGTTGTCCGAAACGGGAAGGCCCTGGTTCGTCGTCAGCACCGGATGATCGCCACCGGCTTGCTCGTGCAATTCATCCCCTGACCCGCGATTAGGCGCCTGCCGCTGGGAGTGTGGGGTTTTCTTGCCTGGCTTGGGCGACAATTTCTTCGATGCCATGATCTCAGCTCCGATATCCAACGATGGGTGACGGTCGAGTCCACCAAGAAAAAAAGAGTGTCCCTGTCCACGTGAAACCCATGTCGTACTCGTGTTTCCTACTCGGGGCCAGAAGAGCGCTGTGGCTGAACCTTCGTGCGCTCGGCTGCGGGGCTCAGTCGGCGTCGTGGCTCGAGAAATATTCGCTTGATCTCGGGATGGTGGGTTCGGATGTGGTCCTCGATTTCGGCGATGACTTGCTCAAGCTGGGGGACAGTAAGGCGATCGCTGAACTTGATGCTGGCCGTGAGTAGCACGTCCTCCGGCGCAAAATGCATGGTCAGTACGCGGTGTACATCCTCAACGGCAGTGTTCTGGTACAGGAGTGCGCAGATCTGCTTGCGCACCGCTGCGCTGGCCGCTTCGCCCGTGAGCAGGCCCCGGCACTCGTTGGCGAGCAGCGTTGCCGTGGCCGCCAGGATCAATCCAATGACGATGGAAGCCACGGCGTCATAGATCGGCTCGCCCGTGAGCTCCGACACCCAGATGCCTGCCAGTGCGACAAACAGGCCCAGCAAGGCCGCCGTGTCTTCGAACAGTACGGTGAATACGGTCGGGTCCTTGCTGGAGCGGATGGCTCGAATCCATCCGAGCTTGCTGTTCTTGCGGCGAAATTCGCGCAAGGCGAATGTCCAGACGGCGCCTTCAAACACCACCCCTACGCCCAGTACCACGTAGTTGACCCACACGTTCCGAATGGGCTCCGGATGGAGGATCTTCTCAATGCCCTGGTAGATCGAAACGCCCGCACCCAGGCCAAAGATCATGATGGCAACGACAAACGACCAGAAATACAGCTCCAGGCCATGCCCGAACGGGTGTGTCTCCGACGGCGGCCTCGACGAACGGCGCATGCCCAGCAGCATCAACCACTGATTGCCCGTATCGACCAGCGAATGGACGGCCTCGCTCCACATCGCGGAGCTCCCGGTGAAGCTTGCTGCGATGACTTTGGAGATCGCAATGGCGAGATTGCCGCCCAACGCTGCCCAGACCACCGCCTTGGAGCGATGGGCCTGACTTTGCGGCTGGGCCGAGGTGCCGTCCATATCGCTCCTTTACCGGGATTGGATTGCCAGCCTGGCAGCGGCGCCTAGGCTTTCCTTTTCAGTTCGCGCTCCACGTCCTCGGACATGACCCCCACTTTGGCGATGGCGTCGCAGATCTCTTGCTCGGTGACGCCGAATTCCTTTGCCCAGGCGCGAAGTTCATAGTCCTCGTGAATATTGATGCGCTGCCTGTCCCTGATGCCTGTTCCGGATTTGTCATTGCTCATTGCGCACCCTCCATGTTCTTGCGACGAGCAATGACACAGCGCTTGTAAAGCGAAGCACTCACCCGTGTGAAGCGCAGGTCTTCAATCACGGCCGGGTCAGGTTGGGTGCCGCCGGGCCTGTTGCCGCGTGCACCCAAGCGAACTGACGTTGATCGCGCGGTCCGCTCGCTTTGTGTATCGCCTCCATCAAGTCCCGGCGCCCAAACGGTTTCGGCAAACGCACGACGTCAGATCCGAACCCCGAGGGCAGTTCGGCGCCCCTTCCTTTGGACGATTCAGAGCCCGATGCCGAGGCGCCGACCGAAACGCTCGCGTCTTTGCGCGGCCGCGAGCTGATCGAGGGCGTCAACCTGTCATTCGCAGGCGACGGATTTGTCGCAGCGACCTTCCGGGTGACGACACGCAACAACTAGACGTCCGCCTTGCCCACACTCGCCCTCAACTCATCCAGATGGGCGAGGAACAGCTGGAGAATCGGCGATGGATTGGACTCGCTGTAACCCACCACCAGGTCGATGGTCGGCGCCTTGCCCGCCAACGGTCGACTGACCACCGACCAGGGCATCAGCGGTTCCACGTAGGACGGAATAAGTGCGATGCCGCGGGTAGACGCCACCAGGGACATCACCATCGCGGGGTTGTCGACCACTTGCGCGGGCGTGATCTCGATGCCGGCATCTTCGAGGTATTGGTCGATCACCGCGCGCAGCACTTTCGCCTTGCTCGCCATGGCGATGAACGGCAGGCCGACGAGATCCTTTGCACGTACGGAAGCACGCGCGGTCAACGCATGGTCGCTCGGCATCAGGGCCACCAGAGGTTCTTTCGCTACGCGCCGGTAAGTCAGCTCCAACTCCGGCTCGGCTCGCATGAAGGCCACATCCAGCCGCCCGCGGGCCACTGCTTCGCCGAGATCGGGCGAGTAATCGCTCGACACGATGACCTCGATATTGGGCAGTTCGGCGCGAAGTACACGCATGACTTCAGGCAGCCACGTCATCTCCTGACCGGTCAGAAACCCAAGGCTGAAACGTTGTTTGGCAGGTTGCGCAGCACGTCGTGCTGCCTCCACCGCGGCATCCACCTGATGGAGTGCGAGTCGGGCGTGATCCAGGAATGCCTTGCCGGCCTCGGTGAGGGTAACGCCGCGCGCACTGCGGTTGAGCAAGGGCGTGCCGACCTGGTCTTCAAGATCCTTGATCTGGCGGCTCAGTGAAGGCTGCGAGGTAAAGAGCTTTTTCTCGGCGGCCACGGTAAGGCTGCCTGTCTCGGCGATGGCCACGAAATAGCGAAGATGGCGAAGCTCCATGGCGGCTCGACTTGGCCATGCCTGCTCGGCATGGGGAGGAGCTTACAAAGTCTTATTCAAAAGCGCCATGAAGGCCTAAATTTCGCGCCATCGGAAAACGCATCACGCAGCGGCGATGCCTCAAAGGCCTTCCCGACCGCACCAAACGCAGCCCGCCCCAGACACCGAAACCAACGGCACGTGTTGCCCAGGAGGATCGACCATGAACCAGCCTCAGCCATCCAACACCCGCACGATCAGAGAGCCGGGACCCGACCATCCGATCGACATCGCCCTCAATGCCCGTCGAGTCGTAGTCACCGTCGCTGGACGCGTGGTTGCCGATACTCGTCGTGCCTTGACGCTCAAGGAAGCGGGCTATCCGGCCGTGCAATACATCCCGCGTGAGGACGTAGCCATGTCCATGCTCGAGCGCTCGGATCACACCACGTATTGCCCGTACAAGGGCGAGTGCAACTACTTCAGCATCCCGTCCGGCGGCGAGCGCTCCATCAACTCGGTATGGACTTATGAAAACCCCTACCGCGCCGTTGCTTCCATCAAGGACCACGTCGCGTTCTATGCGGATCGCGTCGATGCGATCGAAGAAATCGTCTGACGCCCCTCATTGACGGGATTCAACCATGTCGACGCTTACTGGCAAGACTGCCCTGGTCACCGGGGCATCCCGCGGCATCGGTCGCGCTGCTGCACTCGCGCTCGCCAAGGAAGGCGCGCAGGTCATCGTCCACTACGGCAACGCGCAGAAGGAAGCCGATGCCGTCGTGAAGGAGATCCTCGCCGCGGGCGGCCGCGCGCAGAAGGTAGCGGCCGATCTGAGCAAGCCCGACGGCGCGCATGAATTGGCCAGGCAGGTGCGCGACATAGTCGGCCACCGCCTCGACATCCTCGTGGCCAATGCCGGCATCTCCAAAGCGGCATCGATCGAAGAGCTCACCGTGGATGAGTTCGACCAGTTGTTTGCAGTAAACGTACGCGCACCCTACTTCTTGGTGCAGCAGCTGCTGCCGATCATGTGCAAGGGCAGCAGCATCATCTTCACCTCATCGCTGGTGGCACGTGCCGTTGCCGGCACGCTGTCTGCCTATGCGGCCACCAAGGGTGCCGTCGACACGCTCGTGAAGCACTTCGCTGCGGCACTGGGTGAACGCGGCATCCGCGTCAATGCGGTGGCGCCGGGCGTGGTCGATACCGATATGTCCAACTTCACCAAGACCGAGGAAGGTCGCGATCGCGCACTGTCGATGCAGGCACTCAAGCACCTCGCGACGCCTGCGGACATTGCCGACGCCATGCTGTTTCTCGCTACCGACGGTGCGCGCTGGGTGACCGGCGAGACCCTGCGCGTCGATGGTGGCTCCAAGCTCTGAGCTTTGTCATCGCCCGGACTGCGCGCAACGCAGTTCATCTACGCAACATGCAATCCCGTTCTTCTCAACCCCCCCCCACCCCCATGAAACCCGAGGAAATTCCATGTCCAAGTTAGCCAAGAAAGTAGCCCTTGTAACCGGTGGTTCGCGCGGCATTGGCGCAGGCATCGCCAAGCGCCTGGCCGCCGATGGAGCAAGCGTGGCCATCACCTACGCGAAGGACGCCAGGATGGCGACCGCCGTGGTTCAAGCCATTGAAGCCAATGGCGGCAAGGCTATGGCCATCCAGGCGGATGCCGCCGACGCCGACGCCGTGAAGAGCGCGGTGGAAAAAGCGGTTGCCGCGCTCGGCCGGCTCGATGTACTGGTGAACAATGCCGGCACGGCCATTCCCAAGCCGTTTGAAGAAACCACGCTGGACGAATTGGATCGCGTGATCGATATCAACGTCCGCGGTGTCTTCATCACGACGCAGGCAGCGTTGAAGCACATGAATGACAACGGCCGCATCATCATGATCGGCTCGTGCGTGGGCGAACGCGTGCTGACGCCCGGACTGGTGCCGTATGCAGCGACGAAGGGCGCCGTGAAGATGTTCACCCAGGGCCTGTCCCGTGAAGTGGGCAGTCGCGGCATCACCGTCAACAACGTGCAGCCCGGCCCGATCGATACGGATCTCAATCCCGCCGCAGGCGAATGGGCGGTGCCGCAGAAGGCAGCCACGGCGCTCAATCGCTACGGCCAGGTGGATGAAGTCGCCGCGCTGGTGGCATTCATTGCCAGCCCGGAGGCCGCCTATATCACCGGCGCTAATCTGACTGTTGATGGCGGGACGAACGCGTAAGCGCACGCGCCAAGTCGTCTGTAAGCCAGCATGGGCGCGGAGCGGATCGAAAGACCCGCTCCGCGCTGCGTAATGAAACCCCGCCCAACGACGGCGTCGTGCCGCCTTTCGCAAGCCATTGTCCACGCGAAATCGACACCGCTGGAGCGATAAACGCTTACCTAGACACGGACGCGCCGCCATGGCCCTGAGCACCTGTCCTGAGTGTGGAGCAGAGGTTAGCGAAGGTGAGCTCGTCTGTCCTTCCTGCGGGGTGACCCTTTCGAAAGCGGCATCCACACCTGCGGATACCGTCACCGGAAAGAAGTCCTTGGGATCGTTCCCCATGCTTCCGGTGCTCGTCGGTGCACTGCTCGTCGTGGGAGTCATCGCTGCAGTCTGGTCCGCAAACCACTACCGCAAAGCTGCCGATGCTGCCATGGCGCCCTCTGCAGAGAAGCGCGAGCGGAGCGACGCCGACGCGAAACGCCATGATTCAATACGCCGAGCGATGCTTGGCAGCATCATGCTTCACGATGCCCAGCTCCACACGGATGGCTACGGCGTGGATCGTGCGATGCTCATGGACGATGGCACCGTGTGTTACAGCTATCACACCCAAAATCCATCCGGTGGCACGGACGCCAAAACCGCTGTCCTATTGCCGGATAGCCAGGAGCTCAAAGCCGATGTCGGCAGCGAACAAACCTCTTGGGCGAAGTCATGTGCGCAGCAGACGGGCATGGATGTGACTGCCCGTGTCCGCTTGCAGTGACAGATATCATTCGTCGCGCGCAGATCGAAGACCGTCACGCAAGGTGACAGTCGCTTTCAGCAGCCGCGAGAAATCCTTCTTGGCGCTCGATGCTTAGCTATCGAAGGTGCCAACAATCAGGCTCGATGCCTTGATGATCGCGACGACGGGCGTCCCCTCGCGCAGGGCAAGCGAATCGAGGCTCGCAATGGTGATGATGGAAACGAGGGCGTTGCCGCCATCCAGCTCGATGCCGATTTCGGCGTTCACGGCGCCGCGCTTGATCGAAGCGACTTTTCCCTGCAACTGATTGCGTGCGGACAAGCGCGTCGATTTATCCGGCAGGCCGATGATGACGGAGGATGCCTTGATCAGTACAAAGGCACTCTTGCCTGCTGCAAGACCGAGGTTCTGGGTGCTCTCATGGGTCACGGTGGCAACCAGCTGCTGTCCACCCTGGATGTCCAGCTGGATCACGTCGTTGACGACGCCGGACTCCACGGCTGCCACCGTACCGGCCAATTGATTTCGTGCACTCGTCTTCATCGTAAAGCGCCTCACCAGGTCGATATCGGAAAGCGGGTTGTCCGCAATCTGGGACAAATGCTTGAGGAATTGCTGATGGACGGCTTCCATGCGCTGAAAGACGTCGATGAGCCGCCGCGCGCGCGCCGTCAGCACGGTGCCTCCGCCGCTGCGTCCACCGGCGGCCCGAAGCACCAGCGGCTCGCCCGCCAGGTTGTTCATGGCGTCAACAGCCTCCCACGCGCCCTTGTAGCTCATGCCCACTTCGCGGGCAGCGGCTGCGATGGAGCCTGATTCGTCGATCTTCATCAGCAACGCGATGCGTTCGCGCCCGCCGAAGTTGCGGCCATCGGCTTCCAGGCCGAGTGTCCCTTTGATGGCTAGCATGGGGCTTGCTCCTTCTTCACGCCCGACACGTGCGTCCCCGCGCCGAGGGTGCCGGGGTGCGACCGTCCTAGCGTACATCCCGTGGATGCAGGCATCGACCGGCCACGCCCCACGCACCGTCGCGCCTGCTCAGGCCCCGACCTCGACGCCCTCGATAGCTGCCTAGACAAATAATTGCGCAGCAGACGCAAAAATTTGTCGCAAGAAGCTGATGCAAGCCTGATCTTCGCTATATAGTTGCCTACATAACGGTAGGGCAAGGCTACCCCGCCCTCACGTGCGCCAGTCCACCGCTGTGTCGACCAAAAGGACTCACCACCCATGCGTCGTGCACCTCTGTTTGCCGCCATGCTGGCGTGTTCGACCACGATGGCCGCCTTCGCCCAGCCCGATGACGCGCCGGCGCCGGCACCAACACCACCGCCGCCCGCCGACAAGAACGACGCCGCTACGCTCGACAAGATCACCGTCACCGCCCGCCAGCGTGAAGAGGAGCTGCAAAAAGTTCCGGTTGCCGTATCCGTCGTGAGCGGTGAATGGCTCGACCGCTCGTACACGGTCAACACCCAGCAACTGAGCCTGCTCGTACCCTCGCTCTATTACAACTCCGCCAACCCACGCAACACCGCTTACACGATACGCGGGCTGGGCTCGAACACCTTGTCAGTCAGTGCGGCCAACGATGGCATCGAGCCGGGCGTGGGTTTCTATGTGGATGGCGTCTATCACGGCCGCCCGGCGACGGCCGCGTTCGACTTCACCGATATCGAACGCATCGAAGTGCTGCGCGGCCCGCAAGGCACGCTGTACGGCAAGAACACCACGGCCGGCGCGATCAACATCACCAGCCGTGAACCTACGTTCGTGCCGGAGGGCAGCGGTGAGCTTTCGGTCGGCGAGAACGGCTTCCTGCAGGCCAAGGCGAATGTCTCCGGCCCGCTCAGCGATACGGTCGCCGGTCGTTTCGCCGCGCAATTCACCGAGCGCGATGGCGTCTTGCACAACGTCAACACCGGCAAGGATGAGAACTCACTGGACAACTACGCCCTGCGCGGCCAGTTGCTGTTCAAGCCCAACGACGATCTCAACGTGCGCCTGATTGCCGATGTGTCCAATCTCGATTCGGACTGCTGCACGCAAAACTATCTGCGCGTCGGCACCAGCCTGAAGAGCGCGGCGCGGCAATTCGAAGGACTCGCCCTCAACCTGCCCGCGCATGGCTTTCCGGTGTATGTGCCGCCTAGCCGCAACGTCTACGATCGGCTCACCGATATCGACGCGCCATTGCACATCAATACGCAGGATGGCGGCGTGTCGCTGAATGCCGATTGGAATCTTGGCGCCGTCACGCTGACCTCGATCACGGCCTGGCGCTACTGGAAATGGGATGTCGCCAATGATCGCGACTACATCGGCCTGCCGATCCAGACAGTGCAGCGCATACCGTCGCGGCAGGATCAGTACAGCCAGGAGTTTCGCGTTGCCTCCAACGGCGAGGGGCCTTTGAGCTACGTCGGCGGCCTGTATTTCTACACGCAGGAAATCAATGGCAAGCCGATCAGCGTGTATGGTCCGGCCGCCACGTACTGGCTGGTGAGCACCACGAATTTCCCGCGCATGCCGGACAATCTTGCCGACGGCTATGGCCAATACGGCAACTCGCATTTCGAAATGAAGAGCTATGCCGCCTTTGGCGAGGCCAACTACCGCATCACTGACAAGCTGACCGCGACGCTGGGCCTGCGCTATACGTACGAAGACAAGAATGGCGACTATTCGACCACGGTGTCGGGCGGCCTGCCGACCACGCCGGGCAGCATCCAGGACAACGCCAAGCTCTCGCTGTTCCGGCCGCAGAGTTACTCGGCCTCCGACAGCGGCGGCAACGTTTCAGGGCGTACGAATCTGGCCTATCAGTTCACCGACTCGCTGATGAGCTACTTGAGCTATGCACGCGGTTACAAATCCGGCGGGCTCAACATGTCCGGCCTGCCGCTGGATGCCTTGAACAATCCGGCGCTCGCCACGGCCGTGATCAAGGACGAAACGAACAAGACGTGGGAAGCAGGCCTGAAGTCGGCGTGGTGGAACGGCCGCGCGACACTGAACCTTGCCGCTTATCACACGACTGTCGATAACTACCAAGCCAACATCACCTCCAGCGTGGAGACGGCGGCGCTGCGAACGTACCCGGCCAATATTCCCGAAGTCACGGTGAAAGGCCTGGAGGCGGACTTCGCCGCGCAGGTCTTCCAGGGTTTCGTGGTGCATGCATCGCTTGCCTATGCCGATGGCAAATACTCCGACTATCCGCTGGGACCCTGCCCGCTGGAATGGCAGAACCCCAACGCCGCGGGCGGCTGCCAGCCGTTCAAGGCACCGGCCTCGCTGGCCATCAAGACGTCCAATCCGCGAGGCAACCCGAATGTGCCGGGAGCTTACGTGCTCACCGGCTTGCCGCTGGCGGGCTTGTCCAAATGGGCGGGTTCGCTGGGTTTCGACTATGAATTGCCGTTTCGCAGCGGCGCCTTCCTCTTCCATGTCGACTCGAGTGCGCGCAGCGGCTACAACAGCGATACCAGCAATTCCATCTATACGAGGATTGCCGGCTACAACGTCACCAATGCGAGCGTGGGCTACCGCTTCAACGACCATTGGGAAGCAGACGTGTTCGCGCGCAACGTGTTCGACAGCAATTACATCACGGCACTCACCATCCAGACGGGCAATTCCGGCCTGATCCTGGGACAGCCCAGTGATCCGAGGATGGTGGGCGTGACGGTGCGTGCGAACTTCTAGGTTTTTTTCGCCCGGGCAGCTTTAACGCTGCGCGGACCGTTGACTCGGCCCGCGCAGCGATCGATCACGATGGCATCGGCGAAAAGAGCAAGACGATTTCCGATTGCCCGCCGCAGATCCCGTCAGACCTGCGCCTGACCGCCGTCCACGAACAGCTCGGTCGCTGTGATGTAGCTGGCTTCATCGGATGCAAGGAACGACATCGCGCTGGCGATTTCCTCGGTAGTTCCCGCGCGGCCCAGCGGCGTGCTCTCGGATACCTGGGCGACGAATTGCTCGATCTGCTCGTCGTTGAGGCCAAGTTCCGACTTGTACGCCGGCGTCACCACGGTGCCGGGGGCGACGATATTGACGCGGATGCCCCGACCCTTGAGGTCCGATGCCCATGTGCGGACGAACGAACGCAAGGCGGCCTTGGTTGCCGCGTACACGCCAAAGGCGGGAGCCCCTTTGACCGCAGTGATCGACCCTGTCACCACGATCGAAGAGCCCTGCCCCATCAACGGCAGTGCCTTCTGGACAGTGAAGAGCGTTCCCTTGACGTTGATGTTGAAGTACTTGTGGAACTGCGCTTCGGTGATCGCGCCCAGTGGAGCAAACTCACCGCCGCCGGCATTGGCGAAGAGCAGATCCAGGCGCCCCTCGGCGGTCTGGATGACCTCATAGATCCGGTCGAGATCGGCGTTGTCCGACACGTCTCCCTGGATCGCCGTCGTGTGATGACCGATCTCGGCGACCGCCGCGTCCAGCTCGGTCTGGCGACGGCCGGTGATGTAGACCTTGGCGCCCTCCAGGGCCAGACGCCTGGCCGTGGCCAGACCGATGCCAGAACTCCCGCCAGTCACCAGGGCGATCTTCCCCTCATGACGTTCGACATTGATTTTGCTGAGATTTACGGTGTTCATGTGCTCTCCTGTGGGTCAACTCGCCCGGTGAGCTCAGTTAATGGGTGTCCAATCTGGTGAATAAATGCCGCTTCGGTGGTTTGTTTATCCACCCGCGTGGATAATCGAGCGAAGTTCTGGAGCCTCCCATGGATCATTTGCAAGCCATCCGAGTCTTTAGTCGCGTGGTCGAAACCGGCGGCTTCAATCGAGCCGCCCAATCGCTGCAGATGCCCAACGCCACCGTGAGCAAATGGGTGCGCTCGCTGGAGACCCACCTTGGCGTGGCCCTGCTTGAGCGCAACACGCGTCGGGTGCAGGTCACCAACGAAGGCACGGCTTATTACGAACGCATGCGCCAGTTGCTGGCCGAACTGGACGATGTCGAGTCGACGCTCGGCCGGACCCATGCCAATCCGCGCGGCCGCCTGAGGGTCGACACCGGAGGTTCAACCGCAAGCGGCATCCTGATACCCGCCCTGCCGGAATTTCGCGAGCGCTATCCCGACATCCATCTCGATATCGGCGTGACGGATCGCGTGGTGGATGTCATCGGCGAAAATGTCGACTGCGCCATTCGAAGCACGGCCAATGACGGCTCGCTGATCGCCCGTCGCATTGCCAAACTCCGTTGGACCACCTGCGCCAGCCCCGCCTATATCGAACGCTACGGCGTGCCTGGCCATCCTCGCCAGATCCTCACCGGCAGCTATCCCGTCGCTGGTTATTTCTCCGCACGAAGTGGCCTGGTCCAGCCACTGCACTTCCAAGACCAGGACGGTGCGTTCCAGATCGAGCCGGTCACCAGCGTGACCGTCAACGAAAGCAATGCGCATCTGGCCACGGCACTTGCTGGCCTTGGCCTGATCCACACGCTTGATTTCATGGTGCGACCCTCGATCGCGCGTGGGGAGCTTGTTCCCATGCTGGAGCCATGGCGCCCCGATCCTTTGGACGTCTATATCGTTTACGCCCCGAGTCGGCAATTGAATGCCAAGGTCCGGGTCTTTGTCAGCTGGATTACCGAGGTCTATGCGCGGTATCAGGACGCTTAGCAGCGCGGCTTGCTTGTTGCAGACCAGCCGCCGATGATGGCGAATCAGTCGTCGGCATGCACGGTGGAGGCTCCATGAACAAGATCGACGCACCTGTCTTATTTCTCGCTCTTTCCCTGAGCCTCGCCGGGACCATCCAGCCCGTGCATGCGGAGGATGCCACCAAGAATGCGGCCGCCATCGCCGACGCCATGCCGGCGGGCTACCGGGATTGGAAGCTGGTCTCCGTGGCCCACGAGGAAGGGAGTCTCAACGATATACGGGCCATCCTTGGCAACGATATCGCGATCGAGGCCTATCGATCGGGCAAGCTGCCCTTCCCCGACGGCGCCATCATTGCGCGAATCGCCTGGCAATACGTTCCGTCGGAAGAGAACAACAAGGCGTTCGGCCGTGCCCAGTCTTTCGTCGCGGGCCAGCCGACGAATGTTCAGTTCATGATCAAGGATTCCAAAGCCTATGCGTCATCGGGCGGCTGGGGATTCGTGCAGTTCAACGATGGGAAACCGGCCCACATGGATGCGCACGCCTGCTATGCGTGCCATGTGCCGGTCGAGAAACGTGACTTTGTGTTTACGCGCTATTCGCCCTGAGCATTCAGGTGGAAGCCTGCGGTCATCAGGGCTCGAACTCAGTGGCAGCACGCTATGCCAACCTGCTTGCAGTCGTCAGCCGCTGGCCGCCTAGCAGACGTGGGTGCGCATGAAGATCAGGAACTGCACGATGCGAATCGAAGCGAACAGGTAACCCAGACCCAGGGCGATCTGCAGCACCACATGCCAGCGCAAGCGAGCCAGCTTGCGCAGTCCGTCGAGAAAGTTGAGCGCAACGAGCGCACAACCGAGCCCCGCAACGACATAGCCAGCGATCAGCGGATACGGGACACCAATCAAGTCGGTCAGGTCCTGGGTGCGGGCCGTGCCGAGTCCCGCTGCCACGATAAGCGTGGCGACCACCGCATTTCTGGCATGGTCGAAGATGGCTCTCAAGCCGCCTCGATCAAACAGCCCGGCGATGAGAGAGTCAGAAGTCGTACGCATGAATGCCACTCGTTAGCGTCGGCCGAAGGAACCACCACAGCGCCGCTCCGGCTTGGCCCAAGGGCGGGATTGAGAGCAATGCAGCCAGCGTGGCCGATATCCGCCAGCTTGCGCGCTCAGTCGGCCAGCTTGCGATACAGGCGCACGATCAGCTCCTCGGCGACCAGCATCACCACGACCACAACGATAAGCGCGACGATGCCGTGGAATGCACCGTAGAACCGCACGTCCTCGCCAAAGAGCTGGACGATCGCCTCCAGTATCACGAACTTCGATCCGAACAGGATCAGCCACGCACAGAAGAACCGGAGGAACTTCATCCACCCACCGGGCTTCTTCTTGAAGTAGCCGCCGACTTTATGTTCGAGGGCTACCGTCAGTTTCAGCAGCACCTGCAACACGATCGCGCAAAGCAAGGACGTCGTGAAGGTATCGACGTAGACATTCTTCCAGTACTCGGCAAAAAGGTTGAGCACCACCAGGTCCATCAGGATCCCGGTGTAGTAGCGCACGAACAGACGCTGCCTGTTCGACGGTGCTTCACCTGTGACCGGCAGGAGCGCTTCGCTCGTCATGGCTATTCCCCAACGGTGTCAGTTCAAGGCGCATGGCAGCCCATCTGCGGATACGACAACCTCCCGCGCCGTTACCCCAAGATAGCGCAGAGTTTGTCGATGCGGTGGTTAGCTGATTCGCCCGAAGCGAGTGGATGCGCATGCCTAATCGATGCATGTTGGAGAACGCGAAAAAGATATACGTAGTGATTTTAGGTAGATCTACTGAGCGTCGCGTCATCAAGACGGGATAGCTCAGATTACCCATGCGCATTTTTGATGGGAGCGCGATCGATAGCGCGCAAATTCACGAGGATGCTACGTCACGCGTCTCATGATTTGGTAGGGATCTTCCATGCGATCGGGGTGTCGCGTGAATCATCTGACCACGACCGGCTGTGCGCATCAGCGCATGGTCCACGGGTAGTGATTCAACGAAGGGGGATATATGAAGTATCCACTCATCGCCTTTGCGCTGTTGTGCTGCATGCTTGCCGATGCGCTAGGTCCCGCCGTCGCCGACGACCACCCGATGCTCGATTATGTCGCCATCGATGCCGGCATTTTTTCCAATGACTTGTCGGCGACCATGCGTGTCGACGGCGATATCAAGCGCTCCGGTACGTCGCTGGATTTTTCGCGCGACCTTGGCCAGGGGGGAACCAAAAGCCTGCCTTTCATCTCGGCAAGCTGGCGCCCCTGGGAGCGCCATGAATTTGAATTGACCTACTTCCATGACGACAACGACCATTCGCGCACGGTCAACCGGACGCTGGTGTTCAACAACCAGACCATTGCGGTCGGTAGCACCCTGAGTTCCAAGTTCACGCTGGATGCGGGCGGGTTGACGTACCGGTATTGGATCTGGATCGGCGACAAGGGCGCCTTTGCTCTCGCCGGCGGCTTGCAGAATTACAGTTTCGACCTGCGTCTGAAGGGCACGGTCAACGCGGCCGGTGCAAGCGGCAGCGCCTCGGCGACGCGCACGGTCTCGGCCAGCGCATCCACCGACTTGCCTGATCCGTCCGTTGGCGTGTCCTATCGTTACCAGTTGGAAGATTGGGCCCGCTTTGTCGCCGATGCCGGCGCCTTCAAGGCCAATATCGGCGACATCGACGCCAAGCTTTACAACGCGCGCCTGGGCGTGGAGTTCTATCCATGGCCCAACTTCGGCGTCGTGACCCAGTACGCCTATAACAAGATCAACGCCGACATCGACAAGAGCAGCTTCAAGGGGCACACGAGCTTCAAGTTCAATGGATTCCAGCTGCTGCTCAAGGTCCGCTTCTAGTGGCAGATCCCACAGCATGTTCGTTTCCGATCGCCCGGGCGAACGTGCGACCTGGCCACCCGTGGTCTTGAGCCAACGCGAGAGGGGGAAGCGTGAGTCGCAAGCCGCGAATCGACCAGCTCCCCTTAGCCATCGCGATGATCGTCGTCGCGATGGCATGCGTGGGTTCGGGCTGCACACTCGGCCCCGACTATGCACGGCCGACGGTCCATGCGCCGCAGGGCTATCGCTTTGCCGATGCCGCCAAAGGCTACGCCATACCCACGGCGACCCTGGCTGATGTACCCGCCTGGTGGCGCAGTTTTGGCGACACTGAGCTCGATGCGTTGGTGGATGAAGGATTGGCGGCCAACCACGATCTGCGTATTGCGACGGCTCGCGTCGATGAATTCGCCGCGCTGGTGATCAGCTCTCGGGCGCAAGGTCTGCCGCAAATCGGCTATGGCGCCAATGCCAGCCGCCAACGCGTGAGCCAGAGCACGACGCCGCTGCCGGCGGGCGCCAATCCCGAAATCACCAGCTATTCCGCCCTGCTGTCGGCGAGCTGGGAGCTCGACCTTTGGGGGCGTATTCGTCGTGAGAACGAAGCGGCGCGAGCCAACCTGTTCGCGACTGAGGAAGCGCGACTGGGCGTCGCCCTGACCCTGGTGTCCAGCATCGTCTCCGGTTACATCACGCTGCTCGATCTGGATCGCCAGCTGGAGATTTCCCAAGCCACGCTGGATGGCCGCAGGCGCACTGTCGAAGTGTTTCAGCTGCGCCTGGATGGCGGCGCGGTATCGGAGTTCGAGATGATGCAGGTCACGGCGGAGTATGAAACCGCCGCGTCCGCGATCCCGGTGCTGCAGCAGGCCATTGCGCAGCAGGAGCATGCCTTGTCGGTGCTGATCGGTCGCAACCCGGGACCAATCAAGCGCGGACACACCCTGCAGCAATTGAGCGTGCCGCGCGTACCTGCCGGCTTGCCTTCGGAGCTGATCACGCGACGTCCCGATATCCTGCAGGCAGAGCAACAGCTGGTGGCGGCCAATGCCCTGATAGGTGCAGCACGCGCGCTGTACTTCCCCACCCTCTCGCTGACTGCTGCCGGCGGCGGTGCAAGCCCGGAACTCAATGGGCTGTTCTCCGGACGTTCCCGCACATGGTCGTATGCGGGCCAACTGCTCGGCCCCATTTTTTCAGGTGGCGCCATCGATGCCGCCAACCGTCAGGCCGAAGCGCGCCGCGACCAGGCGCTGGAGGCCTATCAGAAGACCATCCAGAGCGCCTTTCGCGATGTCGACGATGCGCTCGCGGCCATCCAGGCCAAGCGCGTCCTGGTCGCCTCGCTGGAACGGCAGGTGGCGGCGCTGACGCGTGCAGTCGAGCTCACGCGAGAGCGCTACGACAACGGCTATACCGACTATCTCGAAGTGCTCGATACCGAACGCAGTCTGTTCTCCGCGCAACTGTCGTTGAGTTCGGCGCGCGGCGACGGCTATCGCTCGCTGGTGGATTTGTACCGTGCGCTGGGTGGCGACTGGATCGCCCAGGTGGCGCCGCTGCCGGTAGCGCATCAGGCGACCAGCCCAGACCGTGCCACCAGCACGTCGCGCCAACCGGGCGCGCGACCACCCCTACCGTGAGTCACGTGACGAGAGCGCACATGTCCACCGAGCCATCCAACGATCGTCAAGAATGCGCCGAGAGCCCAGCGAACGAGTCGCCGCCTCCCGCAGCATCACCCGCCGCCCCCGCGGCCGGCGCGTCGCGCGAACGCCGCATCGTGCTGGTGACGCTCTTGGTGTTGCTGGTGATCTTCATCTATCACATGATCGCTGATCGCTTTACGCCGTACACATCGCAGGCAGCGATCGACACGTTCCTGGTGCAGATCGCACCGGAGGTCACCGGACCGGTGGTGACGGTCGAGGTGTCCGACAACCGCCGGGTGAAGCAAGGGGACGTGTTGTTCCGCATCGATCAGCGGCCGTTTCAGATCGCGCTGCGGGCAGCCCAGGCCAACCTGGTGCTGGCGACGCAGGCCGCGGACGCGTCGGTGGCCGACGTCCAGGTGGCCGAAGCGCAACTGAACCGGCAGCGCGTGGATCTGGCCGCGTCCCAGCAATTAGGCAAGATCGTGCTGGATCTGTCGGCCAAGCGCGCGCTCTCGGAAACGTCGGCCATCCGCGCCCGCTCCGATATCGCCAAGAACATTGCCGATATCGGCCAGGGCGAGGCGCAAACCGAACGCGCACGCATACGCATGGGCGAGACCGGTGCCAGCAATGCGCAGGTACGTCAGGCGCGCGCCGCCCTCGACCAGGCCGAACTCGATCTGCGCCACACGACCGTGGTCGCTCCGAGCGATGGCGTGGTCACCAATCTGCGCCTCTCGCCTGGCCAGTTCGCCAGCCGCGGCCAGCCCGTAATGAGTTTCGTCGCCGACGGTCCGCGCTGGATCAGTGCGGCCATGCGCGAGAACCAGCTCGGCCATATCGCCACGGGCAACCGCGCCCTGGTGGTGTTCGACGACCAGCCGGGCAAGGTCTTCCCCGCGCACGTCGACAGCGTGGGCTGGGGCATTGCACAGGGCGATGAAGCGCCGAACGGCCAGCTGCCCACGGTCAATGCACCCAGCGGATGGCTGCGCGAGCCGCAGCGTTTTCCGGTGCGCATCATGCTCGATCCACCTCGCAGCCCGGACCAACAGCTGCCGCCCGGCCGCAGTGGTGCGCAGGCCAACGTGGTGGTCCTCACGCGCGAAAACTCGCTGATGAATCCATTGGCGCGGGTGTGGATCTGGATGATCGCCATGCTCAGTTACGTGCGATGAGCGCCTCGCGCACCGAGGCTCCCACGCAAGGCGATGTGACCTTGCATGCCACCTTGCGCTTTGCGGTGGGTGTCACGGCGGCGTTCGTGCTCAGCGAGATGCTGCAATGGGCGCCAAGCTTTCTGGGGCCGGTGCTTGCCGCGGTGCTGCTGTCGAACCTCCCGATGCGACCGCCGCTGAAAATGGCGATAGGCCTGATGGCGGTGATGTCGGTGACGTCGCTGTTCGCGTTTGCCATCGCCTCGCTGTTTCGCGACACGCCGGTGGTGCTGTTTGGCTTGATCGGCCTGGGCGTGTTCCTGGCCTTTCTTCGCATACTCCGAGGCGCGCCGCCGCTGCCGCCGCTGCTGTTGTTGATCAGCCTGGCGACCATCCCCGTGGTCGTGATGGTGGCGCCGGCCCAGGCGGGCATCCTGCCACTGGCCTTCATTCGCAGCATGGCGGTCGCGCTGCTGGCGATCTGGCTGGTATACGCCGCGTGGCCGCTCACGGCGGCGCCCAAGCCGCCGGCCAACGCCGCACCGGGCCGGGAGGCGCCCGTGGCTATGGCCGTGGCCGGCGTTGCCATCGTGATGCCCTTGATGCTGGTCTATCTGCTCTTTGGCCTGACCGATGTCTTGCCGGTGATGATTGCCACCGTGATGCTGGTGGCCAATTTCGACCTGCAGCGTGGCCGCGCCCACGCGATGGGCATGATCATCGGCAACTTTGCCGGCGGTCTGCTCGGCTTGCTGATGCATACGCTCTTGCTGACCTCGCCCAGCCTGCCCTTCCTCGCCGGATTGTTGCTGGTGGTGCTGATCGGCTTTGGACAGCGCGTTTGCGCCGGCGGGCCGGCCGCCGCCGTGGCCGTGCTGGCGTGCAATGCGATGTTGATCATCCTCAGTACGTCGATTTCCTCTGACACAGGCACGCTTTGGCTGTGGCTGACTCGCGTCATCCAGTTCGCCCTCGCCGGTGCTTTTGCGGTGGGCATGATGACCCTGGCCTGGCATCGCGCGATGAGTCGGCCGCTCGCGAAACACCCTTCCGCCACTCATTGAAGGGTATGGGGCGGTATGAGCCTGCGCAGGTCTACGAGCCGGGCGTGGATAATCTTCGCGCGGTGAGCCGCGTGTTGGGATCGCGTGATTATGTGTTCGGCGCAAGGCTGCGTTCGCTCGTTGCATGAGGACATGGCCAAGCGCCAAGGCTGAGAACCGACGCGCGTAGTGCCAACCTGTGGGAGCGCACCCTGTGTGCGACAAGCCTACGAGGCGATACACCCAGGCGTGGCAGTCGCGCACAGGGTGCGCTCCCACAGGAGTTTTTCGCACGCCGCTGCATGGCGGATGAAATGACCCGGGCCGCTCCCTTGTAGGAGCGCACTTGTGCGCGACAAACCAACGGAGCGGTACGCCACAGCGCTGCGGTCGCGCACAAGTGCGCTCCTACAAAGGGGGCGCAGGCGGACGAATGGTGGATCAACGTTGCGGTTCGGCCATTTGTGGGAGCGCACCCTGTGCGCGACAAGCCGACGAAGCGATACACCCAGGCGTGGCTGTCGCGCACAGGGTGCGCTCCCACAGGGGTGGCCCTACGGTGTTGGGTTGCGAATGAAAGGACGCAGCCGCTCCCTTGTAG